>DATMFQ010000054.1:0-28249 GCA_035556075.1 Microbacteriaceae bacterium | reverse complement strand
CCCGAGCAGCGGGACGTCGACCCCGTCGGAGGTGCACTCCATCGTGAAGTCGTACTCGTCCGGCATGACGGCGCCGAACGGCCAACCGCCGGGTGTCGAGACCGCCTTCGCGAGCTCAAGCTTGCCGAGCGCCATCGCGATGCCGGTCTTCCGCGGCTCACGGATGAGGCTCGGGTAGCGCGTGCCCGGGGCCGTGGGGTCGACGCCGAGCGCACCGCCGGCGATCGAGTTCCAGGCGATTGAGTCGCGGTCCGACGTCTCGGCGCGCGCCGCGAAGGGCGCCGTCTTGCTGCGGTACTCGATCGTGAGCGTCTCGCCGGGCTCCAAACCCTCGATGGTGCTCGGATCGGAGTCCGAGTCCTGGTAGCTCACCACGATGCGGAACGCCTTGACCGACGCGAGCTCGTCGGCGTCCATCGACGCTTCGTCATAGGTGAGCCAACCGCGGCCGCCGTTGACCTCGGCGATGCAGCTCGCGGGCTCGCCGGCTTGCAGGTCGCTCGCGGTCACCGGCTGTCCGGTCATCTGGGAGAGGATGTCGAGCCGGTTGCAGTTCGTGGCCGGCACCGTCGTCAGGTACTGGATCTCGACGACCGCGTCGGCGGCATGTGCGGTGCCGGTGAGCTTGACGTCGAGGTCACCGAGGAAGGTCGGCGCCCAGCGGGACGAGCGGACCTGGTCGATGATGACGCCGCGGTCGCCGTAGCCCGGCAGCACGTCGATGAGCGCGAGTCGGGTGCTCGGGATGTTGCCGGAGTTGCGCACATCGACGCGCCATTCCTCCGCGCCACCCGGTCGGGTGATCGGCACGCAGGGGCTGCGGTAGTACTCGTCGCCGCTGCTGGCAACCCCATCCGGGTCCCAGTTCGGGTTCTCGCAGTACGCGGTGCTCGGCGCACCGGTGTAGGCGAGGACGCCGAGGTCGTCGTAGTTCGCGTCGGTCGTCGGCACGCCCTTGACGCCGCCGCCGTCGCCGCGCACGCCCTTGATGATGAGCAGCGGTGATGCCGCCACGGTGTGGACGCTCGTCGTGGTCGTGCAGTCCGCGACGTTGCTCACCGGGGCGCGGTTCGTGCCGAGGTCCGCGCCGACGCAGACGTCGAAGCGTCGATCGGTGGTCACGACGGCGCCGTTGGCGATGTCTGAGTTCGCGGGGATGTCAGACCGGACCTCGAGGTTCGCCGTGATCGTCAGCGTCCAGCCGGACGGCAGCACCCAGGTCGGGTCGACCGGCTCGAAGGTGATGGTCGCCAACGGCGCGCTCGGGGTCGCGGTGAATGCGGGGGCCGGCTGCGTCGCGCCGCTGCCATTGCGCAGGGCGTAGAGGAACACCGCGGGATCGCCCGGTATGACCGTCGGGATCACGAGTCGGGCGCCGCCGGGGACATCGGTCTCAATGGTGTCGACGATCTTGACGCCGGTCATGTCCCAGTCACCGGTGTTCGTCACCGCGATCTGGAATGGGATGGTCGTGCCCGGTGAGACGTTCCCCGCCGGCGTCTTGACGATCCGTACGGCGTTCTGCTGGTGGAGCAGGTCCGTGGTGTCGGTCGCCTCATCGCTCTCGCGCCACTCGACCTCGGTCGGGTTGATACTCTTCGGCCAGCCGCCGACACCTTCCACCTGGAGCTCGTTCGTGGTCCGACCGAGCACCGTCTCCTCGGGCGCGATCCGGGTCGCGGGGACATACGGCTGGGTCGAGGGGACCGGGTCGACGTTCGTGCCGTTCGGGCCGATGAGCAGGTTGTCGCGTCGGTCCGCCGTGAACTGCACGCGCTGGCGCGGGTTGTACGGGCGCTCCCAGTTCGCACCGTCGGTGCGGTCGAGCGTGTAGCGCAGTCCGCGGATGGCCGGCTCATAGATCGAGCCGGGCGGATTGATCGCCGGGGTCACGGTCGAGCCGGGGGTCCCTGTCAGGACACCGACGAGCGTCCAGCAGGGGGTGAGGACCGGGCCGCCCAGGCAGGTGACCTGGATCTCGTCGGCGAGGGCGTCATAGGCGTAGTCCACCCCGACGAGCGCCTCGACCTTGATCCGCGTGATCGGAGCAGCGAGGGTGATCGGCTGGAAGCCGGTGAAGTCGTAGGCGTTCCAGAACCGCGGGTCGGCGTCGGTGTACGTCATCGAGCTCGTGCGGACCGTGCCGGAGGGCTGGCCGGAGAGCTCGACCGTGACATTGCGGGCCGCGTCCTCCTGGTTCCGCGACTCGGGCGAGATCGTCTTGAACGCGGTCACGTCGTAAGTCGGGTCGAGGAGCGTGATCGGCGCATTCGCCGCCTCGGTCGCCACCCCAAACTGATCGGCCAGGCCACCCTGGTCACGGACCCAAGCGCGGACGGTGTTGTCCGGCACCGTGCTCACCAGGACCGCGTTGCCGCTCGTGCGCTCCGTCGCCCGGAGCTGCGCGACATACTGCAGCTGCGTCTGCTCGTCCGTCTCGATCCGGCCCTCGTGCCGGACGCTGATCGCAATGGCGTTTTCGAGCGCGGTTGGCGACAACGCCTGCGCGGCGGCGATCGTGTACGACACCGGGTTCGCCGGGTCGGTCGAGTACGTGATGAGGACCCGCGAGGAGGTAGCGCCGTCCGGCACCGTCACGCCGAGCACCTGGTAGAGGTCCAGGTACTCGAATGCGGAGACGGTCGACACGGTCGGGTTCGGGTCGGTGAGCTCGAGCACATCGACCCGCGCGGCCGTCTGGTTCGTCGCGACGATGGTCGCGGTGGCCAGCGGGTAGCGGTCGGCGTCGGTGCCGAAAGGCGGAAGCCCGAGCAGGGTGTGGTCCCAGGCCTTCGTCACGGTGACGTTGAGCGGGACATCCTGGACCGTGATGAAGTCATCGCTGACCGTGCTGTGCACGGTGGTCGGGTCGATCCAGCCGTCGACACGCACCGTGTTGTTGACCGCACCTGCGGTGCTCAGGTTGTAGTCGGTGTGCGCCGTGACCGCGGAGCCATCCGAGCGCTTCGCGTCACGGATCTCGAAGGTGAGGTCGATGGGGCGGAAGCCCGAGGAGGCCGCGACGCCGCTGCCGACCGGCGGGTCGAGCGGGCTCGTGATCCGCGAGGCCCGGGTCGGGCTCTCGGCGAACTCGATCCGCACACCCACCGCGTCCGCCTGCTGCGCGGGCGTCAGCGTGTAGCCGGGGAAGGCGCCGTCACAGGCGGCCGCCGGCCAGCAGGCGGCGCTCGTGATGTCCTTCCACGCATCGTCGGACGCGCTGAAGTAGAACACGCCGGTGACCGCGTCGAACTTCATCGACGGGTCGCTCCCATTCGTGATCGGCGCGATCGCGACGACGTTGAAGGCGTCGAACACGGTGTCCTCGACGGCCGGGAGGCCCGTCGCGGTGGCGGACGTCGGCGCCGGATCGCTGATCGCCACGCGTTGCAGCGGCAGCCCGCTCGTCGTCCAGAGCAGCCTGGCGGTCGCCTCATTGCCGGTGCGCGCCTGCACCGTCTTCGTCGCCGGGTCGATCCACTCCTTGTCGGCGAGCGTCGGACCGGGGCCAGGGCCGGGGCCGACCGGGTCATCGAGCGGGTTGACGGTGATCTGCGCTGGGTCGTCGTCGATCGCGAAGACGGGATCCGCATTCGTGTTGTCGACGCGTGACTGTGCGATGTTGTCGATCTGCACCGCCGGCGTGCCGTTCGGGGCGCCCGCGGGCTGGCCGTTGCTACGCAGGGTGCTGCGGAGCGCGACCTGGTAGTACGGCGCGACGGTGAAGCCGGGCTGCAGCAGGGCGCCGGGGGTCGTCGGCGTGAAGACGAGCTGAATGCCGCCGAAGTTCGCCGCGTCTCGCACGGTGGACGGGATCGCAAACGTCCAGCCGGACACCGGGCCGACCGCGGTCGCGCCGGGGATCGGCACCCAGGCGGTGCCATCCCACCAGTTCGCGGTGACCGTCGCATTCGCCGGGACCGCGGTCGGGGCGATGGCCCGCAGGTCAAAGTTGTCCCAGAACTCGTCGACCGTGCCCGAGGGGACGGCCGGGTCCGAGATCGCCAGCGCCTCGGCACCGACGGTCGAGTCGGGGACGTCGGTGCGGCCGTTCACCTTCGACTCGATGGCGATCACCGCGGTGGAGCCGGGCTCCGACCACATCTCGGTCGGCACGATGCGCTTGTCAACGGTCGTGTTCACCCGGGCCGGGGTACGGGTGAGGTCGTCGAAGGCCTCGACGTCGGCATGCGCGCCGTCGGCACGCTCGAGCTCGGCGTAGGCGATGTTCCGCTCGGTGAGGTCGAGCAGGCCCGTGACCGGCAGCGCGGCCACGGCGAAGGGGAGCACCGCGTAGGCGCGCGGGATGATCGACCCCGTGAAGCTGACGGTGAAGCCGGTGACGGTGCGCCCGACCTCCGGCGTCGGCATCGGATCGGTCTCCGTCAGCGCGATCGACGGCGAGGGATCCGTGTCGTTGTAGAAGTACTGGAACGTCGCGGCGGTCGCCCCGATCGGCCACTCGACGTCCGCGTCGACGAAGCCGCTGAACTCGAGGCCCTGCTCGAGGAGGTTCAGCTCACCCGGCGAGGGCTCGGTCACGTCCATGCGGATGATGGGGAAGTCGCCGTTACCGGACTCCAGGTGCGCAGTGGTGCTTTCGCCGGGCACGAGCCGGCGGTCGTCGAAGCGCTTCGTCAGGAACGGGCCGAGCTCGGCCTTCTCGAGCGCGACGGTCGCGAGCGAATCGACCGGGCCCGAATCTGCCAAGTCCTTGGTCAGCTGCGCGGTGGCAGTGTTCTCGAGGTCGCGGCCGCCGACCGGCACGTCGATGTCGTCTCGCATGGCGGTGTCGAAGACGATGGTGCCCTCGCCGCCGGCGGCGGTCACCGGGATGGTCCCGGTGCTGCTGCTGAAGATGAGCCGCACCCCGAGGATGTCCCCGGAGGCCGGGGCACCGGTGAGCAGGTCGTTCGGGTCGCTCGGGATCGCCTGCGCGGTCGGGCTCGCCGGCACCCAGGCGGGGCTCGGCGATGCCGTCGCGTCAAGCCACTGGACCGCGACCCGGTCGGCGCCGGTCGGCGGGGTCAGCGCGCTGATGCCGGTGATCCGGAGGTCATCTTGGAACGGGTTCGGCGTCCCGCCCTTCGGATCCTGGACCGTGATCGTGTCGACCGACTGGTTCGACGCATTCCACGTCGACAGCGTCATCGTCACCGGCGCACCAGGCACGGCCGATGCCGAGACCGGGTCGAAGGACTTCGTGATGCCCGGGACGAGCGTCAGCGGCACGTTCGGGGTGACGACGGCGGCCCGAGAGATCCCGCTGTTCGTCGCGTTCGCTGCGGTGAACACGGCGGTGTTGACGAGCTCGACGCCGTTCCAGTCACCGGAGACGTTCGTCGGCAGATTTGCCGAGTAGGTGACGACGACGCTCGTGCCGTCGTCGAGCCCCACCCCGCCGTAGATCGTCTGCGTGAACGCGAGCTGGATCGTGTTGCCCGAGGAGGTGTTCGCCGCGGGCGCGCCGGAGACCGCGATGCTCCCGAGGTCGAGCACGAGCGGCTCGGGCACCACATCGGTGAGGGCAGCGTTGAGACAGCCGGTCGGCTCGAGGTTGCTACAGACGAGCTCGACCCGGTAGTTGACGGACTCCCCGGGGTTGAGTGGCGGCGGCGACGCGGGCACGGTGCTCTTCGTCAGGCCGAGGACCGACGTCGGGTCGTCATCGGCGAACGCGGTCCAGGTCGGCGCCAGCGACAGCCCGAGCGCGGCGATGAGCGCGATCGCCAGCGCTCGCACCCCGCGGCCCCAGTACCCGGCGTCGGGAGCGGCACGTCGGCTCCGGAGTCCGATGAAACTGGTGCGGCGCTTCCGCTCGGACCGGGCTCGCGTCACTTGGGGTCCCTCCTGGCAAGCTGGCTGGCCCGCTCAGCCCCGGACGCGCCACAGCGACCGAGCCGCGCCCTCGGGTGAGGCGCGGCTCAGATCTGCTGGGTGTCGGCCAGGACAGCGGACTGGGCCGCACCCTCGGGTGGGCGCGGCTCGCTCTAGAAAAGCAGGGCCCACGCGACCGCGGCGCCAAGGTGACGATTTCTCACCCTGCTATTCACCCTCCCCAGTTCGGGGGGCATTTTCAGCGCGCGCTCGAATTGCCGTCCAGTCAGCGGGCGTGGCGACGCACCCATTCGTGCATGACGACGGCGGCGGCCGCCGCCGCATTGATGGAGCGCGTCGAGCCGAACTGCCGGATCTCGACGAGGAGATCCGCGGCGGTCAGGGCGAGGTCGGTGAGACCGGGACCCTCCTGGCCGAAGAGCAGCACGCATTCCTCCGGGATCGGCGCGGTCTCCACCGGGACGGCCCCCAGACGGTTGTCGACCGCGACGATCGGCAGCGACTGCCTGGCGGCCCACTCGATGAGGTCCGCGACCGAGGCGTGATGCGCGATGTGCTGGTACGCGTCGGTCACCATCGCGCCGCGACGATTCCAGCGGCGGCGGCCGACGATGCGGACGCTCGCGGCGTTGCAGGCATTCGCGGTGCGGACGATCGAGCCGATGTTGAGATCGTGCTGCCAGTTCTCGATCGCGACGTGGAACGGGTGACGGCGGGTGTCGAGCTCCGCGCGGATCGCCTCGACGCGCCAGTAGCGGAATCGGTCGACGACGTTGCGGCGGTCACCCTGCTCGAGCAGCTCCGGGTCGTACCGCGGGTCCTCGGGCCAGACCCCCTGCCACGGGCCCACGCCGATCACTGGGGAGTCAAGCCCAGATCGTCGAGGCCGATGGCGTAGCGGTATTCGTACCCGGCCGCGCGGATGACGTCGGCGGCATCGGTGGCGCGGTCCACCACCGTGGCGACCGCGGCAACGACCGCCCCCGCCCGCTCGAGCGCCTGGATCGCCTTGAGCGGCGAACCACCCGTCGTCGAGGTGTCCTCGACGACGATGACGCGCTTGCCGGTGAGGTCCGGGCCCTCGACCTGTCGGCCGCGACCGTGGTCCTTCGGCTCCTTGCGGACGACGAATGCGTCGACCGGGTAGCCGGTCGCGGCACCCTGGTGGAGGATCGCCGCACCAATCGGGTCGGCCCCCATCGTCAGCCCGCCGACCGCCGACACATCGGGGATGTCCCGGATGAGGTCGATCATGACCCGGCCGATGAGCGGCGCGACCCGGTGGTCGAGGCTGATGCGGCGGAGATCGATGTAGTAGCTCGCCCGCCGCCCGCTCGTCAGCGTGAAGTCGCCGTGGAAGACGGCGAGCTCCTTGATGTAGTCGATGAGCTGGTCGCGGTCGGTCACGCGACTCAGCGTAACCGTCGGGCGCGGCGGCTACCGTGGGAGCCATGCGGATCGCCACGTGGAACGTCAACTCGATCCGGACCCGCGTCGCCCGCGTCGTCGACTGGCTCGAACGGGCCGACATCGACGCGCTCGCGATGCAGGAGATCAAGTGCAAGCCCGAGCAGTTCCCGCTCGCGGCGTTCGAGGACGCCGGCTACGAGGTCGTCCTCCACGGGCTCAACCAGTGGAACGGCGTCGCGATCGCGAGCCGGATCGGGATCGAGGACGTCGAGATCGGTTTCCCCGGGCAGCCGGGCTTCGCGAAAGGGCACGACGGCCCCGACGCGCCCCTCGAAGCCCGCGCCATCGGCGCGACCGTCGGCGGCGGCGTCCGCCTCTGGTCGCTCTACGTGCCCAACGGGCGCGCACTCGGTGACCCGCACTACGACTACAAGCTGCGCTGGCTCGAGGCACTGCGCACCGCCACCGTCGACTGGCTCGCCGACGACCCCCACCTCGGCCTCCTCCTCGGCGGCGACTACAACATCGCGCCGAGCGACGCCGACAGCGGTGACCCGACCATCCGGGTCGGGGTGAGTACGCACGTCTCCCCGCCGGAGCGCGCGGCATTCCAGGCGCTGCTGGACGCTGGGCTCGAGGACGTCGTCCGGCCGCTCGTGCCGACGGGCTACACCTACTGGGATTACCAGCAGCTGCGATTCCCGCGCAACGAGGGCATGCGTATCGACTTCCTGCTCGCCTCGACGTCACTGGCCGAGGCCGTCATCGACGCCGAGATCCACCGCGAGGAGCGCAAAGGCGAGGCGCCGAGCGACCACGTGCCCGTCGTCGTGCGGCTCGCCGAAGACGACGACGAGGCGGACTCAGCGGCACCGTTCTGAGCCCGCCGCATTCATCGCGAAGCAAGGTGCGTTGCGCCAAGCAAGGTGATTTCGGGATGAATGCGCCTGGTCCCGAGGAATGCGCCTTGCCAGCGCCGCTCAGTCCACCCGGTCCACGGTGAGCGACTCCCCATCCGCCGCCAGGTCGACCCGGACAGTGTCGCCGTCGCGAATCTCACCCGCAAGCAGCGCCCGCGCGAGCGCGTCGTCGATCTGGCGCTGCATGAGCCGCCGGAGCGGGCGCGCGCCGTACACGGGGTCGTACCCGCGATTGGCGAGCCAGGTGCGTGCCGCGGGCGTGACGCCGAGGACGAGTCGCCGCGCCGCAAGGCGTCGCTCGAGGCGATCGATGTACAGCGACACGATCTGGCCGAGCTCGTCGATCGACAGCGCGGAAAAGACGACGATGTCGTCGAGGCGGTTGACGAACTCCGGCTTGAACGCCTTCTGCACGAGGTCGAGCACCGCCTGCTCCTTCGCGTCCCAGTCGAGCGACTGGTCGACGAGGAACTGGCTGCCGAGGTTCGACGTCAGGATGAGGATCGTGTTCTTGAAGTCGATCGTGCGGCCCTGGCCGTCGGTGAGCCGGCCGTCATCGAGCACCTGCAGCAGCACATCGAAGACCTCGGGGTGCGCCTTCTCGACCTCGTCGAGCAGGATGACCGAGTAGGGGCGACGGCGCACGGCCTCGGTGAGCTGCCCGCCCTGCTCGTAGCCGATGTAGCCGGGGGGCGCCCCGACGAGGCGTGACACGGTGTGCTTCTCGCCGTACTCCGACATGTCGATGCGTACGAGCGCCTTCTCGTCGTCGAAGAGGTAGGCGGCGAGGGCCTTCGCGAGCTCCGTCTTGCCGACGCCCGTCGGGCCGAGGAAGAGGAATGAGCCCTGCGGGCGGCCCGGGTCGGAGATGCCCGCCCGCGTGCGACGGACCGCCTCGGAGACGGCGGCGACCGCGCGACGCTGACCGATGACGCGCTTGCCGAGCTCGGTCTCAAGCTGGAGCAGCTTCTCCGTCTCCCCCTCGGTGAGCCGATCGACCGGCACACCGGTCCACTGCGCGACGACCGCCGCGACGTCCTCGTCCGTCACCTGGTCGTTGACCATGCGCGGCGCGTCGCTGTCGGCGGCGCGCTCGGCGTCGGCGATACGCGACTCGAGGCCGGGGATCGTCTCGTAGTTGAGCTTCGACGCCGCCTGGTAGTCGCCGGCGCGCATGGCGCGGTCGAGCTCGATTCGCGCGTCGTTAAGCTGCGTCTTGAGGTCCCCGACGGAGTGCAGTGCGGCCTTCTCGGCGTCCCACGCGCGCTGCAGCTCGGCGAGCTCCGCCTCCTGCGCGGCGAGCTGCTCGCGTAGCGCGGCGAGGCGCTCTCGCGAGGCCTCGTCCTTCTCCTTCTTGAGGGCGAGCTCCTCGATCTTGAGCCGATCGACCGCACGCTTCAGCTGGTCGATCTCCATCGGCGAGGAGTCGATCTCCATCTTGAGCCGGGAGGCCGCCTCGTCGATGAGGTCGATCGCCTTGTCCGGGAGCTTGCGGCCGGAGATGTAGCGATTCGACAGGGTCGCTGCCGCGACGAGCGCGGAGTCGGCGATCGCGACCTTGTGGTGCGCCTCGTAGCGCTCCTTGAGGCCGCGGAGGATCGCCACGGTGTCCTCGACGCTCGGCTCACCGACGTACACCTGCTGGAAGCGCCGCTCGAGCGCAGCGTCCGCCTCGATGTACTGGCGGTACTCGTCGAGCGTCGTCGCGCCGATGAGGCGCAGCTCGCCGCGGGCGAGCATCGGCTTGAGCATGTTCGACGCCGCGACGCTGCCCTCGCCGCCGCCCGCGCCCATGAGGGTGTGCAGCTCGTCGATGAAGGTGATGACGCCGCCGTCGGACTCCGTGATCTCCTTGAGGACGGCCTTGAGCCGCTCCTCGAACTCGCCGCGGTACTTCGCCCCGGCCACGAGGGCCGCCAGGTCAAGCGAGATGAGCTCCTTGTCCTTGAGCGAGTCGGCGACATCGCCCGCGACGATGCGCTGGGCGAGGCCTTCGACGACGGCGGTCTTGCCCACGCCGGGCTCGCCGATGAGCACCGGGTTGTTCTTGGTCCGCCGGGTGAGGACCTGCGAGACGCGCCGGATCTCAGCGTCGCGACCGATCACGGGGTCGAGCTTGCCGCTCCTGGCGATCTCCGTGAGGTTGACGCCGTACTGCTCGAGTGCGCTCTTGGCGTCCTCGTCGCTGTGAGGCGCGCCCTGCATATTGGCCATGCTGCTCCTTGTGGAATCAAACTTGAGTGGGACTGACTCAAGTTTACTCGCCCGCGACGACAAATACCAGACTCGGCGAGCGACATCCTCGCTGCGACGACTCAGTGCCGACGGGCGAGCGCGCCTCGGACGGCCAGTGCGGTCGCGGCCATCGACACTTCTGGGCCACGCGACTGCGCCCAGGCGACCGCGCCGCGCGACAGCGTCGCAATGCGCTCGGGGCGGCCGAGGATCCGCCCAAGCGCCGCGGTGAGGCCCGCGATGTCCCCGTACGACACGAGCGAGCCGGAGACGCCGTCCTCGATCATCTCGCCCGGCCCGTACCGCACGTCGTAGGCGACGACGGGGCAACCGCGGCTCAGGGCCTCTAGGACGACGAGCGACTGGCCCTCCGACTGGCTCGTCAGCAGGAGCACTGCTGCCTCCGCGAGCCGCTCAGCGGCGTCCGGCGTCGCCCCGGTGAACTCCACCCGGTCCGCGATGCCGAGCTTGTCAGCGAGCGCGCGCAGTCGCTCGAGCTCGGGGCCATCGCCGCACACCGTGAGCCGGGCGCGCGCATCGAGGGGGACGAATGCGCGGAGTGCGTGATCGACGCGCTTGTACGCCGAGAGGCGGGCGATGACGACCACGCGCCACGGATCGCGCGCGCCGCTGGCCACGACTCCCGGCGTCGCGGGGTGCGGCACCACGGCCCAGCCCTCGCGCTCCCCGAAGCGCACCGCCGCATCCCGACGCTGCGCCGCCGTGGGCCAGAGCACCGCGTCGAAGCCGTCGAGCGCGGCGAACCAGCCAGCCCAGATCGCATCGACTGGCGAGTCGGGCTCGAACGGCTCCGAGGTGTGAGCGCTGTGCACGGTGTGGATGAGCGCATACTCGCGGTGCGCGTCCGCGGCAAGGAGCGTCCCGACCTGCTTCGACTCGCAGATGACGACCGCGGCCGCGAGGCCCGTCGCGGCGCGCTCGGTCGCCGCGACGTCGGCGATGAATTCCCGGTAGAGGGCGCCGAACCCGGCGAGCTCCCGGTCCCCTGCCGCCGAGCGGAGGACCACCGGCTCCTCCGCGAGGTGCCAGTCGACCCGTCCAACGACATATGGCAGCTCGATCTCCTCGCCACGCTCGCGGTACCAGTCGCGCAGACCGATGAGCCGAGTCCCGTCGTCCGCGAGGCCCAGCGCCCGGAAGCCTGCGAGATCCGCCGCGGGATCCGCGCCCGGATCCGTCGTCACGAGCACTGGCCGGGCGCCCGCCGCGGCGAGGTCCCGCGCTCGCCGCAGGGTCGCGATGGTGAAGCCGCCGTCGAGGCCCGGCCGCAGCCGTCCCGCGACGAGGAGATAGACCGCCGGAGGGAAGCTCGCCGTCACGCGGCCATCCTCTCGCGACCGCCACGAGAACGCCCTGTGCGCGCCGCGGCGCAGTAGAATCCGTGCAGGGGGTGGGGATGTCGACACCGCGGCGAGGGCCGATGATGGCCGCCGTAGGCTGCGTCGTGCTGCTGCTGGCTGGCTGCGCCGCCGCCAGCCAGGCGCAGGTCGCGGACGCCGGCGCCAGCGGGCCGGTCGTGACGGCGCCGAGCACCCCGAGCCCGACTGTGCCGCCGCTCCCGCGGCCAACTCGCCCACCGGCCAACTCGCTCACCGCCGAGCGGATGGTGGAGATCGAAACCCAGTGCCCGGACCAGGCCAGACCACGAGAGCTCGCGGCCCTCACCCAGGAGCAGGCCGCGGCGGTCGACTTCCTCACCAGCACCGGGCAGTGCGACGAGGTCTCCCACGTGATCGCCGAGCCGGATGCACCCGCGTTCGAGTCGCCCATGCAGTACATCGACCCCGACTGTCCGCGAGGCGACGTGCTCTCGTTCTGGGCGCACTTCGACGACGACCTCCTCTTCGGCAGTCCCGCGCTGCCACAGGAGCTCGACGCGGGGCATTGTCTGCGCACCTTCTTCGCCACGGGATCGGACGCCGGGCGCGGCCCCGAGTACGCGACATCGCGGGAGGCCGGGATCCGGGTCGCCTACGACCAACTCCGCGGCCGGTCGGGCCCCTGGACCGATGAGACGGTGAGGCTGCGCAGCGGTCTCACCGTCACGGCGACCTGGCCGAGCGACGACCGACGGATCACGCTCTTCTTCCTTCGGCTCCCCGACGGCGGCCTCGACGCCGGGGGCTTCGCCGCGACCGGCTATCAGAGCCTGCCGATGCTCCTCGACGGCACGATCTCCGTCATGACCACCATCGATACCGGGGCGGCGGTCACCCGAGACCAGCTCGTGGCGACGGCGCTCGAGCTCGTCCATGCCTACCGGACGATCCGCGTCCTCGCCCACCTGCCCGGGTACGCCGTCGGGGCCGACGGCGATCATCCCGATCACCAGGCGATCGGCACGACGATCGCGCTCGCCGCGGACGCCGACGCCGAGCTCGCCGCGATCCTCGACGTCGCGCAGGGCTACGGGGTCCGCTACCGCGACTGGAACATCCCGGACGCCGAGCTCGCCCGAAAGATCGCCGTGTTCATCGCTTATGCGGCCTACGACCCCCAGATCGGCTGCGCGACACCAGAGGCCTGCCTCGCCCGCCGTAGTTTCGGTGAATGGCTGCCCCGCCAGTACCTCGCCGATTACACGGCCATACAGCGCCGCTGAGCAGCGCTGAGCAGCGGACTCAGTCGCCGCGGGGCTGGCGGTGGGCGTGCCAGAGCACGACGGCGTTCGAGCGCTTCACGCGGGTGCCGCGGTGCACGCTGATGACCTCCCCCTCGGCGCCGGCGGCGAAGACCCGGCGGCCCGGCCGATTGAGCAGCTCGTCGGCGAGCGTCGCCTCGAGCTCGCGGACGCGGGCGGCGAGCGTCGCGACCTCACGCTCGAGCTCGAGGATCCGCTGGATGCCGGCGAGGTTGAGGCCCTCGGCGCTGAGCCGGGCGATCTCCCGGAGCTGGGCGACATCGCGCAGCGAGTAGCGCCGCGACTGGCCCGCGGTGCGCTTCGGCGAGACGAGCCCGAGCCGGTCATACTGCCGCAGCGTCTGCGGGTGCATGCCCGCGAGGTCAGCGGCGGCCTGGATCGCGAAGACCGGCGTGCGCTCGTCCATGTCGGGCTACCTCCCCGCGGCCTTCGCGAAGAGTTCGTCGCGCGGGGACTCGTCCGGCAAGGTCGCGGCGAATGCGCGGAGAGCGTCCGCCGCCTTGCCACTCAGGTGGGACGGCACCGCGACCTGGAGCTCAGCGAGGAGATCACCGGTGCCCTTGGTGGTTTGCACGCCCTTGCCCTTGATGCGCAGCGTGCGGCCATTCGGCGTCCCGGGTGCGACCTTCACCTTGACCCGCTCGCCGCTCAGCGTCGGCACCTCGATGGTCGCACCGAGCGCGGCCTCCACAAAGGTGACAGGGACGATGACGCGAAGGTTCATGCCTTCCCGGGTATAGACGGGGTGCGGCTTCACCGTGACGGTGAGGACGAGGTCGCCTGGCTCGCCGCCGTTCGGCGAGGGCTGGCCCTTCCCGCGGAGCTTGATTTTCTGGCCGTCGGCGACACCGGCGGGTATCTTCACGTTGATCGGCTTGCCGCTTGGACCCTGCAGCCGGACGGTCTCGCCGTTGATCGCGGTCTGGAAGTCGAGCGTCGTCGAGGCGGTGTAGTCGGCACCGCGGACGGGGCCGCGGTGGCCGAAACCGCCGCGCGCGCCCGCACCGCCGCCAAAGAGCCCGCCGAGCAGGTCGTCGAATTCGCCGCCGTGCCCGCTCGAGCGCGCCCGATTGGCGAAGAGGTCGCCCAGCAGGTCCTCGAAGCTCCCAGCGCCCGAGCCGCCCGGGGCAAACCGTGCACCGCCGGCGCCGAGCGCCCGGAGCTGGTCGTACTCGCGTCGGCTGTCCGCATCGGAGAGCACCGAGTACGCCTCAGAGATCTCCTTGAAGCGCGCCTCCGCGGCCGCGTCCCCCGGGTTCGAGTCCGGATGGTGCTGCCGGGCCAGCTTCCGGTAGACCTTCTTCAGCTCCGCGTCCGAGACGTCCTTGGCGACCCCGAGTGTCGCGTAGAAGTCCTTCTCGAGCCAATCCTGACTGGCCATGGACTACTCCGGTTTCGGCACCGCGACGGCGACCTTCGCGGCGCGCACGACGCGCTCGCCGATGAGGTAGCCGGGCTGCACGACCTCGTGGATGACCTGGCCCTCGACACCGTCGACCTCGAGCTGCATGAGCGCCTCGTGGACATTCGGGTCGAAGGGCTCGCCGACGACGCCGACCCGCTGCAGGCCGTAGCGCTCGAACCCCGCGCGCAGCTTCTGCACGACGAGCTCGAGGGCGGAGCCCTCCGGCACGTCGCCGTTGGCCTCGGCACGGTCGAGATCATCGAATGCGGGCAGCACCGATCGCAGGACGTCCGCGACCGTCGCGTCGCGGTTGACCTGCCGGTCACGCTCGACGCGCGCCCGGAAGTTGACGAGCTCGGCCTCGGCACGGGCCGCCCGGTCGCGATACTCCGCGACGAGATCGACCTCCGCCTCCGCGGCGGCCTCGTCGAGAATCGCACGATCGGCCTCGCTCAGTCCCTCGCGGTCCGCCTTGGCGGCGGCCTGCTCGGCCGCCGCCTGGCGCTCATCGTCCGGCCCGCCGACATCGCCCGTGTGGTCGGGGTTCACAATGTCGTCAGCCATCAGGACTGCTTGTCGTCCTCGTCCACGACCTCCGCGTCGACGATGTCCTCGTCGCTCGCGTCGGCCCCCGCATTCGTCGCGTCATCGCCCTCCGGCGCCGCCGCGGCGTCGTAGCCACCGGCCGAGTAGATCGCCTCACCGAGCTTGCCCTGGGAGGCGGTCAGCTTCTCGTAGGCCGCCTTGACGGCGTCCTCGTCGGTGCCCTCGAGCGCGGACTTCAGCGCGTCGACATCGGCCTGGACCTCGGTCTTCACCTCGTCCGGGAGCTTGTCGTCGTTGTCGGCGATGAGCTTCTCGACGGTGTAGACGAGGCTCTCGGCGCCGTTGCGGACCTCGGCCGCCTCGCGGCGGGCCTTGTCCTCGGCGACGTGCTCCTCGCCCTCCTTGATCATCCGGTCGATGTCGTCCTTCGACAGGGCGGAGCCGCCGGTGATCGTCATCGACTGCTCCTTGCCGGTGCCCTTGTCCTTCGCCGAGACGTGCACGATGCCGTTCGCGTCGATGTCGAAGGTGACCTCGACCTGCGGCACGCCGCGGGGGGCCGGGGCGATGCCGGTGAGCTCGAAGGTGCCGAGCGGCTTGTTGTCCCGAGTGAACTCGCGCTCACCCTGGAAGACCTGGATCGCCACCGAGGGCTGGTTGTCGTCGGCGGTCGTGAACGTCTCGGAGCGCTTCGTCGGGATCGCGGTGTTGCGCTCGATGAGCTTCGTCATGATCCCGCCCTTCGTCTCGATGCCGAGCGAGAGGGGGGTGACGTCGATGAGGAGGACGTCCTTGCGCTCGCCCTTGAGGACGCCGGCCTGCAGCGCGGCGCCGACGGCGACGACCTCGTCCGGGTTGACCGACTTGTTCGGCTCCTTGCCGCCGGTGAGCTGCTTGACGAGCTCGGTCACGGCGGGCATGCGGGTCGAGCCACCGACGAGGACGACGTGCGCGATGTCGCCGACCTTGACGCCGGCCTCCTTGATGACGTCCTCGAAGGGCCGCTTCGTGCGGTCGAGGAGGTCGGAGGTCATCTGCTCGAACTGCGCGCGGGTCACCGTCTCGTCGAGGTTCGCCGGGCCGTTCTCGGTGAGCGAGAGGTAGGGCAGCTGGATGCTCGCGCTCGTCTGCGAGGACAGCTCCTTCTTCGCCTGCTCCGCGGCCTCCTTGAGGCGCTGCAGCGCGATCTTGTCACCCGAGACGTCGACGCCCGTGGCGTCCTTGAATCGCTTGATGAGGTGCTCGACGAGGCGCTGGTCCCAGTCGTCGCCGCCGAGGCGGTTGTCGCCGGCGGTCGCCCGGACCTGGATCGTCGAGAAGTCCTCGTCCTTACCGACCTCGAGGAGGGACACGTCGAAGGTGCCGCCGCCGAGGTCGAAGACGAGGATGAGTTCATCCTCCTTGCCCTTGTCGAGCCCGTAGGCGAGGGCCGCGGCGGTCGGCTCGTTGATGATACGGAGCACGTTGAGGCCCGCGATCTCGCCGGCCTCCTTCGTCGCCTGCCGCTCCGCGTCGTTGAAGTACGCGGGCACGGTGATGACGGCGTCCGTGACGGGCTCACCGAGGTACTGCTCGGCGTCCCGCTTGAGCTTCTGCAGAATGCGGGCCGACAGCTCCTGCGGCGTGTATGCCTTGCCGTCGATGTCCTGCTTCCAATCGGTGCCCATGTGGCGCTTGACGGAGGCGATCGTCCGGTCGACGTTCGTGACGGCCTGGCGCTTCGCGGTCTCGCCGACGAGCACCTCCCCGTCCTTCGTGAAGGCGACGACGGACGCAGTCGTCCGCAGCCCCTCCGCATTCGCGATGACGGTGGGCTCGCCGCCCTCGAGGACGCTGACGACCGAGTTGGTCGTGCCGAGGTCGATACCGACTGCTCGTGACATGTGGGGTCTCCTAGATTGGTGGTGTGAAGCCTGCCCGGCTCGCCTCGGCCCGCAGGGCCGGGACTCGGGTTGAGCCGCTTGCACTCAAGTTTACGACTGCGTGGCCCGCTGTCAACTCAGCTTGAGCCACCCGCACTCAACTTTCAGGTGGCAAACTTCTGGCGACCAGCGAGTGGCAGGAATGCGCCGGGACCATCACGATCAGCGGCGGGACGGTGACGAATTCCGCTAGCATCAGCGCGACTGCTCACACCGGCGTGCGGAGGTGCGATGGAACTGCGCCAGCTCCGGTACGCCTGGCTCCTGGCCGAAGAACGGCACTTCGGGCGTGCAGCGGCACGCGCCTGGGTGACCACCTCGGCGCTCAGCCAGCAGATCGCGAAACTCGAACGTGAGCTCGGTTCCACCCTGTTCCGGCGGGACCACAGCCCCATCCAGCTCACCGCGGCCGGCGAGGCGTTCATCGCGCAAGCACAACTCGTCCTCGCGCAGGTCGGCGAGCTCGAGCGGGACATGGCCGCACTCGTCAGGCGCGGCACCGGCATCCTGCGGATCGGCGTCTTCGGCGCCGGCCTCGGGGAGCTCACCCCGCTGCTCATCGGGGGCTTCCGCGAAGCCATCGGCGGGGTTCGGCTGGAGTTCACCGAGCTCAGCATGACCAATCAGCTCAGCGCCCTCGATGACGACGAGGTCGACGTCGCACTCCTGCACCTGCCCTTCGACACGCCCGACGTCGAGTTCGTCCCCATGTTCGACGAGCCGCGATATGCAACACTGCCCCGCAACCACGACCTCGCCGATGCGAGCGAACTGACACTCGCCGACCTCGCCGACGAACGCTTCGTCGCCGGGCACCGCGACATCCACGAGCGGTGGCGCACCTACTGGGACTGCTCCGAAGTGCTCGGCGGCCCCGCCAGGACTGAGCCCGAGATGGGCTCGGTCACCGAGGGGCTCAACGCCGTCGCCTACCTCGGTCGAGTCGACACCGCCCCCGCCAGCGGCACCCGCTACTTCCAGCACCCCGGGGTGCGATTCGTGCGGCTGCGCGACGCCAGCCCCGCGACGGCCGTCGTCGCACGCAAACGGGACAACCACGATCCCGCGGCCCTGGCATTCCTCCGCTTTGCCGAGGAGCTCGCCGACAGCTGGGTGCGCACCGTCCCGGAGGCGAGCGCGGTCGCCCGCTGAGCAGCCACGCTCAGGTCACCCGCTCAGCCGGCGCGCCGGACCTCGAGCCGGATGTCCGTGAGGCGCCCGGCATTGCAGTCGTTCATGTCGCCCGCGCACGCCGAGACCGCGACGAGCAGGTCGCGCTCCGCCCGCAGCTCGACGTAGTCGCCGGCCCGGCTGGTCGGCAACAGGATCTGCATATCGCGCGTGTGCATGAATGCGTTGAACGGGTCCGTGACCCGCTCCGCAGCGACCCCAAACGGCTCGAGCGCGCCCGCCAGGTGCTCCCGGCACCCCGTGCGCCCATGCACATCGAACATGAGCTCATAGACCCGAGTGCTGCACGGGGGAAACTCGATGTCGTGCACCCCGACGGTGTCCTCGACGATCGTCAACAACGGGCGCATCCGATTCGAGAACAGCTGATCCCCGACCCGCACCTTCGTGCGCTCGAGCATGACCCGCGTAGAGGCCTGCGCGAGGTACTCGTCCGGGTCCTCGGCGGCGAAGGCGACCAGATCGGCGACCTGGCTCCCCTCGACGTCGATGACGCGCAAGCGGTCCCCGGTCCGGAGCTGCACCGCCCGAGCCGACGCGGCCGGTACCTCGACGACCTCCAGCCGCCCCGCGCCGCTCAACTGGCCACCTCGTCCTTGACCGTGTCGCGGGTATCCGGCGCCGATTCATCCAACCAGGCCGGTCGGCGCCCGCGGGTGCTCCAGGCAAACCCGGCGACCGCCGCCGCCAGCAGCAGCCACGGCAGGTAGGGCACGACGCCGCCGGCGCCATCCGTCTGCACATCCCAGTTGACGACGAGCAGGACGACCTCGGCGGCGAGCACGATCGCGGCGATGACCGGCGCGATCTTGGTGCTCCAGATCCCGCGCTCTCGGCGGGTACGCCAGAAGTAGACCACCACCGATACCGACGTCGCCGCCATGAGCGCGATGAGGCCGAGGCCGCCGAGCGCGATGAGCCACACGAACATGTCCGCGAACGGGTCCGCCCCGCTGAAGAAGAAGATGACGGTCACGATCGCGGCGATCACCGTCTGGGTGATGCTCGCGATGAACGGCGACTGGTGCTTCGGGTGCACCTTTGCGAGCGCGCGCGGCGCCCAGCCGTCGCGGGCGAGCGAAAACTGGTACCGGGCAATCGCGTTGTGGAATCCAAGGTTCGTCGCGAAGGTGCTGAAGACGAAGAGGATCATCATCACCGGCACGCTCCACTCCCCGAGGTACATCGCCGCCGCGCCGAGCGTGAACCCACCGAGGTCGGCGATCGCGATCGCCCCCGACTCGCTCACGCCCCACGCCAGCGCGAGCGCCCAGGAGGTGAACATGTAGAACACCGCGATGACGAGCACCGAGATGATCGCCGCGCGCGGGATGGTGCGGCGCGGCTCCCGCGCCTCCTCCGCGTAGATCGCCGTCGCCTCGAAGCCGATGAACAGCAGCAACGCGAACATCAGGCCGATCGCCGGCGTGCCGGCACTGAACTCGGCGATCGTGAACGACCGGAAGTTGATGCCCTCCGCGCCGCCCTGCACGAGGATCGCGATGTTCATCGCGAAGATGATCGCCACCTCCAGGATCACCGCGACCGCGAGCACCCGACTGCTGACGTTGATGTCGAAGTAGCCCAGCAGCCCCATCACGAGGATGCCGATCAGGACCCACAGGATCCACGGCACCTCGAAGCCGAACGTCATGGAGGTGAAGACGTTGCCGAAGAATCCGAACACGCCCCACAGCGCGATCTGAAACACGTTGTAGGAGATGAATGCGACATAGCCGGCCGCACGGGCCATCCGCTGACCCAGCCCCTTGCCGATATACACGTAGAAGCCGCCGGCGCTGGTGATGTGGCGGCTCATCGCGATGTAGCCGAAGGTGAAGATGATGAGGACAGCGGCGACGATCGCGAAGGCCAGCGGCGTCCCGCCCCCGGTGCCGAGGCCGAACGTCAGCGGCAGTGCCGAGATCGCACCGCCCAGCGGGGCGACCGTGGCGATGATGAGGAACACGATGGCGGCGACACCGAGCGAGTTGGGCCGCAGGGTGCGTCGTTCGGGCAGCTTGTCGGACATGCCCACATGGTGCCCGCACCGCCGTCGCTTGGCCATCACCAACAACTGCACGGGGGTTCAGCCCAGCTAATCGACGGGTGCCCGGATTCGCGCTACCCGTCGTTCACCTCCCGTGGTTAGGTTGAGCGCATGAGCGACGCCGGCGACGACGCCACCCCGCTACGCCCGACCATGCGGACGGGGGCGCTCGGCCCGATCGGCCGGGGGCTCGGCGAGGCGGCGCCCAGCAAGAAGGTCGTCTGGTCATGGGCGATGTGGGACTGGGCGCTGCAGCCCTTCAACACCGTCATCCTCACCTTCGTCTGGGTGTCGCTCTACCTCACCTCGCGGCACTTCCTCGACCCGGCCGTCGCCGCCACCGGGCAGCTCCCCGACGGCACCTGGATGAGCTGCGCGAGCAGCGAGTACCTCGACACCGCCTACTGCCAGGGCCTGACCGACCTGTCGGAATGGTGGGGCTGGGCCAACTTCGCCGCCGGGATCCTCATCCTCGTGCTCGCGCCCGTTCTCGGGCAGCAGGCCGACGCGCGCGGCAACAAGAAGAAGTGGATCATCGGCGCGACGATCGCCATCGCGCTCATCCAGTTCGCCCTCTTTTTCGTGGAGGCGGACCCGCGCTACTTCTGGTTCGGCGCGATCGCCGTGGCGATCGCCGCTGTCGTCAGCGAGATCGGCAACGTGAGCTACTACGCAATGCTCGGCGAGGTCTCGACCCCCGCCACGGTCGGCCGTGTCTCCGGGCTCGGCTGGGGCCTCGGCTACCTCGGCGGCGTCGTCGCGCTCATCGTCTGCATCCCCATCCTCTTCGGCATCGGGAGCGACCAAGCGCTGGCCTACCAGCTCGTCGCGGTCGTCTGCGCCGTGTGGACGATCGTCTTCGCGATCCCCATGTTCCGGAACGTGCCGGAGTCGCCCGCCTACGCCGAGGCGAAGCGCGTCGGCTTCTTCAGCTCGTACGTCGTCCTCGCCAAGGACCTGGTACGCCTGTTCAAGGAGGCGCGCTCCACCTTCTGGTTCCTCCTCGCCGCGGCCGTCTACCGGGACGGCCTCGCGGGGGTCTTCGCCTTCGGCGCGATCCTCGCCGCGCAGGGCTTCGGCTTCAGCACCATCGAGGTGATGATCTTCGGCCTCGCGGCGAACCTTGTCGCCGGGGTCTCCACGATCCTCGCGGGCCGCATCGACGACCGGATCGGCCCGAAGCGCCTCATCGTGGCGATGCTCATCGGCCTCGTCGCCATGGCGCTCGCCGTCTTCGTCCTCCGCGACCTCGGGACCATCGTGTTCTGGATCTGCGGGCTCGTGCTCAGCGCATTCGTCGGCCCGGCCCAGGCGGCCAGCCGTGGCCTGCTCACCCGCGTGACGCCGCCCTCGATGCAGGGCGAGATCTTCGGGCTCTACGCGACGACCGGCCGGGTCGCGAGCTTCCTCTCGCCGCTGGCGTGGTCGCTCTTCCTCGCTTGGTTCGGCGGCATCGTCTACGGCGTCCTCGGCATCGGGCTCGTGCTCCTCATCGGCCTCATCATGCTCCTCTTCGTCCGACTGCCGAAGCACGAGCGACTCGGCTGAGCGCCCAGCTGACGCGCTGGGCGCTCAACGAGCCTCGGGCTAGGCAGGCTCTCCAGGCACCAGGAGCGCCGACGGGTGCTCCGGGCCGCTCAGCACGGTCCATGCTCCCTCATTGCGCAGCTCCTCGTGAAGGATCTGGAGGGGCGGCACGCCCTCGGCCGGTGGGCGCTTGATGTAGTCGCGGCCCTGGAGGGTGAGCACGAGCTGCTCGCCCGCGCGGAAACGCGTCCCCGAGGCCCAGATCTCGATCTCGAGCTCCACGGGCTCGCCCGGTACGAGCAACTCCTCCCCTGTGTGCGGGTGGAACGGGACAAGCTCGGACGAGCGCGTGCGGTCGAGGGCCCGGTGGCTCGCCCGCAGCCAGCCGAGCGCGACCGGGCCGTCGTGGAAGAGCGAGTTGAAGGGGAAGAGCACCTCCCTACCGTCGGCGCCGAGCTTGCGCAGGGCGACGAAGACGTCGGCATCCGTCGCTATCTCGGTCGCGAGCCAGAGGCGCAGGGCCATCGGCCCGATCAGCTCGGTGTCCTCGGCGAAGGTGTACGAGAGATTGAAGGAGCCAGCGACGGGGTCGAATGAGGCGCTCGCCGCGGTCGGCGCCGGAGCGTCCAGGAGGCGCCCGGTCTCCACGTCGAGGTGCAGCTCGCGCACCCGTTCCGGCAGCGGCCAGTCGGGCAGCTCCCGCCAGGTCGAGTCGGCGGGGTCGCCGGTGTCCCGCACCTCGACCTGCACCCGCGGCCAGGCCTCGATGCCCCGCTCCTGACCCTTGAGAAAGGTGTCGAAGAAGACCCGCTGGCGTTCCATGTTGTCCGGACGGTAGAAGTACGACCACTTCTTCTGCCCATGCACCTCGAGCCATTTGTGCTCGGAGCGGATCTGGGCGAAGAAATCGAGGGTGCCCCGTGAGTGCAGGCCGTGATCGCTCCAGGAGGCGACCACGTACGCGGGGATGTCGATCTCGTCGAATCGGCCGTACTTGTCCTCGTAGTACCAGTCGTTGAGCGGGTGCGCCCAGAGGTTCGCCGCCGTGTTCTCGGTGCGGGATAGCCCGTAGGAGATGTTCGTCGTGACGCGAGGTCGAAAGCCGGTCTCCGGGATCCCGCCATGGGTCGCGAACTCGCGGTACCAATCCCCGAAGCACTCCCAAGGGCTGATCGCCTTGAGCGACGGAGGATGGGCGGCGGCGGCTTGATACTGGCTGCCGGCGAGATAGGAGACGCCGAGCATGCCCACGCTCCCGTTCGACCACTCGCGGGAGCCGAGCCACTCGATCGTGTCGTAGAGATCGTCCCGCTCCTGCGGACCGTTGTGCGAGAAGTCGCCCTCGCTGTGCCAGAGGCCACGGGGGTCGGCGAACGCGACTGCATAGCCGTGCCCGCACCAGTAGCGCGGGTCCGGAGCCTCGAATCCGGTGAACGGAGAGATCCAGGCCGGATCGACCTCGGAGCCGGTGAACGTGCGCTCGGAGACCCAGTGCTTGCCGTACGGACCCCAGCCGAGGAGGACCGGGAGATCGACGGCGTCGACCGCCGGCCGGTAGATGTCGACATAGATCCGCGTGCCGTCACGCAGCACGACCGCGGCGTCGCGCTCGAGCATCATGCCCTCGAGCGCGACCACCTCGTGCCGCAGCGGTGGAGGAGGAGGTTTGCCGACGACCGTCGCCGGGTCGACCCCGGGCCGGGTGATCACCACTCGTGCTTCGTCCATCTGCAACGCCTCCTCCTCCCGTGCTTCCGACTATCGACGCGGCGCGTCGACCCAGAGGATCTGATCGAGCGGCAGCGGGTTGGGGACCACGCCGAAGCGCTCGAGGTAGCCCAGCATGTCGCCGGCCGGGCCGACCTCGATCTCGGCCTGCATCACGGCCATGCGGGTCGGGACCTCGTCGATCGAGATGCCCGAGACCTCGGCGTTGACCGCGCGAGCCGCCTCGGGGTTCGCGGTGTAGAACTCGATCGCGCGGGTCATCGCCGTGACAAACGCCGCCGCGGTCTCCGCATTCGCCTCAAGCCACTGGGACTGTGCGGCCCAGAGGGTCGCCGGCTGTCCGGCCATGTACTGGCTCGACGGGGTCGAGATCACGCGGTATCCGGCGTCGACCATCTGGAAGAAGAACTGCGACGAGGGGAAGGCCGCGTCGACCTGGCCCTCTTCGAGCGCCGTCTGCATGGCCGCGTACGGGATGTTCGCCAGCGAAATACTGTCGGGGTCGATCCCCTCATCCTCCGCGGCGACGAGCAGCGGAATGTCGGTCCCGGTGCCGGGGCTCTGGATGGCGACCGTCCGACCGGCGAGGTCGGCGACCGTCTTGATGTCGCTGTCCTCGCGCACAAGGATGCCGGAGGTGACCTGGTCGGCGGCGATGAGCCCGTTGCCCATCACGACCTTCATCTCGACCCCGCTCGCGGTCGAGCTCACCATCGCGGTCCACGAGCTGATGGTCAACTCGGCATCGCCGCCGAGCACGCGGGCCGCGTTCGCGGCACCGTCGGCACCGGTGACGATCTCGACGTCGAGCCCCGCCTCCTCGAAGTAACCCTCCTGGAGCGCCAGGTAGGCCGGCTCGTACTGGATCGGGGCGACGATGATCCGAAGCGGGGTGAGCTCACCGCTTGGTGCCGCAGTGGCGCCGGGCTCAGGGGCTTCGCCGGGAGCGCACGCCGCGAGCAGCGCCGCGACACCGAGCCCGGCGGCAACCTTGCCGACGAGCCCGAAACGACGTTTTGCATTCATGGTGGTACTGCCTTTCTTCTTGCTGTGGGTCACTGCACTCGAAGTCGGTTGAGGATCCTGGCTCGCGCCTCGGAGAAGCGCGGATCGGCCTTCGTGGCGACCTGGTCGCGCTGGGCGCCGAACCCGGTCTCGATCACGTCGACGACCGTCGCAGGCTTCTCGGCGATGACGACGACGCGGTCGGCGAGGTACAGCGCCTCGTCGATGTCATGGGTGACCAGGAGGATGGTCACGCCGAGATTGGCGTGGAGGTCGATCACGAGATCCTCGAGGTCGAACCGGGTTTGGGCATCGACGGAGGCGAAGGGCTCGTCCATGAGCAGAATGCGCGCCTGGTACGCGAGCGCCCGAGCGATCGCGACCCGCTGCTGCATGCCACCGGACATCTCCCAGGGATACTTGGCGCCCTGCCCCTTGAGGCCGACCGCCTCGAGGTAGGTCGCCGCGGCCGCGGCCCGCTCGGTCCGCCCCACACCCCGGCCCTGCAACGGGAAGGCGACGTTGTCGAGCGTGGTCATCCAGGGCATCAGCGAGCGGCTGTAGTCCTGGAACACGACGGCGATGTCCGGATGCGGGCCCGTGACGAGTTCATCGACGATGCGAATCTCCCCGGCGGTCGGGGTCAGCAGTCCTGACAGACAGCGCAGCAGCGTCGTCTTGCCGACGCCGGACGGACCGACGATCGAGACGAACTCGCCTGCCCGGACCGCGAGGTCCAGGCCCGCAATGATGCGATTGGCCTTCTCCCCGGTGCCATACGTCATCGTTAGGCCGGTTACCCGCAGCAGCGCCTCGTCATCCTGCGTCATCGCGCGACCTCGCTTCCGTTGTTCGCCTGCATCCCTTGAACTCCCGATCCCGACGTCACTTGGCACCCGAACGGAAGTACCAGCCCAGCGCCCGGCGCTCCACGACGATGAACAGCAGCGCGAGCGCGTAGCCGATCAGGCCGACGAGCAGCGCGCCCGCCCAGGTCTCCGGGAGCATGAACTTGCTGGCACTGTGCAGGATGTAGTACCCGAGCCCTTGGTTCGCCGCGAAGAGCTCGCTGACGACCATCACGGTCACCCCGATCGGCAGTGCGACCCGGATGCCGGCGGCGATCTGTGGCATCGCGGCCGGGAGCACCACCCGGCGGAAGTGCAGCAGCGCGGGGATCCGATAGGCACGTGAGACCCGGCGGATCGAGGGATCGACTCCGCGGACGCCATCGATGGTATTGAGCAGGATCGGCCAAACCGCTGCGAGCGCGATCGTGGCGATCTTCGGTCCGGCGCCAAGCCCGAATGCGCCGACGACCAGCGGCACGAGCGCCACCTGAGGAATGGATCGGGCGAAGTGAATGAGCGGCTCGAGACTGAGGCGCAGTCGCTCGGTCTCGCCGATGAGCAGGCCGAAACCGATGCCGACGGCCGTCGCGATGACGAGACCGGCGAAGAGGTTGCCCAGTGAGAACAGTGCCGCGGCGGGAAGAACACCGTTCATGAGGTCGCGGACGAGCGCGTCGAGGACCTTCGACAGCGGCGGGAAGAACACCGAGGTGCTCGCAGCCGAAAGGAACCACCACAGCACCAGCACGAGCGCCGGCGGTGCCAGGAGCACGATCCATCGGGCGGCGGGGAGGCGGAGCATCATCCCTCCCTCCGGCGGTTCCAGCGCAAGGCGCGCGACTCGGCGGCGGACAGCCCGCCGGCGATGGCCCAACCGAGGAGGCCGGCGAAGAACAGGTAGGCGAAGGCCACGTCCCAGTGGGCGGTCTCCTGCGCGAGCGTGATCTGCCGTCCGATGCCGGGGGTCTGACTGAGAATCTCGATCCCGATCGCCACGAGGATCGCGATCGAGGAGGCGACCCGGAGCCCAGTCGAGATGAACGGCATCGCGGCGGGAAGCAGCACCCGGCGTACGCGGAGCAGCGTCGGGATCCGGAAGACCTGAACCGTATCGACCACCGCCGGGTCGAGCCGCCGCACACCGTAGATGGTCTGGACGAGCACCGGCCAGAAGCAGCTCAGTGCGACCAGGAAGATCTCCATCCGCGCGTTCGCTCCCATGATGAGAATGACGATCGGCAGGATGGCGACCATCGGGAACGACCGACCGAACTCGACGAGGACGGACGAGGCGTGCTCGAGCAACGGGATCGTGCCGATGAGCATCCCGAGCAACACTCCGATCACCGCGGCGATCGCCCATCCGATGAGGGCCACTGACAAGGTCTGGCCCACCGCCGTCCAGAATCGCGAGGAACCGAGCAGGTCTCCGGCGGCCCGCCCCACATCGATCGGGCTCGGCACGGCTGCCGGGAACGCGCCGATCCCATGTGCGAGCTGCCATGCCAGCAGGAGCAGCACGGCGGCGATCCCCGCCTGCAGTGCGATACCGAGGCCCTTGCCGAGCCCACTCACGACCGGCGCCCCGCCACCCATCGGGCGCTGTCCGAGGTCGTCGGAGCGCTCACTCCGATATCGTTCAGCCGGGCCATCGGTCGTTCAGCTCCTCACGCGGGCGATGTGCGCGAGACAGTATTATTGATTTTGTCATTAATTGCAATCTGCATCGATCACAGGTGAGCCGAATGCCTTCCCCCAACCCCACCCGCCCAGCAGCGCCGCACCGCAAGGACGCTCGACGACTGCTGGCCTCCGGTCTGGGCGAGAACTTCGCCTTCCTGCTCAGCCGTGCCGGCGTGCTCACCACGGAGACCGCGAACGCGGCCGTGGAGCCGCTCGGCATCAGCATCCAGGAGTACATGGTGCTGTCGTTCTCGACGGTCTCGCCCCCGCCATCGCAGCGCGAGCTCTCCCAGGTGCTCCGGCTCGATCCCAGCCGGATCGTCGGCCTCGTCGACCGACTCGAGCAGGCGGGACTCGTGCAGCGTCTTCCGAGTCCCACCGATCGGCGCGTCAAGCAGGTCGTGCCGACCGACACGGGGCAGCGGCTCAGCCAGCAGGGAGCCGTGATCCTCGCTGAGGTCCACGCGCAGCAGTTCGCCGGTCTGCAGCCCGAGGAGATCGCCGCGCTGAGCGCGATCGTGCGACGAATCGCGCTCTGAGCCGGCGCGACTCGACCGGGGGCGCCGGCTCAGTCGCGTGGGATATCGGTGCGGTGGAAACCCTGCCAGGAGCGGCTCGCGGTCGGCCCACGCTGGCCCTGGTAGCGGTTCGCGTTCGGCCCCGTGCCGTACGCATGCTCCACGGGTGAGCTCGTGCGGAAGAAGCAGAGCTGCCCGATCTTCATCCCGGGCCAGAGCTTCACCGGCAGGGTGGCGACGTTCGCGAGCTCGAGCGTGACATGCCCCGAGAAGCCCGGATCAATGAAGCCAGCGGTCGAATGCGTGAGGAGCCCCAGGCGGCCAAGGCTCGATTTGCCTTCCAGGCGCGCCGCGACGTCGTTGGGCAGGCTCACCATCTCGTACGTCGAGCCGAGGACGAACTCACCCGGGTGCAGGATGAAGGAATCGTCTGGGTCGACCTCGAAGAGCCGCGTGAGCTCCTCCTGCGGCTGCGAGGGGTCGATGTGCGCGTACTTGTGGTTGTCGAAGAGCCGGAACCAGCGGTCGAGTCGCACGTCGACGCTCGACGGCTGCACCATGCTCACATCGAGCGGGTCGAGGCCAATGCGACCGGCGTCGAGCTCGGCGCGGATATCGCGGTCAGACAGCAGCACGCGACCAGACTAGCTAGACTGTCGGGGCGCACCGCTTCGCGGTGCCGCGGGGCTGTAGTTCAATGGCAGAACTTCTGCTTCCCAAGCAGACAGCGCGGGTTCGATTCCCGTCAGCCCCTCCGA
>DATMFQ010000053.1:0-25854 GCA_035556075.1 Microbacteriaceae bacterium | reverse complement strand
AAAAGGTAAGGTAACCCTCAGTCGGGCATGGAAAAACGGTACGCGCCCGTACGACACGAGGAGCCACCCATGGCATACATCAAGTCCGCCCTGCTCGAGGAGACCGGCTACGTCGTCCTCGACCGCTACGACCAGTCGCAGGACCCGCAGGAGTGGCTCGACATCGAGTACGTCGACTGGAAGTCCAGTGGCGACACTCGCTTCGCCCCGCTCGCGTCGAAGACCGGCACGGTCGAGTGCGGCGGGTTCTGGACGGGCGATAATCCCCGCACCGACAAGGGTGGGCTCTGGATCGAGTCGCAGGTCGCGAAGGCACCACGACTCGTCGCTCGTGCGAAGGAGGCGGGCGCGGAGATCGGCCGCTGCCGCGTCATCGAGCTCCAGCCGACGCCGTACGGTGAGACGCTGTACAACCTGCACCAGGACGACAACAACCGCCTCAACCCGGACGGGACCGGGTGGGTCGTGCGCTCCTTCTTCAACCTCACGGACGACAAGGACTCCTTCTTCGTCCTCCGCGAGAACCGGACCGACCCCTCGACCGAGACCCGGATCGCCCTTCCGGCCGGGGCGCAGCTCGTCATCGACACCCAGCGGCTGTGGCACGCGACCTACCACCCGGGCACCGAGCCGCGGTACTGCCTCATCACCTCGTGGACGTCCGGGCCCGAGCTCGACGCGTACATGGCGAAGCTGGGCGGGGTGAATCGCGTGGAGTCGGTCCCCGTGACGGACGAGTTCATCGCCGAGGGCCAGCGCATCCAGGCCGAGAAGGACGCGGCCCGTGCCGCCGCACTCGCCGCCCGGGGCCAGCAGGTCTCGGCGCCGGTCATGAGCGAGGCGTAGGCCGGGGCGGTACCACTGCGGGGAGGCGAGGGATCGCCTCCCCGCAGGCGTTTTTTCGGGCTGGGCGCCGCGGCCAGTGTCGGTGGTCACACTTAGGGTGAGCGCATGGCAAAGACCACGACGGGCTACCGGTGCACCGAGTGCGGCTGGACCTCCGCGAAGTGGGTGGGCCGCTGCGGCGAGTGCCAGAGCTGGAACACGGTGGAGGCCGCGGCCGCCCCGGCGGGTGGCCGTGGGCCCGCACCCGTACGGCCCGCGGCGGGCCGAGGCGCCCAGCCGATCACCGCGATCAGCACGGCACAGGTCGAGCACTGGCCCAGTGGCATCGGCGAGTTCGACCGCGTGCTCGGCGGGGGTATCGTGCCGGGTGCGGCGATCCTGCTGTCGGGCGAGCCTGGGGTCGGGAAATCGACCCTGCTGCTCGAGGTCGCGGCGCGTGCCGCCGCGGGCGGTCGACGCGTGCTCTATGTCACGGCGGAGGAGTCCGCGGGGCAGGTGCGGCTCCGCGCGGAGCGGACCGGGGCGCTCCACGATGAGCTCCACCTCGCCGCGGAGACCGACCTCGCCACGATCCTCGGGCACGTCGATGAGGTGCGACCCGAGCTCGTCATCCTCGACTCCGTCCAGACGGTGTCCTCCTCGCTCGTCGAAGGTCTCGCTGGCGGGCCGAGCCAAGTGCGGGAGGTCGCGGCGACGATGACCCGGGTCGCGAAGGAGCGGGACGTGCCCGTCCTCCTCGTCGGCCACGTCACGAAGGACGGCCAGATCGCGGGACCGCGACTCCTCGAGCATCTCGTCGACGTCGTGCTGCAGTTCGAGGGCGACCGCCAGACGGCACTGCGCTTCGTGCGCGCGCAGAAGAACCGCTTCGGCCCGGTCGACGAGGTCGGCTGCTTCGAGATGACCGGTGACGGGATCGCGGAAGTCGCGGACCCGAGCGGACTCTTCATGTCACGGGCGCGCAGTCCGATCTCCGGCACGTGCATCGCCGTGGCGATCGAAGGCCGCCGGGTCATCCCGGTCGAGATCCAGGCGCTGATCGTACCGACGCAGGCACCGAACCCGCGCCGAGTCGTCAACGGGGTCGATAGCGGTCGAGTCGCGATGCTGCTCGCCGTCCTCGAGAAACGCGGTCGAGTCGCCGTCGGCACCAGCGATGTGTATGTCTCCACCGTCGGCGGCATCCGGGTGACCGAGCCGGGCGCGGACCTCGCGATCGCGCTCGCCATCGCCTCGGCCGCGCGCGATGTGGCCCTCCCCGCGGACCTCGCCGCGGTCGGGGAGATCAGCCTCGCCGGCGAGATCCGGCCCGCGAGTCAGGGGACCCGACGCGCGCAGGAAGCCGGTCGACTCGGCTTCACGACCGTGCTCGACGAGCGACTCGAATCGATCGGCGCAGCGCTCCGTGAGGGACTCAGCTCAGTGGCGAGCTCCACGGGGCCGTGAGACCGGGCATGAGCAATGGCACGAGATCCGGGAAGAGCGCCACGACCGCCGCCGCAAGCACGAGGCCGAGGATCCAGGCAAGGACAACGCCGCCGTCACGCCCGGTCTCGCGACGGGTCGCAATCGAGCGCATCGTCAGGTACACCATCGGGGTCAGCAGCGCCCAGAGTGGGCTCGCCGTGCGCTCGTGGCCCCAGCGCCGCAGGGCGCTCGCATCGAGCAACGCGAGCAAGAGCCCGATGACATACGCGGCCGCACCGATACCTGCGGCGAGCAACGATGTCACGGTGAGCTCCGGCACATAGCGCAACAGGACGATGCCGAGCAGGGCGAGCGCCGGGAGCAGCGCGAGCACAGTGGCGAGGGCGCCGACGGTGCGCTTCGGGATGAGCGTGCGCGCCGGTGGCAACTCCTCGGCCACCCCAGTCGACTCGAGTGAGAATGCGGGGTCGGTCCCGTCGCGCGGCGCGAGCGCCGACTGGGCCAGGATGTCTTCGCGCCCATCGAGCGGTGTGCCCGCCGTGGGGGCCTCGGGGCCGGGCGCGGCCGGTGCGGCCGGGCTGGCTGGGATGGTCGGCGGCACCGGTGGCTCGAACTGTGATGCAGCAAGCGGCTCGTCCGGGACGGTCCAGGGCGCCGCGTCGGGGTCCGCGGCCGGGGTCGCGAGCTGGATGACGACCGGGTTGGTGTCGAGGTCGGCGTACGACGGTGCGGCCGGATCAGCGCCGCCCGCCTCGAGCGCGCGCTTGCGCTCGTACGCGCGGCGGGCACGGCGACTCGTGAACGCCATCGCATTGGCCTCCGCCGCCGCAAACGGGTCGACGGTTACCGGGTCAAAGGGCTCCGGCACGACCGCGAGCGCGCCGGTCGGCTCGGGCCCGGGCCCGGGCTCGGGCACAGCGAGCTGCTCGGCAAACGACTCAACCCTTGGCACGACGACCGTGTCATCGTCGTCAACGTCGTCAACGTCGTCACCAGCCCCGTCGCTTTCGGGCGCATGACGCTCGAGCGAGCCCTCGAGCCCATCGTCGAGATCCACGACATGCACGACCGGGTCCGCAGCGACGTCCGAGACACCGTCCGCAACCTCGTCCCCGGTGTCCTCCGGCGGTTCCTCCGCCGGGGCCGTGAACTCCGTCCACGCCCCGCCATCCCACCAGCGCAGCTGCGGGAGGCCGAGCGGGTCCGGGTACCATCCCGCGAGCGCGCCGCCATCCTCTGCCACCACGGTGCGACTCTACCGGCTCCAGGCCTCAGGCGGCTCGCGGCAAGCGCGGTCCGCAGTCCGCGGTCGGGCCACCCACGCGACGGATCAGGACACGAGCGCCGCCAGGTACGCATTCATCGCATCGGAGAATGCTCGGTCGACGGGGATCGGACGCCCGTCGAGCTCCCGGACGGGCGCCGCGTGCCGCACGCTCGAGACGAGCCAGATCGCGTCGGCCTGCTCAAGATCCTCGGGGGCGGCGAGGCGGTATTCGGTCGGAATCCCGAGCGACGCGGCGAAGTCGAACACGCTCGACTGCGTCGTCCCGTCGAGGATGCCAAGGCCGGTCTCGGGCGTGACGAGGACACCCCCGATCCGGTAGATGACGGAGGAGGTCGGCCCCTCGAGGAGGATGCCGTCGCTCGAGACGAAGATCGCGTCGTCGGCGCCACGCCGCTGCGCCTCGCGCTGCGCCGCGAGGTTGATCGCGTAGCTCAGCGTCTTCGCCCCGGCGAGCAGCCACGGCGAGGTCCGTTCGACGTCGTGCCGGAGACCCCGGTCGAGCGTGATGACGCGGATGCCGACCGTGCGCGCCTCGGTGAAGTCTCGTGACCAGGCGGCGTACACCCAGCCGGTCGGACGGTCCTGGCCCTCGACGCCGCGAGTGAGGACCGCTTTCGCCCACGCCTCTGGCGCCGGTGGCAGCTCCGCGATCGCGGCGGCGATGGCGGAGCGGTAGGTGTCGAGGTCCGGTGCAGGCAGGTCGAGCGCGGCGGCTGAGCGCTCGAACCGGCGCAGATGATGCTCGAGCGCCTGCGGGTGCCCGTCGCCGACGCTGATCGTCTCGAAGACCCCGTCCCCGCGCGTGGCCCCCTGGTCAAGGGCGCTGAGGATCGTGGCGCGCGGGTCGATGTGGCGGAAGGCTGGCGCGTTCGGCTCGTGAGGCAGCGCCTGCGCGGAGGGGCGGTTGAGGACGACGAGCGACTCGGGATGATGGTCGGCCATGGTCACCAGTATTCAGCACCCGCGCATTCGTCGAAACATTCCGGTGTGCTCCCACACGGTGGACTCGGGCCGACTCAGAACAGGTAGAAGCGCCGCGCCTGGCTCTCGAGGTCGCCGACCTTGACGACGAGGTCGAAGCTCGCGCCACCGCCGCCGACCGTCTCCCGCGCCGCGACCGACTCGTCGCTGCAGTCACCGGCGACCGAGCGCTTGCGGTCCCAGGTGATCGGCGGGGTCGGGACGGGGACGCCGGCCTTGAGCAGCACGGGCGGGGTCGTCGTCTCGGACACCGACTGGCAGTCCGTCGAGGTCCAGTACACCTCGGCGCCGTCGTTCGATGGGCTCGTGATCTGGAACCACTGCGCCTCCGGGCTCACATCCATGACGCAGTCGTGGGCCGAGTTGTTCTGCAGCGTGAGCCAGATCTGCACCGGCTGCCCGCTGGCGTACTCCTCGGCGTCGGTGTTCGCCGTGATCGAGACACGGCCCGGCTGGCACGGATCGCCGTCCTGCGCCGTCGGGCCCGTGGTAGCACCGGCCGTCGCGCCGGGCGTGCCGTCCCCGATGACGGGCCCGCCCGTGCTGGTGGTCGAGCCGGGTGTCTCGGCGGAGCCGGGGGCCGCGTCACCGCCGCGCGGCCAGACGATGGCGACGATGATCGCGATGATGGCGAGGGCGACGATGAGGACGAGGAGCCGCCGTCGGGCATAGACACGCTTCGGCAGGGGTCCCCGAGGGCTGGACGACTGCGTCATGCGGTCAGGCTACGGGTATGGCGCGGCGTCACGGCGGCGGACACCCCGTGTCAGTCGAGGTGCTTGAGCATCCGGGAGTTGCCGAGGGTGTTCTGCTTGACCCGCGCGAGGTCGAGGAACTCGGCGACGCCCTCGTCCGGCGAGCGCACGAGCTCGTAATACGTTTCAGTGTCGACGAGCCGCTCACCCGGGTCGGCGATGACCTCGAAACCGTGGCGCTGAAAGAACTCGACCTCGAAAGTGAGGCAGAACAGTCGACTGAGGCCGAGCTCGCGCGCCTGCGCCTCCAGAGCCGTCAGTAGGAGGTGACCGACCCCGCGCTGCTGCCACTCCTGAGCGACCGCGAGCGTGCGGATCTCGCCGAGGTCCTCCCAGAAGACGTGGAGCGCCCCGAAGCCGATGAGCTCACCGCCCGGCGCCTCGGCCACCCGGAACTCCTGGATCGACTCGTAGAGCGTGACGAGCTCCTTGCCGAGGAGGATCCGCTGCTCGATGAAGGGCAGCAGGAGCTGCTGCATGGCGGGCACGTCGGCGGTGCGTGCGCGGCGGATGCTGATCGTCACGTCGCCAAGCCTATTCACGCCCGGAACGCCGTCAGCAGCGTCGCGAGGAGCCGACCCCAGCCGGGTCGCGCCGCGTAGACGGTGAGGCGTCGCCCGGTCTCGAGTGCGCTGCGCGCGGTGAGGAACCACGGCGGCTTCGGGAAGAGCGACCATTCGCCGCCCAGCACCGAGCGGGGAAACGGCCGGAACGGTCCCGTCACGACGGTGCGCTCCGGCCAGTCGAGGAGGAATGCGTTGTGCACGACCCCGATGCCGCTGCCGACATCGGCGAGGTCGTGCCCGGGGAAGGCGCCCCACGTCGCACCGGGGAAGGAGAATCCGACCGACGTCCACGCATTCACCGCAATCGTCCCATAGCGCAGTCGTGCGAGCTCCGCCGCGAAGTCGCCACCGAGTGCGCGCCGGGTGCGCGGGTCGATGAGGAGGTTCGCCCCGAGGGTGCCGGCGAGCTCCTCGTTCGCGAAGTCGACGGCGTCGTGGAGGAATGCGGCCCCGACGCCCGCCAGCTCGGTGACGCCGAGCACCGGGCCGAAGTACTCGAAGTCGAGGGATTCATCGCCGGGCGGGGACTGGATGAGCAGGCGCCCGCCGAGGTCCTCTGCCTCGGGGTGGCGCTCGCGGGCGCGCTCGAGGCGTCCCGCGGTGCCGGGGTACCAGGGCGCTCGGGCGGGGAGTTCACGCAGCACCGCACGCAGCTCGTCGAGGAAGGCGTCCTTCTGCGCCCAGTCGGCGCTGAGGATGAGCGTCTGCGCCGCAATGCAGTTGTGGCCGGCGTTGTGCAACCGCATGGTCGCGACGTGCTCCGCCTGGAAGCGCAGATCGGCGGCGGACCAGTCACCGGGCACAACGATGACGGGGGACACCCCGCCGAGCTCGCTCGTGATGGGTTTGCGCAGTCGCGGCCCGCCCGCGATACGGCGGCGCTCGGCGTCCTCCCCGACGCCCCACACGATCGCGTCGTGCGTCGCGCCGGAACCGGTCACGTGGACGTGGGCGATGCCGGGGTGGTCCACGAGGTACGTACCGACGTCGCCCGCACCGCGGACGATCCGGAGCACGCCGAGGACGAGGAGGGGCCGGAGTGCCTCCTCGTAGACGGGGAGGAGCCCGTCGAGCGTCGGGTTGAGCTTGAGCACGACCGTGCGATTGGCCGACACGAGTTCAGTGAAGACGTCGAGCGGGCCGATGGCCGTGATGTTGCCGGCGCCGAGGACGAGCCCGACGCCACCGGAGCGGTGGTCGCGCGCGGCGCGGCCGGCACGCTCCGGCACCTCGGCCGCGTCGACGCCCGGCGGCATCCAGACCTCCGCACGGAAGCCGTGGAACATGAGGCGCTGCTGAAGGCCCGTCGGCAGGACGCGGACGGTGACGCGGTCGCCCGAGTCCTCGTCCTCCCCATCGCCGGGTGCCGTACCGAACCGGCCGGGCGGCACGGACGATCCGGTGCGGTCGATGCGCCGCAGCGTGTCCGCGAAGGCCTTCGCGGCGAAGAGCACGGCGAATGGCCCGCTCATCCACTCCTCAGCAGCGATCGCCGCCTCGGGATCGATCCCCTTCGCCCGGCAGGCCGCGGCCACCCATGCCTCCGCGACGCTCCCGATGCTGCGGTGGGTCGCGGTGAGGACGTCCGCTCGCTCGGCCGGCGTCAGCGCAGCCCAGCGGGCCGCACCCGCCGTGACGTCGGCGATCGCGTCATCGAGCGCGGTCTCCTCGGCAGCGGTGAGACTCACCCGCTCAGTCTCCCACCGCGCGTGGCCCAGCCCGGACCCGCGCCGCGGTCGGCGCCCGCGTCACGGCTCATGCCGACGCGGGCGCTGCCTCCTCCGCGGCCGACGCGATGCCGTCGCGCGGGCCGTGGGTGAAGACGAACTCACCGTCGACGACATCGACCTTGACGTGCTCCCCATTGTGGATCTCGCCATACAGGATCTTCTCGCTGAGCACGTCCTCGATCTCGTGCTGCACCGCGCGGCGCAGCGGCCTGGCCCCGAGCGTCGGGTCCCAGCCGAGGACGGCGAGGCGCTCGCGAGCCGCCTCGGTGAGCTCGATCGACATGTCCCGCTCGTAGAGCCGGTCGCGCAGCCGCTTGATGAAGAGGTCGACGACCTTGAGCAGCTCCTCGTGGGTGAGGTGCGGGAAGACGATGACCTCGTCGACGCGGTTGAGGAACTCGGGGCGGAAGTTCTTCTTCAGCTCCTCCTTGACCTTGCCGGCCATCCGCTCGTAGTCGGTCTCCGCGTTGCCCTCGGCCTGGAAGCCGACCGGCCCATTCGTGATGTCCTTCGTCCCGAGGTTCGTCGTCATGATGATGACGGTGTTCTTGAAGTCGACCACACGGCCCTGACCGTCGGTGAGGCGACCCTCCTCGAGCACCTGGAGCAGCGAGTTGAAGATGTCCGGGTGCGCCTTCTCGATCTCGTCGAAGAGCACGACGGAGAAGGGCTTGCGCCGCACCTTCTCGGTGAGCTGCCCGCCCTCCTCGAAGCCGACGAACCCGGGAGGGGCCCCGAACAGCCGCGAGGCGGTGTGCTTCTCGCCGTACTCGGACATGTCGAGCGTGATGAGCGCGTCCTCGTCGTCGAAGAGGAACTCGGCGAGCGCCTTCGCGAGCTCCGTCTTGCCGACGCCGGTGGGCCCGGCGAAGATGAACGAGCCGCCGGGACGCTTCGGGTCCTTGAGACCCGCGCGCGTGCGGCGCATCGACTTCGCGAGCACGGAGATCGCCTCGTTCTGGCCGATGACCCGCTGGTGCAGGGCGTCCTCCATGAAACGCAGCCGTGCGGTCTCCTCCTCGGTGAGCTTGAAGACCGGGATGCCAGTCGCCTGGGCGAGCACCTCGGCGATGACGCCCTCGTCGACCGTGCCGGTCGAGCCCATCTCGCCCGACTTCCACTGCTTCTCCAGGCGCAGCCGCTCGCCGAGGAGCTGCTTCTCCTCGTCGCGCAGGCCCGCGGCCTTCTCGAAGTCCTGCGCCTCGATCGCCGCCTCCTTCTGCGCACGAACGGTGGCGATCTTCTCGTCGAACTCGCGCAGCTCCGGCGGGCTCGACAGGATGCTGAGCCTGAGGCGCGCGCCGGCCTCGTCGATGAGGTCGATCGCCTTGTCCGGCAGGAAGCGGTCCTGCACGTAGCGGTCGGCGAGCTTCGCCGCCTGGACGATGGCGTCGTCGGTGATCGAGACTTTGTGGAAAGCCTCGTACTTGTCGCGCAAGCCCTTGAGGATGTTGATCGTGTGCGGCACGGTCGGCTCGTTGACCTGCACCGGCTGGAAGCGGCGCTCGAGCGCGGCGTCCTTCTCGAAGTGCTTCCGGTACTCGTCGAGCGTCGTCGCGCCGATCGTCTGCAGCTCGCCGCGGGCGAGCAGCGGCTTGAGGATGTTCGCCGCGTCGATCGCGCCCTCGGCCGCGCCCGCGCCGACGAGCGTGTGGATCTCGTCGATGAAGACGATGATGTCCCCGCGGGTGCGGATCTCCTTCGTCACCTTCTTGAGCCGCTCCTCGAAGTCGCCGCGGTAGCGGGAGCCCGCGATGAGCGAGCCGAGGTCGAGCGTGTAGACCTGCTTGTCCTTGAGCGTCTCCGGCACCTCGCCCTTGACGATCGCCTGCGCGAGGCCCTCGACGACGGCCGTCTTGCCGACGCCGGGCTCGCCGATGAGGACCGGGTTGTTCTTCGTCCGGCGGGAGAGGATCTGCATGACCCGCTCCATCTCGCGCTCGCGGCCGATGACCGGGTCGAGCTTGCCGTCGCGGGCGGCCTGCGTGAGGTTGCGCCCGAACTGGTCGAGGACCTGCGAGCCCTTCTCCGAGCCGCCGCCGGACTCCTGCGCACCGACCTGCACGGACTCCTTGCCCTGGTAGCCGGAGAGCAGCTGGATGACCTGCTGGCGGACCTTGTTGAGGTCGGCGCCGAGCTTGATGAGGACCTGGGCGGCGACGCCCTCGCCCTCGCGGATGAGACCGAGCAGGATGTGCTCGGTGCCGATGTAGTTGTGGCCGAGCTGGAGCGCCTCGCGCAGCGACAGCTCGAGGACCTTCTTCGCCCGCGGCGTGAAGGGGATGTGGCCGGTGGGCTGCTGCTGCCCCTGGCCGATGATGTCCTGGACCTGCTCGCGCACGGCGTCGAGCGAGATGCCGAGGGACTCGAGCGCCTTCGCGGCGACCCCCTCGCCCTCGTGGATGAGTCCGAGCAGGATGTGCTCGGTGCCGATGTAATTGTGGTTGAGCAGCTTCGCCTCCTCCTGGGCGAGGACGACGACGCGGCGGGCTCGGTCGGTGAAGCGCTCAAACATCTCAAAACTCCCATCGACGCCGTGTCGGTGAGGCGTCGGTACGTCGAGGGTAACGACGGGGGGAGGAATGGGATGCCCGTGTTCGCCATCGGCGTGACCGGCGCGCATTCCTCCGGGCGCGGACTTGCCCATATTATCGATGTTCGTTATGTTATCGCTCATCGTTATTATCGATCATCGATAGGAGAGACCATGAATGCGCAGAGTCGGTCCGACAGGGCACTCACCCGCGGCGACGGGATCGCCCTGCTGCTCCTCGCCATCGCCGGGGCCGTGATCGCGGTGGTCGCCGTGGTGCAGGCGATCGTGCGAATCGTCGAGGCGTCCCGCGGCGGTGAGCTGTCCGTCCTCGCCGTCTTCAACGGCACGCCCGGCACCGCACCCATCGGCGTCAACGGCGCGGAGCTCCCCGTGCTACTTGAGCAGGCGTACGTGACGGTCCCGTCGCTGCAGCCCGCCGCGCTCGGGGCACTCATCATCCAGCAGGCCATCGGGGCGATCGCGATCGTTGCCGTCGTCGCCTGCCTGCTCCTCCTCGCCGTGAGCATGCTGCGCGGGCGCGTCTTCTCGCGCCGCAACACCGCGCTCGTCGCCACCGCCAGCATCACGGGGCTGCTCGGCGTCGCGCTGTACCCGTTCTTCGGCAACATGGCGGCGAACGGGGCCTTCGCCCTGCTCTCCGACCGCACCTTCGACAACGTCGTGATGAGCGTTGACCTCAGCACCATCCTGCTGCTCGCATTCATCAGCGGCCTCCTGTCGACCGTGTTCGCTGTCGGCCACCGCCTCCGGGGCGAGACCGAGGGGCTCGTGTGATGGCGGACGACGTGGCCGAGGACAGCGGGCGCGTCCACTGCCGGCTCGATGAGCTGCTCGCGGAGCGCGGCATGACGCTGACCCGACTGAGCGAGCTCGTCGGCATCTCGATCGTCAACCTCTCGGTGCTGAAAAACGACCGGGCGAAGGCGATCCGCTTCTCCACCCTTACCGCGATCTGCGAGGCGCTCGACTGCGAGGTCGGGGAGCTGCTCGTCCTTGCCCGCCCTTGAGCACCGGCGAGCGGTGGCGCGAGGGAAGAATCCTCGTCGAATCAGGCCCTCCGGACGACAACAACCCTTCCCTCGACGAATGCGCGGGGCGCGCGTCCAGCGCGAGCGGGCTCAGGCGCGGGGCGGGAGCCCCACCTTCGCGCGCTCCTCCGCGTCGATCCGCGCGGCGACCTCGCGCTCGCGGCGGTCCGAGCGGATGACCGCGCGCAGGACGAACCAGAAGATGAGGCCGAGCACGATGGTCGGCACGAGGCTGAAGACGAAGTTCGCCCAGTACTCCTGCGGCATGGTGACAGTCTATGCGGCGTGGCCTGCGAGGCGGCTGGCCCGCATTCCTCCTGAGATCAACCGGTGCCGAGCAGGAATGCGGCCGCGACCCCGACGACGAGCAGCACGAGGACCGCGGTCATGAGCAGGCGCGAGGACTTGCGATCCATGTCACTTCACCAGCGGGAAGAGGATCGTCTCGCGGATCCCGAGGCCGGTCAGCGCCATGAGCAGGCGGTCGACGCCCATGCCCATCCCGCCCGACGGCGGCATGCCGTACTCCATCGCGCGGAGGAACTCCTCGTCGATGCGCATCGCCTCGGCGTCCCCGGCAGCACCCTGCCGGGCCTGGTCGATGAAGCGCTCGCGCTGCACGACCGGATCAACGAGCTCCGAGTAGCCGGTCGCGAGCTCGAAGCCGCGGACGTAGAGGTCCCACTTCTCGACGACGCCCGGCATCGAGCGGTGCTCGCGGGTCAGCGGCGAGGTGTCGAGCGGGAAGTCCATGACAAACGTCGGCCGGTCGAGCCCACCCTTGACGTGGTGCTCCCAGAGCTCCTCGACGTACTTGCCCGGCACCTCGTGCGGGACCTCGACACCGACCGCGTCGGCGAGACGCTTGAGCTCGACGAGCGGGGTCTCCGGCGTGATCTCAGTGCCGACCGCCGCCGAGAGCGAGCCGTACAGCGAGATGCGGGGCCAGTCACCGCCGAGGTCGTACTCGGTGCCGTCATGCCAGGTGACGACGTGCGAGCCGGCGACCGCGAGCGCCGCGTCCTGGATGACCGCCTGCGTCAGGTCGGCGATCCCCTGGTAGTCGGTGTACGCCTGGTACGCCTCGAGCATCGCGAACTCCGGGGAGTGCGTCGAGTCGGCGCCCTCGTTGCGGAAGTTGCGGGCGATCTCGAAGACGCGCTCGATGCCGCCGACGACCGCGCGCTTGAGGAAGAGCTCGGGCGCGATCGAGAGGTACAGCTCCATGTCGAAGGCATTCGAATGCGTGACGAACGGCCGCGCATTCGCGCCGCCGTGCATGACCTGCAGCTTCGGCGTCTCGATCTCCACGAACCCGCGGGACTCGAGCGTGCGACGAATGCTCGACATCGTCGTCGCGCGAGTCCGGACGACCTCCCGGGCCTGCTCACGCACGATGAGGTCGATGTAGCGCTGCCGGACGCGCGTCTCCTCGCTCAGGTCCTTGTACACGTTCGGTAGCGGCCGCACCGCCTTCGCCGCGATCTGCCAGGCATCCGCCATGATGCTCAGTTCGCCGCGGCGAGAGGCGATGACCTCGCCGTGGACGAACAGGTGGTCGCCGAGGTCGGCGAGCTCCTTGAACGTCGCGAGCGATTCGGTGCCGACGCTCGCCGCGGAGAGCATCGCCTGCAGGCGCTGGCCGTCGCCGGCCTGCAGCGTGACGAACACGAGCTTGCCGGCGTCGCGGCGGAAGACGATGCGGCCCGCGAGCCCGACCTGCTGACCGGTCTGGGTGTCGGGCGCGAGATCGGGGTGCGCGGCCCGCACCTGACCGATCGTCGAGGTGACCGGGAGCGTCACGGGATAGGCGTCGCCGTGCTCCGCAATGAGCCGGTCGCGCTTGGCGAGCCGCACGCCCATCTGCTCGCTGATCTCCTCAGCGGTGAGCTCCTCGTCGGCGGGGGTCGACCCCGCGGCAGGGGTGGCTGGCGTCTCCTCGGTCACGGCAGTCAAGCCTACCGGCGGCGGTCTGGGCGGGGCGCGGCGGCGAGCTCAGCCGAGCGTGAAGCGCGCGTTGTCGATGAGGCGGACCGCACCGAGTTTGGCCGCAATGATCGCGATGACCGGACCCTGGTAGGTGCCGCCGACCGGCGCGAAGGAGGCCGGGTCGACGAGGTCGACATAGTCGAGGTCGATGCTGGCGCCACCACCGGCATCAGCCTCGGCGAGCACCCCCCGCGCCGCGGCCCGCGCCGCCGAGGCGGTCGGCGCTGCCGCCGCGGCCGTCAGCGCGCGCGACAGCGCGAGCGCGTCCCGCCGCTGCCGAGCGTCCAGGAAGCGGTTGCGGCTCGACATCGCCAGCCCGTCCGGCTCCCGCCGCGTCGGCACGGGCACGATCTCGACCGGCAGCGACAGGTCGGCGACCATGCGCTGCACGAGCCAGAGCTGCTGCGCATCCTTCTCGCCGAAGGTCGCGAGGTCGGGACCGACGATGGCGAGCAGCTTCGCAACGACGGTGAGCGCACCATCGAAGTGGCCCGGACGCGCGGCCCCCTCGAACCGCGCCCCGACCTCCCCGGCCGAGACGGTGACCCTGACCCCGCCGTCGGGGTACATCTCGGCAACGGTCGGCGCAAACACCGCGTCGACGCCGAGCCGGGCGAGCGCCTCCAGGTCCGCGGCGAGCGTCCGCGGGTACCGGGCGAGGTCCTCGCCCGGACCGAACTGCAGCGGGTTGACGAAGATCGACACGACGACGTAGGTGCCCTCGGCCGTCACGGCCCGCACGTGGTCGAGATGCCCATCGTGGAGTGCGCCCATGGTGGGGACGAATGCGATGCGCGCGCCCCGCATTCGTGCCGCGGCGACCGCGGCCCGGACCCCCGCGATCGTGTCGATGACCTCCGGTGCGGGCATGCCCCCGAGCCTAGAGGCTGTCGGCGGCGCGCATGAGCGCGGCGTCGACGCTCGCGCGGATGAGAGGCGCGATCACCCCGGTAGGCCGCTCGACGCCGATCCTGGTCAGCAGGCTGAGCGACTGCCGCACGATCTCCGCACTGAAGGCCGTGGCCGTCGCCACCGCCTCCGCGTACGCGGGCCGGTCCTCCTCCGCCACCACGACCGGCTCCGCACCGAGCTCGACGACGAGGGCCTGCGCGATCGGGAGCACCGGCGCGGGCGCGGTCACCGCGCAGCTCGCCTCCCGCAGCCGGGCGAGATCCATCGACGTGCCGGTGAAGACGATCGCCGGGTGGATCGCGAGCGGGATCGCCCCCGAGCGCAGCGCGGGCTCGAGCACCGCCGTCCCGTGCTCGGCCGCGGTGTGCGCGACGAGCTGGCCGGGTCGCCACTGGCCCGCCGCCGCAAGGCCCCCCACCAGTGTCGGCAGCTCCTCCGCCGGGACAGCCAGGAGCACCAGATCGGCCACCGCCAGGAGCGCGGGGATCTCCAGGATCCCCGCATCGCCGAGCAGCGCGGCGACGCGCTCCCGACCGTCCTGACTCGTCGTCGCGACCCCGACCACGCGGTGCCCCGCGCCCGCGAGCCCCGCGCCGAGCACCGGCCCGACGCGACCCGCGCCGATGACGCCGACGTCGAGTCGGCCGGCCCGCGCATTCATCGCTGACTCACCATCGCCACGAGCGTCCGGGACTCCGCCTCACGGGCGAGGTGCTCGGCATCCACGACATCGATCGCGCCCAGGCTCGGGACGATCGGTCCCATGACGGTGTGCACCGAGACGCGCCGCAGCCGGGTCGCGCGGGCGATCGGCCCGGAGCTGAGCGCGACCGACTGCACGCGCGCGAAGGGGACGATGGTGAGGGTCCGCCAGACGGACCCCTTGCGCAGCAGCACGGCCTCGTCGGTCAAGTGGTAGCCGTTGCGCCGCCACGACCACCAGCGGAACACTCGCGCGCGCGGCGGGCTCGTCACGTACTCCGGGGCCCGTGGGTCGAGGCCCACGGCACCCGCTCCCCCGAGCGCACCGCGCAGGTCGAGCCCCGGGACGATGAGCTCGATGACCCGCACGACATCATCGCTGTCGCCCACCGGGAGGATCGTCGTCGCGGCCTGCCCCGCGGCGCCGTCGCGGGTGCTGCGGGAGGCGCGGTTGATCCGCACCGACCACCAGCCGAACGGTCGCCACAGCAGCGGCTGCGTCACCTCGATCGCGTGGATCCGGCCCGCCGGGAGCGTCTCGTTCGTCGTCGACAGCAGGCCGAAGCCGACGCGGATGCCGTGCTCGGTCCCAGCGATGGTGTACCGCAGCGACCTGGTCACCCGGCGAATTGCGTACGCGCCGAAGCCGATGACGCCGGGCACCACGAGGAAGACCACTCCCCACTGGCCCGTGAGGAGCACCGGCACGACGATGACCGCGGCCCCCATGAGGATGGGCAGCGCGAGCGACAGCGCCGTCGAGCCGAGGAGCCGGCCGAGGTCCATTCGCACGAGCGAGTCGGGGGTGCTAAGTCTCGAGTCGAGCTCGGGCGAGGTGAGCTCCTGGAGTCGCTGCGAGATGACGCCGGGACGACCCGCGTCGACGCTGTCGCCCGGGTCCGTCCCGCCCTCCGTAGCGCGCGCCGCGCGCGCCGACGAGGCCGCGGCGAGCAGTTCCTCGCGCAACGCGTTCGCGGTCGCGGAGCCCAGTGCGTAGAGCCGGATGTTCGCGTTCTCCCCGGCGACGCTGACCTCGACGCGCGCGGCGCCGAAGATGCGGGCGAGCAGGGGGCGCTCGACGTTGACGCCCTGGATGCGATCGAGTCGAGCCCGGCGGTGCTTGCGCCAGATGATGCCCTCGCGCTCCTCGACGACATCTGCGGTGACGCGGTAGCTGTGCAGGCGCCAGGAGAGCCAGCCGATGACGAGGATGCCGATGATCACTACGAGGACGATGAGGAGGGCGAGCCCGACGTTGCTGAACACCCAGCGCGCGGCCGGGTCCTCCGGCACCCGCCCCACCTCGCCGAGGACGTCGCCGAGCAGGATCGTCACCCACACGTCACGGAGCTGGACCGCAGCCCACACGGCGATGGCGACGAGCACGACGCCACCGCGCAGCAGCGGGGTCGCGGGATGGAGCCGACGCCAGCCGTCGTCGGGCCGCCCCGGCCCGTCGGCGCGCACCGGCTCACCCGGAGCTCCCGGCTCGACCGCGTTCACAGTCCTGCCCGGCGGCTTTCGGCGAGGGCCACGAGCCGGTCGCGCAGGGTCGCCGCCTCGTCCCTCGGCAAGCCCGGGATCGTGACGGCGGTCGCGGCGGCGGCGGTGACGAACCTGAGCTCCGCGAGCCCGAGCATTCGTGCGATCGGTCCCTGGGTGAGGTCGACGAGCTGCATGCGACCGTACGGCACCGCGACCTGCCGGTGCCACATGATGCCGCGGCGGAAGACGAGGTCGTCCTCACGCAGCCGGTAGCCGATCGCGCGGACGCGACGCGGCGTCAGGAGCATCGAAGTGCCGAAGATGACGACGAATGCGGCGGGCAGCGCCCACAGCCACGCCACGCCGGACGCGAGCGGCGCGATCACGGTGGCCCCCGCGCTGACGACGAGCGTCAGCGCCTGCCCGGCGAGGTCGACCCAGAGGTAGGAGGGCGCGACCCCGTGCCACTCGCCGTCGGCGGGCACCGGATTCGGCTCAGTCATCGGCATCCTCCTCGTGGTGTCCATCCTCCCCCGGCGGGATGCGACACATCTCCTCGGCGACGAGGGCGGCCACCAGCAGGACCGCGGCCGCGACGACGGCGAGGATGCTCGGCCACAGCAGCCCTTGCCCGATGACGGGTCGGGTGAGCAGGTAGCCGAGCACCGCGGCAGTGGCACCGAGCAGCACCGCGGCGGTCAGCGCGGTCGCCTGGGCGAAGACGGCGACCCGAGCCGCGAGGAACGGGTCGACGCGGGCCCCGGGCCGCCCGCGGGCGACCCGACGCACCGGGACCGCGACGAGGACGACTCCCGCGGCGACGACCACGACAATGGCGCTGAAGACGAGGGGTGGCGTGAGCAGTGGTCGGGCGGTTTGCGTGAGCACCAGCTCGACGAGCCAGCCGCCGAGCGCCCCGACCGCGACCAGCACGACGAGCGCGGCCGGTGTCGTGCGCCTCACCGGCGGCCGTCCGGCTCGGGATTCATGTCAGCGGCTCCGGCAGCGGTTCCGTCAGCGGCGCGACGAGCGGCGCGGCGGGGTAGGCCTCGACCCGCTCGCCCGCCGCGAGGGCGTGATCACGCAGCGTGGTGACGGCACCGTGCCCGGGCAGCACCGCCTCGGCATCCAGCTCCGCCCACGGCACGAGGACGAATGCGCGCTCGTGCGCCCGCGGGTGCGGCACGACGAGGTCGGGGGTGTCGATCCGCGCCTCGCCGAAGGTCACGAGGTCGAGGTCGAGGGTGCGGTCGCCCCAGCGGACCTCGCGGGTGCGACCGTGCGCGTCCTCGACCCGATGCAGCTCGACGAGGAGCCCACTGGCCGCGAGCGTCGTCTCGAGCTCGATGACCGCGTTGAGGTAGGCGGGTGCGGCCTCGTCGACGCCGCTCGTGCGCAGCGCCGGCGTCTCCACGAGTGGCGACGCCCGGCGGACGCGGATGCCGGGCCGGGTGGCGAGCTCGGCGACGGCTTGACGAATGGTGGCCTCCCGATCCCCGAGATTCGCACCGACGGCGATGATCGCCCGGGTGCGTGCCCGGTGCAGCCGCACGCTGACGCCGTCGAAGGGCACGGGGATGGGGGCCTGTGGCTTGTGCACCGTGACGTCAACGGCGGCCGCCGAAGCGTGGGCGAGCACGACGGCGGCGATGCGCTCCGCGAGCGTCTCAATGAGGTCGACGGGGTCGCGCTCGATGGCCGCGACGATCTCGACCGCGAGTTCGCCGTAGTGGATCGTGTCGGCGAGGACATCGCCCGCGCCGGCCCGGCCGAGGTCGAGGTAGACGGTGACGTCGACCACGAAGGGCTGGCCGTCCCGGCGCTCCTCTGGGAAGACCCCGTGGTGGCCGTGACCGGTGAGCCCCGTGAGCGTGAGCTGGTCGAGCCGCGTCATCGCGCCGTCGTCTCCAAGACCGGGAGCGGGGTCCCCGCCGCCGCGGCTGCCGTCGCCTCGTGAACGGCGAGCGCGGCGCGGGTCGAGCGCACGTCATGCACGCGGACGGCCCAGGCACCGAGCTGGGCGGCGCGGAGCGAGATCGCCGCGGTGGCGGCGTCGAGGTCGACGCGCTCAGCGCCGACGAGCGCGCGGACGAAGCGCTTGCGCGAGGCCCCGACGAGGACCGGGCGGCCGAGCGCGGCGATCGCGTCGAGGCCGTCGATGAGCGCCCAGTTCTCCGCGGGCTGCTTGGAGAAGCCGAGGCCGGGGTCGACCGCGAGACGCTCGGGGTCGATGCCGGCCGCGACGAGGGCGTCGACGCGACGCGCGAGCTCCGCGGCAACGTCGGCGACGACATCGTCATACCGGGCGGGGGTCGTCGGGGCGCCGAAGGAGTGCATGATGAGGTAGTCGGCGCCGCTCGCGCGGACGGCGGCGGGCATGTCGGGGTCGCGCCCGTACACGTCATTGATGAGCCGCGCCCCCGCCTCGACCGCGGCCACCGCGGTGGCAGCGCGGAAGGTGTCGACGGAGACGCGGATGCCCTCGGCCGCGAGCTCCCGGATCACCGGGATGATGCGGCGCTGCTCCTCCCCGGACGTGATCTCGGCGACGCCCGGCGCCGTCGATTCGCCGCCGACATCGATCCAGTCCGCACCGTCGGCGACGAGCCGCCGGGCGTGGGCGAGCGCGGCGTCGACCGTGTCGTGCTCGCCCCCGTCGGAGAACGAGTCGGGGGTGACGTTGAGGACCCCGAAGACCTCGGTCATGACGCGGGCACCTGCATGAGGGCGAGGGCCTCGGCGCGGCGCACCGGATCATCGAGCTCACCGCGGGCCGCGAGCGTGACGGTCCGGGCCGACCCCTGACGGGGGCCACGCGCGGAGACGCAGCCGTGCGCCGCCTCGAGGACGACGAGGGCGCCGCGCGCGGCGAGGCCACGCTCGAGCGCATCCGCGATGTCCTCCGTGAGCCGCTCCTGGAGCTGCGGCCGTGCCGCGGCGACCTCGACGGCGCGGGCGAGCGCACCGAGCCCGGCGAAGCGTGCCCCCGGGAGGTAGGCGACATGGGCCTGGCCGAAGAAGGGGAGCAGATGGTGCTCGCACACCGAGCGGAACTCGATCGCGCGCAGCACGACGACCTCGCCCGCGCGCTCCGCGGTGTCGGGGAAGTCGCTGCGGCTCGCGAGCGCCTCGGCGGGGTCATGCCCGACCCCCGCGAAGAGTTCGGTGTACGCGTCGGCGACGCGGCGCGGGGTCTCCAGCAGCCCGCCGCGCGCGGGGTCTTCCCCGATGGCGGCGAGCAACTCGGACACGGCCGCCTCGATGCGGCCCCGGTCGATCGGCATGGTCGGTCCTTCGTTCACGGCGTGCCCTGGCCGGCCGGTGCGGCGCGGTCAGGCATCAACCGTACCCGTCAGGCGGTCGCCGGTTTGGGTCGAGTCTGTCCCTTGGCGGGCTTCTGCTGCTTCGCCTTCGTCTGCACGGATTCCTCCTCGGCCGTCACGCTCGCCGCGACGTCGACGTCCGCTTTCCGGGGCACCTCGATCGGAGGCAGGTCGGAGATCGGCCGATTCGGGCTCGACAGCCACTGCGGCCGCGGTGGGAGGCGCGTGATGTCGGTGAAGAGCGCCTCGAGCTGCTTGTGGTCGAGGGTCTCCTGCTCGAGCAGGTCGTGCGCGAGGCGGTCGAGGATCGCGCGGTTGGCGCTGAGCACCTGCCACGCCTCGTCATGCGCCTGCTCGATGAGCGCGCGCACCTCCTCGTCGATCGTCGCGGCGACCTCGTCGGAGTAGTCCGGCTGCGAGCTGATGTCCCGGCCGAGGAACGGCTCGGTCGACTTGTTGCCGAGCTTCACCGCGCCGACCTTCGCCGACATGCCGTACTCGGTGACCATCTGCCGGGCGATCCGGGTGGCCTTGTCGATGTCATTGCCGGCACCGGTCGTCGGGTCGTGGAAGATGAGCTCCTCGGCGACGCGACCACCCATCGCGTAGGTGAGCTGGTCGAGCAGCTCGTTCCGGGTCACGGAGTACTTGTCCTCGAGCGGCATGACCATCGTGTAGCCGAGGGCCCGGCCGCGCGGCAGGATCGTGATCTTCGTGACGGGGGCGCTGTGGTTCATGGCCGCTGCGGCGACCGCGTGCCCGCCCTCGTGGTACGCGGTGATGAGCCGCTCCTTGTCGCTCATGAGCCGGGTCCGCCGCTGCGGGCCCGCCATGACGCGGTCGACCGCCTCGTCGAGCGCGCGGTTGTCAATGAGCTGCGCGTTGGACCGCGCGGTGAGCAGGGCGGCCTCGTTGAGGACGTTCGCCAGGTCGGCGCCGGTGAAGCCGGGGGTCTTCCGTGCGAGCACCTCGAGGTCGACGCTCTCGGCCATCGGCTTGTCCTTCGCATGCACCTCGAGGATCCGCTGGCGGCCCTTGAGGTCGGGCGCGTCGACGCCGATCTGCCGGTCGAAGCGGCCCGGGCGCAGCAGCGCGGGGTCGAGCACGTCGGGACGGTTCGTCGCCGCCATGATGATGACGTTCGTCTTCGGGTCGAAGCCGTCCATCTCCACGAGCAGCTGGTTGAGGGTCTGCTCGCGCTCGTCGTTACCGCCGCCGATGCCCGCGCCGCGGTGGCGGCCGACCGCGTCGATCTCGTCGATGAAGACGATGGCCGGCGAGTTCTGCTTCGCCTGCTCGAAGAGGTCGCGGACGCGGCTCGCGCCGACACCGACGAACATCTCAACGAAGTCGGAGCCCGAGATCGTGTAGAACGGCACGCCCGCCTCACCAGCGGTCGCGCGCGCGAGCAGCGTCTTCCCGGTGCCGGGCGGGCCATACAGCAGCACGCCCTTCGGGATGCGGGCGCCGACCGCGAGGAAGCGCTGCGGGTCCTTGAGGAAGTCCTTGATCTCCTGGAGCTCCTCGACCGCCTCGTCCGCGCCGGCGACATCATGGAAGGTGACCTTCGGGGCCTCCTTGCCGACGAGCTTCGCCCGTGACTTGCCGAACTGCATGACCTTGCCGCCGCCACCCTGCATCCGGCTCATGAGGAACCAGAACAGCAGGATGAGGATGATGAATGGGACGACGGTGAACAGCAGTGAGGTCCAGATGGACTGCTGCGGGACTTCGTCGTCGAAGGAGTCGAGCGTCGCCGCGTTGAGCGCGGAAATGACCTCGGGACCGCGCGGGGCGACGTAATAGAACTGGACGTTCTTGCCGTACTCGGCATCCGCATTCTTCAGCACGAGGTCGACGCGCTGCTCGCCGTCGATGACCTTGGCGGACTCGACCTGGCCCGCGGTGATGAACTCGAGCCCCTGCTGCGTCGTGACCGGCCGCACGCTCGGCTGGACGAGGAGGCTGGCGGCGACCCAGACGGCCACGATTGCGAGCAGGATGTAGACGATCGGCCCGCGGAAGAATCGCTTGAGGTCCATGGTCGTCTCAGGCTACCGGCGCAGCCCTGGAGATGGGCTGGCTGTCCGCTGACAGCGCACGACGCGGGGCGTCAGCTGTAGACGTGCGGCGCGAGGACCGCGATCCCCGTGAGGTTGCGGTAGCGCTCCGCGTAGTCGAGCCCGTAGCCGACGACGAAACGATTCGGGATATCCCAGCCGACGTAGCGCGCGTCGACGGCGATCTTGAGTGCGTCGGGCTTGCGCAGCAGCGCACAGATCTCGACGCTCGCCGCGCCGCGGGACTCCAGATTGTCCCGGAGCCAGCTCAGCGTGAGGCCCGAGTCGATGATGTCCTCGGCGATGACGACGTGACGGCCGGTGATGTCGGCGTCGAGGTCCTTGAGGATCCGGACGACGCCCGAGGACTGCGTGCCCCGACCGTACGAGGACACCGCCATCCAGTCGACCTCGACGTGGCGGCCGAGCGCGAAGGCGAGATCGCTGAGGAACGGTGCGGCCCCTTTGAGCACGCCGACGAGCAGGAGGTCCCGGTCGACATAGTCCGCCTCGAGGGCGGCGGCCAGCTCCGCGACCCGGCCGCGGATCTGCTCGGCGGTGAAGAGGCGGTCCTCGAGGTCGGTCGCGATGTCGTCGAACTCCATGCGCCTATTGTTCCCGACTCGGCGGCGCGGCGGGTGCGGCATCGGGCGCGGGGTCGTCCGCGGTGAACACCAGGAGCCCAGCCACCCGACGCACCTGGACCCCGGGGAGGTCGATCGGGCCCTGCCCACGCCAGTCGGTCACGAGGCGCGCGACCTCGAGCGTGTGGCGACGGCTCAGGCTCCTGCCGAACTCCGCGGCGACGACGAGCCGGATGAGCCGGTGGCGCAGGGCAGCCGGGTTGGCGGCGAGCGCCGCAACGGGCAGCGAGATGCCCCCGCCCGGGTACGGCTCCTCGGTGACCGGATCGGCCCCGACCATGACGAGGTCCTCGGCGACCTCCGCCGCCATCGCGTCGAGTGCCTCCGCGTCCTCCCGCAGCTGCGCCGCCGTCCGTGCGAGCGCCTCCGCGATGCCCGGCCCAAGCTCCGCCTCGAGTACCGGGAGCACCGACTGGCGCACCCGCACCCGGAGGAATGCGGGGTCCGCATTGTGCGGGTCCGCCCAAGGCTCGAGTCCCTGATCCGTGCACGCCGCGACCGTCGTCGCGCGCCGCAGCTCGAGGAATGGGCGACGCCGGTCCCCCGCGACGCTCGCCATTGCCCGCAGGCTCGCCGCGCCGGCCCCCCGGGCGAGGCCGAGCAGCACCGTCTCCGCCTGGTCGTCGAGCGTGTGGCCGAGCAGCACGGCGGCCGCGTCGTGCGCCAAGAGCGCCGCGTCAAGCGCCGTGTACCGCGCGGACCGTGCCGCCGCCTCCGCCCCCTCCCCGGTGTCGACGACCTCGACACGCCGCACCTCGACCGGGTCGAGGCCGAGCCCGCGGGCGGCGTCCGCTGCCCGCTCGGCGACGACGGCCGAGCCCTCCTGCAAACCGTGATCGACGATGATCGCGCCCGAGCGCATTCCTGCCCGAGGCCCCTCGAACGCGAGCGCGGCGGCGAGCGCGAGCGAGTCGGGACCGCCGCTCAGCGCCACGAGGACGAGTGCGCCCTCGGGGAGTCCGGCGAGCGAGTCGCGGACCGCGCGCCGGGTGTCGGCGACAGCGGGCGTCAGACGGGGTCGGCGCATTCGATTACGGTAGTGCGTGACTCGACCCGTGCGCCCGCGCGGGCCCACGACCCACCTCGACAGGAGCACCGCGCATGGGCGCATACGACGCCGTCATCGAGATCCCCGCCGGCAGCCGCAACAAGTACGAGATCGACCACGAGACCGGTCGCGTCTTCCTCGACCGGTACCTCTTCACGCCGTTCGTGTACCCGACCGACTACGGCTACTTCGAGGACACGCTCGGCCTCGACGGCGACCCCGTCGACGTGCTCGTGCTCCTGGCTGAGCCGGTCTACCCCGGCATCGGCGTCAAGGTGCGACCCGTCGGTTACCTCGACATGGAGGACGACGGCGGCATCGACACGAAAGTCATCGCCGTGCCCGCCAAGGACCCGCGCTGGGACCACATCCAGGACGTCAGCGACATCCCGGAGCTCAAGCGCCAGGAGATCCAGCACTTCTTCGAGCACTACAAGGACCTCGAGCCCGGCAAGTGGGTCAAGATCGGGGCGTGGGGCGATGCCGCCGCCGCCGAGCAGGTCGTCCTGGACGGCTTCGAGCGGTTCAAGGCCAGCGCGCACTGAGCGCACCGCACCGCACGCGCGACGCATCGGGGTGCGGTGCATCCCGGCGCGCGTGGCGCATTCGTCCCGTCCGGTGACGGGAGGGCGTCAGAGGTAGACGCCCTGCGCGGCGAGGAACGGGATCGGGTCCGTCGTCGTGCCACCGGTGCGGACCTCGAAGTGCAGGTGGCAGCCGGTCGACGAGCCGGTCGTGCCGATGTGGCCGATCTGCGTGCCGACCTCGACCCACTGCCCGACGCTCGCGGTGAAGCCACCGGAGGGCATGTGCGCGTAGAAGGTGCGCAGGCCGCCGCCGTGGTCGACCGTCATGTTGTAGCCGTAGCTCCAGTGCCAGCTCGCGTTCGTCACCGTGCCGCTCGCCGCCGCGAGGACCGGGGTCCAGCAGCCGCCTGCAAGGTCGACGCCCTGGTGGTCGGAGCTGCCGACACCGGCGGCGCGGTTGCCATAGTAGGAGCTGATCCAGCCGGCGGAAGGACGGACCCAGCCCGAGGCGGACACCTGCGCCCAGTTGATATTGCTCAGCTTCTCCTGGAGGCGGACCTGCTCGCCGACCCGGTAGTCGGCCTCGGTCACGGCACGACGCTCCGTGAGCACGATGAGCATCTGCTCGAGCTGCGCCTGCCGCTCCTGCTGCGCGACGAGCGCGGCCGCGGCCGCCTCCGACGCGGCCTGCGCCTCGGCCATCGCGACCGCGGCATCCGCTTCGAGCTGCTGCAGCTCCGCCTGCGCGGTCTCCGACTGGCGGGTGAGCGACTGGGCGGTGTTGCGCTCCTGCTCAGCCGACTCGTAGAGGCCGTTCGCGTGCTGTGAGACGCGCGAGGACACGCCGATCGCGCTGAGGATGCGGCTCGCGTCGTCCGCCTCGACGAAGAGCTGGAGGGTCGGGTCGGAGCCCGTCGTCTTGACGACCTGCGCAGCCCACTGGCCCGCCCGCAGCTCCGCCTCGCTCGCCCGGGCACCGGCCTCCTCGGCCTGCGCGGCGAGCGTCGCGGTCTCTGACTGCTTCGCCCGGTACCTAGCGTCGAGCTCCATCCACTTCTGGGACTTCGCCTCGAGGTCGACGCGGGTGCGCTCCACCTCGGCGGCGAGCTGCGTGATCGACTCGCGGACCCAGGCCACGGCGTTCGCCGCGGCGGCCTCGTCATTGCGGGCGGCCTCGACGTCCGACCAGCTCGGGTAGTCGTCGGCGTACGCCGGAGCCGGTGCTGCGACCGGGACGATGAATGCGGTCGTCGCCACGACCGCCACTGCCAGCGTGAGCCTGCCCCAGATCCGCATTGGCGTACTCTAACCCTCGATCCTGACTTGAAGGTAGCGCGCGGGGGCGTGGTGGGGATTGGGCGCGGCGCTCAGCGCGGTTCCGAGCGTGGTTTGGCGAAGTCCAGGACCCTCGTCTATGCTTGACCGCCGGGATCCGGACTAGTTCGGGACCAGGCCCCATCGTTTAGTGGCCTAGGACGCCGCCCTTTCACGGCGGTAGCGCGGGTTCGAATCCCGCTGGGGTCACTGAACTACACTAGATAATTCAATACGCAAGGCCCTGTAGCGCAGTTGGTTAGCGTGCCGCCCTGTCACGGCGGAGGTCGCGGGTTCAAGTCCCGTCAGGGTCGCTCACAGTTGCTCTCCCCTGCTGTTCCGGCAGGAATGCGGCAGTCCCCCGCGCCCCGGCTCGCCTGCCGCGAGGCTCCCCTGGCTCGGGAGGGCCTGCCCCGTTCCGGAGGGCGCAGCCCCCGCATTCATCCTCCCAAGGCGGCCATCGCCTCCCGAGCCTCCGCCCAGAGCCCGGGTGACGGCCGAGGCCCCGCAGCAGTCGGCGCGGCCGCCCCGCCCCTGCCCCGAGCGACCCCGCCGACCCGCTACACTGATCCGGTCGCCTTTTGGGGCACACGGCTCTGTAGCTCAGTTGGTAGAGCGCACGACTGAAAATCGTGAGGTCACGGGATCGACGCCCGTCGGAGCCACCACTA
>DATMFQ010000052.1:0-7607 GCA_035556075.1 Microbacteriaceae bacterium | reverse complement strand
CGCACCACGTGCGGATGCTTGCCCGGCGATCTCGGGCCGACAGGTCCGCTAGACTTGTGCGTCGGTAAGCGGGGCGTAGCTCAGCTTGGTAGAGCGCCCGCTTTGGGAGCGGGAGGCCGCAGGTTCAAATCCTGTCGCCCCGACGGCTTCGACCGCCGGACTTGACCCAGGCTTCGGCGTCGTCCGACCCACAGACCCCCATCCCAGGAGCATTCACGTGAAGACCACCGTCGAGCCGCTCGGCCCCACCCGGACCAAGCTCACCATCACCGTGACCCCGGAGGAGCTCAAGCCCTCGATCGATCACGCCTACGAGCACATCGCGTCGCAGGTGCAGATCCCGGGCTTCCGCAAGGGCAAGGTGCCGGCGCCGATCATCGACCAGCGTGTCGGCCGCGCCGAGGTGCTGCAGCACGCCGTGTCGGAGGGCCTCGACCGGTTCTACCGCCAGGCCGTGACCGAGGAGCAGGTGCGCCCGGTCGGTCGCCCCGAGGCGGATGTCACCTCGCTGCCGGACCTCAAGGACTTCTCGGGTGACCTCGTCATCACCGTCGAGGTCGACGTGCGCCCCGAATTCACGCTGCCGAAGCTCGACGGCCTCACGATCGAGGTCGACGCTGCCGAGGTCACCGACGCGGACGTCGACGCGGAGCTCGAGCAGCTGCGGACCCGGTTCGGGACCCTCGTCACGGTCGACCGTCCCGCGGCGAAGGGTGACTTCGTCACGCTCGACCTCGTCGCGACGATCGACGGCGCCGAGGTGGACCGCGCGGCGAGCATCTCCTATGAGGTCGGCTCGGGCGAGCTGCTCGAGGGCACCGACGAGGCCATCGAGTCGCTCACGGCGGGCGAGACCACCACATTCGAATCAACCCTGCTCGGCGGCGAGTACGAGGGGCGCCCCGCGCTCATCGAGGTGACGATCACCGCGGTCAAGGTCCGTGAGCTCCCCGAGCTCGACGACGAGTTCGCGCAGCTCGCCTCGCAGTTCGACACGGTCGCGGAGCTCCGCGAGGACCTCGCGGAGCAGGCTGCGCGCGGCAAGGGATTCCAGCAGGGCGTCCAGGCCCGCGACAAGGTCGTCCCCGCGCTCCTCGAGGGGCTCGACATCCCGGTGCCGCAGGGCATCATCGACGACGAGGTGCACCGCCACCTGGAGGGCGAGGGCCGGCTCGACGACGATGTGCACCGCGCCGAGGTCATCGAGTCGAGCGAGAAGGCGTTCCGCACCCAGTTCCTGCTTGACGCGATCGTCGAGCAGGAGGAGATCCAGGTCTCCCAGGGCGAGCTGTCGACGCACCTCATCCGGGCCTCGCAGCAGTACGGCATGAACCCGAACGACTTCGTGCAGACCCTCGACCAGGCCGGACAGATCCCGGCGATGATCGCCGAGGTCGCGCGCAACAAGGCGCTCGCGGTGGTCCTCGAGCGGGCGAAGGTCGTCGACGACCAGGGCAAGGCGGTCGACGTGTCCGAATTCGTCAAGGCGTTTGTCGGGGAGCCCGAAGGTGACATCGTCGACGCTGGCGCGGCCGACGAGCACGACCACGACCACGAGCACTGAGGTAGATGACGGGAGAAGACAGCGCGACTCGTCGAGCGCGTCTCCGGCTCCGTACCATCGGATGGTGACTGTCGCACCTGACCCAGCGGACCCGAGCACGCTCGGTGATGGCACGCTGTCCGTCCACGTCGGCAACTCGATGGATCCGGCCTCGGGGGCAGTGCGCACCCCGCTGACGCTGAGCAACTCCTACGCGCTGCCGTATGACCCGCGCGAGGTCGACTGGACGGTGACCGACCAACTGCTGTACACCCGCGTCTCGGGGATCAACCAGCTCGCACTGCAACGCAAGCTCGCGGCGCTCGAGCACGCCGAGGACGCGGTCGTGCTCGCCAGCGGTGTCGCCGCCACCCACGCGGTGCTCTTCACCTACCTCAACTCCGGCGATCACGTCGTCGTGTCCCGGGAGGTGTATGAGGCGACGTACAACCTCTTCGTCGAGTTGCTGCCACGCAAGTACGGCATCACCGCCGACCTCGTCGACATCACGGACCTTGACGCGGTCCGGGCGGCGATGCGGCCGGAGACGAGGTTCATCTTCACTGAGACGATCGCGAATCCGACGACGACCATCGCTGACCTGCCTGCGCTCGGCGAGTTGGCGCGAGCGCACGGCGCCCTGCTCGTCGTCGACGCGACCTACACGCCGCCGCCACGATTCCGGGCGCTCGAGCACGGTGCCGACCTCGTCGTGCACTCCCTCACGAAGTACATCAACGGGCACGGGGACGCCCTCGGCGGCGTCGTCGTCGGGCGCACGAGCCTCATCGACCCGATCAAGCAGCAGGCGATGGTCGACGTCGGCGGCGTCATCTCGCCCTTCAACGCCTGGCTCATTCAGCGTGGCACCTCGACGCTGCCGCTGCGACTGGAGCGAGTCATCCAGACGGCGCAGACCGTTGCCGAGTGGCTTGAGTCGGATTCGCGGATCGAATGGGTGCGCTATGTCGGCCTCGACGCGCACCCGCAGCGACACCTCGCCCGGCAGATGTTCCCCGCCGGGGCAACCGGCATGCTCGCCTTCGCGCCCACCGGCGGACCCGACCGGTTCAACGCCTTCGTCGCGAGGCTGCGACTCATCGCGAATGCGACGAGCTTCGGCCACGACGAGACGCTCATCGTCCACGTCGGTGCGAGCGGGGTGCGGCAGGACCTCTATGGCGAGCCATTCACCGCCACCGGGACACTGCGCCTGTCGATCGGGCTCGAGAACGCGGCGGACCTCATCGCCGACCTCGACCAGGCGCTCGCGGCGACCGAGGCCTAAGCCCTGAGCTCACTTAGCCGACGGCGAACAGCGGCATGGCGGCGCTCCGCCGACCGTTAGGGTCGAAGCGCACCGCACACCAGAAGGAGCACCGAACCCATGGCCGAACCGGCATTCACGCCAAGCGTCTTTGACCGTCTGCTCAAGGACCGGATCATCTGGCTCGGCTCCGAGGTCCGTGACGACAACGCGAACGAGATCGCGGCGAAACTCCTGCTGCTCGCCGCCGAGGACGACAAGCGCGACATCTACCTCTACATCAACTCGCCCGGCGGCTCGATCACCGCGGGCATGGCGATCTACGACACCATGCAGTTCGTCCCGAACGACATCGTCACCGTCGGCATCGGCATGGCCGCCTCGATGGGCCAGCTCCTGCTCACCGCCGGCACGAAGGGCAAGCGGTACATCACGCCGAATGCGCGGGTGCTGCTGCACCAGCCGCACGGCGGCTTCGGCGGCACCGCGAGCGACATCCAGACCCAGGCCCAGCTCATCGTCAGCATGAAGCAGCGCCTCGCCGAGATCACGGCGGAGGCGACCGGGAAGACGGTCGAGCAGATCCACGCCGACGGCGACCGGGACCGCTGGTTCACGGCCGACGAGGCCCTCGAGTACGGCTTCGTCGACCACATCCGGAAGTCCGCGTCCGACGTCGTCGGCGGCGGCGGGACCCAGAGCTGACCCGAGCCTGAGCACAAGGAAACATCACGACATGCGCAACCTTCACCTGCCCGAGTCCCGGTACATCCTGCCGACCTTCGAGGAGCGGACCGCCTATGGCTACAAGCGTCAGGACCCCTACGCGAAGCTCTTCGAGGACCGCATCATCTTCCTCGGCGTCCAGGTCGACGACGCCTCGGCGGACGACATCATGGCGCAGCTCCTCGTCCTCGAGTCGCAGGACCCCGACCGCGACATCACCATGTACATCAACTCGCCCGGTGGGTCATTCACGGCGATGACCGCGATCTACGACACGATGCAGTACGTCCGGCCCGACATCCAGACGGTCGTCCTCGGCATGGCCGCTTCTGCGGCGGCCGTCATCGCGGCAGGCGGTAGCCACGGCAAGCGTCTCGCGCTGCCGAACTCGCGGATCCTCATCCACCAGCCGTCCTATGGCGGCTCGGGCCACGGTCAGGCCTCCGACATCGAGATCCAGGCCGCCGAGATCCTCGACATGCGTCGCTGGCTCGAGGAGACGCTCTCTCGGCACTCGAAGCAGACGGTCGAGCAGATCCACCGGGACATCGAGCGCGACAAGACGCTCTCAGCGCCGGAGGCACTCGAGTACGGGCTCATCGACCAGGTGCTCTCGCCGCGTAAGGCGCAGCCGGAGATCACGAAGGGCTGAGTCAGCGAGCGCTGCGTCGGCGACTGACGATCACCAGCAGGATGATGATCGCGATGACGACCATGACGGCGAGCACGATGCCGGTGACGATGAGCCAGTCCGGCGCACTCCCGGCCGATGTCGCGGGCGCATCCGCCGCATTCGTCCCACTGTCGACCCCGTCCGGCGCCCACACGAAGGTGGTCTCGCCGGCGACCGGGTGGCCGTCCTCGCCGACGACTTGGTAGGCGAAGGTGTAGGTGCCCGGCTCGTCGACGACCGCGGGGGTCGAGGCGACGCGGCCCTCGATGATGACCTCGCCGGTGTCGAGTCGTGCTCCGTCCGGACCGATGATGTGGAGCGCGAAGCCCTCGCCCTCGCCGGTGATGTCGTTGAGCTCCTCGCTCGCGGTCACCGAGAAGTAGTCGGGCAGGACCGTCAGCGTCTCACCGTCGGCGGGCACGGTGCCTTCGATGCCGGTGTGGGCGAATGCGGGCGCGACGGCGCCGGTGAGTGTCAGCGCGAGCGCGAGCGGCAGCGCGGCGAAGAATCGTCTGGACATGTCCCCATTGTTTCAGCGGGGCCTCCCGCGTGTCGTCAGGGGCAGCGTCTAGGCTCGGACGACGAGGTGCACCCGCCCGCTGAGAGGAGTCGACATGGCACGCATTGGCGAGACCGCTGACGTCCTGAAGTGCTCCTTCTGCGGGAAGAGCCAGAAGCAGGTCCAGCAGCTCATCGCCGGCCCCGGCGTCTACATCTGCGATGAATGCGTGGAGCTATGCAACGAGATCATCGCCGAGCGTCTCGCGGAGTCCGGCGAGGCGGAGGCCGCTGAGTTCGAGCTGCCGAAGCCGAAGGAGATCTTCGAGTTCCTCGAGGAGTACGTGATCGGGCAGGAGCCGGCGAAGCGTGCGCTCGCGGTCGCGGTGTACAACCACTACAAGCGCATCCGGGCGACAGGCGGGCTCCACCCGGCCGATGACGAGGCGCCTGTCGAGATCGCGAAGTCCAACATCCTCCTCATTGGTCCGACAGGCTGTGGCAAGACCTATCTCGCGCAGACGCTCGCCAAGCAGCTCAACGTCCCCTTCGCGGTCGCCGATGCGACGGCGCTCACGGAGGCCGGCTATGTCGGCGAGGACGTGGAGAACATCCTCCTCAAGCTCCTCCAGGCAGCCGACTACGACGTCAAGCGTGCCGAGCAGGGCATCATCTACATCGACGAGATCGACAAGATCGCCCGCAAGGCGGAGAATCCGTCGATCACCCGCGACGTGTCCGGTGAAGGCGTGCAGCAGGCGCTGCTCAAGATCCTCGAGGGCACGGTCGCCTCGGTGCCGCCGCAGGGCGGACGCAAGCATCCGCACCAGGAGTTCATCCAGATCGACACGACGAACGTGCTCTTCATCGTCGCGGGCGCCTTCGCGGGACTCGAGGAGATCGTCTCCTCGCGCGTCGGGCGCAAGGGGATCGGCTTCGGCGCGGAACTGCATGCCAAGCGTGACGAGGCGGAGCTGTTCTCCGCGGTGCTGCCGGAGGACCTCCACAAGTTCGGCCTCATCCCGGAGTTCATCGGCCGACTCCCCGTCGTCACGACCGTCTCCCCGCTCGACCGCTCCGCGCTCATGCAGATCCTCACCGAGCCGCGCAACGCGCTCGTGAAGCAGTACCAGCGGATGTTCGAGATCGACGGCGTCGAGCTCGACTTCGAGCATGATGCGCTTGAGGCGATCGCTGACCTCGCGGTGCTGCGACAGACGGGGGCCCGTGGGCTCCGCGCCATCATGGAGGAGGTGCTCGGTCCGATCATGTTCGACGTGCCCTCGGACGAGACCGTCGCTCGCGTCATCGTCACCCGCGATGCCGTCGAGGCGAATGCGGCGCCCACGATCGTGCCGCGGCGGCCGCGCCGCCAGGAGAAGAGCGCCTAAAGCTCGGGCTGCGTCAATCGTCGGCGTGCCGCGTGCGAATCAGCGCTGCGTGAGTAGGGCCAGCACCTCGTTGAGCTTCGAATCGATGGTGCTGAGCTGACCTTCGATCCGGTCGAATCTGGCGTCGTGCGCGGTCACCTTGCTGGTGAGGAATGCAAAGTGGTCGAGTGCCTCCTGCTGGAACCGCTCCACCGCTTTGCGTCGCCGATCGGTCTTGCCGATCGCGTGCTGCAGATCGCTGCGCATCTGGTCCAAGCGCTCGATCGTGTCCGCGTGGTGGTCGTCGACCTTCTCGCTCAGCATCTGCAGCTCGTCCCGGGTGTGCGCCTGTGCGGTCTCCAGCAGCGCAAGACGATGCGTGATCGTCGTCTCGTGCTCCACGGTGGGCATGCAACACTCCTCTCGGGGGGACACTCGGATGCGGACGACCGTAGCAAGCGGTGACGGGACCTGCCAGACGAGCTCACGAGATTGTGGAGAAGCCGTCAGCGACGGCCACCTTCGCACGCGAGGCCATCGCCGTCCCCGTCACCGTTGTTGCCGGTGCCGTGGGCGAACCAGTTGTAGATTTCGGCCTGCTCCGGGTCATCCCGATCGAACGGCCCAGTGGGGTGCCCGAGCGTGTTCTGCTTGAGCTTGGTGCACGAGGAGTACTGCGTCCACCACGCGTCCTCGGGTGGGACGACCGCCGCCGGAGGTGCGGCGCCCGCGCACGCCGTCGTCACGACCGAGCCGTCAGCGGCAAGCGTGGCGAGTTGGGCGGCGTGGTAGTCGATCTCGCTCGGGTGCGCGGGGTAGCCGTCCCGGGAGTCGTACCTCGCGACCGCGTTGCCGGCCGTGAGCTGGGCGATCCCGAGGTCGATCCCCGAGGAGGTACGCACATACCGGAGGAGGCGGTCGTAGCGGTCGGTGTCGTTCTGCCCTGCTGGCAGTTCGAGCACGATCGGGTCACCGGGCGCGACCAGCCGCCCGAGTGCGCGTGACGCCTCCTCGTGCCCGCATTCGCCGCGCTCGGGCGTGTCGATGCCGATGATCCGGACTGTTCCCGCGCTCGTCTCGATGGTGTCGCCGTCGATGATAGCGATGAGGGTGACTGTGGGCTGTGGGGCTTCGGTCGCGGCCGACCCGGGCGGTGCGGGTGCGCTCTCGGCCGGAGGCCGAGAGGTCGCGGGCGCGTTGGGGACGCATCCGGTCATCGCGGCGACGGTGAGGAGCCCGGCCCCGAGCAACGGCAGCAAGCGTCTCATGCGGATCCCCCCCCTCGCAGACGTGGGACGAATGCGACGCTCCCGACTGTACCGGGGCCTGAGACACGCAACCGAATACGATGGCACCAGGCCGACAGGGAGAGAGCACCGATGAGCACGCTGAAGGGGATCCGCCGCGCCGCGATCATTGTCGTCATCGCATCGCTGGTGATCGCCGCGCTCCTGGGCATCATCTCGCTCATCGGCGGGACCTTCGGTGACCTGCAGGGCAAGATCCTGCTCACGACGCTGACGATCGGGC
>DATMFQ010000051.1:0-21711 GCA_035556075.1 Microbacteriaceae bacterium | reverse complement strand
TGATGCTCAAGTGAGGTGACCGCCATGGACCCGCAGCTGCCCATCAAGATCATCCTCGTCGCCGCGGTGATCCTCGTCGCCGCGCTCATCGTCTGGCCCGGCCGGGGCGCGCGACGGGTCGCGCTGCGTCGGCTCGGCACCATCCTGCTCGTCTTCGCGGCGATCGCCGCCATCGTCTTCCCGGAGATCACCGGGACGATCGCGAACTTCCTCGGCGTCGGCCGCGGCGCGGACCTGCTGCTGTACGGGACGGTCGTCGCCTTCCTCGGCTTCGCGTTCACGACCCGCATCGAGAAGCGCCGCGTCGATGCCCAGCTCACCCAGATCGCGCGGGCCCAGGCGATCGCGAGCGCGAGACGGCCCTGGGAGACGGACCGCGCGGCATGACGGTCCTCGTGACCGGCGGCGCCGGCTACATCGGCGCGCACGCCGTCCGCGCGCTCCTCGGCCGCGGCGACGACGTCGTCATCGTCGACGACCTGTCGACGGGGGTGCCGGCGCGCAACCCCGGCGTGCCGATCGTCGAGCTGGACCTCTCGCGGCCCGCCGCGGTCGAGCCGCTCGCCCGCGCGCTCGACGGCGTCGACGCCGTCCTCCACTTCGCGGCGCTCAAGCGCGTCGACGAGTCGTTCGAGCGCCCCGAGGACTATGAGCGGGTCAATGTCGGTGCGGTGCGGACCGTGCTCGAGGCGATGTCGCAGGTGGGCACGCCGAAGCTCGTGCTCTCGTCGACCGCGGCCGTGTATGGCGACGTCGACGGGCTGGTCGCTGAGACCGCCGTGCCGCGCCCCGTCTCGCCGTACGGCGAGACGAAGCTGCGGGCCGAGTCACTGCTCGAGCAGGCGGCCGCGGTGGCGGGGATTGCCGCAGCGAGCCTGCGGTACTTCAATGTGGCGGGCGCCTCGGCGCCCGAGCTCGTCGAGGAGGGCGCGATGAACCTCATCCCGCAGGCGCTCCGGCGGCTGCGGGCGGGCGAGCGTCCGCAGATCTTCGGCGACGACTACCCGACGCCGGACGGTACCTGTGTCCGGGACTTCGTCCACGTCGCCGACGTCGCGGACGCCCATCTCGCGGTCCTCGACGCGCTCGACGCGCCCGGGCACCGGATCTACAACCTCGGCACCGGCACCGGCTCGTCCGTCCGGGAGGTCGTCGAGGCGCTCGTCACCGCGACGGGATCGTCGCTCGAGCCAGAGGTGCTCGGCCGACGCGACGGCGACCCGGCTGTCGTCGTCGCGGATGTCACCCGCATTCGTCACGAACTCGGCTGGTCGGCGCGACACGACCTCGCGGACATCGTCGCCTCCGTGCGGTGATCGGCGCAGCCTGGGTCGGCCGGTGGTCCTCGGGGCGCTCGGCCGGGGGCCTGCCTAGGATCGACGGATGCTGATCCCGATCGCCAACACCCCGCGCGGCTACGCGTGGGGCGGCGTCGACGCGATTACCGCGCTGCTCGGGCACCCGTCGACCGGCCGCCCCGAGGCGGAGTTGTGGCTCGGCACGCACCCGGGCAGCCCGGCCCGCATCGTCGCGACGGGGCAGCCGCTCGGCGAGGTCACCGGGGAGCTCCCCTTCCTCATGAAGGTCCTCGCCGCTGCCGAGCCCCTCTCGCTGCAGGTCCACCCCGACGCGGAGCAGGCCGCCGCCGGCTTCGCGCGCGAGGACGCCGCCGGGGTGCCGCGCGACGCCCCTGAGCGCGTGTACCGCGACCCGCACGCGAAGACCGAGATCATCCTGGCGATCAGCGAACGCTTCGAGGCACAGGCTGGGTTCCGTCCCGCAGCGGCGGCGCTCGCGGCGATCGAGGCACTGCTCGGCGACGACGGGCTCGCCGGACTGGATGATGTCGAGACGAATGCGCTGGCCGCGCTCCGCGAGCAACTCGCCGATGATGCGGGCGTCGGCCGCGCATTCCTCTGGCTGCTGTCCGGCGCCCCCGACACCCGTCGGCTCGTCGCCCGGCTGCTCGGCGCCATCTCGGTGCGGGCCGAGGCGTATCCCGTGCAGGCGCGGCTCGCGGACCTCTACCCGGGCGACCCGGGTGTCGTCGCGTCGCTGCTGCTCAACCATGTCGTGCTCCGCCGCGGGGAGGCGCTCGCCGTGCCGCCGGGGACCATCCACGGTTACTTGAGCGGCATCGGCATCGAGCTGCTCACCGACTCCGATAACGTCGTGCGCGGCGGACTCACCCCGAAGCATGTCGACCTCGTCGAGCTCGCCCGTCTGCTTGATGTCGCGGCGCGGGAGCCGCTGCGCGTGCCCGGCGTGTCGTCTGCCGAGGGCATGGTGCACCTACCTCCGGCGGATGGCGAGCCGCCGTTCCGACTCCATCGGGTCGACGGGGCGGCCCGGATCCCGCTCGAGGGGCCGCTCGTGGCGCTCTGCGTCGCGGGGGCGTTCGAGATCGAGGGTGCATCGGGCGTCGTCCGGCTCGAGCGGGGCGACGCAGTCTGCGCGACGGCTGACGAGGCGGTGCTCGAGATCGTGGGGCAGGGGGAGCTGTATCTCGCACGGTAGTCGCGTGGGGCCGATGTGGGTGCAATGATTTCGGGGTGGCCCCCGAAGGGGGGTGGGCTGGCCGGGTGCACGCGTATGGTCCGGGCGTGTCGCAACCGTCAACCCGCGACTGAAGGTGTATCGGCCGGGACTTGACGGCAGCGAATTACAGCGATGTAATTGCTGCAGTCATCGCGGAGCGCGCGAGGGCGGAAGGCCGGAAGCAGTCCGGTCGGATGAGCCGGAAGGAATGCCGATGACCGGATCCGCACCACGTGGCTCAGTCCCCGGCGACTGGTTCGTCGACCCGATCCACCTCGGCGTCCCGGGCGTCCGACGCACCGCCCCCCTTGACGACGACGACAGCCCCCTGGCCTGGCAGGTCGACGCGCTCTGTGCGCAGACCGACCCCGAGGCGTTCTTCCCTGAGAAAGGCGGCTCGACCCGCGACGCCAAGCGCATCTGCGCATCGTGCGAGGTGAAGGCGGAGTGCCTCGAGTACGCGTTGCAGAACGACGAGCGCTTCGGCATCTGGGGTGGGCTCAGCGAGCGTGAGCGCCGCCGGCTTCGCCGCCGCGCCTGAGCCGTCCCACTCCGCAGCTGGTCGTCGTCGGCTAGCCAGCTCTCGCATTCATCGCCGCACGGAGCGCCTCCCGCCACCCGGCTCGCGCGCCACGTAGCGTGGGACGGTCATGACGACTGTCACCGTGGTCCTCGTCGCCCGCAACGGCGCGAAGCACCTCCCCGCCACGCTCGATGCGCTCGCCCAGCAGACGCGTCGACCTGACCGGATCCTCGCGATCGACGCCGCCTCATCGGACGCCTCACTCAAGGTGCTGCAGGAGCGCCTGCCCGGTGTCACGGTCGTCAGCGCGCGGCGCGGCTCGCTCGCCCAGGTCGCGCAGTCCGTGCTCAATCGGGTGCCGACGGCGGACGAGACCGAGTGGTACTGGTTCCTCGGCCACGACAATGCGCCCCACCCGCGCGCGCTCGAGGCGCTGCTCGCGGCCGTCGAGGTGTCGCCGTCCGTGCTCGTCGCCGGACCGAAGCTCATGCGCTGGGACGACAAGACGGTCATCCACGCGTACGGCGAGGCGCTCACCTCGAGCGGCGAGAGCCTGCAGCTCGTCGTCGATGAGCTCGATCAGTCGCAGCACGATCTCGCGACCGATGTGCTCGGCGTCGCGGTGCCGGGCAGTCTCGTGCAGGCCGCGCTGTGGCACCGGCTCGGTGGCTTCGACGACGGCCTGCCGGCGATCGACGCGGGGCTCGACTTCGGGGTGCGGGCACGGCTCACCGGGGCACGCGTCGAGCGGGTGCCGGGGGCACGGGTCGCCTCCGCCGGGCCCGTCGAGGTGTTTGGGCGGCGCCGACTCGGTGCCGGCACCCGCAACCGGCTGCGTCGCAGCGCCCAGCTCCACCGCCGGCTCGTCTACTCGCCGGGCTGGGCCCTGCCGCTGCTGTGGCTCGCCGTCCTGCCGGTCGCGATCGGCCGATCGCTGTGGCGACTCCTTGCGAAGCAGCCGAGCCTCGTGCCCGGGGAGCTCGGAGCGGGCCTCCTCGGCATCGTCGACGGCACGGTGCTCGGCGCGCGAGGCGACATCGCCAGGACCCGACGGGTCGGCTGGGCGGCGATCGCCCCATTCCGCGTGACGGGTCGCGACGCGACCGAGCTGAAGGACCGTGCGGTCGCCGTCGAGGCGCGCACCGCTGACCTCCCCGAGCCGATACGGGAGCGTGCGCCGTTCTTCGCGTCCGGCGGTGCCTGGGCCGTGCTTATCGCCGCCGTCGCGAGCATTGTCGTCTTCGGCCGGTGGATCGGGGCGCCCGCGGTCGCCGGCGGTGCGCTCGCGCCACTCGGTCCCATCGCCTCGCTGTGGGAGACCCTCGGGATCCGCGCGCGGCTCGAGGATGGCGGCTTCGTCGGCACGGCCGATCCCTTCCACGCGGTGCTCGCGCTCCTCGGCTCCGCGACCTGGTGGTCGCCGAGCCTCGCAATCGTCATCCTGCTCATCGCCGCCATGCCGCTCGCCGCGCTCGGCGCCTGGTTCGCCGCGGCACGGCTCAGCCCGACCGGCTGGGGGCCCGCCGTCGCGGCACTCGGCTGGGCCATCGCCCCGCCGCTCATCGCCGCCGCCTCCGACGGTCGGGTCGGCGCCATCCTCGCGCACGTCCTGCTGCCGTGGCTCGTCGCGGCCGTCATCGACGCGCGGACCTCGTGGTCGCGTGCGGCCGTCGCGGCACTCCTGTTCGCCGGCGTGGTCGCGGGAGCACCCGTGCTGGCGCCCGCCCTCGTCCTACTCCTCGTCGCGCTCATGATCGTGCAGCCGACGCGCATCCACCGACTCGCGATCATCGTGCTGCCCGCGGCGGTCCTCGCCGCCCCGCTCGTCCTCGCGCAGCTCGGCCGCGGCACGCCGTTCGCCGCCCTCGCCGACCCCGGGATCCCGGTCGCCGCCGAGACGCCCCGCATGCTCGCCCTACTGCTCGGCAGCCCGAGTGCGCACTACCTCGAGTGGCAGACGTTCGTCCCCGCCCTTGCCGCCGCATTCGGCCTCCCGGACCTCGGTGCCCTCACCGGCACGATCGTGCTCGCGATTGTCGTCGCGCCGATCGGGCTGCTTGCGGTGCTGGCGTGCTTCCTCAGGGGCGGCACGCGGGCCATCCCGGCCCTCGTCGTCGCGGCGGCGGGCCTGGCGACGGCGGTCGGCGCGACCGTCCTCGGTGTCGCCGTCACCCCGCTGGGGGAGATCGCGACGATCTGGCCGGGCAGCGGGGTGAGCTTGTACTGGCTCGGGCTGCTCGGCGCGGCGGTCGTCGCCCTCGACGGGCTCGGCCGCTGGGCGAACGCGCCCGCCATCGTCGCCGTGCTCGGACTCGTGCTCGCCGTCGTCCCGCTCGGGCTCGCTGGCGCTACCGGTCAGACAGCCGTGCAGCCGTCCGCGGGCCGAGTGCTGCCCGCCCTCGTCGCCGCGGAGGGGGTCACCGACCCCGGGCTCGGCACGCTCGACATCACTGCGCAGGGCGCCGCCGAGTACGCGGTCGTGCTGCAGCGGGGTGCCGGCCTGACGATGGAGCGGATCACGACGCTCGAGACGACTCGCACGAGCATCGAGGAATCCGACCGGTCCCTCGTCGACCTCGTCGCCAACCTCGTCTCCGACTCCGGGCTCGATCTCGGTGCCGCGCTCGATGAGGCCCAGGTCGAGTACGTGCTGCTGCGCGGCGCTGGTGCTGGCACCGCGGCCTACGCCCGCGCCGTCGACGCCCTCGCGGCGAATCCCGACCTGGTGTCGGTCGGCCTCACCCCACTCGGTCCGCTCTGGCAGCACCCCGGGGCGACCTCGGCGGCGCCGGCCACCGAGCCCGGCCCCTGGGACACCCCGCTTGGTGCCATCTCCGCGGCAGCACAGCTCGGCGTCGTCGGCGTCTTCTTGCTGCTCGCCGTGCCGACCGTCCGCCGCCGCGGTGTCCGTGCCGTGCGCGGCCGGGATGCCGACCTCACCGCCCGTGATGCTGGCGGTGCCGGTGATGCCGACGCCGCCGCCGAGCTCGAGGAGGTCCGATGAGCGACGACGCGCAGCGCAAGGTCACCCGCCGCGAGGTCGCGGTCGTGGCGGGCCGCACCACGGCGGGCGTCGTCGTCGCCGCGCTCGCCGCCGCCGTCGCATTCGCCTCGACCTTCATCGTGCCGCCGACCTGGTCGGCGACCGCACCGAGCCTCACGGCGGTCCCGACCGCGGCACCCCAGCAGCTCGTCTGCCCGGGCGGCCTGCTCCGCCTCGCGAGCGACACCGGGGAGGGCGCGTCGACGGCCTCGCCGATCGGCGTACCGCGGACCGCGTGGGCGGCCGACACCGCCGTCGACGTGCGCGACATCGCCGGGACGAATGCGGGGACGCTCGGATCCCCGGCCGTCGCCGAGATCGGCACGGTCGCCGTCACAGGGGCCGGAGCGCCGGCCGCCGCGGGGCTGCAGACGGAGATCGTCGCCGCCGGCATCGACGGCCTTGCCGTTGCCGCGTGCACCGCGCCAGTCAGCGAGCAGTGGCTCGTCGCCGGGGCGACGACGCTCGGCCGCACCTCGCTCCTGCTCCTGACGAACCCGAGCGCGGTCGAGGCCACGGTCGAGATCGAGCTCTACAGCGAGGACGGGCGGATCTCCGCCGCCGGGCTCACGGGCATCCGGCTGGCCCCGGACGAGCAGCGGGTCATCCCGCTCAATGGGTTCGCCGTCGATGTCGTCGCCCCGGTGGTGCGGGTCGTCAGCACGGGGGGCCGCGTCACGGCCGCGATGCAGCAGTCGATCGTCCGCTCGCTGGCGACCGGGGGCGTCGACCTGGTCAGCGCGCAGCAGCCGAGCTCGACGCTCGTCATCCCCGGGATCCGGGCGCAGGCGCGGGCCGAGCTCGCGACGGTCGACGTCCAGGAGGTCGACCACGACGACATCTCGACCGTGCTGCGGCTCTTCGCGCCCGGCACGATCGAGGTCCCGGTGACGGTCGCCGTCATCCCGCAGGGCGCGACACTCGCCGACGCCCTCGCCGTCGACGAGACGGTCGATGCCGACGCGCCCGGGGATGCGCACGCCGACCATGAGCACGACGGCGATGAGGTGGCGGTTCCGGAGCCGTTCTCGATCCGGCTCACGCTGACGCCCGGTCTCGTCACGGAGCACGTGCTCGAGCGGGTGCCCGCGGGCGACTACACGATCGTCGTCACCGCCGACTCCCCGCTCGTCGGGGCGGTGCGCAATTCGACGCTCGCCACGACCACCGCGGGTCCGCGCGTCGACTTCGCCTGGGCGACCCCGGCCGCACCGCTCGCCGACAGGGCCATGCTTGCGCTGCCGCGGCTCGCCGACGGTGGTGGGAGTGTCGCGACGGTCCCCGGTGGCACGGCAGCCCAGACCGGCGCAGCACCCCCCGGCAACGTCGCGCTCGGCTACGTGCTCTGGATCACCAACTCCGGCGCGTCGCCCGCCGCCGCGACGGTGACGATCGCCGGGCAGGCGCCGATCACCCTCGAGGTCGCACCGGGTGCAACTGAGTGGGTGCAGCTGCCGGTCGAGTCGACCGCGACGCTCGAGGGGGTGCGTGGACTCGCGGCGGCGCTCCTGGCGATCGGCCCGGGGCTCAATGCGCAGTCACCCCTGCAGCCGCCCGGTCAGCTCGCGTCCGAGGTCCTCGTCCGGTTCTGAGGTGCGGCCGCGAGGCTCGGTCGCCAGGACCTGTCGCCGGGACCGGCCGTGATGAGCGGCACCGCGACCGCGAGCAGCACCGCCCAGGCGACCCCGCCGACGAGCCATACCGTCATCGGCGCGGGGGCGCCGGGCCACCACCACTCGGCCTGTGCCCCCAGGTCGAAACCGACGACGTCAGTGCCGGTCACATACCGCCGGATCACCCCGTGCAGCGCGGCGGCGTGCGCGACCGCGAGCGCCGCCGCGACCGTCCAGGCCGCCCACGTCGGCAGCCGCAGCGTCCCCGCGCCGCGCAGCAACACGAGCGTGCTGAGCAGCACCACCATCGGGGCGACGTAGCGCGGCTGGACGTACATGCCGACGAGGCTGCCGTTGTTGACGAGCAGGTAGAGGGGGAGCAGCCAGAGCGCGACGATGACGAGCCCGATCGCCCACCGCATTCGTCGATCACCGACGCGCAGCGCCGTCGCGACCGCGAGCAACAGGAGCAGTCCGCCGACGATTCCGACGACCGGCGACAGCGGCACGTCCTGCCAGCCGACCGGCCCCGCGAGCACGCGGTACCAGAGGATCGGCATCGCGAGGGTGTCCATGACCGCGAGGCCGAGGTGCTCGAGCGTGTAGCCGCCCGTGCGGGGGAGGAGGTACTCGCGCTGGCTGGCGGACAGCAGCCCGATGACGGCGATGAGGACGAGGACCGCGAGCCCCCCGAGCAGCGCCCAGCCGCGCCGCGACGGCGTGAACCGCAGCAGCAGCACGATCCCGACCGTCAGCACCGGGATGACGGCGGCATCCGAGCGGGCGAGCACCCCGATGACCGTCGCGGTCACGGCGAGCCCGGCGAGCGCCCAGCGCCGCCAGCCTCGTGCCTCGACCGCGCTGAGCACCGCGAGCAGCGTGACCGCCGCCGGGCCGAAGGTCCAGGACTGCGGATTCGTCGAGGGGACCAGGTCGAGCCCCATCGGCACGATCGTCAGCAGCGTCCCCCAGACGAGCGCGGGCCGCCTCGCGGCCGGCAGGAGGAGGAACGCGGTGAGCACGATCACGAGGAACAGTGCCGCATTCGTCAGCCGCACCGCCAGCACGGATGCCTCGATGTCGCTCCCGGCGAGCGGGCCGAGCAAGGCGTAGAAGCCCGCTGGGTTGTAGCCGCCGAAGTTCACGCGGTCGGTGCGGACCCGACGATCGTCGGCGAGCACATCGGCCGTGCACGCGCCGCTGACCGTCTCGTCGATGATGAAGCACCGCAGCCCAAGGGACACCGCGGTCCGGATCTCACCCTCGCTGGTCCCGGCGATCGGCTCGCAGTAATCGGCACTCGCGGTCGGCGCGCACCACAGCGAGGCGAGGTGGAAGTCATCATCCGGCGCGGCGCCCACCGGCGCCGACACCGCCCAGGCACCGAGCGCGACCGCCGCGGCGATGACCCCGAGGAGGAGCCGCACCCCCGTCGCCCACCGCGTCCGCACCCGATGAGGCTAGCCGGGCCCGCGCATTCGTGAGGAATGCGGGTCGCGCCCTTAGAAGTGACGGAAGCGCTCCGGCGCGAGATCCCACGGGTCCTTGCCGAGGAGCTCGGCGACCGCGCGGACGAGGCACGACTCGATGACGAGGACGAGGTGATACTCGTCACGAACGTGGAAGCGGGTGAGCCGCTCGATCGGCACCCGGTAGAGGACGATGCGGCGATTCGCGTGGTCGACCTGCCAGCGGTGGACGCCCTCATCGGACACCGTGCCGGCGGGCAGCCCCGCGACCTCGAAGTGGACGCCGGCGAGTTCCTCGGGCCACAGGTCGAGCAGGTACTCCGCCATCGAGGCGACCGTCGACTCGAAGAGGATGATGCGCGTCGTCAGCGGCGGCAGGTACGGCCCGGTCACCGCGTTTCGCAGTGGCCGACCGTGCCGGCTGCGGGCCTTCGCAGCGCGTCGCGGGGATCGTCGCACGTCTGCGAGTGTATCGTCGGGCCTGATGAGCCGCAGGTGCAGCAGAGTGGGGTGCGGGGCGGGGGCCACCGCGACGCTCACCTATGTCTACGCGGACCAGATGGCCGTCCTCGGGCCGCTCGCGCACGAGCCGAGCCCGCACGCGTACGACCTGTGCGATCGGCACGCGGCGCGCACCAGGCCGCCGCAGGGCTGGCTGCTCACCCGCGTCGGGGCGACCGCCGTCGCCTGATCTCTCGGGCGCGCGGGGCGGATTCGCGGCACGGGTCTGGGAGAATGCTCGGCGTGACTTCCGCACTTCGCACCGTCCCGCACCGCGTCGCCGACCTCTCGCTCGCCGCCGCCGGCCGCCACCAGATCCGCCTCGCCGAGCACGAGATGCCCGGCCTCATGGCGCTGCGCGAGGAATTCGGCGCCGAGCGCCCGCTCGCCGGCGCCCGCATCGCCGGCTCGCTCCACATGACCGTGCAGACTGCGGTACTCATCGAGACGCTCACGGCGCTCGGCGCCGAGGTGCGCTGGGCGAGCTGCAACATCTTCTCGACGCAGGACGAGGCGGCCGCCGCTGTCGTCGTCGGTCCACACGGCACCGTGCAGGCGCCGAGCGGCTCCCCGGTCTTCGCCTGGAAGGGCGAGACGCTCGAGGAGTACTGGTGGTGCACCGAGCAGATCTTCGACTGGTCGGAGGAGGCCGCCGCGGCCGGCGCCGACTGGATCGGGCCGAACATGATCCTCGACGACGGCGGCGACGCGACCCTCCTCGTCCACAAGGGCGCCGAGTTCGAGGCGGCGGGCGCTGTGCCGCCCGCGCAGGCGACCGACTCGCACGAGTGGACCGTCATCCTCGAGACCCTCCGCCGCTCGCTCTCGCTGAGCGCCGACCGCTGGACGCGCATCGCGCAGGAGATCCAGGGGGTCACGGAGGAGACGACGACGGGCGTCCACCGGCTCTACGAGCTCGCGGCGCGCGGCGAGCTGCGCTTCCCCGCGATCAACGTCAACGACTCGGTGACGAAGTCGAAGTTCGACAACAAGTACGGCATCCGGCACTCGCTGCCGGACGGGCTCAACCGCGCGACGGACGTCCTCATGGGCGGCAAGGTCGCATTCGTCGCCGGCTATGGCGATGTCGGCAAGGGCTCGGCCGAGGCGCTGCGGGGCCAGGGCGCGCGCGTCATCGTCAGCGAGATCGACCCGATCAACGCGCTGCAGGCGGCCATGGACGGCTACCAGGTCGCTCGGCTCGACGATGTCATCGGCGAGGTCGACTTCATCATCACTGCGACCGGCAACTTCGGCGTCGTCACCGTCGACCACATGCTCCGCATGAAGCACCTCGCGGTGATCGCGAACGTCGGGCACTTCGACAACGAGATCGACATGGCCGGTCTCGAGGCGCTCGAGGGCGCCGAGCGGGTCGAGATCAAGCCGCAGGTCGACGAGTGGCGGCTGCCGAACGGACGCGCGATCCTTGTGCTGTCCGAGGGCCGCCTCATGAACCTGGGGAATGCGACGGGTCACCCGAGCTTCGTCATGTCGAACTCGTTCACCAACCAGGTGCTCGCGCAGCTCGAGCTGTGGACGCGCGCCGATCAGTACCCGATCGACGTGTACATCCTGCCGAAGCTCCTCGACGAGAAGGTCGCGCGCCTCCACCTCGACTCGCTCGGCGTCAAGCTCACGGAGCTCACCCCCGAGCAGTCGGCGTACCTCGGCGTCCCCGTCGAGGGCCCCTACAAGCTCGACCACTACCGCTACTGACGTCGGGCGCGTCCGGATCAGCCGCGGTCCGGCAGGCCGTGCGGCGGGCGGAGCGCCGGCTCGAGCCGCGTGAGCACGGCGTCCTGGCGCGCGAGCGCGACCGCCTCGCGGTCCCGCCGGAGCGCCGCGACCGCGACGAGGAACTCGTCCGGCGGGGCGACGGGACGCGGTGCGACATAGGCAGCGGCCTCGGCCGCGAGCGCCGCACCGAGTCGGACGCGACTGGCCGGCTGCATCCCGGCGGACTGCCGCAGGTAGTGGGCGATCCGCCGTGACAGCGCGTCCGGGAGCCGGGCGACGTCGGCGGTGCGAGCCCAGTCGACCAGCCGCGGCGGCACCGGCAGTGCCAGCGGCACCGGCCGCGGCACCCGCTCGTGGCGGCTGTAGGTGCCAGCGAGGTGGTCGCCGAGGCGCTTCGTCCGGGTCGACAGCAGCGCCGTGAGGATCGCGATCCCGCCGAAGGTCATGAGGATCTCGACGACGCCGACGAGGGCCCGGATGGCTGCGTGGCGCAGCGTGATCGCGCCGCCATCGTCCCGCACGATGCGGGCGCCGACGGCGAGTCGCCCGAGTGAGCGACCGCCGCTCAGCGTCTCGACGAGGGTGGGCATCGCGACGACGCCGAGGACGAGGACGACGGTCGCCAGCGCGGTCATCGACGCGGTGTCGAGGTCGAGCGCCGCGCCGAGCATCGCTGCGAGGAGCAGGCCGCCGATCGTCACGGCCGCCATCACGAGGAAGTCGATCGCGCCTCCGGCGGCCCGGAGCGCGAAGTTCGCGGGGCGCGCGTCGAGCGCCACCGCCTCGCCCGTGACGAGATCGTCGACGAAGTCCTCGGTGGTGGCGGTCATGGGAGTATTGCACCACAGCCCACTGACGAAGGACGGTGCATGGACCTCGACGCGCTCGCTGCGGCCCGCGCCGCAGCGTGGGACCGGCTCGAGCAGCTCGGCCGCGCGCGCACGCTGACCGGCCAGGAGGCCGACGAGCTCATCACCCGCTACCAGGCCGCCGCGAGCGACCTCGCTGCCGTGCACGCCGCGGCCGGCCGCTCCGCCGTTGAGGCGCGGCTGTCGGTGCTCGTGGCCCGCGCGCGCCTGCGCTTCGCGGGGACGCCGGCGAACCCGTTCGAGTCACTGCCCCGGCTCCTCCTGCTGCACATCCCCGCGGCCCTGTATCGCGTGCGCTGGCTGACACTGGCGGTGGCCGGCGCGACCGCGCTCATCGCATTCCTCTACTGGCTGTGGGGGGCGAGCTCGCCCGAGTTCATGGCGGCGCTCGCGCAGCAGGCCGACCTCGAGCAGGTGGCGAAGGAGGACTTCGTCGGGTATTACTCGGAGTACTCCGGCGGCGCCTTCACGAGCCTCGTGTGGACGAACAACGCGTGGATCGCCGCGCAGTCGATCGCCTTCGGGATCACGGGCGTCTTTGTGCCCTATGTGATCGTCATGAATGCGCAGAACCTCGGCGTGACCGCGGCGATCATGCACGAGTACGACCGGCTCGACGTGTTCTTCGCCTACATCTCGCCGCACGGCCTGCTCGAGCTGTACTGCATCTTCGTCGCGGGCGCCGCCGGTCTGCTCATCTTCTGGGCGTGGGTCGTGCCCGGCGCACGCACCCGTGGCCAGGCGCTCGCGCAGGACGGCCGGGCCCTCATGACGCTCGCCGTCGCGCTCGCGATCGGGCTCCTCGTCAGTGGGGTCATCGAGGGCTTCGTCACCCGGCAGGAGTGGCCGTGGTGGATCAAGACCGGTATCGGGGCGGTTGCCCTCGCCGGCTTCCTCTGGGTGCAGTGGGGGCTTGGCCGCCGGGCGGCGCGCGCGGGGGAGACGGGCGATCTCGAGGCCTTCGAGGCCGGCGCCACCCGCCTCGTCGCCGGCTAGGAATGCGGGTGGCCGCCGGAATCGCTCCCGGCGGCCACGCGCATTCATCCGATCAGAAGAGGTCGGCCTCCATGACCTTGACCCAGGCCCCGACGAACTCGTCGAGGAAGCGCTGGTTGCCGTCGTCGGCGCCGTACACCTCCGCGATGGCCCGGAGCTCCGAGTTCGAGCCGAGGACGAGGTCGATCCGCGAGCCGGTCAGGCGCGTGCCGTCCTCCTTGACGCCGGAGAACGCATGGCCGTCCTCGTCGAGGCGGGTCCACTCGGTGCCGAGGTCGAGCAGGTTGACGAAGAAGTCGTTCGTCAGCTGGCCCGGGCGGTCCGTGAAGACGCCCATGCTCGAGCCGTCCCAGTTCGTGCCGAGCACCCGGAGCCCGCCGATGAGGGCGGTTGCCTGCGGGGCAGTCAGCCCGAGCAGGTTGGCCCGGTCGATGAACACGAACTCCTCCGGCAGCTTCGACATGACCCGGAAGTAGTTCCGGAACGCGTCCTGCTTCGGCTCGAGGTACTGGAAGGACTCGACGTCGGTCTGCTCCAGCGTCGCGTCGCCGCGGCCGCTCGTGAACGGCACCGTGATCGGGGTGCCGGCCGCCTCGGCGGCGAGCTCGATGCCGACGCCACCGGCCAGCACGATCGTGTCGGCGAGACTGACGCCTGCCGCCGCCGCGATGGCCGCGAGCCGGTCGACCGTGTCGGTCACCCCGGAGCTGACGTTGATGTCCCAGGAGCGCTGCGGCTCGAGGGCAATCCGGGCGCCGTTGGCCCCGCCGCGCTTGTCAGAGCCACGGAAGGTGGAGGCTGAGGCCCATGCCGCGGACACGAGCTGGGCGACGCTCAGCCCCGACGCCCGGATCGCCTCCTTGAGGCTCGCGATCTGCGCCGGGGTCATCGGCGTCCCGGCCGGGACGGGGTCCTGCCAGATGAGCTCCTCGGTCGGGACCTCCTTGCCGAGGTACCGGGTGACCGGGCCCATGTCGCGGTGGGTCAGCTTGAACCAGGCGCGCGCGAAGGCGTCGGTGAAGGCGTCCTGATCGTTCTTGAACCGCAGTGCGATCTCGCGGTAGATCGGGTCCCGGAGGAATGCGATGTCGCTCGTCAGCATTCGTGGCTCGCGAGTGCCTGAGCCGTCCGCCTCCGGGACGAGCCCGGAGCCGCTGCCATGCGTCGGCCGCCACTGCTTCGCACCCGCCGGGGACTCGAACATCTCCCACTCGTAGGCGAAGAGGATGTGGAAGAACTCGTTGTCCCACCGGGTCGGGTGGTAGGTCCAGGTGACCTCGAGCCCAGAGCCGATCGTGTCGATGCCCTTGCCGGACTTGTAGCTCGAGCGCCAGCCGAGGCCCTGCTCCTCGAGCGGGGCGGCCTCCGGGGCGGGGCCGACGTGGTCGGCCGGACCGGCGCCGTGCGTCTTGCCGAAGGTGTGGCCGCCGGCGATGAGCGCGACGGTCTCCTCGTCGTCCATCGCCATCCGCTTGAACGTCTCGCGGATGTCGAGGGCGAGCTTGACGGGGTCGCCGTCACCGCCGACGCCCTCCGGGTTCACGTAGATGAGCCCCATCTGGACGGCGGCGAGTGGGTCCTCGAGGTGCTCGGCGAGGCGCTCCTGCCCGTAGCGGGTCGGGTTGTCGAGCCACTCGCTCTCGGGACCCCAGTACACGTCGTCGTCCGGCTCCCAGACGTCGACGCGGCCACCGGCGAAGCCGAAGGTCGGGAAGCCCATGTCCTCGAGCGCGACGTTGCCGGCGAGGATGATGAGGTCACCCCATGACAGCGACTGGCCGTACTTCTTCTTCACCTGCCAGAGCAGGCGGCGCGGCTTGTCGAGCAGCACGTTGTCCGGCCACGAGTTGATGGGGGCGAAGCGCTGCTGCGCGGTGCCGCCGCCGCCGCGCCCGTCGTGGACGCGGTACGTGCCGGCCGAGTGCCAGGCCATCCGGATGTAGCTGGGGCCGTAGTGGCCGAAGTCGGCGGGCCACCAGTCCTTCGAGTCGGTCAGTGTCGCCCGGATGTCGGCCTTGACCTCGTCGAGGTCGAGCGCCTCGAATGCGGCACGGTAGTCGTGCTCGCGCACCGGGTTCGACTTCTCGGAGTGCTTGGCGAGGATCTTGAGGTTGAGCCGGTTGGGCCACCAGGCCGCATTCGGATCGCCCTGTGTGGGGTGGGGGATGCGGGGCTGCGTCGCGGGCGGCGTCTGGCCGTGCAGGACGGGGCACTGGGCGTCGTCGGACATGGGTTCCTTCCGGTGGTGCGTGGCGTTCTGGGTGGGATGCGGGCCGCGGGATGCGGCCGGGCGGCTCAGCCGGCGCAGGCCGGGCAGAGGCCCCAGTAGATGACCTCGGTCTCGCGGATGGCGAAGCCGTGGTCGGTGATCGGGTGCAGGCAGGGCACCTCGCCGGTGGCGCAGTCCACGTCGTGGATGGCGCCGCAGGCCTGGCAGACGAGGTGATGGTGGTTGTCGTCGGTGCGGGTCTCGTAGCGTGCGAGTGAGCCGGACGGCTGGATCCGGCGCACGAGCCCTGAGCTCGTCAGCGTGTCGAGGCAGTCGTACACCGTCTGGTGGGAGACCGCGGGGAGCTCGGCCCGCGTCGCGCTGAGGACGGTGCCCGTGTCGGCGTGGGGATGCGCGTGCACGGCCCGCAGTACCGCGACCCGGGGTCGGGTGACCCGGAGCCCCGCCGCACGCAGCTGCTGCGGCGCGTCAAGCATCTTCCCCATGCCGTGATCCTCCCACACTCTCTGGAATCAATCCAAAATGTGATGAATGTGGTAGCCGCGTCCTCGGTGTGCCCGTCGCCCCACGCCCACGCCCGCGGTCCCCCTCGCTCGTTGTGCACGTTTTCACCGGGTGTGCCCGATAAAACGGGCACACCCGGTGAAAACGGGCACACGGAGCGGGGTGCGGAGTTCGAGGGGGCCGACGGGCCAACCATGCGCGAACTACAGCCGCCCGGCCGCCTTGTAGGCGAGGTAGCGGTCGGCGACCGCCGGGGGCAGGTCCTGGGGTGCCGCGGAGACGAAGTCGCCGCCGAGTCGCTGCACCGCTGCCGCCATGCGCCGCTGGTCGGCGAGCGCGCGCTCGGCGGCGGCCGCGAGGTACACCTCGCTGAGCCGGCCCCGCTGCTGGCTCAGCGCCACGACACCGGGGTCGGCGACGGAGGCGAGGAGTACGAGGTGACGGCGGGTCAGCTCCGGCAGGACCCCGAGCAGGCTCCGCGCGGCTTCCGGCGCCTCCGCGGTGGTGCCGATGACGACGAGGGCGCGGTGCGAGGTCGCGGAGCGGACGAGGCTCGGCAGCGCGGCCCAGTCGGGCTCGATGAGCTCGGGGTCGACGTCGGCCATGGCGTCGACCATGCGGCTCAGCAGCTCGGGCCCGCTCGCGCCCTGCACCCGGGCGCGGACGCGACGGTCCACCAGCAGCAGGTCGACGTGGTCGCCCGCGGCGGAGGCGAGTGCGCCGAGCAGCAGGGCGGTCTCGTAGCCGGTGTCGAGCCGCGTCTCGTCGGCGATGCGGGCGGCGGAGGAGCGGCCGGTGTCGAGGATGATGACGACGCGGCGGTCGCGCTCGGGACGCCAAGTGCGCACGACGAGGTGCGGTTCAGCGCCCCCGCCCGATCGCCGCGCCGTCGCCCGCCAGTCGATCGAGCGCACGTCGTCGCCGCGGACATAGTCGCGGAGGCTGTCGAACTCGGTGCCCTGGCCGCGGACCATGAGCGAGGTCGCCCCGTCGAGCTCGCGGAGCCGGGCGAGGCGGGAGGGGAGGTGCTTGCGCGCGTGGAACGCCGGCAGGACGACGATGGCGCCGGGCACCGAGGCCGTTGCCTGGCGCGCGAGGAGCCGCATGGGGCCGAATGCGCGGATCGTCACATCACCAGCGGCTCGCGTGCCGCGGCGGAACGGGGTGAGCTGTGTCGTGACGGATCGCCGCTCGCCCGGCGGCACCTGGATGGTGGCGCGTCGCGGGCGGGCTTGCGCGGAAGGTGACCAGGCGTCCCGCAGCAGGCCGCGGAGCGTGCGGCGGCCCGCATTCGTCACGATGACCCGGGAGGCGACGGTCTCACCGAGCCGGACTCGCGCGGGCAGCTCGCGCTCGAGTCGCACCCGGCGCGGGGAGGCGGCGAGGGCGAGGTCGATCCCGCCGAGCACGGCGACGATGCCGAGCCATGCCCACAGCGCCCAGTGCGTCCCGATCGCGACGACCGGGATGACCCCGGCCACCACGAGGAGCACGAACCACCCGCTCGCCGCCATGTCAGGCCTGACGCATCGTGGTCAAGCGCAGCGGCAGGTCGGATCGCCGAAATCGCCCGATCCCGGCCATCACGCCTGCACCGGGCGTCATCACAGTGGCACCTGGGTCTGCTGGACGACGGCGCGGAGGATCGCGTCGGAGGTGACGCCCTCGAGCTCCGCCTCGGGCCGCAGCTGCACGCGGTGGCGCCACACGGGCACGACCATCGTCTGCACGTGGTCGGGGGTGACCCCGTCGGCGCCGGTGAGCCACGCCCAGGCCTTCGCGGCGGCCAGCAGCGCGGTCGCGCCACGGGGGGAGACGCCGAGCTTGACCGACGGCGAGTGGCGGGTTCCCCGGGCGAGGTCGACGATGTAGCCGAGCACGTCGTTGGAGATTGGCACCGCGCGCGCCTCAGCTTGCGCGGCGGCAAGGGTCGCCGCGTCGATGACGGCCTCGACCCCGGCGGCGGCGAGGTCCCGCGGGTCGAATCCCGCGGCGTGGCGCTGCAGCACCCCGAGCTCGGTCTCCCGCTCGGGCAGGTCGAGCACGAGCTTGAGGAGGAAGCGGTCGAGCTGCGCCTCCGGGAGCGTGTAGGTCCCCTCGTATTCGATCGGGTTCATCGTCGCCGCGACGAGGAAGGGCACGGGCAGCGCCCGGGAGGCCCCGTCGACGGTGACCTGCCGCTCCTCCATGGCCTCGAGGAGCGCGGACTGCGTCTTCGGCGGGGTGCGGTTGATCTCGTCCGCGAGCAGGATGTTGGTGAAGACGGGACCCTCGCGGAACTCGAAGTCCCCGACCTTCGCGTCGTACACCAGCGACCCGGTCACGTCGCCCGGCATGAGGTCGGGGGTGAACTGCACGCGCCGGGTCGTCAGCGACAGCGCCTGGCCGAGGGTGCGCACGAGGAGCGTCTTCGCGACCCCCGGCACCCCCTCGAGCAGCACGTGCCCGCCGGCCAGCAGCGCGACGACGAGCCCGGTCACGGCGGCGTCCTGGCCGACGACGGCCTTGCCCACCTCGGTCCTCAGTCTGCTGAATGCGGTGCGCGATTCGGTCATCATGCTCCTATCGGTGGTCGGGTCGCCCGGGCGACATCCTGCTCGAGTCTGGTGAGCTCGGTGGCCAGGCGCAGCAGCGCGGCGTCGTCTCGCGGGTCATCATCCCGCAGCAGCGCGCGAAGCGTCTCGGCCCGGCGCCCGGTCACTGCCGCGGCGGCGCTGGCCAGCTCGTCGATGCTCGCGCTCGCGGGCTGTCCGAGACGGACGGCAAGCCGCCCCAGCGCGCCGATGCGGAGGGCGTCGGCCGCGCGGAGCCGCGCCCGGGCGCGGGCGTACATGCGGCCGCGGCCGCGGACGGTCTCGTCGGCGGGCACGATCGACGGCAGCGACTCGACGACGAGCGGCCCGAGGCGTCGGCCGCGCCACAGCACCGCGGCGAAGAATGTGGCGACGAGCAGGAGCATGACAGGCACGACCCAGCCGGGGGAGAGGTCGGCCATCGTCGGGGCGACGGTGACATCCGCCTCGCTGAGGCCCGGACGGTACCAGATCAGCCGCGGCTCGGCACCGAGGACGCGGAGGGCGAGGGCCGCATTCGCCGACTCGGTGATCCGCTCGTTGCTCAGGGCGTCGAGTGGACCGAATGCGACGGTCCGGCCGGTCGCGGCGATACGGACGAGCCCACCCGGCGTGGGATAACAGCCGGCGACGCCCGAGGCGTCGCCGAGGTCGAACAGCGTCGAGCGGCCGGTGATCTCGCCGAGCCCGCGGGTCAGCACCAGCGCGCACTCGATGGCCTCGGACGGCTCGCTCGTCACGCCGCTGCGGCGCACGCCGGGCAGGGCCACGTCGAGCGCCGCCTGGGTCGGGTCGAGTAGCACGAGTCGCTCGGCGCCCAGACCGGTGAGCTCCTTCAGGCTCGGCTCGCCGAGGATGCCCTGCCAGTCGTCGATGAGGAGGGTCGTCGGCGTCGGGTCGTCGAGGGCGTCGACGACACCCAGGTACTGGTCGGTGACGACGACGTCGACGCCCTGGGTGCGGAGCACTTCGGCGAGCGCTTTCGCGCCGCGGGGCGCCGGGTTACGGGGGTCGAGCGCCTCGCCGCCGCCGCCCGTGCCGCCGAGGGCGAGGCTGATGACCGCGATGACGAGCACGAGGGCGCCCGCACCGAACCAGTAGCGGCTGCGCCGCCACCAGGTGCGGACCGTGGGGGTGAGGAGCTCGGTCTGGGCGAGGCTCATCGCACGGCCTCGGCGCGCAGCTCCGGCAGGCTGGGCCGGGCCGTGCGCAGCCGATCGTCGAGTGCGACCACCGCGTGGAAGGCGTCCCGATCGCCGGGTCGCCCGAGGTAGCGGACCCGGTCGAACGCTCCTGCCGCCGTCTGCAACGATGCCGCCTCCGCTGGAAACACCCGCGCGGCGAGGACGGCGAATTCTCGCGCGGTTGTCCCGGGCAGCGCGTGGACGAGCTCCCGCTCGGCGAGGCCGCGGGCGGTCGCCCGGTACTGCTCGGCGATCGCGGTCGTCCAGTCTGCCCGATCGGCGGCGGCGCGGGCCGCGGCACGGAGCTCGGCGGCGCTGCGCCGCTCGTCGTCGCCAAAGAGCCCGCCGATGGGCCCGGTCCGCCGGTTGCGCCTCGGTGCCCCATAGACGACGAGGACGATGATGATGACCGCGGCGACGATGCCGAGGGCGATGAGGAATGGCACGAATGCGGGGGTGTCGCCCCCGGTCCCGCTGAGCAGCCCGGTGAGCCAGTCGCCGATCGCCTGCGCGATGCGGTCGAGGAGCGTCGGCTTCGCGTTCTGGTACTCGGCCTTGCTCAGTTCGCGCAGGAGCAGCTCGCGGGCCTCGTCGTCGCCGAGCTCAATCGGCACGTGCATCAGCGATCGAGCCCCGCCAGGTAGGGGTCGGCGGGGTGGCCGCCGGCCGCGACCCGCTCGACGTAGTGCTGCAGCTCGAGGTCGAGGCCCTCCTTGCGCATGCGCACATCGACGTAGAAGACGGCGGGCAGCGCGGTCTGCGCGACCATGACGAGCGCCGTGAAGACGACGGAGACGGCAGCGGTGATGACCAGCAGCACGATCGTGAAGCCCATGGCCGCATCCACCGACTGGTTCGGGTTGATCGCGGCGGAGGCGAAGCCGCCGAGCAGCGAGATCGGTGTGATGACGATCTGCGAGGCCACCTGGATGATGACGTTGACGAGCAGCAGTGTGCCGAAGATCCGCCAGAAGTGCCCGCCGGTGAGCTGCCACGAGCGGCGGATCGCGACGCCCATCGTGCGCCGCTCGATGAGCAGCAGCGCCGGGACGAGCGCGAGCTTCGTGCCGATCCAGGCGGACAGCACGAGCGCGCCGGCGCCGAGCAGCAGGGTGATGAGGACGGCGAGCACGACGCCGAGGGGGGTGCCAGTGGCGCCGAGGAGGATCGCGACGCCGACGACGAGGATGAATGCGGTGGTGACGACCGCCGAGACGAGCAGCGTCCAGCCGATGACCGCGAGCAGCCGGCCGCGGGCCGCCGCCCACAGGGTGCGCAGCGTGTGGCGCTCGCCGACCGTCCCCCGCGCGACCTCGAGTGAGATAATGCCCTGCACGAGCCCGGTGAGCGCGCTCGACAGGATCGCGGTCGCGACGGCGGTGAGGGCGGTGACGAGCACCGCGCCGGCGGTGAGCGCCTCCTGGTCGGCGAGGCTGGCCTGCGCGGCCCGGGCGAACATGAAGTAGGTGACCGGCCCGACGATCGCCGAGACGAGGACGATCGTCGCGAGGCTCATGAGCAGGGCCAGGCCGAAGGTGGGCCGCGGGTTGCGCTTGATGACGTTGAATGCGGCGGCGAGGAGGTCGCCGAAGCTGAGCGGCCGCAGCGGAAGCAGGCCGGGCTTCGGCGGCGGCGTCCAGCCGGTTGGCGTCCCGGGCGCCGCGGGCGGTGGCGTCCAACCGGGCGGTGCGAGCTCGCCGTAGCGGGGCTGCGTGGGGCCGACCGCGACCGGCGGGGGACTGGGCTGTTCGGGCGTCGCGTGCGGCGCTCGCGCGTCGCGCGCCTCATCCCGGCCGCCGGGGGCCGTCCAGTCGGTCATCAGGCTTATGCTTCCACAACTCGACTACGCTGGTCGAACCGAACAACGTCCCAATGGACCCAAGCCGACGAGGTCACGGTGAGCGCACGGATCTTGGTGGTCGATGACG
>DATMFQ010000050.1:0-63961 GCA_035556075.1 Microbacteriaceae bacterium | reverse complement strand
ATGAGGAACCAGATGAACGACGTGATCAGGTACATGTACCCGATGACCTTGTGGTCCGTGGAGGTGATCCACTTGGCGAGCACGTTCCCCTTGCGCTCGACCTTGCGTCCGGGAGCGATCCCGGTCTCTGGGTTGATGAGTGTGCTCGTCATCGGTCAGCGTCCTCCAGCGAGTGGATCCCGTCCTGCGGGAAGTTCTGATTCCGGTCGTACTCATGGCCGAGGATCCCCTGCGACCCAGGGTCGGCCTTGAGCGCGGCAATGAAGTCCCCGTACTCCGCCTCGGAGACGACATCGACCTTGAAGAGCATCTGCGCGTGGTACTCCCCGCAGAGCTCAGCGCACTTGCCGAGGTAGGAGCCTTCCTTCGTCGGCGTGAAGTACATCACGTTGGTCTTGCCGGGAATCATGTCCTTCTTGTAGAGGAAGTCCACGACCCAGAAGCTGTGGATCACATCCCGCGCCTCGAGGTCGACCTGGACCGACTTCCCGACCGGCAGCACGAGGGTCGGGACATTCTGGCCGTCGAGCGTGCCGTCCGGGCCGTACTGCGCCTGCACGCCGCTGACGTGGACGTCCTCGTCGAGGTAGTTGAAGTCCCACGACCACTGCTTGCCGAATGCCGAGATGTGGATGTCCGATCCCCCAGCCGGCTCCGACTCGATCGCGGTGATGTCCCGCGCCGTGAACGCGAAGAAGCCGATGATGAGGATGAACGGGATGACCGTGTAGAGGAACTCGATCGGCATGTTGTACCGCATCTGCACCGGCAGCCCGGTCTGGCCGCGGCGGCGGCGGTAGACGATGAGCGCCCACAGCAGCAGGCCCCAGACGATGAGCCCGACGATGAGCAGCACCGTCCAGGACGTCGACCAGAGGCCGGTCATCCGGTCAGTGTGATTCGTCACCGGGCCGTCGCCGAAGGCCTCACCCTGCGGGAAGAACCCGGCCTGCTCCTGCGGGGTGCAGGCGGCCAAGAGGATCGCGGTGGTGATGCCGAGTGGGAGGAGCAGCCAGTTCCGACGCCGAGTTGAACGCACGATTCCTACCCTACCGGCTCAGTGGAACGAGTCGCCGCAGGCACACGAGCCCGCCGCATTCGGGTTGTCGATCGTGAAGCCCTGCTTCTGGATCGAATCCTCGAAGTCCACGACAGCACCCTCGACGTAGGCCGTGCTCATGCGGTCGACGACGATCTCGACGCCCTGGCCAGCCTCGGTCGGGAACTCGACGATCGCGTCGCCGTCGAGGGTCCGCTCATCGAAGTAGAGCTGGTAGACGAGGCCCGAGCAGCCGCCGGACTGCACTGCAAGGCGCAGCCGAAGGTCGTCACGGCCTTCCTGATGCAGCAGTCGTGCCACCTTCTCGGCCGCGGGGGCCGTCAGGCGTACGCCGTGCTCCGGCGTCTCGGTCGTCGGGGTGAGGAGGAGGGTGTCGGACATACGGCGATTCTACTCCCGTCCTTCAAGCGCGGTGAGGAGCAGTGCCTCGCTGAGGACCGCGCGTCGGAAGACGCCGAGGTGCAGCGACTCGTTTGGGCTGTGCGCCCGCGTGTCCGGGTCCTCGACCCCGGTGACGAGGATCTGGGCGCGGGGAAAGACGTCGACGAGCGTCGGGATGAATGGGATGGAGCCTCCGATGCCCATCTCGACTGGATCGCGCCCCCAGCCAGCCGCCATGGCGTCCTTGGCGAGGAGGTAGGCGGGCGCGTCGGTGTCGACACGGAACGGCTCGCCCGTGACGACGTCCTCGAAGCTGAGGACGGCGCCATGCGGGGCGTGGTGCTTGAGGTGCGACGCGATCGCGTCATACCCGGCCTCCGCCGACTGTCCCGGCGCAATCCGCGCGCTGACCTTGATGCGGACTACGGGTGTCAGGGTGTTCGAGGCGTCCCGCACCGACGGCAGGTCCATCCCGGTGACGGTGATGGCGGGCTGGTGCCAGATCCGGTCGAGCAGCTCCCCACGGCCGATCGGCCGCACTCCATCGAGCAGGCCGGCGTCGGCGCGCAGCTGCGGTTCGGGGTAGTCGGGCGTCGCCCCGGTGGCGCCCGCAAACGCCGCAAGCCCGTCCACGGCGACGGCACCTTCGGCGTCCCAGAGCGTGGCGAGGAGCTGGATGGCCGACAGGGTCGCGTCGGGGACCGCGCCGCCGAACATGCCGGAGTGGGAGGCGTGCTCGAGTGTGCGCACCGTGAGGGTGAACGTCACATTGCCGCGCAGGCTCGCGGTGATGGCGGGGGTCTCGTGGTCCCAGTTGTCGGAGTCCGCGACGATGATCACCTCGGCGTCCAGCGCCGCGCGGTGGCGCTCGATGAAGTCGCGGAACGAGCGCGAACCGAATTCCTCCTCCCCCTCGATGAACACGGCGATCCCGATCCCAGGAGCCTCGCCGTGCGCCTCGACCAGCGCACGCAACGCAGCGATATGCGTCATGACGCCGGCCTTGTCGTCGGCGGCGCCGCGCCCGTGCAGCCGATCCCCGGTCGGCGTCGAGCGCAACGTCGGCTCATACGGCGGGCTGTCCCAGTCCTCGTCGGCACCCGGCGGCTGCACGTCGTGATGCGCATAGAGCAGGACCGTCGGCATCCCGGGCTTCGCCGCGCGCGTGGCGAGCACGGCCGGACGGCCGGGCGTCGCGTCGGGATTGGTCCCGCGCTCGATCGCGACCCGGTCGAACAACTGGAGCTCCGTGAGCAGCGTCGCCACCGCATTCGCACTCGAGTCGACGTGTGCCTGGTCGAATCCGTCCCAGGACACGGAGGGGATGCGCACGAGTCGCGCGAGGTCGGCGATCGCAGCGGGCATCCCCGCCGTGACGGCCTCGGCAAGGCGCTGACGGGTGGGCTCGGATGGGAGTCGGGCCGACATGCGGGTAATCTTAAGGGGCCATGAGCGACGACCAGACTGAGACCCAGGCCCCTGCGGGGAAGGGGCGGCCGACCCCGAGCCGCAAGGCTCGCGAGGCGGAGAATCGTCGCCCGATCGTCGTCGCGGACCGCAAGGAGGCCAGGCGGGTGGCGCGGGAGCGCGACGCCGAGCACCGCGCGAAGGCGAATGCCGGCTATGCCGCTGGTGACGAGCGCTACCTCCCGCAGCGCGATCGCGGGCCGCAAAAGCGCTGGGTGCGCGACTACGTCGACGCGCGCCTCAACGTCGGCGAGTTCGTCATCCCGATCATGTTCGTCGTCATCGTGCTCATGTATGTGCCGATCCCGGCGATGCAGGAATACGTCACGTACGTTCTTTTCGGCTTCTTCGCCCTCATCATCCTCGACACGGCGATGCTCGCCCAGCGACTGCAGCGCAAGGTACAGGCGCGCTGGGGCGACCGGGCCGAGAAGGTGCGCTGGTACGCTGCGACGCGCGCCCTACAGCTGCGCCTCATGCGCATGCCGAAGCCGCAGGTCAAGCGCTTCAAATTCCCCGAGGACCCGTAGGCCCTCGGCGCTGTCCCGTCAGCCGTCGTCGCGTATGGACACCGCGCCGAGCGACTCCCCCAGTCGCCGCACATACGGGTGGAACGGGTCGTCAAAGACCTCATCGACCGGGCCGATCCCGACGATGCGCCCCATCTGCATGACCGCGACCCGGTCGGTGATCCGCCGCACCTCGGCGAGATCCGCCGTGACGACGAGCGCGGCGAATGCGTGGTGTCGCTGCAACTGCGCCAGCACGTCCAAAATCTGGCCGCGGACGGTCACGTCAATGCCCGCGGTCGGGTCGTCGGCGACCAGCACCTCGGGCTCGAGCACGAGCGACCTGGCGATCGCGACGCGCTGGCGCTGCCCCTTGGAAAGCTCGTGCGGGAGCGCGTCGAGCATCGACAGCGGCAGGTGCACCGCATCGAGCAGGCTCGCGGCATGGGCCCCGGCCCGCATACGGTCGAAGCCACGGTCGATCGCGTAGATCGGTTCGATGATGTTCTCCTCGACCGTCAGCCGCGGCGCGAGGTGCTGTCCGGCCTCTTGTCGCAGGTAGCCGACGCGACCCTGGAGCCGCCGGCGACGGCGAGCGGAGATCCCCCGCAATTCCTGGCCGAGGACATTGAGGCTGCCGCCGGAGATGACGGGCGAGCGGCGGTCGCCGACGATCCCGGCCTGCACGGCGACGGCACGGGCGAGGGTTGACTTGCCAGAGCCGGTCTCTCCGACAACGGCGAGCAGCTCCCCGAGCCGCAGCTCGAGGTCGACGCCGTCGACGGCCTTGGCCCGAACGAGCTGACTGGCGGTGTGGTAGCGCAGCGACAGATCACTGGCGGACACGGCGAGCTCGGTCACGGCATTCAGGCTAGTCGCTCCGACTGGCGGCGCGCTGCCGGTCGATGTCGATGAGCTCCTGCTGCAGCTGCGTGAACCGCTCCGCATCGGCGGTCCGATCGAGCCGCTGCAGTGCGCCGAGCGCCTCGCGCTTGCGTCGCAGCAGCTCCCGGTCGACGAGGCTCGCGACAATGCCACGGACATAGCGCGGCAACGCCTCCTGGCTCGCGGGGATCGGCGCGACCGCCAGCTCTCGGAGCAGCCCGCTAAAGCCCTCCGGGAGCTCCCCCGCAATGTCCTCGAGCCAGCGCGGCGTGCCAGCGTACTCGAAGGACACCGCCGCGGCATCCCGGATCACCGCGAGACTCGGTTCGGCGAACGCCGCGCTAAGCGCTCGGCGGGCCAGGTCAGCACCGACCTCGAGCGGATACTGCAGGATCGCCATGAGCGCGTCACGCTCGAGCCGCGTGTTCGGGTCATTGCGGAGCGTCGCGAGGCTCGCGGTGGCGGCCGGCGGCGCCTCGGTCGGTGCCCCGGTGCCGTAGGTCGGCGCCCCGGGGGCGTTGGACGGCACCGATGCGGGGCGGGCCCGCACGCTGCGGACCGCGCTGAGCGTCTGGTCGGGCTCCAGGCCGGTCCACCGCGCGAGCAGTCGCGCGTACTCGACCTTGAGCGCCGGGTCCCGGATGCCGGCGACGACGGGCGCCGCGGCACGGAGCGCGGCCACCCGGCCCTCCGCCGCCTCGAGGTCGAAACCGCTGAGGATACGCCGGATCATGAATTCGAACATGGGGCGCCGGGCATCGATGAGCGCGCGGATCGCATCATCCCCGCGCGCCAGCCGCAGGTCGCAGGGATCGAGCCCGTCCGGCGCCACCGCGACGAACGTCTGTGCCGCGAACCGCTGCTCCTCGGCGAAGGCGCGGCTCGCAGCGTTCTGCCCCGCCTCGTCCGGATCGAAGGTGAAGACGACTTCCCCCGCGGCATGCAGACCGCCATCCGCGCTGTCCCCCATGATCCGCCGGACGACCTTGATGTGGTCGACGCCAAATGCCGTGCCGCAGGTCGCGACCGCGGTCGTCTCCCCCGCCAGGTGGCAGGCCATGACGTCCGTGTAGCCCTCGACGACGACGACCCGCCGCTCGCGGGCGATGTCCCGCTTAGCGAGGTCGAGCCCGTAGAGCACCTGCGATTTGCGGTAGACCGCCGTCTCCGGGGTGTTGAGGTACTTCGGTCCCTGGTCGTCGTCGAGGAGCTTGCGCGCGCCGAAGCCGACGGTCTGCCCCGTCGTGTCCCGGATCGGCCACATGAGCCGCCCGCGGAAGCGGTCATACAGCTCGCCGCGGTCGCCACGGCCGACCAGGCCGGCGCCGAGCTGCTCCTCCTCCGTGAAGCCGAGCTGCTTGAGGTGACGTCCGAGCGCACCGCCGCGCGGGGCGAAGCCGATGCCGAATCGCGCCGCCGCCGCGGGGTCGAACCCTCGCTCGCCGAGGAATCGCCGCCCCGGGGAGGCCTCCGGCGTCGCGAGCTGGGCGATGAAGAACTGCTCCGCCGCGAGATTCGCCGCCAGCAGCCGCGCCCGATTGCCTGCCTGACCGGCGGGCCCACTGCCCTCCTCGTAGTGCAGCTCAACCCCGACGCGCTGCGCGAGCCGCTCGACCGCCTCCGGGAAGGTGAGGTGGTCGATCTTCATGAGGAAGTCGATGACCCCGCCGCCCTCTCCGCAGCCGAAGCAGTGGAACGAGCCGACGCTCGGCCGGACGTTGAAGCTCGGGCTCTTCTCGTCGTGGAACGGGCACAGGCCCTTGAGCGAGCCCACCCCGGCACTGCGGAGCGTGACGTAGTCCCCGACCACGTCGGCGATATTCGTCCGGGACTTGACCTCGTCGATGTCGGAGCGACGGATCAAGCCAGCCATGGGCACATCCTAGGCCGCGGCACCCGCCCCTCAACGGGCGAGCAGCCCCCACCAGGCGTGGGCGCTCTGGTCCGTCAGGCTCGCGATCTGGTCGACGATCGCGCGTTTGCGGGCGGCGTCGCTGGGCGCATGCATCCAGTCGTCGGCGAAATCGGGGTCGAGGTGGGCCGGCGCGATCTCGAGGAGCACCTGGGCGAGCTGCAGCAGCTCCTCGCGCTGGCGGCGGTACAGCGGCTGCCGTGCGGCGCTGGCCATGACGTGGGAGCCGACGATCCCCTTGAGCACGGCGATCTCGGCACGAATCGGCGCCGGCACGACGAGGTCCGCGCCATACCGGGCGAGCTGCGCGGCCGGATACGCCTCGTGGGTCGCCATCGTCGCCGCCCCCGCGAAGCGACCGATGAGCGCGGAGGCGAGATTCTTGAGCCGACCGCGATCGGCCCGGCCGCCGTCCCACCGCTCCGGCCACGGCTCGAGGCGATCGAGCCGGTCAAAGGCGCTCGCGAGCTCGTCGAGCTCGAAGTCCGGGCCGACCCAGCTCGCCGCCCCCTCGATGAGGGCCTCGTGGTCGGCGCGGCTCGCGATCTCCCCGACCTCGATGTAGCCCTCGACGATCGCGTCCTCGAAGTCGTGGACCGAGTACGCGATGTCATCGGCGAGATCCATCACCTGCGCCTCGATGCAGAGCCGACCCGTCGGCGCACCCGTGCGCAGCCAGTCGAAGATCGCCTGGTCCTCCGCGTAATGCCCATATTTCTGTCGGCCGCTGCCGGCGTCGGCGACGCCGGCCTGCCGGGACCACGGGTACTTGGCGGTGGCGTCGAGACTCGCTCGGGTGAGGTTGAGCCCGTAAGGGGTGCCGTCGGGTCCGATCGACTTCGGCTCGAGGCGCGCGAGCACCCGGAGCGACTGGGCATTCCCCTCGAAGCCCCCGATATCCGCCGCCCAATCGTTGAGGGCACGCTCGCCGTTGTGCCCGTAGGGCGGATGGCCCAGGTCGTGGCTCAGGCAGGCTGCGTCGACGACATCCGGGTCGAGCCCGAGCGCGGTGCCGAGCTCCCGGCCGATCTGTGCGACTTCGAGTGAATGCGTCAGGCGATTCCGCGCGAAGTCGAGTCCCGCGGCGGGCGACAGCACCTGCGTCTTGGCGGCGAGGCGCCGCAGCGACCCCGAATGGAGCACCCGCGCTCGGTCCCGCGCAAACTCGCTGCGTCGTGAGTAGTGCTCTTCGGGGAGGCGTCGCTCGATATCCGCCGGCGAATACCCGGGAGGCAGCGGCCAGTCACCCCGAGCCGCGCCGCGCTCAGCCACCACTCGTGTCGCCCTCGCCCTCGGTGAGGCCCTCACGTTCGCTCGCACTGAGCCGGCGGCTCGTGAGCCATCCCTCCGGGAGGTGCGGGCGCTTCGGCCCGCCCTGGCGGCCGCGCTCCCCCTCCGCAGCGGCGCCCGGATACGCTGCCGACCAGTCGAGCTCCGCGAGTGCGGCATCGATGTCGGCGAGCGAGTCGACGGTCGCGAGCCGTGCCCGGGTCTCGCCGCCGACGGGGTACCCCTTGAAGTACCACGCGACGTGCTTGCGCATGTCCCGGCAGGCCCGGCTCTCGTCCCCGAGGAAGTCCGCGGTCAGCTCGGCGTGGCGGCGGAACGCGCGGGCGACGAAGCCGAGATCCGGCTCGAGCTTGCCCGGGCCCCGGCCGGTGATCGCGGCCTGCAGCTCGCTGAAGAGCCACGGCTTGCCAAGCACGCCGCGGCCGACGACGACGCCATCGCAGCCGGTCTCCGCCATCATGCGCCGGGCGTCCTCGCCGTCGAAGACATCGCCGTTGCCGAGCACCGGGATCGAGGTGATCGCGGCCTTGAGCTCGGCGATCGCCGACCAGTCCGCATGCCCGGAGTAGTGCTGCGCGCAGGTGCGGGCGTGGAGGGCGACCGCCTGGACCCCGAGGTCCTCCGCGATGCGGCCGGCCTCGAGGTAGGTGAGGTGCTCGTCGTCGATGCCTTTGCGCATCTTGATCGTGACCGGCACCTCGCCCGCCGCCGCCACCGTGGCGGACAGGATCGAGGCGAAGAGGTCCGTCTTCCACGGCAGCGCCGCGCCGCCGCCCTTTCGGGTCACTTTCGGGACGGGACAGCCGAAGTTGAGGTCGATGTGGTCGACCCGATCCTCAGCGACGAGGATCCGCACGGATTCCGCGACCGTCTCGGCGTCGACGCCGTAGAGCTGGATGCTGCGCACCCGTTCCTCCGGGTGGTGCTCGATGAGCTGCATCGTCCTCGGGTTCCGCGCGATGATCGCCCGCGTCGTGATCATCTCCGTCACGTAGAGCCCGTCGCCATACTCCGCGCAGAGCCGGCGGAACGGCATGTTCGTGATGCCCGCCATCGGCGCGAGCACGACCGGCGAGTCGAGCTCGATCGGCCCGATCCGCAGCTTCGGCGCGGTCAGTGTGGCGGACATGGGGCAATTCTTTCAGACGGCGCCTGACTGCACTCCGCGCCCTCACCTCACCGGGTGCCGCAGGGCTGTGGCGACGATCAGCCGGCCGCGGGTGCCCCGCTCGCCACATCCTTGAGCACGTTGAGGAACACCGCGGACTCCTGGGCGCCCGAGATGCCGTACTTGCCGTCGATAACGAAGAACGGCACGCCGCGGATGCCGTAGGCCGCGGCCTGCTGGATGTCCGCCTGCACGGCTGCCGCAAACTCCCCCGACTCGAGGGCCGTGCGGGCCGCGGCGCCGTCGAGGCCGACCTCCTCGGCCATGCGGACGAGCTCGTCGATCCGGCCGACGTGCTCCCCGCGCTCGAAGTACCCGGCCAGGAGGCGCTCCTTCATCTCGACCTGGCGTCCCTGCGCCTTGGCGAAATGCAGCAGCTCGTGGGCCTTCAGCGTCCGGGTCGGCTGGTTCGCGTCGTAGTCGTAGTGCAGCCCAACGGTCTCCGCGACCCCGGAGACGCGCGCGAGCATGTCACCGATCTGACTCGCCGGGAAGCCCTTCTGCTCGAGATACTCCGCGTGGGTCCCGGCGAAGTCCTCCGGGGTGTCCGGTGCCAGCTCGTAGGAGTGGTACTCGACTTCGACGTCTCCGTCGAAGTCCGCGACCGCGGACTCGAGACGACGCTTGCCGATGTAGCACCACGGGCAGGCGATGTCGGACCAGATGTCGATCTTGATCGGAGTGCTCATGTCTCGGGCCAACTCAGGCGCGGCCGGCCGCATTCCCGCGGCATGCATCCGGGCGCTCGTGCCGCATTTCTGCGGGTATTTCCGCGGCTAGAGTTGGACCGCCATGCCGGATCCCGACTCCACCCCACCGAGTACGGGACCGCACCGCACATTTGTCGATCTCTCGCCGCTCAAGGCGAGCCCCGCATTCGCACGGCTCTGGATCGGGCAGGCCATCTCGGGCATCGGCGCCTGGATGACGATCACGGCGGTCGGACTCATCGTCTTCGACATCGCCGTGACGACGATGGACGAGCACACCGCGACCTTCATGGTGTCACTCGTCGGGGGCATCGCCCTGCTGCCGATGATCGTCGCAGGGCTCTGGGGCGGGATGATCGCCGACGCCTTCGACCGACGCACCGTCGCGATCTGGACGGCGATCGTCTCGTGGCTGTCGACCGCGGCGCTGTGCGGCCTCGCGTTCTGGGACGCGGCGCTGCTGGCGGAGGGGCAGCGCGCGGTGCTCTGGCCGTTCTACCTCGTCACCACCATCAACGCGGTCGCTACGACGATCTCCGCCTCCGCCCGCTCCGCCGCGATCCCCCGGCTGCTGCCGACCCACCTCGTGTCCCGCGCCGCCGCGCTCAACGGCCTCACCTTCGGTCTGCAGATCGCCGCGGGACCGCTCATCGCGGGCGTGCTCATCGCGGCCGTCGGATTCCCGGCCACCTTCGCGGTCGATGCCGTGTTGTTTACGGCCGGATTCATCGGCGTCGTCGGACTCCCCCGACTCCCACCGCTCGGCGCCGTGACGCGGCCCGGGCTGCGCTCCCTCGTCGAGGGCCTGCGCTTCCTCCGGCAGGCGCCGAACATCCGGCTGAGCTTCGTCGCCGACATCATCGCGATGAGCCTCGGGCGCCCACACGTCCTGTTTCCCGCGCTCGGGGCGAGCGTGCTCGGTGGCGGGGCCGTCACCGTCGGCATCCTCACCGCCGCGGTGGCCGTCGGCACCTTCCTGACGGGTGCATTCAGCGGTCCCGTCGCGCGCGTCCACCGGCACGGTCTCGCGATCGGGCGGGCGATCATCGTGTTCGGCGCATTCACCGTGCTGTTCGGGCTTGTCATCGTGGCCGGGCTCCTCGGCTGGTGGGGCGAGGTCGGGCCGGACTTCTCCCAGGTGTCGTGGCTCGGGCTGCTGCTCGCCGCGATCGCGCTGGCGGGCACCGGTGCGAGCGACGAGGTGAGCGCGATCTTCCGCTCGACGATGCTCCTCATTGCCGCTCCCGACGAGATGCGCGGGCGGATGCAGGGCATCTTCATGGTCGTGGTCGCCGGCGGCCCTCGCCTCGGGGAGATGGTGACGGGGCTGCTCGCCGTCCTGCTCGGCCTGTGGGCCGGCCCCATCCTCGGCGGCACCGCGATCATGCTGCTCCTCTGGGTGCTGCTGCGCACCAACCCCCGCTTCCGCGCGTATGACGCCCGGAACCCCACCCCCTGAGCCCTCCCCTCCCATGCTGGAGGAATGCGGTCTCAGCTCGCGAGCTGGGCGGCCAGGTCCGACGGCTCGCGGGTCGGCAGGCGACAGACGCCGCCCGCGCAGAGGTAGGCGGCGGGAGCGCCGTCCAGGGTCGATCGCTCCGCGAACAGCTCGCACCCCTCCGCCGCGAACGCGGCAGACTGCGCTGACGTCACGATCGCGAGGGTGCGTGTCGGGCGCGCCCACGCCCGTGCCACGGCCGCAAGTGGGCTCGCCGGATCCTCGGTGACGATGACCAGCTCGGCGGGCGGCGCGGCGAGGCGGGCAGCGACGGCGAGGGTCGCACCGTAGCCGGTGGGTCGCGCGAGCGCTGGTGCGAAGCTTGGCGCGAGCAGCGTCTCGGCGCGGCCGCTGAGCCCGGCCACGCCGATGTCCTCGAGCCGCGCGACCGCGTCGGCGAGGAGGGCGATGCCCGACGGACTCGCGTCATCCGAGCGATCAGCGTCGATGGCGATGCCGTGCGCCGCGAGCACGGGGTCGATGCCACCGGGGACACGCCCATCGGGGCACGTCGCGACCAGCTCGCGCGCGAGCACCGCCCACGCCACCTCACCGCTCGCGAGCGCGAGCCGGACGAGCCCGCCGGCGAGCCCCCCGTAGTCCTCGAGCGTCGCGACCGCCGGCGAGGTCACACCGTCAAGGCTTGCGCGCACGAGTCGCGGCCCCTCTGGTGTCGACCGGACGTGCACATCACGGACATACGCCGCCGCCCGGGCCGCAGCCACGACCCACTCGGGACGGTCGAACCGCACCCCGGCGTCCGCGAGCGCGCCGATGGCCAGGCCATTGAGCCCCGCCAGCACCTTCCCGTCGACGGCGGGCGGCGGTTGCGTCGCTCGCGCTGCGGTGTCGAGCGCGTAGTAGCCACCCTCGCTGCGGACCCCGTCGACGAGCGACTCCGAGTCCTGCGCCGACCCAAACGCCCCGTCGCCTCGCCGCAGCACCGTCAGCAGGAACCCGGCGATCGACACCGCGGTCGCCTCGTCGCCGAGCGAGGTCGCGATATCGAGGAGCTGCGCGTTGTCGGCGAGCATGCGCTCATAGTGCGGCTCGGACCAATCACGCTGCACCGCGTACCGGTAGTACCCGCCCTCGATCGCATCCTGCAGCGCCCGCGTCGCCGCGTGGAGCCGCTCGACGAGCGCCGCCGCCGACTCGTCGCCGTGCAGCCGACGCTCGGCGAGGAATGCGAGGACCGGCACGTTCGGGAACTTCGGCGCCGTCCCGAAGCCGCCATGGACCGGGTCCTCCGTCTCGGCGATGCGTCGGACGGCGGTCGCCAGTGCGGCGCCATCCGGGAGCGCGGACGGTGCGCTCTGCGGCTGGGCGCGCAGCGCATTCGTCACTGCCTGACCGAGTGCTTCCACCTCGTCGCGACGCTGCGTCCACGCCTCGGTGGCCGCGTCGAGCACCTGACGGAACGAGGGCATGCCCCGCGCGGGCTCCGGCGGGAAGTACGTCCCGGCGAAGAAGGTACGCCCCTCCGGCGTCGTCACGACGGTGAGTGGCCAGCCGAGGTGCTGCGTGAATGCGGAGGCCGCCGCGAGGAACGCCGCGTCGACCTCGGGATGCTCCTCTCGGTCCACCTTGATCGCGACGAAGCCCGCATTCATCATGGCGGCGGTCACCGGGTCAGCGAAGGACTCGCGCGCCATGACGTGGCACCAGTGGCAGGTCGCATACCCGATCGAGACAAGGACCGGGACGTCTCGCCGCCGCGCCGCCTCGAAGGCTTCGGGCCCCCATGGCCACCAGTCGACCGGGTTATCGGCGTGCGCGCGCAGGTAAGGGCTGACGGCCGAGGCCAGTCGCGCGCCCATGGGCCCACCCTACGCCGGGGACGTCAACCTCTCGATCGAGTGCCGCTCAGCGCAGGCCGAAGCCGCGGCGCTCGATCGCCCCGCGCACCTGCGACCGCCGGCCCGGCGGCTTTGCGAAGCGCTGCTCGATGCGATCGGCCCAGCCCTGCTCCATCCCCTGCCCAGCGAAATACTCGCGCGCGACCCCGTCGTAGGTGTCGAGCTCCTCGAGGTCGGCGGCGCGATACCGCTCGTGGTGCACGATGACCGACTGCGGCAGCCGAGGTTTCACGCCCGCACGATCGCTCGGGTCGGGGTGCCCGACCGCGAGGCCGAAGACGGCGAAGACCTTCGGCGGTAGGCCGAGCAGCTCCGCGACACGATCGGGGTCGTCCCGGAGCGAACCGATGAAGCAGACACCGAGGCCGAGGGATTCGGCGACCGTCGCCGCATTCTGGGCAGCGAGGGCTGCATCGATTGATCCCGCCAACACCGCGTCAAGGAATTGCGTCCAGCTGTCCGCGTGGCCCGCGCGCTCCGCGAGTGCCGCATTCCTCGACCAGTCGACAAGCCACACGAGCGCGACCGGTGCCGTCGCCAGCGGCAGGGACGTCCCGGACACGTGCCCGAGCGCGTCGCGCAATTGTGGGTCGCGGACGACCACGACGGAGACGGTCTGCATGTTGGAGCTCGTCGAGGCGGACGATGCCGCCGCGATCATCGCGGTGATCGCGGGGTCGGTGACCTCCTCGTCGGTGAACCGACGATGCGACCGGTGCCGGAGCATGAGGTCGAGCACCGAGGAGGCGGCGGCCTTCAGCGGGGCGGCGGGGCCGTAACGGCGGGCGAGCAGGTCGTCGGAAGTCACCACGACAGGCTAGACGAGGCCCGGGCGGCGCCGTCTCAGCTCAGCCGATCGAGCAGGTAGCGCTCAACCCCCTCGAGCGGAATGCGCTCCTGCGCCATCGTGTCGCGGTCGCGCACCGTCACCGCCTGGTCCTCGAGCGTGTCGAAGTCGACCGTGATGCAATACGGCGTGCCGATCTCGTCCTGGCGACGGTACCGCTTGCCGATCGCCTGGGTCTCGTCGTGCTCGACGTGCCACCGACGCCGCAGGCTCGCCGCCAGCTCCGTCGCGATCGGCGAGAGCTGCTCATTACGGCTGAGCGGCAGCACGGCAGCCTTGACGGGGGCAAGGCGTGGGTCGAGGGCGAGGACCGTGCGGGTGTCCGTGCCGCCCTTCGCGGTCGGCACCTCCTCTTCACGGTACGCCTCGACGAGAAACGCCATCATCGCGCGGGTGAGTCCGAACGACGGCTCGATGACATGCGGCACGTATCGCTCGCCGGTGGCCTGCTCGAAGAACGACAGATCCTTGCCGGAGTGCTCGATGTGCGTCTTGAGGTCGTAATCGGTGCGATTCGCGATGCCCATGAGCTCGCCCCAGCCGTCGCCGCCGACGAAGCCGAAGTCGTACTCGATGTCGATCGTGCCGGCGGAGTAGTGGGCGCGGTCCTCAGCCGGCACATCGAAGCGGCGCAGGTGCGCCGGGTCGATGCCGAGATCGACGAACCAGTCCCAACTGGCCTCGACCCAGGTCGTGAAGTGGGCATCCGCCTCGGCCGGCGGCGTGAAGTACTCGATCTCCATCTGCTCGAACTCGCGGGTGCGGAAGATGAAGTTGCCGGGTGTGATCTCGTTGCGGAAGGCCTTGCCGATCTGACCGATGCCGAACGGGGGCTTGCGACGCGACGCGGTCACCACATTCGCGAAGTTGACGAAGATGCCCTGCGCCGTCTCGGGCCGGAGATAGTGCAGCCCTTCCTCGTCGTCGACGGGGCCGAGGTAGGTCTTCATGAGGCCGGAGAAGGAGCGTGGCTCGGTCCAGTTGCCGCGCTGACCCGTGTCGGGGTCCGGGACCTCGTCCCAGCTCGCAGGCTCCCGGCCATGCTTCGCGACGAATGCCTCCCACAGGTGATCGGCGCGGTAGCGGCGGTGCGTCACCGTCGACTCGACAAGCGGGTCGGTGAACGTCTCGACGTGGCCGGAGGCGACCCAGACATCGCGCGGCAGGATGATGGACGAGTCGAGGCCGACCATGTCGGCGCGGCCGCGCACGAAGGTCTGCCACCACTCCCGCTTGATGTTCTCCTTCAGCTCGACGCCGAGCGGACCGTAGTCCCACGCGGAGCGGGTGCCGCCGTAGATCTCCCCGGACTGGAAGACGAATCCACGGCGCTTGGCGAGGGCGATGACAGCGTCGAGGGGGCTGAGCGGCATTACTCGATCCTACCGGCGGCGGCTCAGGTCTCCGGCGCGTCGACGGCGCCGCCGAAGCGGCGGTCGCGGCCCACGTACTCCTGGATCGCTGCCCAGAGGTGGCGGCGCCGGTAGTCGGGCCACAGCACGTCCTGGAAGACGAGCTCGGCGTAGGAGGCCTGCCAGAGCAGGAAGTTCGACGTGCGCTGCTCGCCGCTCGAGCGCACGAAGAGGTCGACGTCGCGCATCGCGGGCTGGTACAGGTGCTTCCGCAGGATCCGCTCGGTGATCGATCCGGGGCGGAGGCGACCCGCGGCGACCTCGCGAGCCATCGCATTCATCGCGTCGAGGAGCTCGTTCCGACCGCCGTAGTTGACGCACATGTTGAGCACGAGACCGGTGCGATCGGCGCTCATCCGCTCCGCGAGTTCGAGGTCCTTGATGACGCTGCGCCACAGGCGTGGTCGGCGACCGGCCCAGCGGATCTGCACGTTCCACTCGATGAGCTGGTCGCGGCGGCGGTGCAGCACGTCACGGTTGAAGCCCATGAGGAAGCGCACCTCGTCGGGCGAGCGCGCCCAATTCTCGGTGGAGAATGCGTAGACACTGAGCTCGGCGACGCCCGCCTGGATCGCGCCCGCGACGACGTCGAGGAGGGAGGCCTCCCCCGCGCGATGGCCCTCGATCCGTGGCAGGCCCTGCCGGTTCGCCCAGCGGCCGTTGCCGTCCATGACGATCGCGACATGCCGCGGGACGGCGCCCGGCGGCAACGCCGGAGGCTGCTCGCCGGTCCAGTCGACCGGTCTGAACGGCTCGCGCTCCGCCTTCACCACGGCTCAAGTATCCCCGCCGGCTCAGATCGCGACGAAATCTTGTGCGACGCGGTCGATGACGTCGGCGCCGAGTTCGGCCTCCGCCGCGAACTCGGGCCACGACCCGATCGCGGCCGTGACGTCCGCGATGGCCGTCCGGGCACCCGGCACCTGGAAGTCGTCGGCGACCTGCAGGAGATCGGCCCGCGTGATGCCGTCGAAGCGCCCGTTCACCGCCATGAGGTGTCGGCTCGTCCACGGGCTCGCGGGGTGGTGTGCGTGCGTGACGTCGAAGGCGGGTGAGAGCCGCCAGCCCGCCGCCTCGTCATAGAGGAATGCGTGATTCTTGCTGTGATCGTCGCAGTTGGCCGCCGCGACGTTGAAGGCCATCCGCCGGAAGGCCTGATTCCGCGTTTCGGCGCCAAGCCCGAGGCCGTCGATGCGGACGAAGAGCTGGGCGTAGTCGTTGACCCCGATGAGGTTGAAGTCGACGCCGTCGATGCCGCACAGGCTCTGCAGGTGGAGGCGCTCGCCCGCGGGTCCGCGGTCGAAGCGCCGGGTCATGAAGTGGGCGCGGCCGTGCTCGACGAGCAGGCGCGTCTCGGCCATCTCGATCCCGGCGGCACGCGCCATCTGTGAGTAGGCGTACTCGATGCGGCCGTACTGCGCACCGGTGCCGAGCTCCGCGTCCGGGCCGACGCCGTCGAACTTGAGAAGCCATGGCTCGAGGTCGCCGCCTGCCTCGGTGTGCCCGCTACGCACCTCCCCCGTGACGCGGTCGACGTGCACGATCGCCTTCGCTCGCGCCCCGCCCGCGCTCGTGCCGACGAGCAGGATTCGGTGGAGCGTCTGCGCACTCGCGTCCTCGTCGCGAAAGGATCCCGTGATCGCAGCGCGAGCCGCCAGGATGAGCTCGCCGAGGTCGAGCGCCGTCGGCGTGGGGGCATGCGGCGCCCGGTCGGGGACGTATTCGAGCGCACCCATCCCCCGCGACCCGAGATAGGCGAGCCGGTCGAGCGCCGTGATTCGCTCGGGAGCGATGCCCTGCTCCGCGAGCCAGCGGTTGACGATCGCGTTGCCGAAGCGGTCCGGCAGCGAATCGGCGATCATCGGCGGCAGCCCCTGGAAGGTCTCCTCGCTGAGCCCCGGGAAGGTGTACGGCTGGCGCCGCAGCGGCATGAGCGAGGGGGCGAGCTCGATGCCGCCCCGCACCCAGGCGTCGGCGTACTGGAACGCGTAGGTACCGCGGCCGCCCGGCGCCAGGGCCCCGACGGTCCGGCCCCAGGCGCGGACCTCGACGAGGTCGACCGGCTGGTAGGGCATCAGCGCCGCCGCACTCGCTGTGGGGTGCTCCGCCCACGCTCAGCGCGCAGCAGGTCCATCGGGGTCGGCCCGTCACCGGCCGGGTCGAGCTCCTCGAGCCAGTCCTCCCGGTCGAGCGCCCGCACGACGCGGATGAGCGTCTTGAGGCTGCTCCCCCGCCCGGCCTCGAGTGCCTTCACGGCGCTCAGGCTCGCGTTCGAGGCGCCCGCGAGCGCCGCCTGATCCAGGCCCGCGGCGATGCGCAGTGCCCTGATCTGCCGACCGAGGTCAGCCTCCCAGTCCTCAACACGTTTCATAACAGTTGGAATCCTAGCCGTTAGCGATGATTCTCGCCATAATAGTTGCTTTTCAGTCCGATAGGAATGCGATTTCACGCCCGTCGATCCACATGCGGCAGCGCCCGCAGCCCCCGCTCGAGCGTGAACTGCGTGTACGCCGCGACGATCCCGCTCGCCCGGTCCCGGGCCCGCTCCCCCGCCGCATCCGCGATACGCCAGTCCCCCTGCAGCAACGCCTGCAGCAGTGCGAGCGTCTCAGGGTCCAGTCGCGGCACACCGGGCGGCGCCACCTCATCAGCGACGACACCGCCGGCCTGGACGACGAACGCGGAGTGCGGCCCCGGCGCGCCAGTCATCGCGCAGACATCAAAACTCGGTGCCCAGCCCGCGATGGCGAGTGCTCGGAGCAGGTAGGAGTCGAGGGTCGTGCCCGGCGCGTGCTCGCCCGCGGCGAGCGAACGCAGCGCCCCGGCGAGCAACTGGAACTGCCCAGTCGACCCGTCCTCCTCGGTGAGCCGATCCGCGGCCTCGAGCATCGCGGAGCCCGCGGTGTACTTGGCATAGTCCTCGGAGATCGCGGCACCATACGCCCCGAGGGTGACAACCTGCGTGACGGTGTCGAGCGAGCGACCCTCGTAGCACTGCAGGTCGACGAGCATGAACGGCTCAAGGCGCGCGCCGAATCGTGACGACGGCTTCCGCACGCCTTTCGCGACCGCCCGGATCCGTCCGTGGCGACGGCCGAGCAGCGTTACGATGCGGTCGGCTTCGCCCAGCTTGTGGGTGCGCAGCACGATCGCATCGTCACGGTAGGTCGGCACCCGTCCAGTATCGGCCGCGAGGGGTGGACAATGGCCGCATGGCTCCTGGCGATTCCACCATCCTCGTCACGGGCGGCACCGGACAGCTCGGCGCGCCGACCGTAGGACGCCTTCGCGAGGCGGGACACCGCGTGCGGGTCATGTCCCGGCGTGCGGATGGCACCGATCCGGACCTCGTCCGCGGCGACCTCGGCACCGGCGTAGGCGTCGCCACGGCACTCGAGGGCGTGCGCACCGTCGTGCACCTGGTCCAGGGCGGCCTCAAGGAGGACGAGCTGACGAATCGGCTCGCCCTCGCCGCGAAGGCCGCGGGCGTCAGCCACGTCATCTACATCTCGATCGTCGGCATTGAGCGCAATCAAGCACTCGGATACTACGCCGCGAAGCTCCGCAGCGAACAGGCGATCGCGGCATCCGGGGTGCCGCACACGATCCTCCGTGCGACCCAGTTCCACAGTTTCGTCGCGCGGATCGTGCGCGGACAGACCCGCTGGCCCGTCGCATTCCTCCCACGGCTCGTCTTCCAACCGATCGCGATCGAGGAGGTGGTCACGCGGCTCGTCGAGCTCGTCGGCAGTGTGCCGCAAGGCATGGCCGCGGACATCGCCGGTCCCGAGCAGCTCACGCTCGAGCGCATCGCCCACCTCTGGTACCAGGCGCACGGTCGCGAGAAGCGAGTACTGCCGCTGCCGGCGCCGGGTGCCGCGATGCGCAACTACGCTCGCGGCACCCAGCTCGGCACGCTGCCAGGCTACGGCCGGATCACCTTCGCCGAGTACGCGGCAGCCGAGGCGGCCGCCGCTCAGGCCGAGACGAGCTGATCGGCCGTCGCCGCCGCTCGGATCGCCCGGTTCACCGAGCTGACCACGGCCTTGAGCGACGCGGTCGAGATGTCCGTGTCGATGCCGACGCCCCAGAGCCGCTGCCCGTTGACATTGAGCTCGACGTAGGCCGCGGCCTTCGCGTCGCCACCCGAGGACATGGTGTGCTCGACGTAGTCGTAGAGCTCGATGTCGTAGCCCTGTCGGCTAAGGATCGAGAGGAATGCGGCGATCGGCCCGTTCCCGATGCCCGCGACATCCTCGACGTCGTCGCCGACGCGCAGCCGCGCCTCGAGCGAGACGGTCCCGGTCATCTCCGAGGCGGTGCGGGTGGAGAGGATCTCGTAGCGCCCCCACTTGTCGTCGGCGTGCGCGGCCGGCAGGTACTCATCGAGGAAGACGCGCCACAGCTCATCGCTCGTCACCTCGCCGCCCTCCGTGTCGGTGCGCGACTGGACGACCTGGGAGAACTCGATCTGCAGGCGCCGCGGCAGGTCGAGCGAGTGGTCGGCCTTCATGAGGTAGGCGACGCCACCCTTGCCGGACTGCGAATTGACCCGGACGACTGCCTCATAGCCGCGACCGATGTCCTTCGGGTCGACGGGGAGGTACGGGACGGCCCATTCGATCTCGTCGACGCTCGTGCCGTCGGCGGCGGCACGGACCGCCATGGCCTCGAAGCCCTTCTTGATCGCGTCCTGGTGCGAGCCGCTGAATGCGGTGTACACGAGGTCGCCCGCCCACGGCGAGCGCTCGTGGACCTTGATCTGGTTGCAGTACTCGGCAGTGCGCCGGATGCGGTCGATGTCGGAGAGGTCGAGCTGCGGGTCGATGCCCTGCGTGAAGAGGTTCATCGCGAGTGCGACGGTGTCGACGTTGCCGGTGCGCTCGCCGTTGCCAAAGAGGCAGCCCTCGATGCGGTCCGCCCCGGCCAGGTAGCCGAGCTCGGCCGCGGCGATTGCGGTGCCGCGGTCGTTGTGCGGGTGGAGCGAGAGGATGACGTTGTCCCGATTGTCGAGGTGGCGGTGCATCCACTCGATGGAGTCGGCGTACACGTTCGGCGTCGCCATCTCGACGGTCGCCGGCAGGTTGAGAATGAGCTTGCGTTCGGCGCTCGGGACGAAGACCTCCATGACCCGGTTGCACACCTCGACCGCGAATTCGAGCTCCGTGCCGGTGTACGACTCGGGTGAGTACTCGTAGAAAATCTCGGTGTCAGGAATGCGGGACTCGGCTTCGACGCACCACCGGGCGCCCTGCAGCGCGATATCGATGACGCCCTGCCGGTCGGTCTTGAACACGACGTCGCGTTGCAGGGTCGAGGTCGAGTTGTAGAGATGGACGATCGCCCGCTTCGCACCGCGGAGGGATTCGTAGGTGCGGTCGATGAGCTCTTTGCGTGCTTGGACGAGCACCTGGATGGTCACGTCGTCCGGGATCGCGCCCTCCTCGATGAGCGAGCGGACGAAGTCGTAGTCGGTCTGTGAGGCGCTCGGGAAGCCAACCTCGATCTCCTTGAAGCCCATCTGGACGAGGAGGTCGAACATGATGCGCTTGCGCTCGGGCGACATCGGGTCGATGAGGGCTTGGTTGCCATCGCGGAGGTCGACGGCGCACCAGCGCGGCGCGGCCGTGATGTGCCGGTCCGGCCAGGTGCGGTCGGGCAGTGAGACGGTGAACTGCTCGTGATACGGCCGGTAGCGGTGCGTCGGCATCGATGACGGCTGCTGGTGGTTCTGCATGGTTCCTGCTCCTTGGGTGTCTGCGGGGTTTCAGCCCAGCCGGAGACTCCGCGACGGGTCAGGCTGAATCAGAGCCCGTCGCGGCGACCAAGGAGGAGCAGGCCGAAACGCATGGAGCAAGGCTAGCACTTCTTCGATTCGCGCCTTTGCCAAAGATTTTCCCCAGTCCACTTGTCCATTACTCGACTAATGGACTAGTGTGCTCATCGTGTTCAACAGTGACAGCCCGGTCTTCCAGCAGTTGGCGGCGCGCATCGCCGACGACGTGGTGGCCGGGGTCTACCCCGAGGAGACCGCGGTCCCCTCGGCGACCGACTTCGCGACCTTCTTCCAGATGAACCCGGCGACCGTGAGCAAGGGTGTCAACCTGCTCGTCGACCTCGGTGTGCTCTACAAGCGCCGCGGCATCGGCATCTTCGTGGCCACCGGGGCTCGGGAGATTCTGCTGCAGCGGCGGCGCGACGCATTCGACGAGCAGTACCTGCGCCCGCTGCTGCGCGAGGCCCGGACGATCGGGATCCCGCGGAGCGAGCTCCACACCATGATCGACGAACGAGACGAGGACTGACCATGACCGACGCGATCCAGCTCGCGGGCGTGACCCGCCGCTTTCGCGGCGCCACCGCCTTGGACGAGGTGAGCCTGACGATCCCCACGGGATCGATCTGCGGCCTCCTCGGACGAAACGGCGCGGGCAAGACCACGCTGATGTCGATCATCTCCGGGCAGGACCGGGCCGATACGGGCACCGTCCGCGTCCTCGGCGAGGAGCCCTTCGAGTGCGAGCGGGTGCTCTCGCAGCTGAGCTTCGTGCGGGACAACCAGCGCTACCCGGACGGCTACCGGCTCCGACACGTGCTGCGCATCGCCCCCGATTTCGCGCCGCACTGGAGTGGCGATCTCGCGACCGAGCTCGTCGAGTCGCTGCGGATCCCGGCGACGACGCCGATCAGGAAGCTCTCCCGCGGCCAGCTGTCCGCGGTCGCGATCGTGCTCGGCCTCGCCTCGCGCGCGCCCATCACGCTGCTCGACGAGCCGTACCTCGGACTCGATGTCACCGCTCGCGCGCTCTTCCACCGGGTGCTGCTGCGCGATGTCACCGAGCACCCACGCACCATCCTGCTCTCGACGCACCTCATCGAGGAGTCCGAGGCCCTCTTCGACCGGGTCGTCATCCTCGAGCGGGGCCGCGTGCAGGTCGACAGCGCCGCCGAGGAGCTGGCCGAGCTGGCCGTCACCATCACTGGCACGACGAGCGCGGTGACCACCCTCACCGACGGACATCGGGTGCTCACCCGCCACACCACCGGCGGACTGTCGACCGCCACGATCGGGGGCCAGCTCGACGCGGCCGCCCGCGACGAGGCCGCGCGCCTCGGCGCCCGCCTCGCGCCGGCGTCCCTGCAAGACCTCGTGGTCGCCTACGGCGACAGCGAGCACACCGACTCGATCCTGGAACAGGAGGCGCAGCGATGAATGCTGTGATCGCCACCGTCAAATTGCACACGAACCACCGCGAGCAGGCCTTCGCGGTCCCCGCCTACATCATCGGGACCGTCGCGGTGGTCTCGGTGCTCATCTCGCTCGTCTTCTGGCGCTCGGGCAGTCAGCCCGGCACTGAGGGCTGGATCCAGGGCTCCCAGTCCAACCCGGGGATCGCCTATGCGCTTGTCGGCTTCCTCGTCTATACCGGGGTTGCGGCCATGTCGACCACCTTCCCATTCGCGCTGAGCCTGGGGACCTCGCGCCGCGCATTCGTCACCGGGACGCTGCTCTGGCAGGCGCTGACGGCCGCGTATGTCGCGCTCATCCTCGTCGTACTGCTCGGGATCGAGGTCGCCACGGACCACTGGTTCGCGGGCTTCTACATCTTCGACATCTATCTGCTCGGCGCGGGCGACCCGTGGCGGCTCGTGAGCATCGTGTTCCTCGGCGTCTTCAGTGCGCTGAGCATCGGCGGGGTGTTCGCGGCGTCGTGGACCCGATTCGGGGCCCGCGGCCCGCAGCTCATCGCGGTCGGCCTCGCCGTCGTGCTGCTGGTCGGGGTGCTCCTGGCACTGCCGAGCCTGCCGGCACTGGCCGAGGCGTTCCGCCTCTGGTGGCTCGCGATCCTCGCCGTCGGGGTCATCGCCCTCGCCTCAGTGGGGTCGTGGCTGCTGCTGCGGCGAGCCATCGTCCGCTGAGCACCGTCCTGGCGCCCGGGTGGCGGCTACCGCGCGTACGGCGGGGAGCTGAGCCCGGGCGTCAGTGCTGCCGCGGGGTCCGCGCCGAGCGCGACGATCCGGTTGTCACCGTCGACGTGCACGACCCTCGGCTCGTACGTGAGCAGCTCCGCATCATCGAGCATCGCATACGCCATGATGATGACCTTGTCCCCGGTGTGGACCAGGTGGGCCGCGGCGCCATTGATGCCGATGACCCCGCTGCCGGGCTCCCCCTCGATGACATAGGTCTCAAGCCGCGCGCCATTGTCGATGTCGACGACCGAGACCTTCTCGCCGGGCAGGATGCCGGAGGCGTCCAGCAGCAGCGAGTCGATCGTGATCGAGCCGACATAGTGCAGATCGGCATGGCTCACGGTCGCGCGGTGGATCTTCCCGTGCATCATCGTGCGCAGCATGCGGCTCCTGACTGTCTTGCGAACGCGACACTCGATTGAACCAGATTCCGCTGTGCCTGATTCCCACCGAGTGCGAATAGCGGGGCATTCACCCAGTGGCGGGCCTACGGCGCCTGAAGCCCGCCACTGCGTGAACGACCCGCCATCCGGAGCATGGCCGGGCCGAGGCGTACCCTCAGAAGCCGAGGCGCCCGAGCTGCTTCGGGTCCCGCTGCCACTCCTTCGCGACCTTGACGTGGAGCGAGAGGAAGACCTTCGTACCGAGGAGCTGCTGGATCGCCGGGCGGGCGCGCGAGCCGATCTCGCGGAGGCGGCTGCCGCCCTTGCCGATGATGATGCCCTTCTGGCTATCGCGCTCGACCCAGACGTCCGCATAGACGTCGGTGATGCCGGTATCCTCCCGCCCCACCATCTCGACGATCGTCACCGCGAGGGAGTGTGGGAGCTCGTCCTCGACCCCCTCGAGCGCTGCCTCCCGGATGAGCTCAGCGATGCGCGCCTCGTCGCTCTCCTCCGTCAGCGTCTCCTGCGAGTAGAGCGGCGGCGATTCGGGCAGCAGGGCGATGAGCTCGTCGCGCACGACGTCGAGCTGCTCCTGGGTCAGCGCGGACACGGGGATGATCTCGGCCCAGTCGGCGAGCTCGGCGACGGCCAGGAGCGCCTCGGCGACCCGGGCCTTCGGCACCTTGTCGATCTTCGTGACGATCGCGACGAGCTTGGCGCGCGGATAGTTCGCGAGCTCCGCGACGATGTAGCGGTCGCCCGGCCCGATCTTCTCATCCGCCGGGACGCAGAATGCGATGACGTCGACATCCGTGAGCGTCGCCTGCACGAGGTCGTTGAGCCGCTCCCCGAGCAGCGTCCGCGGCCGGTGCAGGCCGGGCGTGTCGACGATCACGAGTTGGCCGTGCGGCACCGTCACGACACCGCGGATCGCTCGCCGCGTCGTCTGCGGCTTCGATGACGTGATCGCCACCTTCTCGCCGACCAGCGCATTCATGAGCGTCGACTTGCCGACGTTCGGGCGGCCGACGAAACTGACGAACCCGCTGCGGTGCGTCATCGCCGCTCCTCGGGCGGGAAGGCCGCCTCGGCCGCCACGAGCGCCTCGTCCCGCTCGACGAGCACGGTCTTGAGTCGCTTGCCCTCGACCCGCTCGGCGGTGAGGACGAGCCCGCTCACGGACGCCTGCGCGCCCGGGATCGGCACGCGACCGAGGGCCTTTGCGAGCAGTCCGCCGATGGAGTCGACCTCGTCGTCCTCGAGCTCGAGCCCGAAGTGCTCACCGAGGTCCTCGATGTTGTATCGCGCGGCGACCCGCACCCGACCGTCGGGCAGCTCGACGAGCTCTGGGGCGTCGCGGTCGTGCTCGTCCGAGATCTCCCCGACAAGTTCTTCGATGAGGTCCTCCATCGTGACGAGGCCGGCGATCCCGCCGTACTCGTCGACGACGAGCGCGAGGTGGAATCGCTCCCGCTGCATCTGCCGCAGCAGCTCATCGGCCTTCTGCGATTCCGGGACGAATGCGGCGGGCCGCGCGAGCTCGAGTGCGGTGCGCTGCTCGACCCGCAGGATGTCCCGCAGGTGGAGCACACCGAGGATGTCATCGGAGTCCTCCCCGACCACGGGCATCCGGGACACGCCGCTGGCGATGAAGCGATCAGCGGCCGCCTCGACGTCCGCCTCACCCTCGATCGTGATCATGTCCGTGCGGGGCACCATGACTTCGCGGACGACAGTCTCACCGAATTCGAAGACCGAGTGGATGAGCTCCTGCGTCTCGTCCTCGAGGACCTCCTGCTCGGCCGCCTCGTCGACGACCGACACAAGCTGGACGCCCTGCTCGCGTGAGCCCATGCGGAGCGTGGCACCGAGGCGGAGCAGGAGGCGGCCGATCGGGTCGGTGATCCGCTGCCAGCCTCGTGGATCGGACACCGCTAGCGCTTTCGCTCGGCGAGGGCGAAACCGACGAGCAGGTCGCGCTGCAGGTCGAACATCTCGCGCTCCTCCTCGGGCTCGCCGTGGTCGAAGCCAAGCAGGTGCAGGAGCCCGTGGCACACGAGCAGCAGGATCTCGTCGGCCGGGCTGTGGCCGGCGGTCTCCGCCTGGGCGTGCGCGACCTGCGGACACACGACGATGTCGCCGAGGAGCCCGGCGGGGGTCGGCTCGTCCTCGGTGCCGGGACGCAGCTCGTCCATGGGGAAGCTGAGCACGTCGGTCGGCCCCGGCTCATCCATCCACTGCACGTGAAGGGCCTCCATGGCGCCCTCGTCGACGAAGACGACCGCGACCTCCGCCTCGGGGTGGACGTGGAGCTCATCGAGGACATGCCCGATGAGCCGCTGCACGGCAGCCTCGGCGACGGGCACACCGGACTCGTTGTTGATCTCGACGGTCATGCGCGTCCTCCGGAGTGGCGTTTCGCCTGCTGCTTCGCATCGTAGGCGGTGTAGGCGTCGACGATGCGGCCGACGAGGGAGTGCCGGACGACGTCTTCGGAGCCGAGTCGGGCGAAGGCAATGTCATCGATGTCGTCAAGGATCTCGGTCACGAGCCGGAGCCCACTCGCCCCCGCCGGCAGGTCGACCTGCGTGATGTCCCCGGTGACGACCATCTTCGAGCCGAAGCCGAGGCGGGTGAGGAACATCTTCATCTGCTCGGGTGAGGTGTTCTGCGCCTCGTCGAGGATGACGAACGAGTTGTTGAGGGTGCGGCCGCGCATATAAGCGAGCGGCGCGACCTCGACGACCCCGGTCGCCAGCAGCTTCGGCACGACCTCCGGGTCGAGCATCTCGTTCAGCGCGTCGTAGAGGGGTCTGAGGTAGGGGTCGATCTTGTCAGTGAGGGTGCCCGGGAGGAAGCCGAGTCGCTCCCCCGCCTCGATGGCCGGCCGACTGAGGATGAGCCGATCGACCTCCTTGCGCTGCAGCGCCTGCACCGCTTTCGCCATCGCGAGGTAGGTCTTGCCGGTGCCGGCGGGGCCGATGCCGAAGACAACGGTGTGCTGATCGATCGCCTCGACGTAGGCGCGCTGCCCCGGTGTCTTCGCCCGGATCGTGCGACCGCGACTCGTGAGGATCGCCTCGCCGAGCGCCAGTGACGGCGTGCCCCCCTCCTCGAGGACGCGCTTGCTCGTCGTGACGCCGAGCTCGTCGAGCTCGATGCCGTCACGCACCATCGAGATGAGCTCCTGCACGAGCGCCCGGGCGAGCGCGACATCGCCGGCCTCACCGGCGAGCCGCACCAGATTGCCCCGCACCGAGACGCGCACGGCGGGCACCTGCCGCTCGATCGCGCGCAGCAGTCGGTCCTGCGGGCCGAGCAGTCGCACCATCGCGACGCCATCGACCTCGATCTCGGTGGAGGCCTCCGACAGTCCCGGGGACTCAGAACTCGCCAAGCGTGTCCTCATTCAGCGTCGAGCCGTCGGCGGTGCCGAGCACGTGGGCGTGCACGTGGAAGACGGACTGGCCGGCCCGGGCGCCCGTGTTGAAGACGAGTCGGAACTCGCCCCCGGTGTGCTCGGCCGCGAGCGACTTCGCGACCGCGACGACATGCGCCAGGAGCACGGGGTCGGCTGCCGCGAGATCGACGACATTGACGTACTCCGCGGTCTTCGGCACGACGAGCAGGTGCACGGGTGCCCGCGGCGCGATGTCGCGGAGCGCGATGACCCGCTCGTCCTCGTAGAGGATGTCCGCGGGGAGCTCCCGGGCGATGATCCGTTCGAAAATGCTCGGCATGGCTCCAGTCTAGGGATGGCCCTCGTCGTCGTCCTCGGCGATGTTCTGATAGGCGGCGAAGAGCAGCGACTCTTCCGGCCCCTCGATCGTCACCGGTCGGCCGACCTCATCGAGCCCGATGAAGCGCAGCATCGCCCCCCGCGCCTTCTTGTCGCGCCGCATGATGCCGAGCAGGTGTGCCCAGCGGTCCCCCGGATAGGTGGTCGGCAGACCGAGGGATCCGAGAATGCGGCGGTGGCGCTCGACGGCGTCGTCGGAGAGGCCGCGGGTCATGCGGGACAGTTCCGCGGCGAAGACCATGCCGATCGACACCGCCGCCCCGTGCCGCCACAGGTAGCGCTCCGTGTGCTCGATCGCGTGACCGAGGGTGTGGCCGTAATTGAGGATCTCCCGCAAGCCCTGCTCGGTGAAGTCCTCACCGACCACCCGGGCCTTCACCGCGATCGCGCGCTCGACGCATTCGCGAAATACGGCGGTCGTGGGGTCGGTCGCGCGCGCCGTGTCCGTCTCGATGAGCTCGAGGATGCGGGGGTCCTGGATGAAGCCGCACTTGACGATCTCGGCATACCCGGTGAGCAGCTCGTTCCGCGGCAGCGTGCTGAGCAGGTCGAGGTCGCAGAGCACGGCGCGGGGCGCCCAGAACGCGCCGACCAGGTTCTTGCCCTCCGCCGTGTTGATGCCGGTCTTGCCGCCGATCGCCGCGTCGACCATGCCGAGGACGCTCGTCGGTACCTGCACGACCGCGATACCGCGCAGCCAGGTCGCCGCGACGAAGCCCGCGAGGTCCGTCGCCGCCCCACCCCCGAGACCGATGATCGCGTCGGTGCGCGTGAAGTCGGATTTGCCGAGGACCTCCCAGCAGAATGCGGCGACCTCGACCCGCTTGGCCGGCTCGGCATCCGGGATCTCCGCGAGCAGCACCTCGATGCTCGTCGCCGCCGCGAGCGAGGCGCGCATCGCCTCCGCGACGGGGCCGAGCGTCGGCGGGTGGATGATGAGCGCCTTCGCGACCTCCGGCCCGAGTGCCGCCGGCAGGCGCCCGAACAAGCCACGCCCGACGAGCACCTGGTACGGCCGCTCCCCCGCGACCTCGATGACGGTCGGCTCGGCCTTCATCGACTCCGCAGCCATGCGAGCACCTCCTCGGCGACGAGATCGAACGGTCGATGCGAGGTGTCGATCGTCGTCGTCGCGACCTCGTCGTAGATGGGTTGCCGCTCGGCGACGAGGCGCTGCCACGCCTCGGGGCCGCCGTCCCGCAGCAGTGGGCGCTTCTGGATCGCCTCGGGGCCGGCCTCGGCGAGCCGCTCGAGGATCCCCGACTCCGAGACCGTGAGCTGGACGACCGGGTGGCCTTTGAGTGCCTCCCGCGTCCGCGCATCGAGCACCGCGCCGCCACCGAGCGACACGACGGCGTCCTGCTCAAGCGCCTCGGCGACCGCCTCCCGCTCGAGCTCCCGGAATCGCGCCTCCCCCTGCGTCGCGAAGATCTCCGTCACCGGGCCGTGGGCCGCGGCGATGACCTTGTCGGTGTCGATGTGCGGCACGCCGAGGGCGCGGGCGACCCGTTTGCCCGTTTTCGTCTTCCCCGCGCCCGGGGCGCCGATGAGCACGACGATCGCGCCCACCGCTCAGTCGCCGATCGTGCGGAGCGCGTCCGGGATCGCCGCGAGGTAGGCATCCAGGTTGCGCTTCGTCTCGCCGACCGAGTCGCCGCCGAATTTCTCGAGCACCGCATTCGCCAGCACGAGCGCGACCATCGCCTCCGCGACGACGCCCGCCGCCGGGACGGCGCAGACATCGGAGCGCTGGTGGTGGGCCTCGGCGGCGTCGCCGCTGGCGACATCGACGGTCCGCAGCGCTCGCGGCACGGTCGAGATGGGCTTCATCGCAGCGCGTACCCGCAGCACGGTCCCGGTCGACATACCGCCCTCAGTGCCGCCGGCGCGATCCGTGACGCGCTCGATGCCGTCTACGGCACGCACCATCTCGTCATGCGCGGCCGAGCCGGGCCGCCGCGACGTCTCGAAGCCGTCACCGATCTCGACACCCTTGATCGCCTGGATCCCCATGATCGCCGCGGCGAGCTGCGCGTCGAGTCGGCGGTCCCAGTGGGTGTACGACCCGATCCCCGGCGGGAGACCGTAGGCGAGCACCTCGACGACACCGCCGAGTGTGTCGGCCTCGCCGTGTGCCCGGTCGATGCGCTCGACCATCGCGGCCGAGGTCGTCGGGTCGGTGCAGCGCAGCGGGTCAGCGTCGAGTCGTGCGACGTCCTCCGGGCGGGGGTAGGCGTAATCATCCGGGACACGGACCGTCTCGATCGCGAGCGTGTGGCTGACGAGACGAATCCCGAGCTCGCCGAGGAATGCGCGGGCCACCGCCCCGAGCGCGACCCGGGCGGCGGTCTCCCGCGCGGACGCGCGCTCGAGCACGTTCCGCGCCTCCGGGAAGTCGTACTTCTGCATGCCGATCAGGTCGGCGTGGCCGGGTCGTGGCCGCGTCAGCGGTGCGCCGCGGCCCTTCGGCAGCGTCGTCGGGTCGACCGGTGTCGCGCTCATGACGTCGACCCAGCGCGGCCACTCCGTGTTGCCGATGCGCAGCGCGACGGGCGATCCCATCGTGCGGCCGAAGCGGATGCCCCCAGAGATGGTGAGCTCGTCCTGCTCGAAGGTCTGCCGCGCCCCGCGCCCGTAGCCGAGGGTGCGTCGCTTGAGGTCTGCCTGGATGTCCTCCGGCAGCACCGGGACACCCGCCGGCAGCCCCTCGAGGACGGCGATCAGCTCGGGTCCGTGCGATTCTCCCGCGGTCAGCCAGCGCAGCATGCCTCAATCCTCCCATGCGGGCGAGGCAGGCCGGTGCCGCTCGAGCAGCCGTCGGATGGCCTTCGTCACCTCGATCACCGCGGGGAGGGTGAGCCCGAGCAGGGCACAGGCCAACCACTGCTCGGGGGTGAGCCGCACCGTGCCGAGCAACTCGTGAAGGGCGCTCAGCTCGGTCGACAGCAGCAGGACGACCAGCGGCGCGACGGCCCAGAGCAGCGGCGGCCAGAACGGTGCGCGCCACCCTGCCTCCGTCGTACGGCGCCACGACAGACCCGCCAGCGTCATGCCGATCGCGAGGGTCGCGAACACCATGGTCGCGGCCGTCGATCCGCCTTCCGCGCTTGGCTCGTCCGGGGCGAGGCGGAGCGCCACCAGCCCGGCGCCGAAGAGCACCGCACCCCAGAGGCCCCAGCGAGCCAGCGCCGCCGGCGAGGCGAGCGGCCTCCGGATGTCGCGCGGTCGTCGGGACATGAGGTCGGCGGCCGGTCGGTCGTTGACGATCATGATGACCGGCAGGGTCGCGTAGACGAAGGCGATCGTCACGACCATGAGCGGCGGCATGACCTCGCCACCGCCGATGTCGAATGCGGAGGCAGCGAGATACAGGAGCACGAGCGCCACGAGCGTCGTCGTCTGAAACCCGACATACGCGACGATCCGATCGTAGGTCCCCCGGCCGTCGCGGATCCCGGCGATGAGCGAGCCGAAGTCGTCGTCGGTGAGGATGACTCGCGCCGCCTGCTTCGTCACCTCGGCCCCGCTGCCCATCGCGACGCCGACATCGGCGGCCTTGATACCCGCCGCGTCGTTGACGGCGTCACCAGTCATCGCGACGACCTCGCCGCGGGCCTGGAGCGCGCGCACGAGTCGGAGCTTGTCGTCCGGGGTCGACCGGCCGATGACATGCAGCTCGTCGAGCCGCTCGGCAAGCTCCGCGTCGCTCAGCGACTGGAACTCGGCACCCGTGATGGCGCCAGCGCCGAGACCGAGCTCCCGACCGATCGCGGCGCCGGTGATCGCGTGGTCGCCGGTTGCCATCCGCACGTCGATGCCGGCCGCGCGCGCCTCAGCGACCGCCGCGGCGGTGCTCGGCCGCAGCGGGTCGATCATGCCGATGAGTGCGACGACGTCGAGGCCCTCGACAGCGGCGAGTGGGTCGGCTTGGATGCCCGACAGCGCGGTGTCGTCCTCGACGCGCATCGCGAGGGCGAGGACCCGGAGGCCATCGGCGGCAAGCTCCTCGTTGCGCGCGAGCAGCGCGGTCCGCGTCGCGGCGTCCGCGCTCGAGCGGGCGAGGATGACATCAGGCGCTCCCTTGACGAGGCCGACGACCCGATCGGCGCCCTGCCACGGCACCCGATGCCAGGTCGCCATGAATTTGAGCTCGGAGTCGAAGGGCTGCTCGGCCAGCCGCGGGTAGGCCGCGCGGGTCAGCGTCTCATCGATGCCAAGCTTGCCCGCGAGCACCACCATGGCGGCCTCCGTCGGGTCGCCGACGACCTCGCCGTCAGCCGAGACCGTCGCGTCGGAAACGAGGCAGAGCGCGTAGCCGATCGCGGTGAGGTCGGGCACCTCGACCCCGGCGGGCGCGAGGATTCGACCGGTGCGCGCATAGCCATCACCCTCGACCGTGAAGCGGTCGCCGCCCAGCACGACGGCGCGCACCATCATCTCGTTGCGCGTGAGCGTGCCGGTCTTGTCGGTGACGATCTGCGAGGTCGCACCGAGGGTCTCGACGTCACCGAGGTCCTTGACGACGGCGTGCCGTGCGGCAAGGCGGCCGGCCGCGGACGCGAGGATGACCTGGACGAATGTGGGCATGCCGCTGGGAATCGCCGACACCGCAACCGAGATCGCCAGCAGCAGCAATTGCTCGACCGGCAAGCCCCGCACCAGGCCGATCGCGACGATGAGCGCGACGACCGCCCAGGCGAGCACGCTGAAGACCGTGACGAGCCGCTGCAGCTCGGCCGTGAGTGGTGAGACGCGCCGCTCGACGCGGTTGAGCAGTCCGGCGATGCGCCCGATCTCCGTCGTGCTGCCGGTCGCGGTGACGAGGAGCCGGGCGGTGCCGCGCACAACGTCCGTGCCGGAGTGCAGCATGTTCGCGCGCTCCGCCAGGGGCGGTTCGTCCATCTCGAGCGGTCCAGCCTGCTTCGGCACGGGCACGCTCTCGCCGGTGAGCGCGGCCTCCTGCACTTCGAGTGCGGCGGCCGCGAGGACCCGCCCGTCCGCGGGGACTTCGTCGCCCGCCTCGAGCAGCACGACGTCGCCCGGCACGAGCCCCTGGGCATCGATGCGCTGCATCGCACCGTCGCGGAGCACCCGCACGGCCATGGTCTGCGCGCCCGCGAGGGCGTCGACCGCACGTCGGGCCCCGAGCTCCTGTCGCACTGCGAGCGTGAGGTTCACGCCGACGAGGACGAGGAGCACGACGGCCAGGAGCACGTTCCCGAGGACGAACGAGGCGACGACGACGCCTGCCTGCATGAGGACCATGGGGCTGCGCAGCACAGCGATCGCAACAGCGCCGACTGACAGTCGCGGCGGGGGTGGCAACGCATTCGGACCGTGCTCGACCAGTCGCACCGCGGCATCCTCCGCCGTCAGCCCTTGCTCGGGGTCGACCCGGAGGCGCACCGCGACATCGGCGACGGGCGAGCGCAGCGTGGCCATCTCAGCGCAACGCGTCCTGCATCGCGGCGAGCACGCGTTCCTCATCGGGGAGCGGGTCGTCGTCCCCGACGCCAAGGAAGAGCCGCACCTGCAGCACCGCCTGCCAGAGCAGCATGTCGAGACCGGAGGCGACGGTCCCACCGGCGTCGGTCCAGCGCGTGGCGAGCGGCGAGGGCCACGGGTCGTACACGACGTCGAAGAGGGCGGCGCGGCGCATGACCTCGGGCTGGAAGGCGACGTCCGCCGTGACGCCGCCGGGCACCGTGTTGACGACGAGGTCGGCATCCCCCGCGGCGGCCCAGGACGTCGGGTCCACGGGCAGTCCGAAGGCGCTCGAGACTCGGGCCAGATCGGCGAGTTGCTCGGGTCGCCGCGCGGCGACGGTCGCGCGGGTGGCGCCGAGCTGCGCGGCGGCGGCAAGGACCGAGGTGGCGGTCGCGCCGGCGCCCAGGACATGCACCCGGCGCACTTCGGTGACGCCCTGCTGCCAGAGTGCCTGGACGATGCCGTAGACGTCGGTGTTGTGCCCACGGATCGTGCCGTCACGCAGCACGAGCGTGTTGACGGAGCCGGTCGCCTCGGCCGCCGGCGAGTGCCAGGCGGCGAGTGCCATCGCCTCCGACTTGAGCGGCATCGTGATGCTGAGTCCCCGCCAGTCGGGCCCGAGCCCCCCGACCCACCCCGCGAGCTCGCCGGGGCCGACGTCGTAGCGGTCGTACTCCCAGTCGAGTCCGAGCACGCGGTACGCCGCCAGGTGCAGTTGCGGCGACCGCGAATGCGCGATCGGACGCCCGAGGACGCCGAGACGAGTGCGCGGGGTCACGATGCTCCTTAGCGGCAGTAGGAGGCGTTCTCGTCGCTCGCGTTGCACCACTCGCGCAGCACGTCGACATAGGCCTCATGCTCATCGGCCGTCTCGGAGAAGTGTGTCTCGCCGGTGCGCAGGTTCACCGGCACGAAGAACAGCCACGGTCCCTCCGCCGGTGCGACCGCGGCCTCGATCGCGAGCTCGCTCGGTGCGGCGATCGGCCCGAGCGGGTAGCCCTTGTGCACATAGGTGTTGTACGGGTTCGACGGGTCGTCGAGCATCGCGGACGTGTTCCAGATCGAGGTGAAGTTGCCCGCGCCGTAGGAGACCGTCGCGTCCGACTGCCACAGCATGTCCTGGTCGAGGCGGTTGTAGAAGACGCGGGCGACCTTCGCCGGATCTCCCGCGGCGGGCCCGGACTCGCGCTGCACGACCGACGCCATGGTGAGGATGCGGTGCCGGTCCTCCGGGGCGACGCCGAGCGCGTCGAGCCGCGCGAAGGTCGCATCGACGAGGCGCTGCAGGATCGAGGTGACGTCCTCCGTGCCGTCGAGGTGGTAGGTGTCCGGGGCGAGGTACCCCTCGAGCGTGCCGGCCGGGTTGGCCGCGCCGTACTGCGCCGGGTCGGCGGCCGCCGCCTGCACCTCCTCGATCGGCACGTCGAGTGTCGTCGAGATGATGTCGAGCACCTGGAAGAGATAGATGCCCTCGGGGATGTAGAGGTTGTTCGTGATCTTGTTCGCCGGATCGAGGAGTGCGCTGAGCGCGGCCTGCGCGCTCATCTCCTTCTCAAGCCGGAAGTTGCCGAACTGGATGGTCGGCTCGCCACCGGAATTGGCCAGCTCGAGCAGCAGGTTGTAGAAGGCATCCCAGGTCATCGTGACCCCGGCGTCGTGCAGCTTGCGCGCGATGACGGTGCCGGTGTCGCCCTGGTTGATCGTGACGATGACCTCTTCGCCGTTGCCGGTGCCGTCGTAGTCGTTGGGGATCTCCATGCCGAGGAGCTCACGGACCTGGTCCTCGTGGTTCTGCCAGGCGTAGACGGCGCCCGCGGTGAGCCCACCGAGCACGAGGACCACGGGGATGAACCACGCGAGCCAGCGCAGGCCGATGCGCCGCTTCGCTGGTGGCGGCGGGTCGAGCGGGATCGGGAAACCGCCGCCCGGGCCCTGCCGGGGCGGTTCGCCACCGCCACCGCCCGCGGTCGGCGGGACGGCGTCGTAGGACACGGGGATCGTCGGCGCATCGACGACCGGGGGGCGGGTGGGCTCAGGCTCGAGCTCGGGCGCGGGGTCCCACGCAGCGGCCTCCGGCTCGGGATCCGTCGGTGTCTCGAACACCGGGGTGAACGGCTCGGTGGCGGGCTGTGCCACCGACTCGACGGATCCAGTGGCGGCCGCCGCGGCGCGGCGCTCGCGCAGCTCTCGGCGGGTGAGACCGCCGGTCGCGACAGCATCCCCCGACGGCGCTACCGGACCGGCAGGCGCGTCCGGAGCAGCAGGGGCGGGTGGCTCGGGTTCGGCCGGGGTGGCCGGGGTGGCCGGGGTGGCCGGCGGCGCGGGCGGCTCGGGTTCGGCCACGGACGGCGAAGGCGCAGCGGGGTCGAGGGGGGTGGCCTCGAGCACGGGATCGGGGAGGTCGGGGAAGAGGGTCGGTACCGAGCCGGTCTCACCGAGCAGCGGCGGCATCGCCTCGTCATCGTTGAGCGGGGAGAACAGATCCTCCCAGCCGCCGTCCTTCGCCATGCGGTGCCGTCTCCTGTCGTTGGTCCTGGTGCCGCTATCCGATCGCGGACACCGGGATGCCCGGCTGGATGCCGGTGCGACGCTCTGAGTCGAGCGCGGCTTCCAGAATGATAGTGGCGGCCACCTGATCGATGACTTGCCGCTGGCGTTTCGCATTCTTGCCCACGGCGTGGAGCTGCCCGGCCGCGCTCACGGTCGTCAGCCGCTCATCGACGAATCGCACCCGATCATCCCCGAGCGCCGCCACCAGCCCCCGGGCGAAGCCGATCGCATCCTGCGTCGATGCGGTCGTGCGCCCGGACAAGGCGCGCGGCAGACCGACGTACAGCTCGATCGCATCGTGCTCGGCGACCAGCTCGAGCACCCGCGCGGCGTCACCGTCGCCGCGCCGGATGGTCTCGAGCGGTGAAGCGAGCATCGCGTGCCGGTCGGAGCGCGCGACACCGATCCGCACGGTCCCGACGTCGAGCGCGAGGCGCACCCCGTCACGCATGGTGCGCTCAGGCGCCCCGGAGCGCGGCCGCGACCGCCTCGAAGGCCGCGGGAATCCCCGCCGGGTCAGTGCCGCCGCCCTGCGCCAGATCGTCCTTGCCGCCGCCGCCGCCGCCGAGTGCCTGCGAGGCGACGCGCACGAGTGCGCCGGCCTTCGCGCCCAGCTCGCGCGCGGCCAACGTGGTCGCGACGATGACGGTCGGGCGCTCCCCCGTCACGGCGGCGAGCGCGACGACCGCCGCGGTGTCCTGCAGCCGCTCCCGCACCTGAGTGACGAGCGTGCGCAGCTCGTCGGCCGAGCCGAGCGTGCCGAGCGATTCCGCGACGAGTGTGACGCCCCCGACGGCAGCCCCCTTCGCGGCGAGCTCCGGCACCCGTTCACGCAACGCGGCCGCCTCGAAGGCGGCGATGCGGCGCTCGGCGGCCTTGAGGCTCGTGACGAGCTCACTGACCCGCTCGGCGAGCCGCTCGCGCGGAGTCTTGAGCTCCTGGCTCAGCTGGGCGACGAGCGCACGCTCGCTCCGGAGTGCGTCGAATGCACGGCCCCCGACGAGCGCCTCGACACGCCGCGCGCCCGATCCGACCGAGGACTCCGCGACGAGGTCGATCAGGCCGATGTCCGAGGAGCGCGCGACGTGCGTCCCGGCGCACAGCTCGAGGGACCAGTCCCCGTCGCCGATGCGGACGACCCGCACGACATCGCCATACTTCTCGCCGAAAAGTGCCATGGCCCCAAGGGCCCGCGCCTCGTCGATCGGCAGCAGTTGCGTCGACACCTCGAGATCGTCGTGGATCGCTCGATTGGCGACATCCTCGATCTCCGAGCGGGTCTCTTGGCTGAGCGCCTGCGTCCACGAGTAGTCGAGCCGCAGGTAGCCGGCTTCGTTGTAGGAGCCGGCCTGGCTCGCCTCGCGACCGAGGATCTGCCGCAGCGCGGCGTGCACGAGGTGCGTTGCCGAGTGGGCGCGATTCGCCCCGCGGCGGTACCCGTGGTCGACGATCGTCGTGGCCGCGTCACCGACGGCGACCTCACCGGTGCGGACCTCGACCGTGTGCGAGATGAGTCCGGCGACGGGCCGCTGCACGTCGATGACGTCGAGCTCGTAGCCGGCACCGACGATGGTGCCGGTGTCGGCGCGCTGCCCACCTGACTCGGCGTACAGCGTCGTCTCGGCGAGGATGACCTCCGCGGTCGCACCGGCCCGGGCGACCGGCACCGACACGCCATCGACGATGAGGCCGAGGACACGGCTCTCGGCGGTGAGGTGCTCATAGCCGAGGAATGCGGTCTCGCCTTCGGCGCGGTACTCACGGTAGACGCCGAGGTCCGCGAGCCGACCCTTCTTGGCCTTCGCGTCGGCCTTCGCGGTCTGCCGCTGCCGCTCCATGAGCGCGTCGAATCCGGCCCGGTCGATCGTGAGCCCCGCCTCCTCGGCGATCTCGAGCGTGAGGTCGATCGGGAAGCCGTAGGTGTCGTGGAGCTGGAAGGCGGTGTCGCTGCGCAGCTGGGCCGCGCCGGCCGCCTTCGTCGTCGAGATCGCCTGGTCGAGGATCGTCGATCCGCTCGCGAGGGTGCGCAAAAACGCGTCCTCCTCCGCGAGGGCGAGTCGCTCGATGCGGTCGTACCCACTGGCGACCTCGGGGTAGGCGGACTGCATCGCGTCCCGCGAGGCGCCAAAGAGCTCGCGGAAGACGGGCTCCTCGACGCCGAGCAGCCGCATCGCGCGCACGGAGCGGCGCAGCAGTCGACGCAGGATGTAGCTGCCGCCCTCGTTGCCCGGGACGACACCGTCCGACATGAGCATGAGCGAGGAGCGGATGTGATCGGCGATGACGCGGAACCGCACGTCATCCGCCTGGTCGGCGCCGTAGCGGCGACCGCTCAGCTCAGCAGCACGGTCGATGACGGGGCGCACCTGATCGATCTCGTACATGTTCTCGACGCCCTGCTTGATGAAGGCGACGCGCTCGAGGCCCATGCCGGTGTCGATGTTCTTCTTCGGCAACTCGCCGACGACGCGGAACTCGGTCTTCGACCGGACGTCGGCGACCTGATACTGCATGAACACGAGGTTCCAGATCTCGAGGAATCGGTCGTCATCGACGGCCGGCCCCCCGTCTGCCCCGTAGGCGGGCCCGCGGTCGAAGTAGATCTCCGAGCAGGGACCGGCGGGTCCCGGCTGCCCGGTCGACCAGTAGTTGTCGGCCTTGCCGAGTCGCTGAATGCGGTGGTCCGGCAGTCCGGCGACGCGCTTCCACAGCTGGATCGCCTCGTCATCGTCCTCGTAGACCGTGACCCACAGGTCCCGCTCGGCGAAGCCGAGCCCACCGTCAGACTCCGATGTCGTCAGCAGCTCCCAGGCGTAGGCGATCGCGCCCTCTTTGAAGTAGTCGCCGAAGGAGAAGTTCCCATTCATCTGGAAGAACGTGCCGTGGCGCGCGGTGCGACCGACCTCCTCGATGTCATTGGTTCGAATGCACTTCTGCACGCTCGTCGCGCGCGGGTACGGCGCGGGGACGACACCCGTGAGGTACGGAATGAACGGGACCATGCCGGCGATGGTGAACATGACCGTCGGGTCGTCGCTGACCAGCGATGCCGACGGCACGACGGTGTGTCCGCGTCCGCCGAAGTAGGTGAGCCAGCGGTCGCGGATCTCTGCGGTGCGCATCCGAGTGGGCTCAGCCCTTCGCGCGCTTGGCGAGGTCCGCGATGACCTCTTCCGCCTCGGCGACGGCCGCACGCAGCTCTGCCTCGCGCGACTTGTAGCCGTCGACGACCGCCGCGCCGAACTCCTTCGCCTTCGAGTCGACCTCGTCGAAGAATCGTCGGCCCTGCTCCGTCCGGGAGACCTGGTGTGCGACGACAAAGCCCACCGCCACGCCGACGGCGATCCAGCCGAGTGCCCTGAGTGCGTTCATCGTGTGCTCCTTTGGGGGGATGTGCGCGATCCGTCCATCAAGCGTAGTGCCTGGGCCCTGCGTGGCGCACCCGAGACCTCAACCGCGGCGACCAACAATCTCGCGCCAACTCAGGGCGCGATCGTACTGCAGGGCGCCGCGGCGGAAGATCCGCGTCGTCAGTTGCAGTGCGATCACGGCGCTCAGCGCGAGCACCGCGACGACGAGGAGCCCCTCCCAGAGCTCGAGCCCGCCGAATGCGTTGCGCACGAGCGCGGTCGTGCCCGCGGTGAACGGGAAGTACGTGAGGAACTGGACGAGCGGTGCCTCCGGCGTCGACATGATCATCGCGATGAGGTAGAGCGGCACGAGCGGCACGAAGATCGCCGCGAAGCTGAAGCCGCCCGCTTCCTTCGCGCTCGGGGCGGAGGCGCCGACGGCTGCGAGGCTCGCGATGTAGAGGGCCGCGGCGCTCAGCAGGATGAGCAGCCCGATGATGATCATCTGCGGTTCGAAGACGAGGGTGCTCAGGTCGATCTCACCGAACTGCAGTTGCTCGCGGAAGAGCAGCCAGCCGATCGCGATGGGGGCGACGACGACCGCGATCTGGGCGAGGGCGATGACGCACAGCGCCACGAGCTTCGCCGCGATCACCGAGTTCGGTTTCGCGGTGGTCAGCAGGATCTCGGCGACCCGATTCTCCTTCTCCTCCGTCGTGGCGATGAGCACGGGATTGCCGAGCAGCACGACAACGAGGAAGAACAGCACGAGCATGAGGATGCCGACCGGCAGCGCCTGCAGCGCTGAGGAGACAGTGCCGTCGGCGAGGTAGGTCGTCGTCTCGACCTGGAAACCGCCCTGCGCGATCGACACGAGCTCGTCGGAGCCGACGGCCGCCCGTGCGCTCGCCGACAGCACCGTGCTCGCGACGCTGCCGTAGCGGTTGTCCGCGAAGACGCCCTCGTGGGCACCCGCCACGACAATCGGCTCGGTCGTCGGATCGGCCGGGTAGTGGACGAATGCGGCGACCTCGCCCGCCTGGAAGCTCGCCTCGCCCTCGGCGACCGTGTCGACGGGCGCGCCACCGGCAGCCGCGGCGATCTCGGGGACGATGAGCTGGCTGTCATCGACGTACACCCAGTCGAAGGCCTGCTCCGCCTGCGCCTGGCTCGTGTCCTGCGCGCTCTGTGCGCTGAGGAACTGCACCGCGGCGATCGCCACGACGAGGATGGGGACGGCGAGCGCGCCGATCCAGAACGACTTCTTCTTCAGCGTCCTGGCGATCTCGAATCCGAGGACCGTGCGGAAGGTGGACATCAGGCGACCTTCCCAGCCGACGCATTCGTATAGATCTCCAGGAAGACCTCGTGCAGTGAGCGGCCGCCGAACTCGGCGCGGATGTCGTCGATCGTGCCATAGGCGCGCGCGACACCGTCCTTGAGCAGCAGCGCGCGGTCGGCGAGCCGCTGCACCTGGTGCATGTCGTGGCTCACGAGCACGAGCGTCGTGCCCTTGGCCTGCTGGTCGGCGATGATGTCCATGAGCAGCTGCTGATTGACAGGGTCGAAGCCCTTCGTCGGCTCATCGAGGATGAGCAGCTCCGGGTCGTCCATGATGGTCACCCCGAGCTGCACCTTCTGCTGCTGGCCACCGGAGAGTTTGCCGAGCGAGGTACGTCCCTTGTCGGCGAGATCCATCTGCTCGAGCCAGGCGCGCGACCAGGTGTCGGCCGCATCATGACGCAGGCCCTTGAGCCGCCCGAAGTACGTCATGACGTCGAGCACCGACTCGCGCTTGTAGAGGCCGCGCTCCTCGGGCAGATAGCCGACCCGGACCCGGCCGGGGCGGTATGGCTCGCCCTTGATGTGGAGCGTGCCAGCGGTGGCGGTCAGCAGACCGAGGAGGGCACGCAGCGTCGTCGTCTTCCCCGAGCCGTTCGAGCCAAGGAGCCCGAAGGTCTCCCCCGCACGCACCTCGAAATCGAGTCGGTCAATGACGGGTGTGGCGCCGAAGGTCATCCGGAAGTCGCGGACCTCGACGAGTGGTGGGGTCGTCGTCACCGGTCAAGTTAACCATTGACCGGAGGACGGCTCACACCTCTTCGAGGGGCACTCCCAGGTCGGTGAGCCGCGCCCGGTCGACCTGCCGCCCGGAGCGGATGAGCTCCTGCACGGCCTTGTTCACCTTCCACACATTGACGCTCATCCCGGCGACGACGCGGCCCTCGGCGAGCCAGAACGCGATGAACTTGCGTTCGCCTCGATCGCCCCGGAGCACCAGCTCGGCCTCGGCGGTCAGCGGCGGGTAGCCCCAGTACTCCGTACCGAGCTCGAACTGATCGGTGTAGAAGTACGGGATGTCGTCGAGCACCGCCTCGACACCGGCCATGGACGCCGCCGCGACCTTGCCGCCCGCAAGGGCATTCGCCCAGTGCTCGTTGCGCATGCGCCGCCCGAGCACGGGGTGGAAGGCATTCGCGACATCGCCGGCGGCATACACATCGGCGCGGTCCGTGGCGAGGTGCTCGTCGACGAGGATCCCATTGTCGACCGAGATGCCCGCGGCCTCGGCGAGCTCCGTGACCGGCACCGCGCCGATCCCCACGATGACGAGGTCCGCCGGGAGCGAGCCCTGGTCGGTGCGCACCCCGGTCACCCGGCCGTCCGCGGTCTCGAAGCCCTCGACCCGCGTCTCCATCCGGAAGCGCACCCCGTGGGACTCGTGCACCTCGCGGAAGAGCGCACCGAGCTCATCGCCGAGCGGCCCGGACAGCGGGATGGCACCCGGGGCCACGACGGTCACCTCGTTGCCATAGCCACGCGCCGCGGCAGCAAGCTCGAGCCCGATCCAACCAGCGCCGACCATGACCACGTTGTGGTCGCCCGAGGTGAGTCGGGCTTTGAGCGCCTGCGCATCGTCGAGCGTCCGCAGGGTGAACACGCCATCGGCATCGGCCCCGGGCGCCTCGAGGCGCCGTGCCCGCGCACCGGTGGCAAGCAACAGTTTGTCGTAGCGGTCGCTCGAACCATCGGCGAGCTCGATGCGGTGGTCGCCGAGCGCGGTCACCGCCACACCGGTGCGGACCTGAATCGCATGCTCCGGGTACCAGTCGGGATCGCGCACGAGGGTCTGCTCGATCGTCTCCTTGCCGGTGAGGAATTCCTTCGACAGCGGAGGTCTGAGGTACGGGTGATGCGCCTCAGCGGCGTAGATCACGATCTCGACATCGGGGCGCTGCTTGCGCAGCGCATTCGCGGCGGTCGCCGCGGCGAGCCCGCCGCCGACGATCAGGAATCGTTCGACCATGTCGTCCTCCTGCGCGCCAGCCCCCTACCTTGAAGGCGACACGTGATGGGCGACAGTCTACGCCCGGGGCCTCACGGCCCCGTTGGGCTCAGCGGGCCGCGTAGTACTCGACGACGAGCGGGACCTCGCACACGACCGGCACCTCGGCGCGCTTCGGGCGCCGCACGAGGCGCGCCTGCAACTTGTCGAGCTCGACCTCGAGGTAGCCCGGGACCGGCGGGAGCACGTCGGCGTGACCCCCGGCGGCCGCGACCTGGAACGGCTCGAGCGCCTCCGAGCGGGGCTTGACGTGGATGAGCTGGCCCGGCTTCACGCGGAAGGAGGGGCGGTCGACGAGCTGGCCGTCGACGAGGATGTGGCGGTGCACGACGAGCTGGCGCGCCTGGGCGGTCGTGCGGGCGAAGCCCGAGCGCAGGACCAGCGCGTCGAGGCGCATCTCGAGCTGCTCGATCATGTTGTCACCGGTCTGGCCGGGCGTGCGCTTGGCCTCCTCGTACTGGATCCGCAGCTGCTTCTCGCGGATGCCGTACTGCTCGCGCAGCCGCTGCTTCTCGCGGAGCCGGACGGCGTAGTCCGAGGTGTTCCCGCGCTTCGTGCGGCCGTGCTGGCCGGGCGCGTAGGGGCGCTGCTCGAGGATGCGGGCGGCCTTCGGGGTCAGGGCGACACCGAGCGCGCGGGAGAGGCGGACCTTGCGGCGGTCCTGAGACTTGGAAGCACCCATGGGGCGTTCTCGCTTTCTGTGAGCTGCTCCCCACGCATTCGGCTCGAATGCATGGCTCGCGATTTCGACGCGGCCCGCGGATACGGGCTTCGCTGGCGTACCTCGCAGGTCCGTGGATCCCGGTCACACGCCGACGCGCCGGGGGCTTGCTCCTGCTTGGTGCCCGCGCGGTCAGTCGTGGACTGAGCCGGTGAACGAGCCGGTCAAGTGTAGCAAACGATGCACGTGCCCGTGGCCGACTGCTGCGGCACGGCGGGTGGCCGCTCCTGGCTCCCGCCGCGCAGCAGCACCGGCCAGACGGCGATCGCGGCGGCCAGCATCCCGATGATGGCGGCGACCGCGAACGCCCAGATCATGCCGCGCATAAGACCGCTGCGAAACGGGCGCTCGTCGTCGGCTTCATCCTCGTCCTCGACCAGTTCGTAGTCCCGCGGCGCGGTGGGGCGCAGCTCGCGGGTCTGGCGCGTCCAGACCTCGCCATCCCAGTAGCGCTCGCCGTCACCCCACGGATCCAGCTGCCAACCGGGCCTGGTCGGCGTCGCAGGGCGCACCGGGTCCGGGCGCTCGAGATCCTGCTCAGCATCGCGGCGATCCATCCTCACCGCCCCCGCAGGATGGCGCGGATGCGCTCGAGACGTGCCGCGACGTCTCGCTCGTAGCCGTTCGCGCCTGGCCGGTAGTACTCGGTGCCGTCGAGCTCGTCCGGCAGGTACTGCTGCGCCGCGACCGAGTGCGGCTCGTCGTGGGCATAGCGGTAGCCCTTCCCGTGCCCGAGCCGCTTCGCACCCGGATAGTGGGCGTCACGCAGGTGCACCGGCACCCGCCCGAATCGGCCCGCCCGCACGTCAGCGATCGCCTGGTCGACGCCGAGATAAGCCGCGTTCGACTTCGGCGCGGTCGCCAGGTAGACGACGGCCTCCGCGAGTGGGATGCGTCCCTCCGGCATGCCGATGAGCTGCACGGCCTGCGCGGCGGCAACCGCCAGCGGCAGCGCCTGCGGGTCGGCGAGCCCGATGTCCTCCGCGGCGGAGATGATGACGCGTCGTGCGATGAACCGCGGGTCCTCCCCCGCCTCGATCATCCGCGCGAGGTAGTGCAGCGCCGCGTCCGGGTCGCTGCCACGGATGGATTTGATGAATGCGCTGATGACGTCATAGTGCTCATCCCCCTGCCGGTCATAGCGCAGCAACGCTCGGTCCGCGGTCTGCGCGACGAGCTCCGCGGTCACCTCGGCGCTCTCGGCCGCCTGGGCCGCTGCGGCGGCGGCCTCGAGCGCGGTGAGCGCACGGCGGGCATCACCGGAGGCGAGCTGCACGAGCGCGAGCTTCGCGTCCTCGGCCAGCGCGACGCGGCCGCCAAGCCCACGCGGGTCGGCAGTCGCGCGCTCAAGGAGCTCAGCGAGTTCGTCGGCGCCAAGTGGCTCAAGGGTGAGCAGCAGCGACCGGGACAGCAGCGGCGAGATGACGGAGAACGACGGATTCTCCGTCGTGGCGGCGACGAGGATCACCCAGCCGTTCTCAACACCGGGCAGCAGCGCGTCCTGCTGCGCCTTCGTGAAGCGGTGGATCTCATCGAGGAAGAGGACGGTGGTGAGCCCGTAGAGGTCGCGGTCACGCAGCGCGCGCTCCATGACCTCCCGGACGTCCTTGACCCCGGCGGTCACGGCCGACAGCTCGACGAATCGTCGGCCCGACGCAGTCGCGATCGTCTTCGCGATGGTCGTCTTGCCGGTGCCGGGTGGTCCCCAGAGGATGACCGACGTCGCGCCCGTCTCCCCCGTCCCCTCGGCGGCGAGCGCCCGCAGCGGCGAGCCGGGCCCGAGCAGGTGTCGCTGCCCGACGAGCTCGTCGAGCGTCGTCGGCCGCATCCGCACCGCGAGCGGCGTCGCGCCACTGCGAAGTGCGGGCTGCTCGACCATGCGGCCATGCTACGGCGCGCCGCTGACGCTCGGCACAGAGGCCCCGGCCCCGTCGAGGCCGTCCACTAGGCTCGATCCGCCATGGTCAAGCGTGTCCCAGCCCAGTCCCGCCTCGAGCGGCAGCATCGTCGTGAGTACGAGGCCCGACAGTCGCTCCACGGTCGGCGCACGCGCCGCCGCCTGCGCGACAACTGGATCTCGGTCGCCGCGGTCGTCCTCGTCGGCGGGCTCGCGATCGGTGCGCAGCTCGCGTACTTCGGCTGGGGCCCCGGGCAGCCGGCCCCGGTGCCGACGGACACCCCGACCGCGGTGCCGACGGTCGAGGTCCCGACGGACGAGGTCCAGCCCGGCGAGAACACCGGCCCGGTCCCGGACGCCGCACTCGCGGAGGGGCGGATGTGGACCGGGACGCTCGTACTGAATGGCATGCCCCTCGGGGTTGAGCTCGATGGTGCCCTCGCCCCGCAGGCCACCGCCGTCTTCGTCGACGCCGCGCAGACCGGCTGGTATGACGGCAAATACTGCCCGCGACTGGCCGTCTACGACACCATGCAGGTCCTGCAGTGCGGCACCGACACCCCCGACAGCACGAATGCGGAGGCCGACTTCGGGTTCGGTCCGATCGAGAACGCGCCGGTGGATGATGTCTACCCGGCCGGGACGATCGCCATGGCCCGGGTCGGCGGGGACGGCTGGAGCATGGCCCACCAGTTCTTCATCGTCACGGCCGAGTCGATGATCCCGAGCGATGCGGCCGGCGGCTACACCGTCGTCGGCAAGGTGACGAGCGGGCTCGGCGAGCTCATCGCCACCGTGACGATCGCCGGCACCGCGGACGGCTCCCTCGACGGCCCCCCGCTGACCCCCGTCGTCATCGAGTCGTTCACGATCCGGTAACGCCGCCGGGGCGTCCTGGCACGCCCCCTAAGCTGGTGGCGTGAGTACGACCCAGTGGGGCCGCGTCGATGAGTCCGGTGCAGTGTTTGTCCGAATTGGCGACGAGGAGCGACTCGTCGGCGAGTACCCCGACGCGACGCCCGAGGAGGCGCTCGCCTATTTCGAGCGCAAGTTCACCGATCTCGAAGGTCAGGTCTCCCTGCTCGAGCAGCGGGCGAAGGGCGGCGCGCCCGCCTCGGACCTCGCGAAGGCGGCGAAGCATCTCCTCGAGTCCATCGACGCCGCCACCGCGGTCGGCGATCTCCTCGCCCTGCGGGCGCGAGTCGAGGCTGCCCAGGGGCAGGTCGCTGAGCTGTCCGAGGCACAGACCGAGGCACAGCAGGCCGCCGTCGATGCCGCGATCGCCGAGCGCACGGCCATCGTCGAGGCCGCGGAGGCACTTGCCGCCCGCGACCTGGAGCGCGTGCAGTGGAAGCAGCTGACGGCGGAGCTCACGGGGCTCTTCGAGCGGTGGCAGGCACACCAGGCCAGTGGTCCGCGAATCCCGAAAGCGGCCGGGGACGAGCTGTGGAAGCGATTCCGCGCCGCCCGCAGCACGATCGACTCGGCCCGCCGTGCCTTCTACGCGCAGCAGGATTCGACCCAGAAGTCCGCCCGCGCCGCAAAGGTCGCGCTCATCGAGCAGGCCGAGGCGCTCGCTCCGCGTGGTTCGGACGGTATCCCCGCCTACCGGGGTCTGCTCGACGCGTGGAAGGCGGCCGGCCGTGCCGGGCGCAAGACGGACGACCAGCTCTGGGAGCGGTTCAAGGCGGCTGGTGACGTCCTCTACGCGGCGAAGGCCGAGGTCGTCGCTCAGGAGCAGACCGAGTACGCGGGCAACCTCGAGGCCCGCCTCGAGCTGCTCACCGAGGCGGAGTCGATCCTGGGGCTCACGGACCGTCGGCAGGCGCGCGAGCGGCTGCAGGACGTCCAGCGGCGCTGGGAGGCCATCGGCCGCGTCCCGCGTGAGCAGGTGAAGCCGACCGAGGACCGGCTGCGCCGGATCGAGGCGCATGTGCGCAAGCTCGATGAGGACCACTGGGTCCGCTCGGACCCGGCCCGTCAGGAGCGCTCAGACGGCTTCGCCGGGCAGCTCGAGGACTCGATCGCGAAGCTCGAGGACGAGCTCCGGGAGGCCGAGGCGGCTGGCGATGCCGCCCGGGTGGCGGAGACGACGCAGGCGCTCGACACGCAGCGCACCTGGCTCGCAACCGTGCGCAAGGGCTGACCGCCCACAAGTTCTCCACATCCGACGTCACCGTCGGTCCGGTTGTCGGCACCGGGTGGCATGCTCGGCACATGTGCCTCGCCCCCCAGGAACTGACTGCCGCCGTGCTCGACGGTGACCTCGTCCGCGTCGGGGACGCATTCCTGCCCGTTGATCTCCCGATCGGTCCACGGGAGCGCGCGGCCGTCCTCGCGACCACGCTCGGCACCCGCATCATCGCCGCGCGGCGGACGGCGGCGTGGGTGTGGGGCGCACGGTGGCAGCTTCCGGAGCCGCTCGAGGGCTACCGCAGCCTCGGGCTGGGCTCGATGCCGCGGGATCCGCTCCGGGTGCGCCTGCACCAGGTGCGGCTTGCGGAGGGGGATGTCGCGATGCTCGGCGACATGGCGGTCACCTCACCGCTTCGGACCGTCATGGACCTCGCGATGGCGCCGGGCGCCGCGTTCGACGAGCACGTCGTGCGCCGTCTGCTCGCCACCGCGGGGCTGGCGCCACAGGAGGTCGCGGCGGCCCTCGAGGCGCGGCCGCGGCTGCGCGGTCGACTCGACGCGCTCCGGCGGCTTCAGCTGCTCTTGACCCGGTAGACGTCGTACACGGCATCGATGCGGCGGACCGCGTTCAGCACCCGGTCGAGGTGGGTCGCGTCGCCCATCTCAAACAGGTAGCGGCTCAGTGCGATCCGGTCGTTGGAGGTCGAGACGTTCGCCGAGAGGATGTTGACGTGATACTCCGAGAGCACGCGGGTGATGTCGGAGAGCAGCCCGGCGCGGTCGAGCGCCTCGACCTGGATCTGCACGAGGAACAGCCCCTTGCCGTCCCCCGCCCATTCCACGTCGATCATGCGCTCGGGCTCCGCCCTGAGCATCTTGACGTTGCTGCAGTCGCTGCGATGCACCGAGACCCCGGCGCCCCGGGTGACGAAGCCGACGATGTCGTCGCCGGGGACCGGCGTGCAGCACTTCGAGAGTTTGACGAGCACGCTCGGGTCGCCGCGGACGAGCACCCCGGTGTTCGCTGAGCCTGATTGCCGATCCCGCGCGATGCGGGTCGGGATCTCCGAGTCCTCCTGGTCGCTGACCTCGCTGATCTGCGCGAGCAGCTTGTCGATGATCGACTGGCTCGACACATGCCCCTCGCCGATCGCGGCATAGAGCGCATCGACCGAGGTGAGGTTGAGCTGTCCCGCGACGGCCAGCAGCGATTCCGGCGACATGAGTCGCTTGAGCGGCAGGTTTGCCTTGCGCATCGCGCCGGCGAGCGCGTCGCGGCCGTGCTCGAGTGCGACCTCGCGCCGTTCCTTCGTGAAGTACGTCTTGATCTTCGACTTCGCCCGAGTCGAGCGGACGAAGCCGAGCCAATCCTGGCTCGGGCCCGCCTCCGGGTTCTTCGAGGTGAGGACCTCGACGGTGTCCCCACTCGCGAGCGTCGAGTTGAGCGGCACGAGCCGCCCATTCACTTTCGCGCCCATCGTGCGGTGCCCGACCTCCGTGTGCACCGCGTATGCGAAGTCGACCGGGGTCGCCCCGTTCGGCAGCCCGATGACTTTGCCGCCCGGGGTGAAGACGTATACCTCCTTCGCCCCGATCTCGAAGCGCAGCCCCTCGAGGAACTCACCCGGATCGGAGGCGTCCTCCTGCCACTCCGTGATCCGTGCGAGCCAGGCGAGGTCGGCGTCCAATGGCTTGCCGTCGGTCTTGCCGCCCGGCACCCGCTCCTTGTACTTCCAATGCGCCGCGACACCGTACTCGGCCCGCTGATGCATGTCGTGGGTCCGGATCTGGATCTCGACCGCGCGACCCCCGGGCCCGATGACGGTCGTGTGCAGCGACTGGTACAGGTTGTACTTCGGCGTCGCGATGTAGTCCTTGAACCGCCCGGGGATCGGCGTCCACCTCGCGTGCATCGCGCCGAGCACCGCGTAGCAGTCCCGTACGGTCGACACGAGCACCCGGATGCCGGTGAGGTCGTAGATGTCATCGAAGTCCCGGCCGCGCACCACCATCTTCTGGTAGATCGAGTAGTACTGCTTCGGTCGCCCCTCGACCTCGCCCTTGATGCGCGCGGCCCGCAGGTCGGTGCGGACCGCGTCGATGACCTGCTGCACGAATTCCTCGCGCTGCGGGTCGCGCTGTTTGACGAGGTTCTCGATCTCGACGTAGAGCTTCGGGTGCAGGACGGAGAAGGACAGGTCCTCGAGCTCGAGCTTGAGCGCCTGGATGCCGAGCCGATGCGCGAGCGGCGCGTAGATCTCGAGCGTCTCCTTCGCCTTGCGCGTCGCCGACTCCGCCGGCACGAAGCCCCAGGTGCGCGCGTTGTGCAGCCGGTCGGCGAGCTTGATGACGAGGACCCGGATGTCGCGCGACATCGCCACGATCATCTTGCGGACTGTCTCCGCCTGCGCGCTGTCACCGTACTTGACCTTGTCGAGCTTCGTGACCCCGTCGACGAGCATCGCGATCTCGTCGCCGAACTCACTGCGCAGCTGCTCGAGCGAGTAGTCGGTGTCCTCGACGGTGTCGTGGAGGAGCGCCGCCGAGATCGCCTTGCTGCCGAGCCCGAGGTCGGCGAGGATCTGGGCGACCGCGACGGGATGGGTGATGTAGGGCTCGCCACTGCGCCGCACCTGGCCCCGGTGTGCACGCTCGGCGACCTCGTACGCCCGCTCGACGATGGCGAGGTCGGCTTTCGGCTGATTCTGCCGGAGCGTCTTGAGCAGGCGATCGACCGCACCGGTCTGCTGCGCCCGAGAGAAGATGCGAGGAATGCGGGAGAGCAGCGATGCGCTCGCGGCAGGTTCGCTCACCAGCACCTCCCGTGACGTCAGGAGGATTCAGTCTATCCGTCGGTGCCGGCCGCACGGGCCTCGAGGACCCGCCCGGTGTGCTCCTTGATCGACGCCTCCCCCTCGCGCAGCTGCGAGTACAGCGGTGCCGCGATGAAGATGGTCGAATACGTGCCGACGAGGATGCCGACGAAGAGCGCGAGCGCGATGTCCAGCAGCGTGCCCGCCCCGAGGACCCCGGCCCCGATCCACAGGATCGCCCCGACCGGCAGAATCGCGATGACCCCCGTATTGATCGAGCGCACGAGTGTCTGGTTGACGCCGAGGTTCACGGACTCGGCGAAGGTGCGCACGGTCGTCCCGCTGTCCTCGGCGGTGTTCTCGCGCACCTTGTCGAAGACGATGACGGTGTCATAGAGCGAGTAGCCGAGGATCGTGAGGAATCCGATGACGGCCGCCGGGGTGATCTCGAAGCCGAAGACGCCGTAGATCCCGATCGTGATGACCAGGTCGTGCAGCAGCTTGACGAGCGCCGCGAACGACATCTTCCACGTCCGGAAGTACACCGCCATGAAGATGGCGGCGAGCACGACGAAGACGATGAGCGAGATGATGGCCTGTCGGGACACATCCGCCCCCCAAGTCGGTCCGATGAACGACGCGGTGACCTGCTCGACTTCGACGTCGTAGGCCTCGGCGAGCCGGTCACGGACGTCCTCGGTCTGCAGCTCCGACAGCTGCTCGGTCTGCACCCGGATGGAGTTGCCACCGATGACCGTGGAGAGCGCTTCCGTCTGTGCCAGGACAGCGTGGACGGCATCGACCGCGAGCGAGGGGTCGACGTTCGCGGGCTCGGAGACCCGGAACTCGGAGCCGCCCCGGAACTCGATGCCGAAGACGAAGCCGCCGCGCACGATCGGCACGATGATGCACACGAGCAGCACGACCGCCGAGATGACGTACCAGAGCCGCCGTTTCGGGACGAATGCGACCGATCGCGCGCCCGTGTAGAGGTCGTTGCCGAACCGGACGAGGGCGGAACCAGAACTCTTGGCCATCAGCCGTCCTCCCTCGTGCTCGTCGCGCCATGGGCGGCCGCTTCCTGCTCCGCCGCCTTCCGCTCGGCGATGCTCTGCCGACGCTGGGCTTCCCGGCTCGCACCTGCGCGACGCTTGTCGGTCGAGAACCGGAACTCGGCCCGACCGCGGTAGACCGCGCCGAGCGCCCGAGGATCGAGCCCGCTGAGCGGATGCCCACCGGCGAAGAATCGGTGCTCCGCGAGGAGTTGCAGCATCGGGTGGGTGAAGAGCAGCACGACGAGCACGTCGATGATCGTCGTGAGCCCGAGCGTGAAGGCGAAGCCACGGACGTTGCCGACCGCGAGGATGTACAGCACCGCCGCCGAGAGCAGGCTGATGAACTTACCCGAAAGGATTGTGCGCAGCGCCCGCCGCCACCCCGCCTCGACCGCGCCGGGCAGCTGCCGGCCGTCACGGAGCTCATCACGGATTCGCTCGAAATACACGATGAACGAGTCCGCGGTCAGGCCGATCGCGATGATGAGGCCCGCGACACCGGCCAGTGAGAGCCGGTAGCCGTAGCGCCAGGACATGAGCGCAATGACGAGATAGGTGAGGATCGCCGCGACCACGAGCGAGGCGATGGTCACGAGCCCGAGCAAGCGGTATTGGAAGAGCGAGTAGATGACGACGAGCACCATGCCGATGAGGCCCGCGATGAGGCCCGCGGCCAGTTGGGCGGTGCCGAGCGTCGCCGAGACCGTCTCCTGTGACTGCACGGTGAAGCTGACCGGGAGCGCACCGAACTTCAGCTGGTCAGCGAGTTGCTTCGCCTCCATCTGGTCGGCGAAGCCGCCCGAGATCATCGGCTTGCCGTCGGTGATGACCGAGACGGTCCGTGGCGAGGAGATGACCCAGCCGTCGACGACGATCGCGAAGCGGTTGCGGACATCGTTCTGACCGAAGGTGATGAGCCGCTCGGTCACCGCGCGGAACTCCTCGGTGCCCTGTGCGTCGAAGGTGATGAAGACGCCGGGCGTGTTCGTCGGCCGACCCTGGCTGTCCGGGACGAGGCCGCTCGAGGCGTCGCTGATGCGCTCGCCGGAGACCTCGACCGGCCCGAGGATGAACTTCTCCCCCGTGCGCCCGTCACAGGTGATGTACGGCTCGTCCGGCGAGGCGTTGGTCGCGTAGTCGGGTTGCAGCAGCGGCGAGCAGTCGAACGCGAGGAACTCCGCCTCGAGCGCTGGTGTGATCCACGCGGTGTCGGAGCCATTGGTCGGCTCGGAGGTGCGCTCGTCCGAGGGCGGCGGAGCGCCCTCCTCCGGAAGCGAGACCTGGGAGGCCGGTGCCGAGGCGAGTACCGGCCGGAAGGTCAGCTGCGCGCTCGTCTTGATCCGTGCGAGCGTCGCCTCGTCCGGCACACCGGGGATGCTGACGACGACGTTCGTGCCACCCTGTGAGGTGACCTCCGCCTCACTGACGCCGGCGAAGTCGACCCGGTTGCGAATGATCGACACGGTCTGGTCGAGCTGCTCCTGCGTGACGGTCTGGCCGCTCGCGAGCTCCGGCGCGAGGATGATCTGCGTGCCGCCCTCGAGGTCGAGCGCGAGCTTCAGCCCCCAGGTCGCATTGCCCCACAGCACGCCCGCGCCGAGGATGGCGAAGAGTGCCGCGGTGATGACCGCGAGCCAGACCAGCGACCTGGTCCCAGCCCGCACTGGCGCGGACCGAGACATTACTGCTTCTGGTCGCCTTCGTCCTCAGGATCGATCCGCTCGCCGTAGCGCGGCTCGCCCGCCGCGGCGTCGCGCTCGCGCTGCTCGCGGTCCGCGATCTCCATGGCCTCCTCGACGGAGCGGGGGCCGCTGCCCTCGCCCGCCGGTTCGACGATGCGCACGAGGGTCTGGCGGTGCACCTTGACCCGGTTGCCCGGGCTCAGCTCGAGGATCGCGGTGTTGGCGACCTCGTCGAGCTCGATGATGGTCCCGAAGAGCCCGAAGTTCGTCATGACCTCGACGCCGGGGACCATCGTGCCCTTGAGCTTCTCCTGCTCGGCCTTGCGCTTGCGCGAGTTCCGGAACATGAAGAAGACCATGACGCCGAGCAGGACGACCATGCCGATGAGCAGCCAGTCGGGCCCTGTCTGCGCCGGGGCAGCGCCATCGGCGCCGGGAGCGGCCGTCGCTGCCGAATCGGGCTGGGTCGTCGCCGGCGGCATGAGCGAGGAGCAGGCCGTCAGGACAAACGGCGAGGCGAGCAGGAGGAGCGCGGCAGCGCCGCGGCGGAGCTTGGGCATTGAGTCGCCTTCTGGGTCGAATGGGCCTCAGCGATCATAGTGCATCGCCGAAGAGCCGCTCCTGATGCTCCCCTGCGAGTTGCGGAATGCCGAGGTGATCGAAGGCCCGCGGGGTCGCGACCCGGCCCCGAGGTGTCCGGGCGAGGAGGCCGATCCGGACGAGGAATGGCTCGACGACCGATTCGATCGTCTCCGACTCCTCCCCGACGGACACCGCCAGGGTGCTCAGCCCGACCGGTCCGCCGGCGAAGCGCTCGACGATCGCGCTGAGCACCGCACGGTCGAGTCGATCAAGTCCGAGCTGGTCGACGTCGTAGAGCTCGAGCGCGGCGTGCACCGCCGCAAGGCTGCCGAGCCCCTCGTGCACGAGCAGGTAGTCGCGCACCCGGCGCAGCAGCCGGTTCGCGATCCGCGGCGTCCCGCGGCTCCGGGTCGCGATCTCCTCGATCGCCCGCCGCGGTACCTCCTCGAGCCCGAGCAGGGCGGCGGCCCGGGTCAGGACGCTAGCGAGCTCCTCGTCGTCATAGAACTCGAGATTCGCGGTGAAGCCGAAGCGGTCCCGGAGCGGATTCGGCAGCAGGCCGGAGCGCGTCGTCGCACCGACGAGGGTGAAGGGGGCGAGATCGAGCGGGATCGACGTCGCGCCGGCGCCCTTGCCCACCATGATGTCGATCCGGAAGTCCTCCATCGCGAGGTAGAGCATCTCCTCCGCGGAGCGCGCCATCCGGTGGATCTCGTCGATGAAGAGCACCTCCCCCGGCACGAGACTCGACAGCAGCGCCGCGAGGTCACCGGCGTGCTGGATCGCCGGTCCGCTCGACATCCGTAGGGGCCGGCCCGCCTCGTGCGCGATGATCATCGCGAGGGTCGTCTTGCCGAGACCGGGTGGGCCCGCCAGCAGCACGTGCTCGGGCGTGCGTGACTGCAGCGCCGCCGCATCGAGCAGGAGCTGGAGTTGTCCGCGCACCTTCGACTGGCCGACGAACTCCGCGAGGCTTCGTGGTCTGAGCGCGCCCTCGAACGCCAGGTCCTCGGTGTCCGCGTCCGCCCTCACCGGCGCGCACTCCCCGTCGTGGCGCTCGGTCCGAGCGCGGCGAGCGCGAGCCGCAGCAGCGCGGCAGCCCCGGCCTCCGGGGAGGCCGCGGCGAGCTCCTCGACCGTCTCGATGGCGCGTCGCTCCTGAAAGCCGAGCCCGATGAGCGCGGTGACGGTCTCGGCCTGGGCGCCCCCGACGGCCGGGCCCGGCCGGGCCCCCTCCCCGTCGGCCGTGACCAGGTGGCTGAGCTTGCCCTGCAGGGAGATCGTGATGAGCTTCGCGGTCTTCGGCCCGATGCCCGAAACCTTGCGGAATGCGGCGTCGTCCTCGGCCGCGACTGCCGCGGCGATCTGTGCGGGCGTGAGTTGGGCGAGCACGCCGAGCGACGACTTCGGCCCGACGCCGCTCACGCCGCGGAGCAGGTCGAAGACCTCGAGGCCCTCCCGCGTCTCGAATCCGCACAGACTCAGCTCGTCATCGCGGACGATGAGCGCGGTGTGGAGGAATGCGTCGGTGCCGACCCGCAGCCGGCTCGCGTGATCTGGCGTGACGAGCACGGCATAGCCGACGCCACCGACCTCGAGCACGACCGTGGCGCCGACGACCGCCTGGACGGTGCCCCTCAGCGACGCGATCATGCGAATCAGCCTAGACGAGCATTCGTAGCTATGTTCGATGGGCGCGGGCGTGTCGCTCGGCGTCCCGCCAGGCCCGCTGCGCTGGCGTGACCGCGTCTGCTGCACCCGATGCGGGGACACTGCTCGACCAGCCGTGGCACAGCGCGAGCGCGAGCGCGTCGGCCGCGTCGGCGGGGCTCGGGGGCGTGTCGAGTCGGAGGATCCGCTGGACCATCGTCGCGACCTGCCGCTTATCGGCACCGCCGTAGCCGGTCACCGCGGCCTTCACCTCGCTCGGGGTGTGCGAGGCGACCGGCAGTCCCGCCCGGGCCGCACGCTCGAGCACAAGTCCCGCAGCCTGAGCCGTGCCCATGACAGTCCGGAGATTGTGCTGAGCGAAGACGCGCTCGACGGCGACCGCCGCCGGGGCGTGCTCGGCAAGGAGGGCGTCGAGCCCATCGCCGATCGCCAGCAGCCGCCGCTCGATCGGGAGTTCGGCGGCCGTGCGGAGCACCCCGACGGCCACGAGCGTCGCCGAGCGATCCGCTCGCACGTCGATGACTCCGAAGCCGCAGCGGGTCAGCCCCGGGTCGATGCCGAGGACGCGCAGGCTCCGGCCCGCCACCTAGTCCTCGTCGTCGAGCTGCGCCTGAGCCTCGGCCGAGACCTCGTCGTTGGAGAACACGTTCTGCACGTCATCCAGATCCTCGAGCGCGTCGATGAGCCGGAACACCTTCTTCGCACCGTCGGCATCGAGCTCGATCGTCATGTTCGGCACGAACTCGGCCTCGGCCGAGTCGTAGTCGATGCCCGCGGCCTGGAGCGCCTCGCGCGCGGCGACGAGGTTGGAGGGGTCGGTGAACACCTCGAAGCCGACCCCGTGGTCCTTGACCTCCTCGGCACCGGCATCGAGGACGGCGAGCAGGATGTCGTCCTCGGTGACCGCATCGGTGCGCTCGATCGAGATGACGCCCTTGCGGCTGAAGTTGTAGGCGACCGAGCCCGGGTCCGCGAGCGTGCCGCCGTTGCGCGAGAGCGCGGTGCGCACCTCCGCCGCGGCTCGGTTCTTGTTGTCGGTGAGGCACTCGATGAGGAATGCGACGCCGTTCGGCCCGTACGCCTCGTACATGATGCTCGCGTATTCGACGGCCTCGCCGCCGATGCCCGCCCCGCGCTTGATCGCACGGTCGATGTTGTCGTTCGGGACCGAGGTCTTCTTCGCCTTTTGCACGGCGTCGTACAGCGTCGGATTGCCCGCGAGATCGGGGCCGCCCATCTTCGCGGCGACCTCGATGTTCTTGATGAGCTTGGCGAACGACTTCGCGCGCCGCGCGTCAATGACCGCCTTCTTGTGCTTGGTGGTCGCCCACTTGGAATGCCCAGCCATGCCGAGGATTCTAGTCGGCGAGCTGGATCGGGATCGCGCCGGTGGGCGGGACGAGGCCGCTGAGCCGCTCTGGCGCGAGGACCTTGTCGAGCATCGCGGGCTCGAGCAGCCCGCGAGCCAGCACGAGGCTCCGGATCGACTGGCCGCCGGTCAGCGCCTCGTGCGCGAGGCTCGCCGCGACCTGGTAGCCAAGGTACGGGGTCAGGGCGGTCACGACACCGACGCTCATGCTCACGTCGTCGTGCAGCTGCTCCCGGTTGACCTCGATGCCCTCGACGCAGTGCACCCGAAGTGTGTGGCAGGCGTTGCCGAGCCAGTCGAGCGACTGCAGGAGCGAATGCGCGATGACCGGCTCGAACGCGTTGAGCTGGAGCTGCCCGGCCTCCGAGGCAGCCGTGATCGTCGCGTCGGCGCCGATGACGCTGAAGGCGACCTGGTTGACGACCTCGGGGATGACCGGATTCACCTTCCCCGGCATGATCGAGGAGCCGGCCTGCTGCGCCGGAAGCCGCAGCTCGCCGAGCCCGGCCTGCGGCCCGCTCGACAGCAGCCGAAGGTCGTTGCAGATCTTCGACAGCTTGACCGCCGAGCGCTTGAGGATCCCGGACAGCGCCATGAAGTCGCCGGTGTCGCTCGTCGCCTCGATGAGGTCGGGCGCCGTGCGCAGTTCCTCGCCGACGAGCGCGCTGAGCTCGAGGCGCACCATCTCCGCGTACCGCGGGTCCGCCGTGATCCCGGTGCCGATGGCGGTCGCCCCGAGGTTGATCTCGCGCAGCAGTCCGAGCACCTCACGGAGCCGGTCGCGGTCGCTGGCCATCGTGACCGACCAGCCCCGGAATTCCTGGCCGACCGTCATCGGCACCGCGTCCTGGAGCTGCGTGCGGCCCACCTTGAGCACCGCGGCGAACTCCTGGGCCTTTCGCGCGAACGCCGCCGACAGCGCCTCGTGCTCGACGAGGAGCCGCTGCACGGCGAAGCTCGCCGCGAGCCGGATCGCCGTCGGGTACGCGTCATTCGTCGACTGGCTGCGGTTCACGTCATCGATGGGGTGCAGGTGGGCGTAGTCGCCCTTCGCGTGACCGAGGATCTCGAGCGCCCGGTTCGCGATCACCTCGTTCGCATTCATGTTCGTCGAGGTCCCGGCGCCGCCCTGAATGACCCCGATCTTGAATTCGCCGTGGAGCGCGCCCGCGTCGATCTCCGCGCAGGCCTGATCGATCGCATCCGCCTTCGATTGCTCGAGGACGCCCAGCGCGGCGTTCGCCCGCGCCGCGGCCCGCTTCACGAGGGCGAGGCCGCGGATGAGGTCCGGCAGGTTGTAAATCGCCCGTCGGGTGATCGGGAAGTTGATGAGCGCCCGCGCGGTGTGAATCCCCCAGTACGCCTCGGCCGGGACCTCCAGCTCGCCGAGCGAGTCGCGCTCGATGCGTCGGGCCTCCGCCTGCGCCAGATAGGTGTCGTACAGCCGCCTCGCCTGGAAGTCGTCACCGGCCGGCTCGAAGTCGCTCACCGTCACGATCGGTCGCGGGTGCTGTCCCGGGAAATCGCTGTGCCGCATACCTCCAGCATGACCCATCGCCGCTCAGGCCGCGTGCACCCGATCCAGGAAGCGCTCGTGGAAGCGCAGCTCCCCATTCATCTCGGGGTGGAAGGAGGTCGCCAGCAGCCCGCCCTGCTCGACCGCGACGACCCGGCCGTCGGGCAGGGCGGCGAGCACCCGCACCTCCGGGCCGACCTCCTCGACCACCGGCGCGCGGATGAAGACCGCGTGGACCGGTGGCCCCTCGAGGACGGGCACGTCGAGGTCGACCTCGAACGACTCCGTCTGCGGCCCAAAGGCGTTGCGCCGGACCACCATGTCGAGGCCGCCGAACGTCTCCTGGCCGTCGATCGCGTCGCGGAGCGAGTCGGCAAGGCAGATCATCCCAGCACACGTGCCAAAGACCGGCATCCCCGCCCGGATCCGCCCCCGGATCGGTCCGGCAAGGTCGAACAGCCGGGACAGCTTGTCGATGACGCTCGACTCGCCCCCCGGGATGACGAGGCCGCCGACCGCCGCGAGCTCGCGCGGGCGGCGCACCTCGACCACATCGGCACCGAGCGAGCGCAGGGCGTGGACGTGCTCGCGCACATCGCCCTGCAGGGCGAGCACCCCGACGCTCGAGCTCGCCACCGGCGACTTACCAGCCGCGCTCGGCGAGGCGGTGCGGCGCCGGCAGGTCGGCGACATTGATGCCGACCATCGCCTCGCCGAGGCCACGCGAGACATCGGCGATGAGCGCCGCATCCTGATAGGCCGCGGTCGCCTTCACGACCGCCTTCGCCCGCGCCGCCGGGTTCCCCGACTTGAAGATGCCCGAGCCGACGAAGACGCCGTCCGCGCCGAGCTGCATCATCATCGCCGCATCCGCGGGGGTCGCGACACCACCGGCGACAAACAACACAACAGGGAGCTTGCCGGTCGCCGCCACCTCCGCGACGAGCTCATACGGGGCCTGCAACTCCTTGGCCGCGACATACAGCTCGTCCGGCGTCTTCGCCTTGAGCGCGTTGATCTCCCCGTGGATCGTGCGGATATGCCGCGTCGCCTCGGACACATCCCCCGTGCCGGCCTCGCCCTTCGAGCGGATCATCGCGGCACCCTCGGTGATCCTACGCAGCGCCTCCCCGAGGTTCGTCGCCCCGCACACGAACGGCACCGTGAACGGCCACTTGTCGATGTGGTTGACGTAGTCGGCCGGCGAGAGCACCTCGGACTCGTCGATGTAGTCGACACCAAGCGACTGCAGCACCTGCGCCTCGACGAAGTGCCCGATGCGCGCCTTCGCCATGACCGGGATGGACACCGCCTCGATGATGCCGTCGATGAGGTCCGGATCGCTCATGCGCGCGACGCCGCCCTGCGCACGGATATCCGCCGGCACCCGCTCGAGCGCCATGACGGCGACCGCACCGGCGTCCTCGGCGATCTTCGCCTGCTCCGCATCGACGACGTCCATGATGACGCCGCCCTTCAGCATCTCCGCAAGGCCGCGCTTGACACGGCTGGTACCCACTTCAGAAGTCATAATCCAGAATTCTACTTGGGCCAGGCGGCCGCAATGTCCCGCCGGACCTCGCCGAGCAGCCTCGGCAGCGACTTCGTCTGCGCGATGATCGGAAAGAAGTTCGCATCGAGCGCCCACCGCGGCACGACGTGCTGGTGCAGGTGGTCGGCGATGCCCGCACCAGCAATGCGTCCCTGGTTCATACCGATGTTGAATCCGTGCGCGTGCGCGGTCGCCGTCAGCACCCGCATCGCCGTCTGGGTGAGGTCGCCGATCTCGGCGACCTCCTCCGGGGTGGCCTCGTCATATGTCGCAACATGGCGATACGGGCACACGAGCAGGTGCCCCGAGTTGTACGGAAACAGATTGAGCAGGACGAATGCGTGGGTGCCGCGCGCGACGATGAGCCCGTCCTCGTCGCTCAGGCCCGGTGCGAGGCAGAAGGGGCACTCGTCCTCGCTCGGCATCTGGCCCTGCTGGATGTACACGACCCGATGCGGTGCCCACAGCCGCTGGAACGAGTCCGGGACGCCGCCGATTCGGCGGGCGTCCTCCGCGTTCGCGTAGTGCGTGCCGTCGTAGTCGTCGGGGATGTCACCGAGCATGACCATCGCTACACCTGCGACTTCCGGTCGATCGCGGTGCGGATGCGGGCGACCGCCTCGGCGATCGGCACCCCGTTGTCCTGGCTGCCGTCGCGGAGTCGGAAGCTCACGGTCCCCGCCGCCTCGTCCGCATCACCGGCGATGAGGACATAGGGGACTTTCGCCAGCGACGCATTCCTGATCTTCTTCTGCATCCGCTCACCCGAGGTATCGAGCTCCGCGCGGATCCCAGCCCTCTCCAGCTCCTGAAAGACGCGCTCGAGGAAGGGCACGTGGTGATCGGCGACGGGGACGCCGACCACCTGGACTGGCGCGAGCCAGACCGGGAAGGCGCCCGCGTAGTGCTCGAGGAGGATCGCGAAGAATCGCTCGATCGAGCCCATGAGCGCGCGGTGGATCATGATGGGCCGCTGCTTCGAGCCGTCGGCGGCCGTGTACTCGAGCCCGAAGCGCTCGGGGAGGTTCGGATCGACCTGGACCGTGGAGAGCTGCCAGGTGCGGCCGAGCGCATCCTTCGTCTTGAGGTCGATCTTCGGGCCGTAGAACGCTGCCTCGCCGGGGACCTCGGTGAGCCCCAGCCCCGAGGCGAGCGCGACGCGGCGCAGCGCATTCGTCGAGGACTCCCAGTACTCGTCCGAGCCGATCCACTTCGACTTCTCGTCGTCCTTCATCGACAGCTCGAGCTCGAAGTCGCTCAGGCCGAAGTCGCGCAGCAGCGACAGCACAAACTCGATGACCTTCGCGACCTCGTCCTCGAGCTGCTCGGGCGTGACGAAGAGGTGCGCGTCATCCTGGGTGAAGCCGCGGACCCGCGTCAGACCGTGCAGCGCACCCGAGAGCTCGTTGCGGTAGACCGTGCCGTTCTCGCTGAGCCGCAGCGGGAGGTCCCGGTAGCTGCGCTGCCGCTCCTGGTAGATCAGGATGTGCATCGGACAGTTCATCGGCTTGAGGTAGTAGTCGACGCCCGGTTTCGTCACCTCGCCGGTGATCGCGTCCCGCTCCTCGTCCATGTGCAGCGGCGGCCACATGCCCTCCGCGTAGGTAGCGAGGTGACCACTCGTGGCGAAGAGATCGGCCTTCGAGATGTGCGGCGTGTAGACGACGCTGTACCCAGCGGCGAGGTGCCGGGCGCGGGCGTGTGACTCCATCTCGTGACGGACGATGCCGCCGCGTGGGTGCCACACCGACAGCCCCGAGCCGATCTCCTCGGGGAAGCTGAAGAGGTCGAGCTCGCGGCCGAGCTTGCGGTGGTCCCGCTTGGCCGCCTCCGCCAACCGCGTCTGGTGGGCGCGGAGCTCGTCCTTCGACGGCCAGGCGGTGCCGTAGACGCGCTGCAACTGGGGATTGCGCTGGTCGCCACGCCAGTACGCGCCGGCAATGCGCTCGAGCGCCCAACCGTTGCCGATCATCCGAGTGCTCGGCAGGTGCGGCCCGCGACACAGGTCGGTCCAGACCGTCTCCCCCGTCGTCGGGTCGACGTTGTCGTACATCGTGAGCTCACCGGCCCCGACCTCGACGGACTCACCATCCCGGCCCTGTGCGGCCTTGCCCTTCAGCCCGATGAGCTCGAGTTTGAACGGCTCGTCCGCCAGCTCGGCGCGCGCCTCGTCGTCGCTGACGACCCGGCGCACGAATCGCTGCCCGGCGCGCTGGATCCGCTCCATCTCCTTCGAGATGGCCTTGAGCGTCTCGGGCGTCAGCGGCTCGTCGATCTGAAAGTCGTAGTAGAAGCCGTCCTGAATCGGCGGTCCGATCCCGAGCCGCGCCTCCGGATTGATGCGCTGCACGGCCTGCGCGAGCACGTGCGCGGCCGAGTGGCGGAGGATTGCAAGCCCGTCCTCGGAGTCGATCGTGATCGGCTCGACCTGCTCGGTGCCCGTCAGCGTGGTCGCCAGATCCTTCAGCTCGCCGTCGACGCGCATTGCGACGACGGAGCGGTCGGAGAAGAGGTCGAATCCGGTGCCTGCCACGAGACCCAAGCCTAATGCGGGCGGCCCACGCCGCTTCCGCGGTCAGCATGTCGATGCCTCGGTCGGCGCACCCCGCGGGCTAGCCTCGCTCGGTGAGAACCGAGGACGCCCAGCCCGACGACCGCTACGGCAGCGATGTGCTCGCTGGCGACTGGCGCTCGGTCGGTCGCCCGGTAGTGGCGGAGGTCACCGCGGAGCTCGATCTCGTCGTCGAGGTCGCCGACGGTGGCTGGACCGGGGCGGTGGTGGGCGCGGACAGGCGCACAGTCGCCCTCGAGGACCGCCATGGGCGTGTGCGACACTTCCCACTCGGCACCGGCTTCCTCATCGACGGCGAGACGGTGCGGCTCGTGCCCCCGGCACCGATCGTCGCGCCCGCACGGGTACCGACTCGCACCGCGTCGGGGTCGCTCGCGGTGCCGGATGCGCCGGCGCGCGTGGCACGGGCGAGCCGCATCCTCGTCGAGGGGCGGCACGATGCGGAGCTCGTCGAGCGAGTGTGGGGTGACGACCTGCGCATTGAGGGAGTGGTGGTCGAGTACCTGGAGGGCATCGACCACCTCCGTGCATTCCTCGACGACTTCCGGCCCGCTCCCGGGCGGCGCATCGGTGTGCTCGTCGACCACCTCGTGCCCGGCTCGAAGGAGTCGCGCATCGCCGAGGCGATCGCCGCCTCCCCGCACGGCCCGCACACCCTCGTCCTCGGGCACCCCTACGTCGACGTGTGGCAGGCCGTGACGCCGCGGGCGCTCGGCATCGCAGCGTGGCCGGTCGTGCCCCGCGGCGTCGAGTGGAAGCACGGCGTGTGCGAGGCGTTTGGCTGGCCGCACGAGGACCAGGCGGATATCGCCGCCGCCTGGCAACGGATCCTCGCTCGGGTCCGCGGCTTCGCCGATCTCGAACCATCACTGCTGGGCCGGGTCGAGGAGCTCATCGACTTCGTGACGGAGGGCAGCGAGGACAGCTACAGCTAGCGTTGTGGCACGACGGATTCCTCGCCACCCGAGCCAAGGAGGCACCATGACGCCGGAACCAGACAACCGAGCATGGCCAGAGCTCGCCGAGGCCCGGGAGGTCTTCGCCGGCCTCGTCTCCGCCTACGTCACGGCGGACGTGGAGACCGTCAACCGGTCGAATGCCGCCGTCAACCGCTATCTCGCCGAGGACGATGACCCCGCGCGGCTGCACCGGCTCATCTCCGCGGCCGCCATCACGGGTGCGGCCCTCCTCACGCAGCTCGCCTCGCACACCGGCGTGTCCCCCGAGGCGCTCATCGCGGGGACGGCCGGCATCGACCTGCGCTGAATTCGGTGACATCGCCACACTTTGCACACATTGCGCCGGTGTGCAAGCCCCTCGCTCCCCTCGCCCCGGCTCCGTAATGTGACGCACTCACCACCATTCACGACCGAGGAGGACGGACATGGGATTCCTGGATGACGCGAAAGAGACCGTCGGCGAGGCGGCCGAGCAGGTCGGGCGCAAGATGGAGGACACCGTCGATCGGGCGAAGGACAAGATCGACGAGATCCAGGCCGACGCCGAGGTCAAGCGCGCCGAGGCCGAGGCGGAGTCGGTCAAGGCTCGCAACGAGGCGAAGGAACGGATGCGCGACTGATCACAGGCGCAGATAGGCCGCGCCGTCGAGCTGCGCCTGGATGATGGCCGCGGATGCCCCGGCGACCGTGTCGAATCCGGGGCGCAGTTCGTCGAGCGAGTGCCCTCGCGCACGGAGCCCGAGACTGCACGCCTCGACCCGCACCGCGGGGTCGTGCTCGAGCGGCTCGGTGCCGACGACCGCGTCAAGCGCCTCGCCGTGGACGATGACGCGGATCTGGAGATCCGGGAGCTGCTCGAGAATGCGCTGGGCAGACTCGACCGCCCGGTCGATCGCCGCGGCATCGGTGGTGACCTGGATGACTGCGTTGCTCATGCACCGAGTCAAACAGGATTCCTCGCTAGGCGGCACCCCGTATCGTTCATCGCCGGGGCGTCGGTGGCGGTGGGATCTCCTTGGCGGCGATGATCGCTGACACGGCGATGCGCTCGACCCCGCGCTTGCCGTCGACGACGACGGCCTCGGCATCAGCGCTGAGCAGCTCGCCCAGGACGTCCGTCGCCTGACCGGTCGGCAGTAGGTGTCGCACCACGACGCGACGGCCCGGCGGCGGGAGGCGGATCATGGCCGCGAGTGTAGGCGCTCGCGACAAAAGCCACGACACAGACAACCGCCCACGGCCCGCGGCGGCTCCCCAAGACCGTGAAAACAAGAAACCCCCGGCTGATCGGGAGTCCCTCCTGTGCGCGATACTGGGATCGAACCAGTGACCTCTTCCGTGTCAGGGAAGCGCGCTACCGCTGCGCCAATCGCGCCTGAAGTTCAGGCTATTTAGTTATCAGTCTCGCGACCGTGAGGTGGCGACGGGATTCGAACCCGTGTAAACGGCTTTGCAGGCCGGTGCCTAGCCGCTCGGCCACGCCACCGTGGTGCCCGTCGACGAATCTTCGGGCCCCGAGAGGTTCAGAAACCATCCTCGAGCGGATG
>DATMFQ010000049.1:0-34474 GCA_035556075.1 Microbacteriaceae bacterium | reverse complement strand
TGAAGGGGATCCGCCGCGCCGCGATCATTGTCGTCATCGCATCGCTGGTGATCGCCGCGCTCCTGGGCATCATCTCGCTCATCGGCGGGACCTTCGGTGACCTGCAGGGCAAGATCCTGCTCACGACGCTGACGATCGGGCTCTTCGGGATCACGATCCTCTGCCACCTGGCGATCGTCAGCCGTGCCGCTCGGGTCGTCGGCTACGTCGGTCTCGTGGCGAGCCTCGCCGCGATCGTGCCGCCGCTCACCCTCATCTGGACGCCCTGGGAGCTCCTGGGCTCCAGCGATGGCTGGTGGCGCGCATTCGGCGTACTGACCGTCCTCGCGGTCTCGCTCGCGCAGACCAACCTGCTGCTCCTGCTCGTTGCCCGCCCGCAGCGTGCGGTCCGGGTGATCCTCGTGGCGACGCTGGCGATGATGACGATCGTCGCGATCATGATCATCCTCCCGATCCTCACTGACGGGGACATCCCGGGGCGCGCGGGCGACGACTACTGGCGCTGGTTCGCGGCGATCGCGATCCTCGACGTGCTCGGCACGATCACGCTGCCGGTCATCGGTCTCGTGCTGAAGCCGCGTGGTGCGGTGGCGACCGCACCAACGAACGCACCACCCCCGTTCGTCGCCGGTCCATCGATCCCGGTGCCGGCCGGGCTTGCGGAGCGCATCGCGATCAGCGCGGCTGCCGCGGGCGAGGACCCGGAGCGACACGCGCTCGCTGCGCTCGAGCGCGCGTTTCCCACACCCGAGGGCTGAGGATCAGCGGCCGCGGCGCAGCTGCAGCGTCGCGAGCAGCACGCCGCCGAGCACGAGCGCCCCGCCGAGCCACTGTGCCCAGCTGACCTGCGCGCCTCGAAGGAGCTCCATGACGACGGTGAAGACGGGGATGAGGTTGAGGAAGATGCCGGCAACCGACGCGGGCACCTTGGCGAGACCGAGATTCCAGAAGAGGTACGCGAGCGCGCTCGAGAGCACGACGATGATGGCGAGCCCACCCCAGGTGGCGCCGTCGCGCGGCAGTGCCAGCCCGGTGCATGCGACGACGACCCCGAGGATCACGGTCGCCGACACCGCCTGCGCTGCCGTCGAGGTGAGTGGCGGGATCCCGAGCGGCTTGCGGCTCAGCACCGTGTAGGCGGTCCAGGCGATCGTCGCGACGATGACCCAGAGGTCACCGACCGCGAACTGCAGGCCGAGGATCGTGTCGAGCGAGCCGCGGCTGATGACGAGGAGGACCCCGGTCAGCGCGAGCGCGAGGCCGCCCCATTGCCGAAGCCCGGGCCGCTCCCGCAGCACGATCGTCGCCGTGATCGCGATGAGCACGGGGCCCGTCGAGCTGACGAGCGACGCGCTGATCGGCGCGGTCGTTTCGAGCCCGATGTAGAGGAACAGCGCGAAGCTCACCATGCCGAGCGACGACAGCAGCACGAGCCGGGGGAGCCGACGCCACACGAGGCGCCAATCGGGTCGCTCGAGCAGCTGGGCGAGTCCGACGAGGATGATCGCCGCAAAGAGCCAGCGGAGGAAGGCGAGGGAGAACGGGTCGATCGCGCCGATGACGAGGGCGCCGACCACGTAGTTCGCGGCCCAGAAGAGCGCGGCCCCGGTCAGCGAGCCAGCGGCGCCGAGTCGGGCGCCGCGCGCGGTGGTCATGCCTCGTCGTCGGCGAGCGGCAGGATCGAGACGGTCCCGTCAGCGTGCTGCGCGACACGGGTGCCATCGTCGAGCTCGGCGATGGGGCGCCGCTCGAGCCAGGTGAGGGTCCAACGCCAGCCGGTCGTGTCGATCCGGTCGGCGATCAGTTCCGCCTCGACGCGCTGAATCCCGTGCCGCATCGCCTCGGCGAGCGTCCCGGGCGGCTCGTCTCCGACATCCCAACGTGTGCCGAGCTGCATGGCGGCCCCTCGCATTCCTAGATATCTGTGACGTCGATGAGCACGACGTCGGCGACCGCGACCTCGTCCGCGACCGTGAAGGCAATGTCCTGGATGCGTCCGACCGCGCGCAGATCGCCGAGCCCGGTCTCGAGCACCGCGGGGCCCGCGATCGACACGGTTGCCACGACGGCCTTCTGCGAGAGTTTCGCGTCGGTCTTAGCCCGGCGGATGCTGATGAGCGCCTCGCTGAGGATGGGCAGGAGCCCGTTCGCCTCGGGCGCCCCGAGCTCGTCTGGCGTCGGCCAGGCGGCCGTGTGCACCGAGGTGTCATGCGACCACGACCAGACCTCTTCGGTCGCATAGGGGAGGAATGGGGCGAGCAGCCGGAGCAGCGCATCGAGCGCGAGTCGCAGGGTCGCCACTGCCGAGGCCTGCGCGGTGCCCTCACCGGAGTAGGCGCGTTCCTTGACGAGCTCGAGGTAGTCGTCGCAGAAGGTCCAGAAGAAGTGCTCCGTCACTTCGAGCGCCTTCGCGTGATCGTAGGCCTCGAATGCGGCGGTCGCCTGCTCGATGACGGTCGCGAGCGTCGCGAGCACGTCGAGGTCGAGTGGCTCGGCGATGTGCTCCCGGAGTGCCTTGGGTCCGGTGGGGGCCGCCGGTGTCGGGAACCCGTGGACGAACTTCGCGGCGTTGAGCACCTTGATGGCCAGGCGCCGACCGATCTTGATGAGTTTCGGGTTCTGCGGGTCGAAGGCCGCATCCGTCCCGAGCTTCGACGACGCCGCCCAGTAGCGCACCGCATCGGAGCCGTGCTCCTTGAGGAGGTCGTCCGGGGTGACGACGTTGCCCTTCGACTTCGACATCTTCTTGCGGTCGGGGTCGACGATGAAGCCGCTGATGCCGGCGTGCTGCCACGGCACCGAGCCGTGCTCGAGGTGTGAGCGCAACGCGGTCGAGAAGAGCCAGGTGCGAATGATGTCCTGGCCCTGGCTGCGCAGCGAGTAGGGGAAGACGAGGTCGAAGAGCTCGTCGTCGGTGCCCCAGCCCGCGGCGATCTGCGGTGTGAGGGAGGAGGTCGCCCAGGTGTCGAGGATGTCGACCTCACCGACGAAGCCGCCGGCCTGACCGCGCTGCGACTCGTCGAACCCGGGTGGGGTATCGATCGTGGGGTCGATCGGCAGCTGGGCGGCTTCCGGGACGAGGACCTCGCCGGTGCGCTCGCCGTCCTGGCCGAGGCGGTACCACACCGGGATCGGGACGCCGAAGAACCGCTGCCGCGAGACGAGCCAGTCGCCGGAGAGCCCGCCGACCCAGTTCTCGTAGCGCACCCGCATATGCTCCGGATGGAATGCGATCTCCCGGCCGCGGTCAAGGAGCGCATCCCGCAGCTGTGCGTCGCGTGCGCCGTTGACGAGGTACCACTGCTGGGTCGAGATGATCTCGAGCGGCTTGTCGCCCTTCTCGAAGTACTTGACCGGGTGCGTGATCTTGCGCGGCGCACCGATGAGCGCACCCGCCTCGGTGAGCAGCTCGACCATCCGGGCGGCCGCGCTGAAGACCGTCTTCCCGGCGAGCTCGGCGTAGGCGGCGAGACCGGCCTCGCTCGTGATCGCCTCGGGCGCCTCCGCCTTGACGCGGCCATCCGGCCCAAGGATCGTGCGGATCGGCAGATCGAGCTCCCGCCACCACACGACGTCGGTCGTGTCGCCGAAGGTGCAGATCATCGCGATGCCGGAGCCCTTGTCGGGCTGCGCGAGGTGGTGGGCGAGCACGGGCACCTCGACGCCGAAGACCGGCGTGGTGACGGTCGTGCCGAAGAGCGCCGCGTACCGGGCGTCGTCCGGGTGCGCGACGAGCGCGACGCAGGCGGCGAGGAGCTCCGGGCGGGTCGTCTCGATCTCGACGGCGCCCTGCCCGTCCGTGCGCGGGAACGCGAGCCGGTGGTAGGCGCCCGGCTGCTCCTTCTCCTCGAGCTCCGCCTGTGCGACGGCGGTGCGGAAGGTCACGTCCCACAGCGTCGGCGCCTCGGCCTGGTAGGCCTCGCCGCGTCCGAGATTCTTCAGGAATGCGCGCTGCGAGACCCGCTGCGCGTCATCCCCGATCGTCCGGTATGTGAGCGACCAGTCGACGGACAGCGCCAGGCCGCGCCAGAGCTCCTCGAACTTCTGCTCGTCCTCCTCCGTGAGCCGCTCGCAGAGCTCGACGAAGTTGCGGCGGGCGACCGGGACCTGGTCGGCGAGCTTGACGCTGCCACCGGTGTGCGCGGGCGGCGTGAAGTCCGGGTCGTAGGGGAGCGACGGGTCGACGCGGACGCCGTAGTAGTTCTGGACCCGGCGCTCGGTCGGGAGACCGTTGTCATCCCAGCCCATGGGGAAGAAGAGGTGCTTGCCGCGCATCCGGTGGAACCGGGCGGCGAGGTCCATGTGCGTGTAGGAGAAGACGTGCCCGATGTGGAGCGAGCCGGATGCCGTCGGCGGTGGGGTGTCGATCGCGTACAGCGCGTCCTTGCCGGCCGCGAGGGCGGCGGCGCGGTCGAAGCGGAACGTCCCCTCGGACTCCCACACCGGGCCCCAGTGGGCTTCGAGGCCTTCGAGTGCGGGCTTCTCAGGGATGGGGCGTGCCATGAATCACTGCTTCCGGTGTGGGCGGCACCGCGTCAGGCCGGGTCTGCACGAATGCGCTGCTCGGCTTGGTGCCTCAGATGTGGTCGGCAAGATTCTAGCCGCCGGACGGGCCCCAGCCGTCGTTCGTCACCGTGATGCTGGCGGTCGCCGGGGGTGAGGTCTGGCCCGTCACGGTGAGCGTGAAGCTCATCGTCTCCTGCGCGCAGTCATACGCGATCTCGGGCTGGGTGCCGTTCGGGGAGAGGCTCGGCCAGTCATAGCCCGCGTTCTCGCCCGGCCCATTGATCGAGGCGCTCGTACCGTTCGTCGAGGTCCATTCGAGGTTGAATTTCGGGGCGCTCTCGCCTTCGACACAGGTGACGACCGTGGGGTTGGCGGAGAGGCTCGCGGTCGGCGCCGGCGGCGCAGGCGGTGGGGTCGGCGACGGGAAGGGCAGGCGCGTCACCGTGACGACCTGGCTGCGGTGCTCCCCATCGGCACCGGCGATCGTCAGCGTGTATGCCCAGCTCGCGTTGCCGCAGGCATAGGGGATGCTGAAGCTCTCGACGGTCTCGGCGAGGTTGTTCTGGTACGGGTTGTCGATCGCGTCGACCAGCCCGGCGGCACTGGCGACGGCGACCTGCGTCGTCCCGACCGTGGACCAGCCGAGGCTGACGTTGGCGACCGCGCTCGCATTGGCGCACTGCACGACCATCGGGTCGGCGACGAACGACTTGATCGCGGGCATGACCGTCGGCGTCGGTGTGGGCGTGCGCGACGCGGTCGGCCGTGGCGTCGACGACGTCGTCGCTGTCGGGGTGCCGGTCGGTTTCGGCTCGCCGGCCCCCGCATTCATCGCGAGGACGGTGATGAGCACGGCCAGGGCGATGACGAGGAGCGCGGCGACACCAGCGAGTACCCACATGAGCACCTTGCGGTTGCCGAACGGGCCACTGCCGGTCGGGCGGGTCGGACCACCCGGGGGTGGGCCACCGACGCCGCCCGGGAGGATCGTCGTCGCGGCCGTCGCGCCGGCGGCCGCCCCGCCGGCGTCGGTGCCAAGCGACCAGCCGGGTGCGGCCTGCGAGGGCGGCTGCTGCGCAGGCGCCGGCTGCGGCAGGTCCGCGGCGGCTGCGCCGGGGAAGACGACGGTCGGTGCCGTCGGAGCCGGCTCGGCGGGACCGTGCCCGTACTCGAGGGTCGGCTCGGTCTGCGGCATCGACGGCTCCGGCGTGGTCAGCTGCGCAGGCTCCGTGGGATCCTCCGGCGTCACCGGGTCTGCCGCGAGCGTCGCCGGCTCGTCGCTGCCGATCCCCATGAGCAGCTGCTCGAACGGGTCCGGCTCGGGCGTCGAGGGCTGGGGGGTGTCGTCGCTCACGGCCCCAAGACTACGGCGGAGTCGTGATCAGCGCGCATCTGGCGCGCCCTTGCCCGCCCGCACCATGCGGTCAGCGGCGATCGCCGCGACGAGGGTGATCGCCGACAGCACCGCGAGGACGATGGCGGGATGCCACCACGCATTCCCGCTCGCCTCGCCGACGATGAGCGTGATATTCGGGATGAATGCGGTGAGCGTCGCCGCGATCGCGTAGGCGAAGCCGAGTGCCGTGTACGCGTAGCGGGGGTCGAAGAGGTCGCGCATGAGGCCGCCGAGGCCCGCCCACGCGAGGGTCGGCAGGACGCCGCCGACGACCATGAGGGCGACGAGGACGCCGAAGTTCGCCTCGGTGAGCAGCAGGTAGATCGGGAACGCCGCGGCCAGGGTCGTGAGCCCGCCGAGGCCGACGATCCGGGCGGAGCCGATCCGCGTCGCCCAGAGGCCGAAGAGGGGGATCGTCACGAGCTGGAGCAGCCCGCCGATGGTCGTGGCGATGAGGAGGCTCATGTAGTCGAAGCCGAGTCCGCCGGCCTCGACGGGCGTCGAACCGTAGTTCATCGTGTACGTGTTCATGAGCGAGTACGAGCCGATGCCGAGGAGGGCCGCGCCGATCGCGACGATGACCGCCTTGGGCTGCGAGCGCCACACCTCGCCGAACGGGAACTTCGGCCGCAGGCCGCCCGCGTCGAGCTCGCGGAAGACCGGCGTCTCCGTGACGCTCCAGCGCAGGTAGAGCGACACGAGCAGCAGCGGGATCGCGGTGAGGAACGGGATCCGCCAGCCCCACTCGACCATCTGCTCCGCGGGCACGGCGAAGAACATGAGCAGGAAGAGCGCGCCGGACAGGATCGAGCCGATCGGGCTGCCGAGCTGGGGGAGCGCGGCGTACAGCGCCTTGCGCTTCGGGTCCGCGCCCTCCGTCGCCAGCAGGATCGCCCCGCCCCACTCGCCGCCGAGCGACAGCCCCTGCAGGGTCCTGAGCAGCACGAGCACGATCGCGCCGAACCACCCGGCCTGCGCGTAGCTCGGGAGCACGCCGATGAGCCCGGTCGCGACGCCCATGAGCGTGATCGTGATGATGAGCGTCGGCCGGCGCCCGAGCCGGTCGCCGATGTGCCCGAAGACGAGCGCGCCGATGGGCCGGACGACGAAGGCGATCGCGATCGTGAGGAATGCGGTGAAGACCGCGCCCACCGTTCCCAGCGGCTCGAAGAAGAGCGGACCGACGAAGAAGGCCGCGAAGTAGGCGTAGACGTAGAAGTCGTACGACTCGAGGGCCGTGCCGACGAGCGAGGCCCACGCGACGCGGCGGATCTGCCGCTGATCGGGGTGCGCCGTCGCGGCGATGTGCTCGGGGGTGGCGGTCGTGCTGCTCATGTGTGGTCCTTGGGACGTGGATTGCGGAGGAATGCGTGCGGCCGGTTGTTGGGGGTCGGGTCGCGTCGTGCGGTGGTTCAGACGGCCTGGGCGAACTCCAGGTCCGGATCGGCCAGGTGCGCGAGCGCCTCGGGCAGCTCGCGGCCCTTCGCCGCCATGGACCGCGCCCAGAGCCGTCCCGCGCGGTAGCTCGAGCGGACGAGGGGTCCGGCGAGCACGCCGAGGAAGCCGATCTCCTCCGCGGCCGTCTTGAACTCGACGAACTCCGCGGGCGTCACCCAGCGCGCCACCGGCAGGTGCCGCGGCGAGGGTCGCAGGTACTGCGTGACCGTCACGATGTCGGTGCCGGCGTCGTGCAGGTCCTGCAGTGCCTGCAGCACCTCGGTGGGCTCCTCGCCCATGCCGAGGATGAGGTTCGACTTCGTGATGAGCCCGGCCGCCCGCGCCTGGGTGATTACGTCGAGCGAGCGCTCGTAGCTGAAGGCGGGCCGGATGCGCCGGAAGATCCGCGGCACCGTCTCGACGTTGTGCGCGAAGACCTCGGGGCGGCTGCTGAACACCTCGGCGAGATGGTCCGGGTTGCCGGAGAAATCCGGGGCGAGCATCTCGACGCCCGTGCCGGGGCTGCGGCGATGGATCGCCCGGATCGTTTCCGCGTAGAGCCAGGCGCCCTCGTCGGGCAGGTCGTCGCGCGCGACCCCCGTCACCGTCGCGTACCGCAGTGCCATGCGGTGCACCGAGTCGGCGACGCGCCGGGGCTCGTCGGTGTCATACGCGGCCGGCTTGCCGGTGTCGATCTGGCAGAAGTCGCAGCGCCTGGTGCACTGGTCGCCGCCGATGAGGAACGTCGCCTCCCGGTCCTCCCAGCACTCGTAGATGTTCGGGCAGCCCGCCTCCTGGCACACGGTGTGGAGGCCCTCGTCCTTGACGAGTGACTTGAGCTGGAGGAATTCGGGCCCCATGTGCGCCGTCGTCTTGATCCACGAGGGCTTGCGCTCGATCGGCACGGCGGAATTGCGGGCCTCGATCCGCAGGAGTCGGCGTTCGCCGACGTCGTGCGCGGCTCGGCCGTTGCTGATCCCGCTCATGAGGCGACCGCCGGCTGGGGTGCGGGGGACGCATTCCTGACGAATGCGTCGCTCGCGCCCGACACCGTCGCTGCGGCCTGGAGGCTGGTGACGCTCGGCGCCATGACCCGCGCGAACTCGCGGCGGATGCGGGGCGCGACATCGCTCGGGGTGACGGTGCGGCCGAGCTCCTGGCTGATGCTCGTGACGCCCGCGTCGGCGAGGCCGCACGCGACGATCTCGTCATAGGCGTCGAAGGCATTCGAGCAGTTGAGCGCGAAGCCGTGCATCGTGACCGACTCGGCGACCCGCACACCGATCGCGGCGATCTTGTCGGTGCCGCGCACCCACACGCCGCTGCGGCCCTCGACCTGCTCACCTGGGATGCCGTACTCGGTCAGCACCGCGATGAGGAGCTCCTCGAGGCGGCGGACATACGCGACGACGTCGACCGGCTCGGCGAGGCGGAGGATCGGGTAGCCGACGAGCTGCCCCGGGCCATGCCAGGTGATCTTGCCGCCGCGGTCCACGTCGACGACGGGCGTGCCGTCGCGGGGCCGTTCGTGGGGCTCCGTGCGCTTCCCGGCGGTGTAGACGCTCGGGTGCTCGAGGAGGAGGACGGTATCCGGCGCCCGACCCGCGACGACGGCGGCGTGCGTGGCACGCTGCCGGTCGAGGGCCGTCAAGTACGACACGGAATTGGCGCTTAGTCCCGCGTCGACAAAGTCGACCATGGGCTCCACCCTACGTGGTTGCGGATGAGCGCCGCGCCGCTCCCGCATTCCTCAGTGCTTGACAACCGACGCCCGGTCGCTGGCTCACCGGCGCACTCGATGGAGCACCATGGCGCGACGGATCATGTCGAGCACGTGCGCGAGGCGCTGCGTCACGTCCTCGTAGGTGAAGCGGAGCACCGTGAACCCTTCGAGCTGGACCACGAGCCGGTCGCCGACGAGGATGTCGACGCGGTGGCCGAGGATCGCCACCTGCTGCCGGAACGGCATCTCAAGGTGGCGGAGCGAATCCGTGACGATCGTCTCGAGGAGTGAATCCGACCGACTGCTCGCCTCCGCCGCAAGGGTCCTCGCCATAGGACTGCGCCAGGCCAACTGTCGCAGCGCCCCGGCCGTCACGAGTCGCTGCCGAATCGCCGACTCCCACACGATGAGCGCCTCCACGTGCGGCAGGCAGCCGGCGACGTGCTCCAGCAGGTCCGGCAGCGACTCGACGAGCTGGTCCGGGCGCGGCGCCAGCAGCGCGCGGCCACGATGCATCCGGGCGGGCGGGCCCGACGGGAGCCTCGCGCCCGGGGGAGCCCAGAAGTGTGGAATGGTCGGGCGTCGCAGCAGGCTGAGGCCGTGGTGGTCGGCCGCCGACACGCAGGCGAGCCGGCTCCGACGCGTCGCGGCTTCCACGAGCCGTGGTGGCGCGGTGTCGAGGGCGAGCCACTGACGACCGACCGACTGGATTCCGGCCCGGTCGAGCTCGCCGCGCCGGAATCCTGCGCGCGCCAGCTCGTCGCGGCGCACGATGCCGCCGCGCCGGTCGACCCAGCCCAGGACGTCCACCCCACGAGCATCGTGCGGCTGAGCGGGTGTGAGCGCCGCGGGACACCTCGGAGGTGCATAACTTGGGTAGGTCACGGGCTGTGGGGGAGTCAGCGCGCGCAACGCGAGGTACTGAGGAAAACGCGAGGTACCCGCATTCCTGCTCGAAATCTCAGTACTTCGCGCATTCTTCAGTACTTCACGCTGGGGCGGGCGGACGCGGGGCGGGGCACAAACGAAGGAGGCGTACGAGCGGATTAGGGGCTGAGGACCGCTGGGCGCGCGGAGTGCCACGAACATGATGAGAAAAATATAGAAGAACTAGAACTATACTGACCGCATGCTCATCCGGATCGATCTGCAGGCGGGCGAGGCGGTCTATGACCAGATCGCCACCGCGCTCGCGGCGCGCATCACGACGGGCGAGCTCGCGGTCGGGGAGCGTCTCCCCACCGCACGGGACCTCGCAGAGGTCCTCGGCGTCAACATGCACACGATCCTCCACGCCTACCAGTCGCTGCGCGACCAGGGCCTCATCCAACTGCGCCGGGGCCGGGGGGCCGTCGTCACGGGTGCGACCGGCTCGGTGCAGCTGCATGACGCGGTCGCCGCGGTGATCGCCCGAGCCCGCGAGGAGCGGATCGCGCCGGCGGCACTCCTCGCGCTCATCCGCAAGGACTACCCAGGATGAATGCGCACCGCGCCGCCCCGACCGACCCACCAGCCCGCGACACGCACGAGGAGCTCCGCATGTCTGTCCGTAGCCCCGACCTGGTCCGCCACGCGCGCGCCCGGCGCGCGCTCACCTGGGCGATGCTCGTCACACCGCTGACAATCGTTGTCGCTGCCGTCGTCGTCATGTTCGCGGCGGGTGGTGACCCCGGCCGCGAGGTCATCGTCCACTGGGGGCCAGACGGCGCGGACGGCTGGGGCCCGGCCTGGACCTATCCGGTGCTCCTGGTGGCGATCGGCGGTGTGCTGCCGGTCCTCTTGTGGTGGATGATCGCGCGGGTCAGCCGGGTCGGCGGGACCGCGGTGTTCCTCGCGGGGCTCATGATCTGGCTCGACGCCTTCCTCGCGGTCGGACTCACCGCGTCGCTGCTCGCGCAGCCCGATGTGATCGGGTGGTGGTTCGCGATCGCCTTCGCAGCCGGGCTGCTGCTCGCGGCGCCCGCATGGCTCTGGCTGCCGCGCGAAGCGCCGACCGCGTCGGTGCCCACCGAGCTCAACCCCGTCGACCTTGCGCCTGGGCAGGTCGCGGTCTGGAGCCGCCCGGTGCTCATGTCGCGTGCATTCATCGTCGTCATGGTGCTGGTCACGGTGCTTGCGCTCGGCGCGACGGTGTTCGCGACAATCGTGACCGACGGTGCGGCATGGATCTCGCTCTTCGCGCCCGTCATCGTTGCGGCGGCGCTCGTGCTCACGCTCGGCTGGCGGGTGACCGTGGGACCGAGGGGGCTCACCGTCCGCGGGTTCGCGGGATTCCCGGTCTTCCGTGTCGCGATCGATGACCTGGCCTCGGTGACCGTCGTGCGGATCGAGCCGCTTGCGGACTTCGGCGGCTGGGGTATCCGCGGGACCCTGACGCCGACGGGGCAGGGTCGGACCGGCATCGTCGTGCGCGCCGGTGCGGCGCTCGAGGTGACGCGGCGGGATGGTCGCCAGCTCGTCGTGACGGTCGACGACGCGACGACTGGGGCCGCCGTGCTGCAGGCGCACCAGGCGACGTCGACCCCACCGACGGCGTAGAATCCCTCGCAGAGACATCGATCCGGCTATCACCGGGGAGTCGCTGGAAGAGTCGCCCGAGCGGGCGAGGTAGAACCAGCCGGGTCCGCCCGTCAGCGCGGAAGGTTGAGCGGTCGCACGGTCCGGGGTTCCCGGGACGCGCGGCAAGCGAGGTGGTACCGCGGTACCGACCGGCGCATTCGTCCCACGCGAGGCCCGGGCCGGGATCGTCCTCGTCACGATCTGACACCCTGGAGCCACCGTGACCGAGCCGAGCACCGAGCGCACCCCGAGCGCCGCCCGCTACCCCCTGCACCGTCCCGACGCGGACGGCGTGCCGCCGAGCCCGCGCCTCCCCGAGATCGAGGAGCAGGTCCTCGAGTACTGGCGCGAGGACGGCACCTTCCGCGCGAGCGTCGAGCAGCGCACCGGCGCGCCCGAGTGGGTGTTCTACGACGGCCCCCCGTTCGCCAACGGTCTGCCGCACTACGGCCACCTTCTCACCGGCTACGCCAAAGACGTCTTCCCCCGCTTCCAGACGATGCGCGGCAAGCAGGTGCAGCGCCGCTTCGGCTGGGACACGCACGGGCTGCCGGCCGAGCTCGAGGCGATGCGCCAGCTCGGCATCACGACGAAGGGCGAGATCGAGGCGATGGGCCTCGAGGCCTTCAACGACGTGGCCCGCACGAGCGTCCTCAAGTACACCGAGGAATGGGAGCGCTATGTCACGCGGCAGGCCCGCTGGGTCGACTTCGACGACGACTACAAGACCCTTGACGTCACCTTCATGGAGAGCGTCATCTGGGCCTTCAAACAGCTGGTCGACAAGGGGCTGGCCTATGAGGGCTTCCGCGTCCTGCCGTACTGCTGGAACGACGAGACGCCGCTGTCAAACCACGAGCTGCGGATGGACGACGAGGTCTATCGCAGCAGGACCGACCAGTCCGTCACCGTGACGTTCCCGCTCATCGGCGAGCGGGCCGAGGCGCTCGGACTCGCCGGCGTGCAGGCGCTCGCCTGGACGACGACCCCCTGGACGCTGCCGACGAATGCGGCGCTCGCGGTCGGCCCGGAGATCGAGTACGCGGTGGTCGCCGCCGCTGACGGCGCCCGCTACTTGCTCGCGACCGACACGATGGGGGCGTACGCGAGCGAGCTCGGTGAGGACGCCGTCGTCGAGCGCACCCTGCTCGGCCGCGAGCTTGACGGCGTCCGGTATGCACCGCTGTGGGACTGGTACGTCCAGCGGTACGGGGACAGCGCATTCGTCATCCTCGTCGCCGACTATGTCGCGACGGGGGAGGGCTCGGGCATCGTGCACCAGGCGCCGGCGTACGGCGAGGACGACCAGGTCGTCACGGCCGCGCACGGCATCCCGGTCGTGCTGAGCCTCGACGACGGCGGGCGGTTCCTCGAGTCCGCGCCGCTCGTAGCGGGCCTGCGCTGGGACGAGGCGAACTCGCCGCTGATCCGGGCACTCAAGGCGGACGGGCGTCTCCTGCAGCAGAAGTCCTACGACCACCCGTACCCGCACTGCTGGCGCTGCAAGCAGCCGCTCATCTACAAGGCGGTCAGTTCCTGGTTCGTGCGCGTCACCGAGCTCAAGGACGACATGCTCGAGCTGAACGAGCAGATCAACTGGGTGCCCGACAACGTCAAGCACGGGCAGTTCGGCAAGTGGGTCGGCAACGCCCGCGACTGGTCGATCAGCCGCAACCGCTACTGGGGCAGCCCGATCCCGGTGTGGACCTCGGACGATCCCGAGTACCCCCGGATCGATGTGTACGGCAGCCTCGCCGAGCTCGAGCGCGATTTCGGCCGACTTCCGGTCGGTCCGGATGGCGAGCCGAATCTGCACCGGCCTTACATCGATGCGCTGACCCGGCCGAACCCCGACGACCCGACGGGCCGGAGCACGATGCGCCGGATCGAGGACGTCCTCGACGTGTGGTTCGACTCGGGCTCGATGCCCTTTGCGCAGGTGCACTACCCCTTCGAGCACCGCGAGTGGTTCGACGGCGTCGAGGGCGACCCCGCCCGCCCGCCGCACCACCCGGCGGACTTCATCGTCGAGTACATCGGCCAGACCCGAGGCTGGTTCTACACGATGCACGTGCTCGCGACCGCGCTGTTCGGTCGCCCCGCATTCGCCAATGTCATCAGCCACGGCATCGTCCTCGGCAATGACGGGCAGAAGATGTCGAAGTCGCTGCGCAACTACCCGGACGTCCAGGAGGTCTTCGACCGCGACGGCTCCGACGCGATGCGCTGGTTCCTCATGGGCTCCTCTGTCATCCGCGGCGGAAACCTCGTCGTCACGGAGGAGGGCATCCGCGGCGGCGTCCGGGAGTTCCTGCTGCCGCTGTGGTCGACGTACTACTTCTTCACGCTGTATACGAATGCGGAGGGCGTCGAGGCCGCGTGGCGCACGGATTCGACCAATGAGCTCGACCGCTACATCCTCGCGAAGACCCGCGCGCTCGTCGAAACCGTCGAGACGCACCTCGAGGCGCTCGACTCGCCGCTCGCGGCAGCCGCGCTCCGGGACTTCGGCGACGTGCTCACGAATTGGTACGTCCGCCGCAGCCGGGACCGCTTCTGGGGTGGGGACGACCGCGACGCATTCGACACGCTGTACACGGTCCTCGAGACGCTGTGTCGCGTCGCCGCCCCGCTCGCCCCGCTCGTCACCGAGGAGATCTGGCGTGGGCTCACCGGCGGCCGCAGCGTGCACCTCGAGGACTGGCCGCATGCGTCCGCGCTCCCTGCGGACGAGGTACTCGTGGACGAGATGGACCGCGTCCGCGCCATCGCCTCTGCGGGGCTCGCACTGCGCAAGGCGAAGCAGCTGCGCGTCCGCCTCCCGCTCAGCCGCCTCACGGTCGTCAGCGCCGACCCCACGGCACTCGAGGCGTACCGCGGCCTCCTCGCCGACGAGCTCAACGTGCGCCGTGTCGAGCTCGCGGAACTCCGCGAGGATTCGCTCGAGGGCTTCGGCATCACCCGCCGGCTGAGTGTGAACGCGCGGGCGCTCGGGCCCAGGCTGGGTCGGCAGGTGCAGGAGGTCATCCAGGCGGCGAGGGCCGGCGACTGGTCGGTGGTGACCGACGGCGTCGTCGTCGGTGGGACGCACCTGGATCCGGGCGAGTTCGAGCTCGTGCTCGAGTCCGCGGACCCGGCGAATGCGATCGAGTTCCTCGCCGGTGGCGCCTTCGTCGTGCTTGACACGACCGTCACGCCCGAGCTCGCGGCGGAGGGTGTCGCCCGGGACCTCATCCGGCAGATCCAGGACGCCCGACGCGCGGCGGGCCTCGAGGTCGCCGACCGGATCGTGCTCCACCTCGTGCTGCCGGAGGCGGAGGCCGAGGCGGCGCGTCGCCACGAGGAGCTCATCGCGGGGGAGACGCTCGCGCTCGAGCTCATGATCTCGGATGGCATCCGCTCGATTCGCGTCGAGCGCGTCTGAGCCGCGACTACGCTCGTGCCGTGCCCGATTACACCCCGGACGCCCAGCGCGTCGTCGATGAGCTGCTCGCCCGGGTCGGCGAGCAGGCGCCGCGGCCGCGGCTCGAGCCGACCCGCCGTGCCGCGGACCTGCTCGGCGACCCGCAGCGCGCCTACCCGGTCATCCACCTGACGGGCACGAACGGCAAGACGACGACAGCACGGCTCATCGAGTCGATCCTGCGCGCCTACGGCCTGCGGACGGGCCTGCTGACGAGCCCGCACCTCGTGAAGCTCAATGAGCGCATCATGATCGACGGCGCGCCGATCGCCGACGAGATGCTCGTCGAGCAGTGGGACCAGATCCAGCCGCAGATCGCCATGGTCGATGCGGAGCTCGCGGCGAACGGGGAGCAGGAGCTCACCTTCTTCGAGGCGCTCACGGTCCTCGCCTTCGCCGCGTTCGCGGATGCGCCCGTCGATGTCGTCGTGCTCGAGGTCGGCATGGGCGGCGAATGGGATTCGACGAATGTCGCGGACGGCCAGGTCGCGGTCCTCACCCCGATCGCGCTGGACCACACGCACCGGCTCGGCACGACGATCTCGGAGATCGCGCGGACGAAGTCCGGCATCATCAAGCCGCTCGCCGAGGTCGTTACGGCCGTGCAGGAGCCGGAGGCGTACGACGAGATCGCCCGCGCGATCGAGCTGACGGAGTCGCAGCTCTCCGCGGAGGGCCCGGATTTCCGGCTTCTGCGCGCCGAGGTCGCGGTCGGCGGCCAGCTCATCACCGTGCAGGGCCGCGCCGCGACCTACCGGGATCTGTTCCTCCCGCTCTTCGGCGATCATCAGGGCAGGAATGCGGCACTCGCGATCGCCGCGGTCGAGTCGTTCCTCGGCCGTGGCGGCCAGGCGCTCGTGCCGGAGCTGCTCGCCGCGGGACTTGCGGGTGCGACCTCCCCGGGTCGACTGCAGGTCATCGCCGGTGACCCGCTCGTCATCGTCGATGCCGCGCACAACCCGCATGGCGCGCACTCGCTCGCCGAGGCGCTGCCGAAGTATTTCGATCTCGACGAGATCGCCCTCGTGACGGGCATCCTCGAGGACAAGGACGCGGCCGGGGTCATCCGGGAGCTCGCGGTGCTCGCGGAGTCACCGCGGGCGCGGATCGGGGCCTGGTACCCGACCGCGTCCCACTCGGAGCGGGCGCTGTCGGCGGCCGAGATCGCGGAACTCGTGCACGACGCGTGGGACGGCGAGGCGGAGCCGCTGCCGCTGTCGGAGGCGATCGCGGCGGCGAGGGCGTGGGCGAGCGAGGGGCTGCGCCGGGCGGTCGTCGTGACCGGCTCGATCACGCTCATCGGCGAGGTCATCGACGATGCGGTGGCCGAGGGCTGGTGAGCTGGCGGTCCCTCGCGGGCCGCTACGCTGGTGGCCATGGCCGTGCAGGAGACCCTCGTCCTCATCAAGCCCGACGGTGTCGCCAGGAGCCTGACCGGGGAGATCCTCCGCCGCGTCGAGGCGAAGGGCTACCAGCTCGTGGACATCCGGTTCGTCCAGCCGGACCGGGCGCTGCTCGCGGCGCACTACGCCGAGCACGAGGGCAAGTCGTTCTACGAGCCGCTCCTCGACTTCATGGAGTCGGGCCCCGTCGTCGCGATGCGTCTCGCGGGCGACCGGGTCATCGAGGGTTTCCGCTCGCTCGCGGGCCCCACCGAGCCGACGCTCGCGGCACCCGGCACGATCCGGGGGGATCTTGGCCGCGACTGGGGCACGGTCGTCGTGCAGAATCTCGTGCACGGCTCCGATTCGCCGGAGTCCGCGGTGCGCGAGCTCGCGATCTGGTTCCCGGCCACTCGCTGATCAGCAGGCGTCAGGAATGCGGGCCCCCGCATTCCTTGCCACTCACCTCAGACGATCAGAGCATCGCGAGGTAATCGAGCCGCAGCTGGGCGAGGACCGCGATGAGGAGATAGCTCAGCAGCGTCAGCAACGGCGCCCAGGTGTAGCCGGCGGCGCCGAGGCGGCGGCCCCACGTGCCGAAATGGCCGGCCCGGAGGTTGTACCCCGTCAGCGTCCAGAAGGCGAGGATCGCCGCCGCCCAGGTGAGCATGCACCACGGGCAGAGGGTGCCGATCACGTAGATCGACTGCGCCATGAGCCAGATGCAGAAGCCGAGGGCGGCGGCGTGGCCGAGGTTGAAGAGGACCCAGAACCAGCGCGCGAAGCGGGCGCCCGCCACGAGCGCCATGCCGACGATGATGGGGGCGACCCAGCCGATGAGTCCCCAGAACGGGTTCGGCACGCCGAAGAACACCGAGCCTTGCCAGGATTCCAGGTTGGCTCCGCACTGCACGATGATCGAGAAATTGCAGCCGAGGGCCGCGCCTGGATCCTGCAGCACGAGGATCTTGTCGACCGCGAGGGCGAGTGCCGCCCACAGGCCGGCGACCCCGGTGACGAGCAGGACGCCGATGAGCAACCAAGGCTTCTTTGCAGCGGTGGGCACGGGAGTAAGTCAATCACCACCAGGCTGTGAGATACTGAGCCCACAAGCTTTCCGGGCATACCGGACAGCGCACGGCCCATGTCGTGCCTTCGGATAGCCAGTTCCGAGTCAATGGCCTGCGAGCGGTGACAGCGCAGGATGCGGCCTCGCCCCCGGCGCGCCGGGCCCGAGGATCGTGGCAGGCCGACCCAAGTTTTGCGAACGCGACCGCCTGAGCGGGAGCAGCGCACAGACGCACCCGGTGCGATGCGCCGGGCGAGGAGTCCCAGCAATGGTGGACGACACTGCCGCGATCGATGCGGCCGATGAATCAACAACGACGACCGCGGCGGAGGCTGCCCCGGCGGCACACGTGACCGCGACGTCCCTCCTCTTCCTCGCGCCCCCGGCACCTGCGCACCCGCCGGTGCTGCCGGACGACGAGGACGGTGAGGAGGCCGGCGGCGGTCGCACGCGCAGTCGACGTCGTCGCAGCTCCGGTGACGCGGAATCGGCTGCACCGCAGTCGACTCAGCGACAGCGCTCGAGCCAGCAGGGCCAGCAGCGCCGCCAGCGGGTGGCCGAGCCGATCACCGAGCCGCAGAAGGTGAAGGGCTCCACGCGGCTCGAGGCCAAGAAGCAGCGCCGCCGCGATGGCCGCGACTCGGGTCGCCGCCGCACCGTCGTCACCGAGAGCGAGTTCCTCGCCCGCCGCGAAGCCGTCGATCGTTCGATGATCGTGCGGGCCAAGCACGACCGCATCCAGGTCGCCGTCCTCGAGGACGACGTGCTCGTCGAGCACTACGTCGCGAAGTCGCAGGAGGCCTCCCTCATCGGGAACATCTACCTCGGCCGGGTGCAGAACGTGCTGCCGTCGATGGAGGCCGCATTCGTCGACATCGGTCGCGGCAGGAATGCGGTGCTCTACTCCGGTGAGGTCGATTGGGAGGCCGCCCAGGCGAAGGCGCAGGAGGAGGGCAAGGGCACGCTCGCGAAGCGCATCGAGCTCGCGCTCAAGCCCGGTGATCGCGTCCTCGTCCAGGTGACGAAGGATCCGGTCGGCCACAAGGGGGCCCGCCTCACCTCGCAGATCTCGCTCCCGGGCCGCTATCTCGTCTATGTGCCGAACGGCTCCATGTCCGGGATCTCCCGGAAGCTGCCGGACACCGAGCGTGCTCGTCTCAAGCGAATTCTCAAGGACACCCTGCCGGACTCCGCGGGGGTCATCGTCCGCACCGCCGCGGAGGGCGCGACCGAGGAGCAGCTCGCGCTCGACGTGCAGCGGCTCACGAACCAGTGGGCCCGTATTCAGCAGCTCATCGGCTCCGCGAACGCGCCGTCGCTGCTGCACTCGGAGCCGGATCTGCTCGTCAAGATCGTCCGGGATGTCTTCAACGAGGACTTCCAGCGCCTCGTCATCGAGGGCGGGGAGGCCCTCCAGGTCATCGTGGGATACCTCGACGGTGTCGCCCCCGATCTGCTCGAGCGGGTCGTGCCATATGAGGGGGTCGATTCCTTCAGCGAGTACCGCGTCACGGAACAGATCGACAAGGCCCTCGACCGCAAGGTGTGGCTGCCGTCTGGGGGCTCGCTCGTCATCGACCGCACAGAGGCGATGACGGTCGTCGACGTCAACACCGGCAAGTTCGTCGGCCAGGGCGGCAACCTCGAGGAGACGGTCACGAAGAACAACCTCGAGGCCGCCGAGGAGATCGTCCGACAGCTGCGACTGCGCGACATCGGCGGGATCATCGTCGTCGACTTCATCGACATGGTTCTCGAGTCCAACCGCGACCTCGTGCTGCGGCGGCTCGTCGAGTGCCTCTCCCGCGACCGCACGAAGCACCAGGTCGCCGAGGTCACCTCGCTCGGCCTCGTGCAGATGACGCGGAAGAAGATCGGGCTCGGACTCCTGGAGACCTTCTCCGAACCGTGCGAGGTGTGCGCGGGCCGCGGCGTCATCGTCCACCACGAGCCGGTCGTCAAGCACAAGGCGGCCGATGGCGGGACTCGCCGTGGTCGAGGCGGACGCGGGACGGCGACGGTGAAGAATGGGGTCGGCTCCGCCGGCACGCACGCGATCACCGAGGATGTCCGCAACGCCCTCGCCCTGGTGGCGAAGTCGACCGTCGGTGCCGTGTCCACCGATACCGGGACGATCTCGGTGCCAGAGGCCGAGGTGGTGACGGCGGGTGCTGCCGCAGCGGCTGCCAAACCGGTCGCCGAGCCCGAGCCGAAGGACCCGCTCGACGCCGTCCTCGAGGCGCTCCCGGCCCCCCGTGAGCCCGGTCAGGGCCGCTCGCGCCGTCGTCGCGCTTCGACGAAGGGCGTCGTCAAGCCGGACTCGGACTCGACCGGCTCGGATTCGACCGGGTCGGACTCGACGGACTCCTGATTCGGCTCAGCGGTCCCGGGCGGGCACGCGCAGGCCGCTCGCGATAAGCCGCCGGGTGAGCTCGCGTGCCGACACGAGTGTGGCACCGAGCGCGACAAGCTGGTCGCGCCGCTCCTCGGGGTAGTCATAGTGATCGAGGTCGAATGCGCGGGCCGGGATCTCGGCGCGCGCCGCGAATGCATGCAGCTCGTCGAGGTCTGTGTCGCTGATGAGGTGCCCCCAGAGTCGGCCATGATTCGGCCACATCGGCTCGTCGATGAGGATCACGGTGCGACCTTATCTCGCGGGTTTGCCGAGGCGATACCGTGTTGGGGTGAGCCTGCCGACTGACGCCGCCGAGCCCTCACTCGCTGGGTCCTCGACCGCGGGTGCTGGGCGGCACGGCCCGCGGTATCAGGCCAGGATCGAGTCGGCGGCCAGCCGGGCGGCGGTCGTCGCATTCGTCCTCGCGGCGGTGCTCGGCACGATCCTCATGTGGGGCGAGCGGCGCCCGCTCGCCGGCGATGCCTCGCTCGGGGACTTCGGGGGCGACGCCTCGCTCGGCGCTATCGCCGCGTCGATGAGTGCCGTCGCGGCGGGGCTCGGGTTCATCCTCGCGGACCTCCGCGCGAGCCGACTCGGTCACGCCGGCTGGCGGCGTCAGCGGATCCCCCTGTGGCGTCGGATCATCAGCCGCGGTGCGATGGGCGTCGGCATGGGCACGCTCGCGTACTACGCGGTGCTCGCGGTCGCGAATCTCTTCCAGCTCGGCTTCCGCGGGCTCGACGTCGACCCGGTCGGCGGGGCGATCCTCGCGGGGGTCGCGGTCGCCGCGCTGACGTATATCGCCGTCGTCACCGGCTCGCTCGTGTCCGCCGAGGGCGTCGCGCTGCTGGCGACCCTCGTGCTCTTCGCCGGGACGATGGCGAGCATGCTCCGCACCCCGGACGACACGTGGTGGCAGCTGCACTTCTCGCAGCTCGGCAACATCAGCGAGGTCTCCGGCTACCGTTTCAACTTCGCGGTCGTCATCACCGGGCTGCTCGTCACGGCACTCGCGGAGTTCATCGGGCACGACATCGAACGCGGGCTCGCGCACCGCGGCGAGCGTGTCGGGCGCCGGGCCGGGGTGCTCGCCGGGCTGTTTGCGGGAATGGGCCTGTGCCTCATCATCGTCGGTGTCGTGCCGGACGCCGTTAGCCCGCCTGCGCACATCTCCGCGGCCGTCGGTATTCTGCTGTGCTTTGGCGCCTTCCTCGTCGCTGCGATCCGGCTGCCCGGGCTCGCCCGCGACACCATCCTCATCTCGCTGCTCGTCGCTGCCGGCATCGTTGTCGCGGCGCTGCTGTGGGTCCCGATCGGGTATTACAACCTCGCGGGCACCGAGTTCGTCGCCGTTGCGCTGCTCTTCGGGTGGGTCCTGGTGTTCGTCCGCGCGATCGGACTGTACGGACAGGCGTTGGCACGGGCGTGAGCGACCGCGTGCGCGCTCCTGCGCTCGTGCCGGGCGCTAGCGTGCCGAGGCACCCGCGCCGCGGGTTTGCGGGAGGGGCGACCAGCCCCTATGATTGAACGTCGGCGTGCGCAGTCTGAACCGCGCCGCCGCGTCGCTCAAGGACCGGATTCGGGCCGAAGCGCAGAAGCTTTCACAGATGGGATCACCAATGGTGTACGCGATCGTCCGCGCGGGTGCGCGGCAGGAAAAGGTCGAGGTCGGCACGATCGTCGTGCTCGATCGGCTCGACGCCGCTGCCGGCGAGACGGTGACGCTGCCGGCGGTGCTCCTCGCCGACGGCGACAAGGTCACGCTCGACGCGGCCGCGCTCGCGAAGGTCAAGGTCGAGGCGGAGGTCGTGCGTGACGAGCGCGGGCCGAAGATCATCATCCAGAAGTACAAGAACAAGACCGGGTACAAGAAGCGTCAGGGCCACCGCCAGGAGCTCACCCGCGTCAAGATCACGAAGATCGCGTAAGGGGCTGAGTTCAGATGGCACACAAGAAGGGCGCAAGCTCCACTCGCAACGGCCGCGACTCGAACGCGCAGCGCCTCGGCGTCAAGCGCTTCGGTGGTCAGAGCGTCAACGCCGGCGAGATCATCGTCCGGCAGCGCGGCACCCACTTCCACCCCGGCGTCAATGTCGGCCGTGGCGGTGACGACACGCTGTTCGCGCTCGCGGCTGGCGCCGTCGAGTTCGGGGCGAAGGGCGGCCGCAAGGTCGTCAACATCCTCGCCGCGGAGTGATCCGCAGGGCACCACACGTCGCGAAGCGCGGTCGTCCCAGGTGGACGCACCGCGCTCTCGCATTTGCAGGAGGATGAATCCGTGACCACGTTCGTCGACCAGGTGACGCTGCACCTCAGCGCCGGCGACGGCGGCAACGGGTGCATCTCGGTGCGCCGGGAGAAGTTCAAACCGCTCGGTGGACCCGACGGCGGCAACGGCGGTGACGGCGGTGACATCGTGCTCCTCGCCGACCCGCAGGAGACGACGTTGCTGACGCTGAAGTTCGCCCCGCACCAGCGATCCGGCAGCGGGAATGCGGGCGCTGGGGACCTGCGCCACGGCGCGAACGGCGCCGAATCGGTGCTGAAGGTGCCGGTCGGCACGGTGGTGAAGACCGCGGACGGTGACCTGCTCGTCGACCTCGACCAGCCCGGCATGCGGTTTGTCGTCGCCCCGGGTGGTCGCGGTGGCCTCGGCAATGCGGCACTCGCGACGGCGAAGCGCAAGGCACCCGGCTTCGCGCTCAAGGGCACGCCCGGCTGGGAGGGCGACGTCCTGCTCGAGCTGAAGACCGTCGCGGACGTCGCGCTTGTCGGCTACCCGTCCGCGGGCAAGTCGAGCCTCATCGCCGCGCTGAGCGCCGCGAAGCCGAAGATCGCCGACTACCCCTTCACCACCCTCCACCCGAACCTCGGGGTCGTCGAGGCCGGTTCGACCCGGTACACGATCGCCGATGTGCCCGGTCTCATCGAGGGGGCCAGTGAGGGCCGGGGGCTCGGTCACGAGTTCCTCCGCCATGTCGAGCGGTGCACGGCGCTGCTCCACGTCCTCGACTGCGCGACGCTCGAGCCCGGGCGCGACCCGATCAGCGACCTCGACGTGATCCTCGGCGAGCTCGGCGCGTATGAGGTGCCGGAGGGGCAGGTGCCGCTGCTCGAGCGCCCCGCATTCATCGCCCTCAACAAGATCGATGTGCCGGACGGACGGGAGCTCGCCGAATTCGTCACCGCGGACCTCGAGGCCCGCGGCTATCGGGTCTTCCCGGTGTCCGCCGTCTCCCGGGAGGGCCTGCGGGAGCTGAGCTTCGCGCTCGCGCAACTCGTCGATGCCGACCGCCGGGCGAAGGCGGAGGCCGAGACGGTCCGGGAGCGCATCGTGCTCCGGCCGCGCGCTGTCGACGCCCGCGACTTCACCGTCACCGTCGAGGGCGGCACGACGCCGCTGTACCGGGTGCTTGGTGAGAAACCGGAGCGGTGGATCGCGCAAACCGATTTCGACAACGACGAGGCGGTCGGCTACCTCGCCGACCGGCTCGCGCGACTCGGTGTCGAGGACGAGCTGTACCGCGCGGGCGCGACCCCGGGCGCGACGGTCGTCATCGGCCGCGGCGCCCGACAGGTCACCTTCGACTGGGAGCCGACGCTCATGAGCACCGCTGAGCTCATGACGAGCCCGCGCGGCACCGACGCCCGGCTCGACGGTGGCACGCGCCGCCGCACCAACAAGGAGCGAGTGGCCGAGTACCACGAGCGGATGGATGCGAAGGCCGCCGCGCGCGCCGAGCTCGCGGCCGAGCGCGAAGCGGGCATCTGGACGGGAGACGAGGAATGACCGTGCCCGCTGACACCGGAGCCCTGCCGATCGTGACTGCGGTCCGCAACCACGCGGACATCCCCGCCGCCTCGCGAATCGTCGTCAAGGTCGGCAGTTCCTCCGTCACCGGCGACCACGTCGCGCAGATCGACTCGCTCGTCGACGCGCTCGTCGCCGCGCGGGAGGGTGGGGCCGAGGTCATCCTCGTGTCCTCCGGGGCGATCGCGACCGCCATCCCGTACCTCGGCCTCGATGTGCGGCTGCGCGACGCGGGCGACCTCGCGACTCAGCAGGCCGCTGCCGCCGTCGGGCAGAACGTGCTCATGTGGCGCTACCAGACCTCACTCGACCGGTACCGCGTCGTCGCGGGCCAGGTGCTGCTCACCGCCGGCGACCTCGAGCTGCCCGCGACGCGGGCGAATGCGCGGCGCGCGATGGAGCGGCTCCTCGGTCTCGGGGTGCTCCCCATCGTCAATGAGAACGACACGGTCGCGACGCAGGAGATCCGCTTCGGCGACAACGACCGGCTCGCGGCGCTCGTGGCGGTCCTCGTCGGCGCCGACGTCCTCATCTTGCTCAGCGACATCGACGCGCTGTACACGCGCCCGCCGTCGGAGCCCGGTGCCGAGCGCATCGACCGGGTCGCGCACGACGACGATCTGCCGGGCATCACCTTCGGCGGGATCGGCAGCGCGGGCGTCGGCACGGGTGGCGCGGGCACGAAGGTCGCCGCAGCGAAGTACGCGAACTCCTTCGGCGTGCCGACGCTGCTCGCCGACACGGCGAAGGTCGCCGACGCGCTCGCGGGGAAGGTGCTCGGCACCTGGTTCGACGCCGCGCCCCAGGGCTGACGTCGGCCTCGGCCCAGGTGGGGTCCCCGGTCGGACCGTAGGATGACGGGCATGACGCAGACCACCGCGCTCACGCTCATCGACAAGCTCACCCTCGCCCGCGATGCCTCCCGGCCGCTCGGTCTCGCGTCGACGACGGAGAAGGACGCGGGGCTGGAGGCGATCGCGCGAGCGATCCAGGATCGCACCGCCGAGATCCTCACGGCGAACGAACTCGACCTCGCCAACGGTCGCGATAACGGACTGTCCGCCGGTCTCATCGACCGGCTGACCCTCAACCCCGCGCGACTCGAGGGGCTTTCGGCGGCGGTGCGCGAGATCATCGCGCTGCCCGACCCCGTCGGCGGTGTCGTCCGGGGGCACACCCTGCCCAACGGGCTGCAGCTGTCACAAGTGCGCGTGCCGTTCGGGGTAATCGGTGCGATCTACGAGGCGCGGCCGAACGTGACGATCGACATCGCCGCGCTCGCCCTCAAGTCGGGCAATGCGACCGTACTCCGTGGCGGCACGGCGGCCGAGCAGACGAACCGGGTGCTCGTCGCGCTCATCCAGGACGCACTCGACTCCGTCGGCCTGCCGCGGGACGCGGTCCAGACGATCGACGAGTTCGGTCGCGAGGGCGCTACCCAGCTCATGGGCGCGCGCGGCTACGTCGACGTCCTCATTCCCCGTGGCAGCCAGAACCTCATCGACACGGTCGTGCGCGAGTCCAAGGTGCCCGTCATCGAGACGGGCGCTGGCATCGTCCACGTCTTCCTCGACGCGACCGCTGAGACCGACATGGCCGTTGACATCGTCGTCAACGCGAAAGTGCAGCGCCCCAGCGTGTGCAACGCCGCGGAGACGCTGCTCGTCCACCGCGACGCCGCCGAGCGCCTCGTGCCACCGGTGGTCGCCGCGCTCCGCGCGCAGCAGGTCATCCTGCACGGGGACGAAGCCGCCGAGTCGCTCGTCGGCGAGCTCATCCCGATCACGCCGGAGGACTACGCGATCGAGCACCTGGCCCTGGAAATGAACCTGCGAATTGTCGACGATCTCGACGAGGCGCTCGCCCACATTCGTCGCTACTCCACCAGGCACACCGAGGTCATCGTGACGAGCGACTACCGCCGGGCGGAGCGGTTCCTCGCCGAGGTCGACGCGGCCGTCGTCATGGTGAATGCGAGTACCCGCTTCACCGATGGCGGCGAGTTCGGCTTCGGGGCCGAGGTCGGCATCTCGACACAGAAACTGCACGCCCGCGGACCGATGGGCTTGGCGGAGCTGACGAGCACGAAATGGCTCGTGCGGGGCTCCGGCCAGGTGCGCGGCTGAGCGTCCGGTCGTCGCACTAAGATGGTGGGCATGTCGATCCTCAACGTCCTCGCGGAGGAGGCGCACGAGCTTGCCCCGCTCGTGCTGCCGATCTGGGGCTTCCCGCTCATCGCGGCAGTGTTCTTCGTCGTCACGGGGCTCATCACGTGGTCGTTCCGTGATGTGGCACACCGATTTCCCGACAAGGCGGACACGCCCGACGGCGGCGAGCACAGCCACACCGGCCACTGAGCCGCGATGACTGAGGCCGCTGCGGTGCGCCCGCGCATCGGGATCATGGGCGGCACCTTCGACCCGATCCACCACGGCCACCTCGTCGCGGCCAGTGAGGTCGCGCAGGTCTTTGCGCTCGACGAAGTCATCTTCGTCCCGACCGGGCAGCCGTGGATGAAGGCGGACGTCACCGAGGGCGAGCACCGCTACCTCATGACGGTGATCGCGACGGCGGCGAACCCCCGGTTCAACGTGTCGCGGGTCGACATCGACCGCGCGGGGCCGACCTACACCGTCGACACGCTCCGCGACCTCCGCACGCTCTACCCGGGCGCCGACCTGTTCTTCATCACCGGGGCCGACGCGGTCGCACAGATCCTCGAGTGGAAGGACGTCGACGACATCTGGCAGTTCGCCCACCTCGTCGCCGTCTCTCGCCCGGGGCACCGCCTCTCGACGACGGGCCTGCCCGCGGAGCGAGTCACCTCACTGGAGGTGCCAGCGCTCGCGATCTCCTCGACTGACTGCCGCGCGCGCGTCGCGAAGGGCTGGCCGGTGTGGTATCTCGTTCCTGACGGTGTCGTGCAGTACATCGCCAAGCACGAACTGTATCGTGGGACCGCATGAACTCCACTCCTGAACAGCCGCTGACGCGCCGTGCCGCACGGGAAGCCCGCTCGGGCACCGGCGAGCAGCCGTCGGTCGATGCGGCTACGGCCGGGATCGAGGACACCGCCTCGACGGGGGGACAGGTCGTCCTCGATGCCGATGGGCAGCCGCTGACGCGCCGCCGACTCCGCGAGATGCGCGAGACCGGTCTCATCCCGATCGTGACGCCGAGCGCAGCGCCGGTGGCCGAGGGGGAGCCCGAAGTGGCGCCGGAGCCCGAGGCCGGAGCATCGGTGGCACCGGGGCCCCACTACTTCCGCCCGAGCGCATCCATTCCGCGCGAGTCGGCGCCGCAGCCCGAAGCGCGCCCGGCTGAAGCCTCGCAATCGGAAACTCCGCAGCCGACCGCGCCCCAGCCTGAGGTGCCCCAGTCGGAGACTGCCCAGTCGGCGTTCGCGCCCGTGCCCGCCGTGGCGGGCGCGCCGGTGCCGACGTGGACGGCGCCGGAGGGGCATTGGACTCGACAGCTTGAGCTGGAGGACGACCTCGAGGTGACGGCGAGCCGTGAGGTCGGCGGGTCATCGACCTCGAGCGTGCTCGTCGTCAGTGAGGTCCCGAAGGTCGTTGACCTCGGTGGGCCGCTCGGCGAAACCGGTCAGATGCTCCTGACCGGCTCGGTCACCCTGAGCCCCGAATTTGCCGCGACCGGGGCGATCAAGCGGCTCGACTCGGACGCGGACCTCAGCGACGGCTTCGATGGGCCCCACCCGGTGACGGGCGACTCCGCGGCCCCCTTACGGGCGAGCGCGATCGCCAGCCAGCACGCGCTCGGCACGCCGATCGTCGCGGGCAGCAAGCCCCGCGCCTCCCGGGCCATCAACGTCCTCATCGTCACCGCGGCGGTGCTCGCCGTCCTCGTCACGGGACTCGTGGTCACCGCGGTCGTCCTGCGGTGGATTTGAGCCGCGTGTCGGCCCCCGACCGCGCGCTCGCGCTCGTGGCGATTGCCGCCCACGCGGCAGCAGACAAGCAGGGTGCTGACCTGGTGGCGCTCGACGTGAGTGCACTGCTGCCGTTCGCCGACGCATTCCTCCTCGTCTCGGGGCGCAACGAGCGCCAGGTCGAGGCGATCGCCGACGAGGTCGAGATCAAGCTGCTCGACGCGGGTGCGAAGCCGCTGCGCCGAGAGGGGCGCGGCCAGGGGCGCTGGGTGCTCCTCGACTTCGGCGACCTCATCGTGCACGTCTTCCACGAGGAGGAGCGGATGTACTACGGGCTTGAGCGGCTGTGGAGCGACTGCCCCGTAATCCCGCTCGAGCTCGAGTCCGGCGGGGACGCGGTGACCGGCGGGGACCCCGCGAGCGTGTAGTATTGACGGGTCCTAACGGGCCCGTGGCGCAGTTGGTAGCGCACCTGCATGGCATGCAGGGGGTCAGGGGTTCGAATCCCCTCGGGTCCACCAAATCGTTGTCCGGACGGGCGCCTTGCTCGCGTTCGCGATGGGTTGCCGCCCCGAGCCGCCCGATGTGCATGATCTCGCCGGATGTGCGCGAGATCCGGTGTACACGTGGCGGGATCATGCACAGCCGGCGTCGCAGGACGACCGTACCCGCGCATTCGTCCCGGTGTGTGCCCACCGTCGGCGAGCGCGAGTGCGCGCGTGATGGGACAATGGGGTGTTCGCCAACGAAGGAGGATGTGATGGACAAGAAGACACCGCACGCCACCGGCTCCACGACCCAGGCAGGGATCCCGGCCGTCAGCGATCGGAATTCGCTGACCGTGGGCAATGACGGGCCGATCGTGCTGCACGATCACCACCTGATCGAGACGATGCAGCACTTCAACCGGATGAATGTGCCCGAGCGACGCCCGCACGCGAAGGGCGGCGGGGCTTTCGGCACGTTCGAGGTGACCGAGGATGTCTCCCGCTACACCAAGGCTGACTTCCTGCAGCCGGGCAAGACGACCGAGATGCTCGCGCGGTTCTCCACGGTCGCGGGGGAGCAGGGCTCGCCGGACACCTGGCGCGATGTGCGCGGCTTCGCACTGAAGTTCTACACCGACGAGGGCAACTTCGACATGGTCGGTAACAACACGCCGGTCTTCTTCGTCCGCGACCCGATGAAGTTCGCGCACTTCATTCGCTCGCAGAAGCGCCTGCCCGACAGCGGGCTGCGCGACGGCACGATGCAGTGGGACTTCTGGACGAACAACCCCGAGTCCGCCCACCAGGTCACGTATCTCATGGGCCAGCGCGGGCTGCCGAAGACGTGGCGGCACATGAACGGCTACAGCTCGCACACCTATTCACTCGTGAATGCGGCGGGCGAGCGATTCTGGGTCAAGTGGCATTTCATGTCGAACCAGGGCGTCGAGTTCCTCAGCAACGAGGAGGCCGAGCGCCTCGCGGGTGCCAACGGCGACTACCACCGCCAGGACCTGTTCGAGGCGATCGCGCGCGGGGAGCACCCCTCGTGGGACCTCTACTTCCAGGTCATGCCGTACGAGGAGGCGAAGACGTACCGCTTCAACCCCTTCGACCTCACGAAGGTGTGGCCGAAGGCGGACTACCCGCGGATCAAGGTCGGCACGATGACGCTGAACCGCAACCCCGAGAACTTCTTCGCCCAGATCGAGCAGGCCGGCTTCTCGCCGGCGAACATGGTCCCGGGCACCGGCAACTCGCCGGACAAGATGCTGCTCGGCCGCACGTTCTCGTACCAGGACGCGCAGCGCTACCGCATCGGCACGAACTTCCAGCAGCTGCCGGTCAACAAGCCGATCAACGAGGTCCACACGTACAACTTCGAGGGCAACATGTGGGTCGAGCACACGGGCGCCCGCTCGGTGTACGCCCCGAACTCCTTCGGCGACTCCTGGTCGGACGAGGAGGGTCCCGTCGAGAACGGCTGGGAGGCTGATGGCGAGCTGACCCGGCACGCGTACGACCTTCGCGCCGATGACGACGACTTCGGCCAGGCCGGCACGCTCGTGCGCGAGGTGTTCAGCGACGCCCAGCGTGACGAGTTCGTCACGACCGTCGCGGGCGCGCTCGACGGGGTCAAGGAGCCGGTCCTGTCGAACGCCTTCCAGTACTGGAAGCAGGTCGATCAGGCGATCGGCCAGCGCATCGAGGACGCGGTGAAGGCGGGCGCGGCAGGCGTCTCCACGCCCGGCATGGGCACCGACTCGGACGAGTAGCGGGAGTGCACGGCGGGCGGCGGGTCAGGTCGGCCCGCCGTGCGCCGGGCGCTTGCCCACTCGGCGCAAACCGGGGCGATGCATGCTGCCTGCGGACGCGCGCTCAGATAAGCCCGCGTTCGCGGGCCTGGTGGATCGCGCGTGAACGGCTGTCGACGCCGAGTTTCGTGAAGATGTGCGCGAGGTGGCTCTTGACGGTCGCCTCGGTGACATAGAGCGCCCGTGCGATCTCCTTGTTCGCCGCCCCCTCAGCGAGGTGGCGCAGCACCTCGATCTCGCGCTCGGTGAGCTTCGGCAGCGGATCGCGCAGGCCCTTGAGGACGCGCGACGCGAGCTCGGGGGTGAGCACGGTGTCACCCCGGGCGGCACGTTGGATCCCCGCCAGGATGGCGCTCGGGGCGACATCCTTGAGGAGGTAGCCGGCCGCCCCGGCCTCGATCGCGCCGAGCACCTCGGCGTCGCGGTCGAAGGTCGTGAGGATGAGCACGGCGGGGGCCGGCTCGAGTGCGCGGAGCGCCGCGGTGGTCTGGATGCCGTCGATCCCAGCGCCGAGCCGCAGGTCGCAGAGCACGACGTCGGGGCGCAGGTGGGTCGCCAGTGTCACCGCCTCTTCGCCGGTCGCGGCCTCACCGATGACCTGCACACCGGCGTCGGCGTCGAGCACGGCGCGCAGCCCGCTGCGGACGACCGGGTGGTCGTCGACGATGAGGACCGTGACGCTCACGATGGCTCCCCGGCTCGCGTGGGCGCGGTCCCGAGGTGCACGGGCAAGTGCGCCGAGATCGCGGTCCCCTCGCCGGGCGCGCTCTCGACGTCGAGCCCGCCGCCGAGCTCCCGGAGCCGCGCCCGCATGACTCGCAGCCCATGGCTCGATGCCCCAACCTCGCCGGAGCGCTCCGCCTCGCCCACCTCGGTCGCGTCGAAGCCGTCACCGTCGTCAATCACGTCGAGCCGCACGAGCTCCCCGTCGTCGATGAGGCTCATGACGACGCGCGTCGCGTGTGCGTGCCGCCGCACATTCGCGAGTGCGGATTGCGCGGTGCGCAGCAGCGCGACCTCGACCTCGGTCGGGAGCAGGGGGAGGAGCTCGTCGACGTGGAGCTCCACGTCGAGCCCGGTCTCATCGTGCGCCCGGTCGAGCATGCGCCGCAGCGCCGGCGCGAGCGCGGAGTCGTCGAGCTCCGCAGGCAGGAGCGCGTCGACGATGCGGCGCGCGTCGACGAGGCCGTCGCTCGCGAGGGATTCGAGCTGGAGGAATGCGCGAGACGCCTCCGGCGCCGAGGTCCGGTGGGCTTCGGCGTGCGCGAGCAGACGGATGGAGGACAGCGATTGCGCGACGGTGTCGTGGATGTCTCGGGAGATGCGGGTGCGCTCGGCGATGGCGCCGGCGTGCCGCTGCGCGAGCAGGAGCTCATCCTGGAGCGCGGCGGTGTCGTCGCGGGCTTGGCGCAGCGACGCGACAAGGTGTTCGCGCTCGGTCGCGTCCCGCAGGAGCTGCAGGTACCCGCGGGAGATGCCGAAGGCGAAGACCCCGCCGATGAGCGGGCCAAACACATTCGCGTAGCTCGTTGTGCCGTGGTGCAGCACGGGGGCCGCGATGACGATGGCGAGCACGAGGGCCGAGCCCGTGATGCCCCACCACAGCGGCAGGAGGTGGCCGAGCAGGAGCCAGAGGAGGAAGCCGAGCCAGATGAACTCCGAGGTGACCGCGACCGCCCCGACCCAGAGCACGCCGAGGCCGATGAGCCACCAGATGATGACGCTGGGCCGGCGCAGGCGACGCAGCAGGATCGCACCACCGGTGTGCCAGAGGAGGATCGCCGCCCCGGCGATGACGACCAGTGGGATCGACGCGCCCTGTCGGATGCCGAGGATGACCCCGATTGCGGTGAGCCCGACCGCCATGAGGTGTTGGCCGATCGTCATGGCCAGCATGCTCGCGGCGACCGGGCTCGGCCCGGGTGTGTCAGTGCGCTGCAGCGGTGCGCTGACGAGGCTCATCCGTCAATTCTCCCTGCTGCGCCGTGAGACGGCCTGGCCACCAGATCCGATCGCCGAGGAGGCTGAAGACGGCAAGCACGATGACGGTGCGCACGACGAGCGTATCGACGATGACGCCGACCCCGACGATGAGCCCGAGCTGACCGAGCACGACGAGCGGGAGCACCCCGAGGGCGGCGAAGACCGCGGCGAGGACGAGTCCCGCGCTCGTGATGACGCTGCCGGTGTGGGTGACCGCTTCGACCATCCCCGCCCGGGTGCCGAGCCGCTTCGCCTCGGTGCGGGCGCGGTGGACGAGGAAGATCGTGTAGTCGATGCCGAGTGCGACGAGGAAGAGGAATGCGAGCAGCGGCACCTGCGCGTCGAGTGCCGGCTGGCCGAACACGACGCGGCTGAGCCACGCCCCCGCACCGATCGCGGCGACCGAGCTCGCGAGGTTGATGACGAGCAGCACTACCGGCGCCACGATCGCGCGCAGCAGGATGAGGAGCACGAGGAAGCTCACCGCGAGGATGAGCGGTGCGATGATCCAGAGGTCCCTCGCGTTGCCGGACCGCGCGTCGAGGTCGGTCGCGACACCGCCGCCGACCACCGCATTCGCCTCGGGGATGGCGTGCACCGCGTCCCGCAGCGCGGTGATCTGCGCGAGCGAATCCGGGGTGCTCGGTGCGTACTCGCTCGTCACCATGAGCTTGGTCAGGCCGTCGCCGTCGGCGGCGACGGGGTGCGCGCGGACGATGCCGTCGACCTCCTCGATCGCCGCGAGGACCTCGTCGGCCTGGTCCGTGGCCGTGACCACCCAGATCGGCTGGGTCTCCCCCGCAGGGAAGTGCGCGGCGACCGTGTCGAGCCCGGCCGCCGATTCGGAGGCGACCCGGAAGCGGCCGGCCTGGTCGAGCCCGACGGTCGTGCCGAGGAGCCCGGCCGCCATGATCCCGAGGAGCATCGCGCCGCCGACGAGGCTCACGACGGGCCGCCCGACGACGCGGGTGGCCAGCGCCCGCCACATCCGGCCCTGCCGGCGGGCCTGACCGGGGCGCGGGACGAATGGCCAGAAGATCCGCCGTCCGCAGACCGCGAGGAATGGCGGGAGGACGAAGAGCACGGCGGCGAGCGCGATGATGAGCCCGATCGCCGAGGACACCCCGATTCCGTGCGTGCCGGGGATGACGGCGAGCACGAGGGTGAGGAGGGCAAGGACGACGGTGAGGTTCGAGGCCAGGATCGCGCCGACCGTCCGCTGCCAGGCGGTGCTGAGTGCTCGCCGGTGGTCGGCCGTCAGTTGCAGCTCCTCCCGGTAGCGGGAGATGAGCAACAGCGCGTAGTTCGTCCCAGCCCCGAACACGAGCACGCTGATGATGCCGGCGTCGAACTGCAGGCCGAGCGCGGCTCCGGCTGCCGCGGTCGCCCGGCCGGCGAGCCCGTCGGCGAGCGCGATGACCAGGAGCGGCACGAGCCACAGCACCGGTGAGCGGTAGGTGACGATGAGCAGCAGCGCGACGATGACGATCGTCACGAGGAGCAGCGTGAAGTCGGCACCGTCGAACGCGGCGGCGATGTCCGCTTTGAATGCCGGCCCGCCGGTGACCTGCGTTACGATCCCGTCGGGGGTGTGGTCGGCGAGCTCGGCCCGGATCGCGTCGATCGTCGTCGCTGTCGCCGCGTTGGTGTCGCCGACCGCGATCGGGATGACGATGAGTGCCGCCTGGCTGTCGTCGCTCAGGATCGGGCCGGAGGAGGGCGCCTCCGAGTGCGTGTCGAGGGCTGGCAGGAGTGCCGTCAGCCCGTCGAGATCTGCGCTGGTCAGGGCCGCGCTGTCGGCGCGGCTGGCGACGACGAGGACGGACTGGCGATCCGCATTCGGGAACTGCTCCAGCAGCTCGCTCACCCGCGCGGACTCGGAATCGACCGGTGCCTGCGAGCTTTGCGCGGCCGCCGTCGTGCCGGTGAACAGACCGAAGAGGGCGACGATGACGAGCAGGCCAGCGCCGAGCCAGACCCAGGCCCCGCGGCGGGAGGTGAGGCTCGTCGCGATGCGAGATCGGACACTCGACGGGACGCTGGTGTGGGCCGGGAGTGCAGGCATACAAACGACTCCACCAGGGTGCGTGCCGCCGATCATCGGGGGTCGGGCTGAATCCCGGATCATCCGAATGGATGAGCTCACCTGCCGATTCGGGTGACGATGAAGCCCGCGACGTACGAGCCTGAGCCGCGTCATCAGCACTTTTTCTGGCAAGGATCCGCTATCCTTGAGAGGTCGCTCTCGCGCGATCGGTTGAGCTGCAGTTTCCCGATCAGCGTTTGGCGCATCTCGACGAGGCGAGGAATCCCGACGCGATTCCGTACCGGTCCTTCGCGAGCCTGCGTCCGAGCAGCGGCTACTCACGGAGACACAGAACGGAACGAGATGCAGACGAAACGAGTAGCAATCATCGGTGCTGGCCCGAGTGGGATGGCGCAGCTGCGGGCCTTTGAGTCGGCCGCGCGGGGCGGTGCCGAGATCCCCGAGCTGGTGTGCTTCGAGAAGCAGGCGGACTGGGGCGGCCAGTGGAATTACACCTGGCGGACCGGCCTCGA
>DATMFQ010000048.1:0-27929 GCA_035556075.1 Microbacteriaceae bacterium | reverse complement strand
CGCAGGTGCAGCTGGAGGCGGACGGCTCGTTCTCGTTCGCGTTCGATGTCCCGGCCTCGGCGACGGCGTTCTCCCAGCCGGCGATCTTCACGATCCGCAACCACGTCGACATGGCGGACCGCAGCCAGGACGCGAAGGTGCGCATCGCATTCGCAAGTAGCAGCCCGACCGGCCCAGACCCGGAGGGCCCTGGTGACGGCGATGACCACGAGGCGCCGGACCCGCCGAGCACGCCGGGCACCTCGCTCAGCATCTCGCCCTCGATGCTGAACCCGGCGGTGGAGAACACCATCGTCATCTCCGGTAGCGGCTACACCGGCCCGGGTGCCGCGAACGGGGTCTACGTGCTCGTCGGATCCTCCGCGCACTGGCAGCCGGGGACCCCGCCGCCGGCCGATGGCTGGATCGTGAGCGCGTGGGTGACGCCGTCGGCCATCTCGGGCGGCGCATTCAGCAGGACGTTGACGATCCCGGCCGGAGCCATGGTGCTTGGCGGCAGCTACGGTGTCGGGACCTCGGCGGCGCACGGTCTGTCGGTCACGGACCGCAGCCTCGACCGCTGGGCGCCGATCGGCCTGGACAGCATGGCCGTCGCCACGGTCGCGACCACCCCGCAGCGCACCGCGGCGCCGACACCGCCGGCGACGACGGGGGTGCGGCTCATCGGGTCGGGCACGCCGACGAGTGGCGGCACCGTGACCATCACCGCCTCCGGCTTCGAGTCGAACGAGCAGGGCGTCCTCGTCGTGGTCTACTCGACGCCGGTCGTCCTCGGCACGGCGGACGCCGATGCGACGGGCACCGTCACGTGGACGGGCAAGCTGCCGAAGGGGCTTACCGGCAAGCACACGCTCACCCTCCAGGGCTCGGTGAACCGCGGGCTCGAGCTCCAGATCGCCGCGGCCGCTCCCCGTGCGATCACCGGCTGCGTCGCGGAGTCCGTGGAGCTCACCTGGGGGTTCAAGGAGGCCTGGCGGTCCTACGTGAGCGGCACGATCGCGCACGGTCAGTGGGAGGTCGCCGATGGCGCCACCTACCAGACGCCGAACTTCGGCTGGCAGGGCACTGGCTCGGTCAACCCGAGCACGCTCGAGGGGCTCCTCGAGTTCGAGGGCTCGATCCGCTTCACCGGGCATGACGGCGTCCTCGACACCAAGGTCATCGACCCGAGGATCGAGCTCGACGGCGACCGCGCGACGCTCCTGTTTGACGTCGAGGGGGAGAACCGCGCCGGGGAGGCTGTCACGCAGGCCGACGTGCACTTCGCCGACCTCGACCTCGCCGCCGTCGAACCGACACTCGAGGACGGGGTCCTGACAATCGCGGACATCCCGGCCGTGCTCACCGCGGCGGGCGGGGAGGCCCTCTCGTACGCGGCGGGCGAGCCGCTCGACCCGATCACGATCGTCGTCGGGCTTGGTGCCGACTGTGCGCTCGGCGTGCCCACACCGGTCGCGACCTCGGGCGACGACGCGGCGGAGATCACCCCGATCTCGGCGGGCCCCGACCTCGCGTGGCTGTGGTGGGTGCTCGGCGCGATCGCCCTGGCGATCATCGTCGCGATCGTGGTGGTCGTGCTGCGTCGCCGGGGCGCGGCCGAGTAGCGCGACGCACCGACGCACCGCGTCCACGCGCCCTCGGCGGCCCTACTCGGCTGGCGCGTAGATCGCGCGGGCGAGCGCGTCGAGCACGCCCGGCGTGCGCGGCCCGAAGCCGAGGACGACCCCGTCGGCCATGTCGACGAAGCGTCGCCGCTCACCCGCTGGCGTCAGCGCGATGGCGGGCTGCACCTCGAGGAGGCCGTCAACGCCGCCGACGCTCTCGATGCCGCTCGTCATGACGAGGACGAGATCGGGCGCGGCGCCGATGAGCGCCTCGTCGGTCGTGGGGCGGTTGCCGACGATGCCGACCTCAGCCGCGGCGTCGATACCGCCGAGCGCCCGGATGAGGGAGTCCGCGCCGGAGTCATCGCCGAAGAGGTAGTACACCCCGGCGCTGCCCCGGAGATAGAGGAACACCATGCGGAGCGGATCGGTGCGCGGGATGATCGCCGCGATCTCGGCGATCTTCGCGTCGATCGCCTCCGCGAGCTGGGCCGCGAGCGCTTCGCCCGCCTCGGGCATGCCGACGGCAGCGCCGACCTGCCGGGTGAGCTCCGAGACACCCTCGAACGACGGCTCCGCCGTGACGAAGACGACCGTGATGCCGGCATCCCGCAGCTGCTCGACCACGTCGCGCGGCCCGACCGAGCCGTCGGTGATGACGATGTCGGGGCGCAGCGCGAGCACGGCCTCACTGCTCACGGTGTGTCCGCCGATGGTGACGAGCGGCAGGTCCTCGGTGCCCTCGAATGTGGTGGACACGTCGCGACCGACGAGCCGGTCGGTGAGGCCGAGACCCGCGAGTGTCGCGGCGATCGAGCCGGAGAGGTCCATCGCGATGATGCGCTCGGCGCTCGGCACGGTCACCTCGCGGTCGCCGCCGCGGTCGTGTGAGACGACGGTCGTCGGCAGCTGCTGCGGCCAGTCGCCCTCGAGCACAGGGATCGCTGCGTCGGCGAGCAGCGCCGTCGACGGCCCCTCAATGTCGCGAGGATCTGCCGGGACGTCGAGCTCAGCCAGTGGCGCGACCGGTGTCGTCGCGACGGGCGTGCCACCGGGGGCCCCGGGTGAGCCGGTCGCGGCGCAGCCGCTGAGTGTGAGCCCGAGCCCGAGCGCGAGGCTGACGCCGATGGCGGCGAGTCGTCGGGGCTGGGACACGTCTGGGACTCCGGTCGGGTGATGGGCGCCATCCGTCCGGCGCGGGGACCATCCGGGACAACGAGTTAGCTTAGGCGATCCTAACCTCTTTGCGCACAGCGTGTGCGCAGGGCCAAACGGATGCCTTGCGATAGCATCCGTTGTTGGTCCGGCGCCGCCAGGGCCTCACGGCATCGACGGAGCGACTCGCACACATGGCCAGGCAGAAGGACCGATTCGACAAGGTCCCGCGCGAGCGTGGTCGCATCGGTGCCCACCGTGGCCCGCGGCGACGCGGCGGCGGCCTGCTCGCCGTCCTCGGCGTCATCGCGGGGATCCTCGTGCTCACGGTCGGCTCGCTCTTCGTCATGGACCGCCTCTTCGGCATCGAGGTCGGCATCCCGTGGCTCGCCAAGCCCGTCCCCACCGCATCGGCCACCCCGACCGTCGAGCTGCCGATCATCAGGGACCCCGCGACCGAGCTCGATCCGGCGCGCGGCGTCGCCATCGTCATCCTCAACGGGACGCCGCTCACCGGCCTCCAGTCGACGGTCGGCGACGAGCTGAGCGCGGCGGGCTGGCCCGTCGTCCGCACCGCGAACGCCGGCGACCGCGAGCTCCTCGACACGATGATCTACTACAAGAACCCGAGTGAGGAGGACGTCGTGCGCGGCCTCATTCAGGCGCTTGGCGTCGGCGAGATGTTCCTCGTCGGCCGCGACGACTTCTTCGGCGGCACCATCTCGATCGTGCTCGGCAAGGACCACCCCGCCTGTCTTGCCGACCCGACCTGCATGCCGCCCCCGACGGAGTCGACGGACGCGCCCGCTGACGGCGACGCGCCCGCCGACGGCTGAGTCGCGACCCTCGTGACATGCATGCGGTCAGCGCGTCCCGCATGCATCGCTCGGCTTCGTGTTGCGCTGCGGGCGAGCACTGATGCTTTGCACTCACAGGGGGCGAGTGCTAACGTCGATCTTGGCACTCGGGTGTGTCGAGTGCTAGGCATTTTGCCGTCAAGTTCGTGACGTCCGGGAGGGACGAGAAACACAATGGCGAAGATCATCGCTTTCGACGAAGAGGCCCGTCGCGGCCTGGAGCGCGGCCTCAACACGCTCGCCGACGCGGTCAAGGTGACCCTCGGCCCGCGTGGCCGCAACGTGGTCCTGGAGAAGAAGTGGGGCGCCCCCACCATCACCAACGATGGTGTCTCGATCGCCAAGGAGATCGAGCTCGACGACCCGTACGAGAAGATTGGCGCGGAGCTCGTCAAGGAGGTCGCGAAGAAGACCGACGACGTGGCCGGTGACGGCACGACCACCTCGGTCGTCCTCGCCCAGGCGCTCGTCAAGGAGGGCCTGCGCAACGTCGCGGCCGGCGCCGACCCCATCAGCCTCAAGCGCGGCATCGAGAAGGCCACCTCGGCCGTCGTCGACGCCCTCATCGCGCAGGCGAAGGAGATCGAGACGAAGGAGGAGATCGCCGCCACCGCGTCCATCTCCGCCGGCGACAGCGAGATCGGCGAGCTCATCGCCGAGGCGATCGACAAGGTCGGCAAGGAGGGCGTCGTCACCGTCGAGGAGTCGAACACCTTCGGCACGACGCTCGAGCTCACCGAGGGCATGCGCTTCGACAAGGGCTACCTGTCGGCGTACTTCGTGACGGACCCGGAGCGCCAGGAGGCGGTCTTCGAGGACCCGTACATCCTCATCGTCAACTCGAAGATCTCGAACATCAAGGACCTGCTCCCCGTCGTCGACAAGGTGATCCAGGCTGGCAAGCAGCTGCTCATCATCGCCGAGGACGTCGAGGGCGAGGCCCTGGCGACGCTCGTCGTCAACAAGATCCGCGGCATCTTCAAGTCGGTCGCCGTCAAGGCGCCGGGCTTCGGTGACCGCCGCAAGGCGCAGCTGCAGGACATCGCGATCCTCACGGGTGGCCAGGTCATCTCCGAAGAGGTCGGCCTCAAGCTCGAGAACACGACGCTCGACATGCTCGGCCGTGCCCGCAAGGTCGTCATCACCAAGGACGAGACGACCATCGTCGAGGGCGCCGGTGAGGCCGATGCCATCGCGGGGCGCGTCAAGCAGATCCGCCAGGAGATCGAGGCGACCGACTCTGACTACGACCGCGAGAAGCTCCAGGAGCGCCTCGCCAAGCTCGCGGGCGGCGTCGCCGTCATCAAGGCGGGCGCGGCGACCGAGGTCGAGCTCAAGGAGCGCAAGCACCGCATCGAGGACGCTGTCCGCAACGCGAAGGCCGCCGTCGAGGAGGGCATCGTCGCCGGTGGTGGCGTGGCGCTCATCCAGGCGTCGCAGAAGGCGTTCGAGGGCCTCGTGCTCGAGGGTGACGAGGCGACCGGTGCGAACATCGTGCGCGTGGCCGTCGAGGCGCCGCTCAAGCAGATCGCGCTCAACGCGGGCCTCGAGCCGGGCGTCGTCGTCGACCGCGTCCGCAACCTCCCAGAGGGCCAGGGCCTCAACGCCGCGAGCGGCGAGTACGGCGACATGCTCGCCATGGGCATCAACGACCCGGTCAAGGTGACCCGCTCGGCGCTGCTCAACGCGTCGTCGATCGCCGGCCTCTTCCTCACGACCGAGGCCGTCGTCGCCGACAAGCCGGAGCGCGCCCCCGCTGCCCCGGCCGGTGGCGACATGGGTGACATGGGCGGCATGGGCTTCTAAGTCCGACCGCGATCCCGCGAACGGGCGGCTCTCCTGGGGAGCCGCCCGTTTTCGCATCTCAGTGCCTGGGCTCGATCCCGAGCTCCGCGAGCAGGCCGAGGACGCGCTGCTCGATCTCGTCGCGGATCTCCCGGACCCGCTCGACGGACTGCCCGGCGGGGTCGCCGACCTCCCAGTCGAGATAGCGCTTGCCGGGGTAGAACGGGCATTCATCGCCACAGCCCATCGTGACGATGACGTCAGAGCCCTGCAGCGCGACGGGGGTCCACTGCTGCGGCGTCTCGCCGGCGATGTCGATGCCGCGCTCGGCCATCGCGGCGACCGCGACCGGGTTGAGTCCTGGACCCGGGTCGGAGCCGCCGGAGCGGGCCTCGGCAGCATCGCCCGCGTAGTGGCGGAAGAACCCGAGTGCCATCTGGGAGCGTCCGGCGTTATGCACGCACGCGAACATCACGGTGGGCTTGGGGGTCGTCATGTCGGTTCCTTTGCTTGAGGACGGGGATAGAGCAGCAGGCTGAGACCGAGGCCGACCGCGCCGCCGAGGAGCTGGGCGCCGATGAACCACGGCGCCGCGGCCGGTGCGATTCCGGCGAGGCTGTCGGTGAACATGCGGCCGAGCGTCACGGCCGGGTTCGCGAATGCGGTGGAGGACGTGAACCAATAGGCCGCGCCGATCCAGGCGGCGACCGCGGGCGCGACGAGCGCGGCCCGGCCGGTGCGGATCAGCGCGAGGATCGCGAGCACGAGCCCTGCGGTCGCGACGAGCTCGGCGAGCAGCGCCGGGGCATCGGCCCGGTCCCGGGTCGAAAGGTTCGTGGCGGCGCCGAACATCGCATTCGCGAGCAGTGCACCGCCGATCGCGCCGAGGCACTGGGCGACGATCACCGCAGCGGCCGCCAGGCTCGAGTGCGGTGCGCCGAGCGCGCGGCTGGCGAGTGTGACGACCGGGTTGAGGTGCGCGCCGCTCACCGGCTGCAGCACGAAGATGAGGACGAGGAGGCCGAGCGCCGTCGCGAGACTTGCGGCGAGCAGCCCGAGCGCCGGGTCGTCGGTGAGGCGCTCGGCCATGAGGCCCGAGCCGATGACGACGGCGACGAGCAGACCGGTGCCGAGGAGCTCGGCGCCAGCCTGGCGCAGCAGCTGATGCACGCGGATCAGCAGCAGTTGCGGCACTCGGTGCAGCAGCAGTTGCGGCACTCGGTGCAGCTGCAGCCTGGGTCGCACGCGAGGGGGTCGCAGCAATCGCTCACGATCCGTCCTTCCATCGATGGGGATCAATGGAAGGATTGTGCCCGCATTCATCGATGAATGTCAATATCGAAGGTATTCTATGCATGTGACCGTCGAACTGCTCCCGCTCCACGACCTGCAGGCGTGCTGCGCCCCCATCGTGGGCGAGCCGATCACGCCGACGAATGCGCAGTCCCTCGCCAAGGCGCTCAAGGCCATCGCGGACCCCGCGCGCCTCCGCATCCTCTCGATGGTCGCGGCGCATGAAGACCGGGAGGCCTGCGTTTGCGACCTCACCGAGCCGCTCGACCTCGCCCAGCCGACCGTCTCGCACCACCTCAAGGTGCTCGTCGACGGTGGCTTCCTCACTCGGACGAAGCGTGGCACCTGGGCCTACTACCGGCTCGTCCCGGGCGCGCTCGACTCGATCGCGGGCCTGCTCGCCACCGTGTGACTCAGGCGAGCGGGAGCCAGACCCGGAAGGTCGCGCCTCCGCCGGGCGTGTCGACGATGTCGATGGAGCCGCGGTGCGCCTGGACGATCGCGGCGACGATGGCGAGGCCCAGGCCGTTGCCGCCGGTCTCGCGGGCCCGCGACGTGTCGGCACGCCAGAAGCGCTGGAAGATCTTGTCCCGGATTTCGGCGGGCACCCCATCACCGTGGTCGATGACGGCGAGCACCGCTCGGCGGGCGGCGGCATCGACACCGACACCGATCTCGATCGGCGAGTGCGCCGGTGAATAGCGGATCGCATTCGTGACGAGGTTCGCGGCGACCTGGCGGATCTTGTTCTCCGCCCCGAGCACGATCGCGCCCGCGTCGGGCTCGGGGGCGGGTTGCTGCGCGTCGGGGATGACCTCGATCGGTCGAGTGCGGCGCTGGAAGACGCGGGCGAGCAGCGGGATCGGGCGGGTCGTGCTGGTCGTCGTCGCATCCACCGTGCCGGTGGTGTCGGCGGGCAGCGGGATGGGGCGGGTGAGGGTGTTCTCGGCGTCCGGCACCGGCATCGGCGTGCCGGGGGTGTCGGCGGGCCGGATGGCACGAATGGGACCGGCGACGAGCGTGTCAGGGTCGAGACCGATGACGACGACCTCCCGCTCCGGGTGACCGGCCATAGCGTCGCGCGCGGCGTCGTGCGCGATGGGGACCAGGTCGACGGGCGCGAGTTCGAGGGGCTTGTCGGTCTGGTCGAGCCGGGCGAGCTCGAGGAGGTCCTCGACGAGCTCCCCCATCCGGACGGCTTCCTTCTCGATGCGCTCCATCGCCTGCGCGACGTCGTCCTCGCTCGCCAGGGCCCCCATGCGGTACAGCTCGGCGTACCCGCGGACGGTGACGAGCGGCGTGCGCAGCTCGTGGGAGGCGTCGCCGACGAAGCGGCGCATCTGCTCGATGGTGCGGGCACGGTCGGAGAAGGCGCTGTCGATGCGGGCGAGCATGCCGTTGAGCGAGCGGGTGAGGCGCCCGACCTCGGTGTTCGGCGGCACCCAGCCGAGGCGCTGCGAGTAGTCGCCGCCGGCGAAGCGGGCGGCCTGCGCCTCGAGTCGACGCAGCGGGGCGAATGTGGTGGTGGCGAGCAGCCGGGTGAGGGCGCCCCCGAGGAGGATGACGGTGAGCGCGAAGAAGAGGAAGATCGCGCCGAATCGGTTGACGGTCTCGTCGGCGTCGGCGAGGTTCATGCCGATCGCGAGGACCGCGGTGCTGCCGTTGACGGAGACGACGACGGGGGTGAGGAGGAGCCGCCACTCAGTGGACCGGTCGCTGCTGCGCAGCGTGATGGTCGGGGTCCCCGGGGGGAGGGCGCTGACGTCGACGGCCTCCCAATTGGGCCGGATGACGTCCTGGACGATGTTGTCGTCGAGCAGCTCGCCATCGGCGGAGATGACGCCGAGGTAGTACGGGTTGAAGGGGGAGGCCTCGTCCTCGAGGTAGATGTCAGCGTTGCTGAGCTGGATCGTGCCGTCGGCGCTGAGCTCGCCGAGCGCGACGGCCAGCTGCCGGTCGACCTGCTCGATGAGGTAGCCGCGGAGCACGGCCATCGTGCCGAGGCCGGCGACGACGAGCCCTGCGCTGAGCAGCAGGACGGTCACGCCGGTGATCTTGGTCCGGAGTGAGATTGCGTCCCAGCGCTGAGCGAGCTTGTCGTGCATGAGGCCTCAAGGCTAGTTCGGTGAGCGTGGGTGTTTGCGGCGAGTGGGTGTCCGGAGTGCCTGGTGCCCGCCGAACAAGCCCACGGTCGGCAACGTCCGGTCCGCCCGGTCCGCCGGAGGCAGCCGACTCAGCCGGTCTTGGCCTTGAGCATGTATCCGAAGCCGCGCTTCGTCTGGATAATCGGCTCCTCGGTATGCGCGTCGACCTTGCGGCGCAGGTACGAGATGTAGCTCTCGACGATGCCTGCGTCGCCGTTGAAGTCGTACTCCCAGACGTGGTCGAGGATCTGCGCCTTCGAGAGCACTCGATTCGGGTTGAGCATGAGGTAGCGCAGCAGCTTGAACTCGGTCGGGGACAGGTCGATGTCGTGGCCGTTCACCGTGACCTCGTGCGTGTCCTGGTCCATCGTCACTTCGCCGACGCGAATGACCGACTCGTCCTCGACCTGCATCGTCCGACGGAGGATCGCCTTGATGCGCGCGACGATCTCGTCGAGGCTGAACGGCTTCGTGACGTAGTCGTCGCCGCCGACGGTGAGGCCGGTGATCTTGTCCTCGGTGTCGTCCTTCGCGGTGAGGAAGAGGATGGGGCTCGCATACCCGGAGGCGCGCAGCCGCTTCGTCACGCCGAAGCCGTTGATGTCGGGGAGCATGACGTCGAGGATGATGAGGTCGGGCTCTTCCTCGATGACGGCGGAAATGGCCGCGGCGCCGTTGCCGACCGCGCGGACGGCAAAGCCGGCGAAGCGCAGGCTCGTGGTGAGCAGATCACGAATGTTCGGCTCGTCATCGACGATGAGGATGCGTGGTCCTGTGGTCATGGTGTCCACCTTCTGATTGTTTGCCGAATGTGGTCTGTGTTCAGCATCCACATTAGCTGTGAACGCTAGCGGCTCCCGGCGCATTCCCTCGGCCCGCGAGGTCCGCCCCGAGCTGCCCGGCATTGACCTCCCGCGCCCCATGTGCCCGTTTTCACCCGGTGTGCCCGTTTATTCGGGCTCACTCGGTGAAAACGGGCACACCGAGGGGAGTGTGGGAGGAATGCGGGCCTGGCGCGGCCGAGATGGGCGAGGAATGCGGGGGTGCGGCGTGCGCGGGTGTGGGAGGAATGCGGGGGCCGACGCGCCGGGCGTGGCGCGCGCTCGCGGCAGGGTCGGGTCCCGCCGCCCAACCCGCTCAGGGGAGGCGGTGGTAGCGGCCGCCGAAGAACACGAGCGGGCGGCCATCGTCGACCTGCGACCAGTGGTCGACCCGGGCGATGACGACCTCGTGGTCGCCCGCGAGGCTGATCGACTCGACCGTGGTGTCGAGACAGCCGAGTGCGTCGGCGAGGACCGGGTGGCCCGCGGGGCTCTCGACCCAGTCATGCTCGGCGAAGCGGTCGATGCCCTTCTGGGAGAAGCGACGTGCGATCGACTCGTGGTCCTCGCGCAGCAGCGAGACGGCGAAGCCCCCGACCGGCCGCAGCTGCGCCCACGACGTGCTCGTCAGCATGGGACAGAAGGCGACAAGCGGTGGGTCGAGCGAGACGGAGGTGAAGGAGTTGACGGCGAGCCCCGCACGTCCCGTCGGGGTCATCGCCGCGATGACGGCGACCCCGGTCGGGTAGCGGCCCATCGTGTCCCGGAAGCCGCGCTGGTCCAGCAGCTCGCCCGCAACGGGGCCAGCGGAGCCAGCTGGACGGGCGGGGTGTGCCGGGCGCGGGGCCGAAGCCTCCGTGGTGCGCTGGATCGTGCTCATCGTTGAGGCCTCTCTCCTTGGTTCATGCTCGAATGCCCACGATACGGCAGGTATCAATAGGTGAGCAAGGCGCATAATAGTGAAACTCCAAGAGATCGGCGGATCCGCATTCCTGGACTTGACATCCGCTGCGCGCCTCCGCACAATGGCGTATCGCGAGTATCCGCTGCGTATCAATACAGCACTCACGAGCCGCAGGATCAGAGAGGATTCCGATGAGCATGACCGTCGAGACGCCGCTGGCGCCCTACCCCGCCACCTATCCCGAGGTCGAGGGTCGGCCGACCCTCCTCGAGGAGGCGAAGAAGCTCGAGCCGATGCTCCGCGCCGCCGAGGACGTCATTGAGAACGAGCGTCGCGTCCCGGATGAGATCACCGACGCCCTCTACGACAACGGCATCTACCGCGCCTTCCTGCCGCGCGAGCTCGGCGGGCTCGAGGTCCACCCGCTCGAGTGGCTCGACGCGGTCGAGGAGATCTCCCGCGTCAACGGCTCGGTCGGCTGGCTGTGCATGCTGCACTCGGGGCAGACCTTCCTCAAGCAGGAGGTCATGGAGAAGCTCCTCGCCGAAGACCGCTGGATCATGGCGTCGAACGTCGGTCGCGCCGGCGGCAAGGCCGTCCGCGTCCCCGGCGGCTACCGGATCTCCGGCCGCTGGTCGTTCACGAGCGGCTCCCCGGAAGCGAATTGGTTGTCGGGTCGCTCGATCCTCTACGACGAGAACGACGAGCCGGTGATGAATGACCGGGACGGGCTCCCGTGGTTCGTCGTCGGGCTGTGGCCGGCGAAGGATGCGACGCTCATCGACACCTGGGACGGCCACGGCCTCCGCGGCACCGGCTCTGGCGACTTCGAGGTGAAGGACATCTTCGTCCCCCGCGAGATGGTCAACGAGGCGGGCATCTGGAAGCGCCCCTACGACCGCGCGCTCTACCGCTACTGGTTCAACGTCATGGCCCACGGCGCGCACGCGCTCGGGCTCGCGAAGGCCGCGATCGAGGAGTTCACCGAGCTCGTGCATGTCTCGGCGCGCCACGGCTCCTACCGGCAGGCGAAGCTCGGCAAGGAGCAGATGCACCAGATCGCGCTCGGCAAGGCCGACACGATGGTCCGCGCCGCCCGGTCCTACCTCTGGGAGCTCGTCGCGGAGGCGTACGACGACGCCGTCGAGCAGTGGCCGGTCAACTATGACCTCCGCGTGCGCCTGCAGGCAGCGCTCCTGCACTCGGTGCACGTGTCGCGGGAGGCGATCGACCTGATCTTCCAGCAGACGGGTGCCCCGGCGGTGTTCCGAGGCCGCCGGATCGAGCGGATCCACCGCGACATCCTCACCGCGGCGAATCACGCGCTCATGGCCGAGGCGGCCTTCGACCGAGTCGGCCAGTACCTCATGTCGAAGGATCTGCCCACCGGCCCTGAGATCGAGATCGGCGGCATCGGCTTCATCCCCGGCCCGCACCCGCAGCACGAGCGGGTCATGCCCTCGGAGGAATGGCTCAAGCAGTTCTCCGGCAGGCAGGCGTCGCAGGCGGCGCCAGCATCCCAAGCCGGGTAGCTCCGCGCGATCCCTTGACGCCCGACCCGGTCGTCTGGTTAGCATCGAATAGATACAGCACCTAACATCCAATATTGATACGGCTGGAGCACGTCTCCAGGTCAGGTAACAACGGAGTTCACCTTGTCCTCACTCACCGTCCGCGCGCTGCACAAGCACTTCGGCGACTTCCACGCGATCAAGGGCGCCGATCTCGAGGTGCAGGAGGGCGAGTTCGTCACCCTGCTCGGCGAGAGCGGCTGCGGCAAGACGACGACGCTGCGCTGCATCGCCGGCCTCGAGAGTCCCTCCTCGGGACGCATCACGATCGGCGAGCGCACGGTGTACGACAGCCAGGCGCGCGTCGAGGTGCAGCCGGAGCGACGCGACACCGGCATGGTGTTTCAGAGCTACGCGCTCTGGCCGCACCTCACGGTCATCGAGACGATCATGTACCCGCTCAAGCGGCGCCGGGTCCAGCGCCAGGAGGCGATCCGCCGGGCACTGGAGATCCTCGAGATCGTCGGGCTCGCGCAGTACGCGAACCGGCCGGCGACCTCGCTGTCCGGTGGGCAGCAGCAGCGGGTCGCGCTCGCCCGCGCCGTCGTGAGTCGGCCGCAGCTCATGCTGTACGACGAGCCGCTGTCGAACCTCGACCCCTCGCTGCGCCGACAGGTCCGCGACGAGATCCTCCGCCTCCACGCCCTCGGCGGCACGACCTCGGTCTACGTCACGCACGACCTCGAGGAGGCGATGCACCTCAGCGACCGCATCATCGTCATGCAGGCGGGTCTCCTCGAGCAGTCGGGTACGCCGGGTGAGATCTTCTCCCGACCGACGAATGAGTTTGTCGCGAAATTCGTCGGCTTCGAGAATCTGCTGGCAGCGACCGTCACGGAGGTCCGCGGCGATGAGATCGAGTTCCGGCTCACCGACTCGGGCGACACCGCGGCGCTGCCGGCCAGCGCGGCGGGCCGGTCGGTCGTCAAGGGCGACACGATCAATGTCGCCTTCCGGGCGGCGAATGCGCTCGTCCATTCCGAGCAGCCCCCCGCCGGTGCGGCGCGGCTCGCGTTCCGCGGCATCATCGACCGGATCGACTTCCTCGGTTCTCGCAACGAGTACCGGATCGTCAGTGGCGGCTCCTCGCTGCGCGTCGCCGAGTCGGAGCGCGCCTACCGGCGGCACACGATGCACCGTGAGGCGGGCGCGACGGCCTGGGTCGAGATCGACGCCGACCTCGTGTCGATCTTCCCCGTCGCGCGGACCGCTCCGGCGCCGGACGCCGAGGCCGACCTCGTCGAGATCGGATCGCGCGAATGACCGGGCCCTCGACGCGGGCGCTCGCGAACTGGGACAAGCCGAGCCGGATCCCCGCGGGCTGGCGCGGTGAGCGGCTCGTCGGCAAGCTCTTGCTCGGGCTCGCGATCCTCGTCCTCTTCATCCTCTTCCTGCTGCCGCCGCTGACGATGGCGGCCGCCTCGTTCCGCGTCGGCAACCTCGCGGGCCAAGGGGAGTGGTCGATCGTCCCCTTCATCGAGACGCTGAGTCGGCCGAGCACCTGGGTGGTGACGCTCAACTCGATCGTCCTCGCCGCCGCCTCGAGCCTCGGCGCGCTCATCATCGGTACCTTCCTCGCCTGGGTCGCGGTGCGCACGACGACGCCACTGCGGCGCTGGATGACCCCCGTCATGGCCGTCATCCTCGTCATCCCGTCGCTGTTCTACGGCCTCGGCTGGTACCTCGTCGTCAACGGCAAGGCCGCACCGGTCAACATCTTCTTGCGGGAGGTCTTCGGCATCGAGGGCTCGCCGTTCGGCTCCGGCTGGCCGATCATGCTCATCGTCGTCATCGGCTACGTCATCCCCGTCGGCTACCTCTTCATGGTCGGGCCGATGGCGCGGATGGACGCCGCGCTCGACGATGCCGCGCGAATGAATGGGGCGACGCGCGTCTCCGCATTCTTCACCGTCACGCTCCCGCTGCTGCGCCCGACGATGTTCGGCGTCTTCGTCCTCATGACCTCCTACGGCTTCAGCGCATTCGAGCTGCCGCTCCTCTTCGGCATCCAGGCCGACATCCACGTCTTCTCGACCGCGGTGTACACGACGCTGACGGCGAATGAGGCGATCCCGAACTACGCGGGGGCGAGCACGCTCGCGCTCATCCTCATGCTGCTCGTCGTCGTGCTCGTGCTCATCCGCGGCTGGATCCTCGGCGGGAAGCGCTTCTCGACGATCACCGGCAAGGGCTTCCGCCCCGAGCCGAAGAGCTACGGCCGTGTGCAGTGGGTCTTCACGGCCGTCTTCATCGTCGTCCTGTGCTGGGCGGGGGTCATCCCGCTCGTGCAGATGGTGCTCGGCTCCTTCCAGCCGCTCTTCGGCGTCTCGCTCGGCTTCACGACGCTCAACTACGAGCACGTGCTCGGCGACCGCAAGACCGCGGGGCTCATCACCTTCACGCTCATCCTCGCGGCGATCGGCGGCTTCCTCGCGGCGACCATCGCGCTCGTCATGAGCCACCTGTCGGTGCGGGGCGGCCGATTCATCCGCTTCTTCAACCAGGCGGTGAGCTGGGCGCCCGTCGCGATTCCGGGCGTCCTCGTCGGGCTCGCGCTCATCACCGCGTATTTGCCGGTACCGGGCCTGCGCAACCTCATCGGCACGCCGATCATGCTGCTGCTCGGCTTCATCGTCGTCGTGACGCCGATCGCGACGCGCGCGGTCGAGGGCGGGGTGCTGCAGATCTCCGCCGAACTCGAGGAGTCGGCGCGGATCTCCGGGGCGAGTCGGGTCACCACATTCTTCACGGTCGTCCTCCCGCTCGTGCTGCCAAGCTTCCTCGCCGGCTGGTTCATCGCCGGCATCGGCGTCGCGGGCAACCTGAGCCTGCCGGTCCTGCTGTCGTCCCCGACGATGCAGACCGTCGCGGTCCAGGCCTACGACCTCTATCGCCAGGGCTACGCCTCCGAAGCCGCGGCGCTGTTCCTACTGCTCATGCTCACCGTCGGTGTGGTCGGTGGCATTGCCTGGGCAGTGGTCAAGGGAGGGCTCCGGGTGCTCAACCGGACCCGTCACTCCCGCATCGAGCGAGCAATCACCATGAAAGGTCGTGTCGCGCATGTCTAACCGCCAACGATGGCTCCCCGCAGCTGCGCTCCTCCTCCCGCTGGCCCTCCTGGCCGGCTGCGCTGCCGAGCCCGCACCCGCCCCCGCTCCTGGGGAGTCCGCCCCCTCGACCGAGTCGCCCTACGGCGGCGCGCTCGGCACCCCCGAGGAGGAGGCTGCCTTCCAGGCGCTCTACGACGAGGCCATCGCCGCCGGACAGAAGCAGGTCGTCGTGTACGGCCCGCCGCCGGCGCGCGCCCTCCTCGACACCTTCCACGAGCGCTTCCCCGGCATCGAGGTGACCTACCAGCAGCTGCAGTCCGCTGAGCGACTCGCGAAGCTCGAGCAAGAGAAGCAGACCGGCAACTTCGTCGCCGACATCGCCTCGGACGGCCGCACCCCGGTCGTCTCGCTCGGCGTTGACGGCTGGTGCCAGCCGCTCGACCACATCATGGACGTCCCGGCCGAGTGGCTCGGCGTCGATGACTCCGTGCAGTTCCAGCAGGTCGCCGTCTTCGGCATGGCGGTGAACACCGACCTGCTCGACGTCGCGGACGCGCCGAAGAGCTGGCAAGAGCTCACCTCGGCCGAGTGGGCCGGCAAGGTCGTGATGGTCACGCCCGCCGCCGGTGGTGCCGCCGCGTTCACGTTCGCCCAGATGGATTACCCGGAGGCGAACAACGAGAAGTACGCCGGCATCAAGGAGGGCATCAAGGAGAACGTGACGCTCGTCGCCAAGGACGCGCTCGTCCTCCAGGAGGTCGCCTCGGGCAACTACCCGATCGGCGCGCTCGCCTACTACCCGTACTTCGTCGAGATCAAGGCGCAGGGCGCCCCGATCGAGTTCGTGTTCCCGTTCGCCGAGGGCGGTGGCAACATGTGGACGAAGTCGGCGCAGTGCCTTCTGAACGACTCGCCGAACCCGCTCGCCGCGTCGCTGTACATGTACTGGGAGTTCAGCAAGGAGGGCCAGCAGGCGCTCTCCGATGCGGGCCTCTACCCGGTCATGCCCGGCACCCCCGGTCCCGGCGGGCTCCCGCCGCTCGACACCGTCGAGCTGCTCGAGCAGCTGCCGGACATCGAGGCCATCACGGCCTACGGTCCGTACGTGAAGGACGTCATCGACTTCTTCACGGAGTGATCCCACCGTGTGCGTCCCGGGGTTCCGTGCCCCGGGACGCACACGTATCTTTATTGAACTAGGGTGTCGTCTGGCCTGGCGACGTCGCCATGGCCGCATTTCGAGGAATGGGGGACTCGCGTGAGCGAGGAGAAGTCCAACCCGCAGGTGGCCACGACGGTCGACCGGGCGGGCGCGCTGCTCGAGTTGCTCGCAGCGCACCCGGACGGCCTCACTATCACGGTCCTCACCCGGCACCTGAGCACCCAGCGCGCCCCGCTCTACCGGATCCTCGAGGCGCTCATGAAGCACCGCCTCGTGCGACGTGACGAGCAGAAGCGGTATCTGCTCGGCGTCGGCACGCTCGAGCTCGCCCGCGCCTTCTCCGCGCAGTTCCCCGCGGGCGTCGACCAGATGCTCGCGGAGCTCGCCGACGAGACCGATGCGACCGCCTCCCTTGTCGGTGCGGACGGTGACGTCCTCACGACGATCGCCGCGAAGACCCCGAGCACGGCGTCCGTGCACGTCGTCACCCCGCCAGGCTTCCAGCACCCCTCGGGCCCGCTGTCGATGCGCAATGCGCTCGCCGCGCTCCAGCCCCCGAGCGATGACGACACCGAGGAGATCCGGGAGGCGCGGCGGCTCGGCTACGCGGTTGGCCGCGGCCGCGTCGTTCATGCCCGCTACGGCATGTCGGCGGTCGTGCCCGGTCGGGCCGCGGGCGCGTCACCGCTCCTGCTCGCACTCGTCTCGCTGCACGAGCTCGACCACGAGCGGCTCGCGGAGCCGCTGCTGCGCACCGCGCGGCTCATCGGCCTCACGCTGCCGTAAGTCCCGCATTCGTCTGTCCCGGCGCCCTCCGCCGCACAATTCCGCCGAGGGTGCGTGGCGCAGGGGGAGGGGCAGGAGGAATGCGGATCCCGAGTTTGCGATATGATGAAATTGTGAAATCAGCGAGCGACTCCCGACCCTGGCCCGAGGCGCGGCCGCTGTATCAGGCGAAGGCCGACATGTTCAAAGGCCTCGCGCACCCGGTCCGCGTCCGCGTCCTCGAGCTCCTGGTCGGCGTCGACGAGCTCCCGGTCACGACGCTCATGGCCGAGACCGGGCTCGAGGCGTCCCACCTCAGCCAGCACCTCGGCGTGCTCCGACGGCACGGCCTCGTCGTCTCCGAGCGTCGCGCGAGCTACGTCTACTACCGGCTCGCGCACCCGGAGGTCGCCGAGTTCCTGCGCAGCGCCCGCCGCCTGCTCCGCCTCGCGCTGCACGACACCGAGGCGCGGATCCGGGCCAGTGACGCCCTTCCCGAGATCAGCGGCGATGCGGGGGTGCGGCGATGAGCGGCTACCTGCGGCCGCTCCTGCCGGGCCGCGGTGACTACGCTCAGCTCCCGCGCACGTGGCGTGGCGACCTGCTCGGGGGCCTGACCGTCGGCATTGTCGCGCTGCCGCTCGCCCTCGCATTCGGTGTCTCCTCCGGGGTGAGCGCCGAGGCAGGCCTCGTGACCGCGATCGTCGCGGGCCTTGTCGCGGCGATCTTCGGCGGCTCCAATATCCAGGTCTCCGGTCCCACCGGCGCCATGGTCGTCGTCCTCGCCCCCATCGTCGCGCAGCACGGCGTCGGCGCCGTCGCGACCGTCAGTCTGCTCGCGGGACTCATCGTGCTCGTCACTGGCCTGCTCAAGCTCGGCCGCCTCGTCACGATCATCCCCTGGCCGGTCATCGAGGGCTTCACGCTCGGCATCGCGATCATCATCTTCCTGCAGCAGGTGCCCGCGGCCGTCGGTGTCACCGATTTCCACGGGCGGGACCATTCGACGAATGCGCTGATCGCCGCCATCCAATCGCTCGGTCTCGCTGACCCCGCCGTCGTGTGGTGGTCGATCGCGGCCGCGATCGCGGTCGTGCTCATCATGGTCGGCTTCCAGCTGTGGCGGGAGCAGTTCCCCGGCTCGATCGTCGCGATCGCGGTCGTCGCCCTCGCGGTGTGGGCGTCCGGGCTGGCGGGCGTCCCAATCCCCGTCGCGCTCATCGGCGACCTCCCCGCAAGCCTGCCCGCGCCGACGCTCCCACCCATCAACGGGCCCATGGTCCTCGCGCTCCTCGGCCCGGCCTTCGCGGTCGCGGCCCTCGCGGCGATCGAGTCGCTGCTGTCGGCCCGGGTCGCTGCGGGCCTTGCCGACACCGGCGCCTACCACGCCGACCGGGAGCTCGTCGGCCAGGGCCTCGCCTCGATCGCCTCGGGCCTCTTCGGCGGGATGCCGGCGACCGGCGCCATCGCGCGGACCGCAGTGAACATCCGCAGCGGCGGCCGCACTCGGCTCGCCTCGATCACGCACGCGCTCGTGCTGCTGGCCATCGTCTACCTAGCTGCGAACATCGTGAGCCAAATCCCGCTTGCCGCGCTCTCGGGGGTGCTCATGGTCACCGCGGTACGCATGGTGTCCTACCGCACGGCGCTGACCGTGGTGCGGGCCAGCCGAGCCGATGCGGGCATCTTCCTCGTGACGGCGGGGGTGACCGTCGCATTCGATCTCATTATCGCGGTGGTGGTCGGCATCGTGTTCGCGGCGGTCATCGCGCTGCGCGCGGTCGCCCGCTCCGGCAATGCGGTGCGCGAGGCGCTCCCCGGCGAGCCGATCGAGGGGGACGAGCGCATCGCGCTCTTCCGGCTCGACGGTGCGCTCTTCTTCCTCGCCGCGGAGGCGGTCGTCGCCGCGGTCGAGCAAGTCCGCGACGTTGAGGTCGTCATCGTCCGGATGTCGCGGATCGGCACCCTCGATGCGACAGGCGCTCGGTCGATCACCGAGATGGTGCAGGGGCTCGAGCGCCGCGGCATCACGGTGCTGCTCAAGGGGATCCAGCCGCGGCACCTGCCCCTCGCGACCCGGGTCGGCGTGCTCGCGTCACTCCGACATGTCCGTCACCTCTTTGACGACCTCGATGCGGCGATCGCGCACGCCCGCGACCACGTGCGCCGGGCGCGCGAGCTGGCCTGAGCGGGCGGTGCGGGGAGGCGCGGGGAGGCGCGGGGCTCGGGTCAGGGACGGCGGCTGGCGCGGGAGCGGCGCACCGCGAGCGTGATGGTGAGCGCGATCATGAGGAGGAGCGCGACCGGCAGCCCGATGAACGGGATGTAGTAGACGAGCATGTACAGCGCTCCATCCAGCCAGCCGCCGGCGGACCCGGCCATGAGCAGGATGAATGCGGCGACGCAGAGCACGATGATGCCGACGAAGATCGCGGCCATGATCCGCTCGGGGGTGCCGAGCCCCGGACCGTCGGGGTCGTCTGCGGGGCTGCCCGTCGTCTTTGCCACGGTCCCAGCGTAGCGGCGTCGGCTAGAATCGACCGGTCCCCGCAGTGGGACGTTGAACCAGGGAGTCAGTCACGATGCCGACCGGCAGAGTCAAGTTCTACGACGAGGACAAGGGCTTCGGCTTCATCCAGACCGATGATGGCCAAGAGGTCTTCTTGCACGCCTCCGCCGTCCCCGCTGGCGCGACGATCAAGAGCGGCGTCCGACTCGAGTTCGGCATCGCGGACGGAAAGCGCGGCGCCCAGGCCCTCTCGGTGCGCGTCCTCGACGCGCCGCCGAGCCGCGTCTCACTCCAGCGCAAGCCCGCGGACGACATGGCGGTCATCATCGAGGACCTCGTCAAGGTGCTCGACTCGATCGGCGGCGGGCTGAAGCGCGGCCGCTACCCCGAGCGGGCCAACGCGGCGAAGATCGCGGCGATGCTCCGCCGGGTCGCCGACGAGCTGGACGCCTGAGCCCGTGGCTTCGCCGATGCAGGAGGTCGCGCACGCGGCACTTCTTGAGGTGACCCCCGCTGCCACGGTCGGTGCGCCGGTCGCCGAGGCGCCGCGGCCCGAGCAGCAGGACGGCGTCACCCTCGTCGACGTCGTCTTCGAGAGCACGCTGGCTGGCTACCGCGGCTGGTCCTGGGTCGTCACCGTCGCGACCGTCGACGGTGAGGCCCCGACGGTGCTCGAGCTGGGGCTCATCCCCGGCGAGGGCGCGCTCCTGTCGCCTGAATGGGTGCCGTGGTCGGTCCGGCTCGCCGAGTGGCAGGCGCAGCAGGCCGAGCTCGCGGCCGCGGCGTCTGCGACGGGGTCCGTGGAGTCGGGGGAGGACAGCGACGACTCGGATGAGGACGAGGACTCGGATGACGAGGACGACGATGACGAGGACGACGAGGACCTCGATGACACCGACTCGGATGACGACGATGACGATGACGATGACGACGATGACGATGACGATGACGATGACGACGATGACGATGACAATGACGACGAGGACGACCTGATCGACGACCCCGACGACGAGCCGGTCGGCAGCATGCGCGACGGCGACATCGACGGCGTCGACATCGACGCACTCGACGATGCGGCCTCCGACGAGGAGGAGTAGGCCTCGCCTCTAGAGTGCCTCGACGACGTACTCGATCGCCCCGATGAGGGTGCGGACATCGGCCGGGTCGATGGCGGCGAAGGTCGCGATGCGCAGCTGGTTGCGCCCGAGCTTGCGGTACGGCTCGGTGTCGACGATGCCATTGGCTCGCAGCGCCCTGGCGATCGCGGCCGCGTCGACCGAGTCCGCGAAGTCGATCGTCGCCACGACCTGCGAGCGGTCCGCGGGGTCCGCGGCGAAGGGGGTCGCGTACGGGACGCGCTCTGCCCATTCATACAGTGCTCCGGAGGAATCCCGAGTGCGGCCGTCCGCGAAGGCGAGGCCGCCGCTGGCGAGCAGCCAGTCGAGTTGCGCCTCCATGAGGAGGAGGGTGGCGACCGCGGGGGTGTTGAGGGTCTGGTTGAGGCGGGAGTTGGTGACCGCCTGCTGCAGGGAGAGGAAGTCGGGGATGTAGCGCCCCGAGGCGGCGATCCGCTCGATCCGCTCGATCGCGGCCGGCGAGAACAGGCCGAACCACACGCCGCCGTCCGAGGCGAAGTTCTTCTGCGGCGCGAAGTAGTACACGTCGGCCGCGGCCACGTCGAAGTCGATCCCGCCCGCCGCGCTCGTCGCGTCGACGACCGTCAGCGCGCCCTCCGCCTCGGCCCGCACGACCGGGGCCATGACGCCCGTCGAGGTCTCATTGTGCGGGTAGGCGTAGACATCGATGCCGTCGAGGAGTTCGAGGCTCGACCGGGAGCCTGGCTCGGCGGTCACGACGTGCGGGGCCTCGAGCCATGGCGCACTCGCCGCCTTCGCGAATTTGCCGCCGAACTCGCCGAAGCTCAGGAACTCGCCGCGCCGCTCGATGAGCCCGAATGCGGCGGCGTCCCAAAAGGCCGTCGAGCCGCCGCCAGCCAGCAGCACCTCATAACCGTCAGGAATGCGGAACAGCTCACCGAGCCCGGTGCGCACCCGCCCGACGAGGTCCTTGACGGGCGCCTGCCGGTGCGAGGTGCCGAGCAGATCGGCGTGCGCCCGCAGGTGCGCGAGCTGCTCGGGGCGGACTTTCGACGGCCCACAGCCGAATCGGCCGTCGGCGGGGATGAGGTGGCCCGGAATTTCAATGGTCGGCACCGGTTGATTCTACCGAGGCGATACTCTTGGTCTCGCCGGGCCCGATGGAGGAGTGCGCGTGACCGATCTCGTCGACACGACCGAAATGTACCTGCGGACGATTCTCGATCTCGAGGAGGAGCAGATCGTCCCGCTGCGTGCCCGCATCTCGGAGCGCCTCGGCCACTCCGGACCGACCGTGTCGCAAACGGTCGCGCGCATGGAGCGCGATGGCCTCGTGCAGGTGACCGACGACCGTCACCTCGAGCTGAGCGAGGAGGGCCGCCGCCGCGCCGTCAACGTCATGCGCAAGCACCGCCTCGCCGAGCGGCTCCTCGCCGACGTCATCGGCCTCGACTGGGAGCTCGTCCACGACGAGGCATGCCGCTGGGAGCATGTCATGAGCGAGCAGGTCGAGCGCCGGCTGTACGAGATCCTCGGCGAGCCGACCGAGTCCCCGTATGGCAACCCAATTCCGGGGCTCGAGGCACTCGGCGGGCCGACGTCCCCCGCATTCATGTCCGGGGTGGTCGGTCTCGCCGCGGCGCTCGGCACCGGTGACGGCCCGGTCACCTCGCGGGTGCGCCGCCTCGGCGAGCTGCTCCAGGTGGACGTCGAGCTCCTCCAGGAGTTCAAGGACGCCGGCATCGTGCCCGGCGCCGAGGTGACGGTCACCCGGGAGGGTGAGGACTTCCGGATCGCCGTCGGCGACGCGGTCCTCATCATCGGGCCCGAGACCGCGGGGCACGTCTTCCTCGAGGCCTGATCGGGCGCTGCTGACGGCCTGATGCCGACGGGACGAATGCGGTGGTCGCGTCCCCCGCATTCCTCACCCGGTATCGAGCCTCGCCAGGGAGTGTCGTGTGTCAGGTCAGTGGTCGGCACGGGCGTAGTCTGGTATCCGCAGCAGCAACCTTTCGCGACGGGAGGATGGGATGGGCGACGCGCTCGGCAGCCCAGCCATGTCGCCGTGTGCGCCGAGCGGGCAGCCCTGGTCCGCCTTCCGGATAGTCCGGGCTCGGAGGTAGCCCGCGATGCGCACGCTCGTCCTCAATGCCGGCTACGAACCGCTCGCGGTGGTGTCGTACAAGAGGGCGCTCGTGCTCGTGCTGCATGAGAAGGCGACGGTGCTCGCCGCTGATGAGGGGCACCCGGTCCGCTCGAGCACGATGTGCTGGTCCCGGCCGTCGGTCATCGTGCTCCGCACCTACGTCCGCATCCCCGGTCGGCGGGTCCCGGTGTCGCGCCGCGGCGTGCTCCGGCGGGACCGGCAGCGCTGCGGCTACTGCGGCGGTCACGCGACGACGATCGACCACGTGCTGCCCCGCTCCCGCGGTGGCACGGACTCGTGGGAGAACCTGGTGGCCTGCTGCCTGACGTGCAACAACGTCAAGAGCGACCGCACGCCCGCCGAGATGGGCTGGACCCTCCGCGTCCGGCCGAGGGCCCCGCACGGGCCGACGTGGCTCGTGCGCGGCGTCGAGCGGCTCGAGCCCGACTGGGGCGAGTATCTGGTGCCCTCGGTTGCGGCGTGATCGGCGACACTCACGATTCCTGCTCGACAATTCACAGGTTTGCTGCGTATCGTGCCTAGGTCGCATCCGTGCGAAGTCGAACCATTGACGCCTGGAGTTTCATTTATGCCGGCTGCGAACAGCGCAAAGCGCCCCTTCATGGGCGCGCTCGTCTTCGCAGTCGTCGGTGGGCTCGGCGTCGTCTCGATGCTCCCCGGCACGGGCCTCACCCCGCCCGCGATCGCCGAGACCGCCCTCGCGACGCCCGCGCTCGCCCCGACCGCGATTGCGGGGGACCGGCCGCTCGCGGCAGGCGCCGGCAGCGAGATCGACCCGCAGTCGATCCAGTTGTCGGAGGGGCTGCAGCGTGGTGCAGCGGCCTCGGTCCGGGAAGTCTTCGATGCGCAGTCCGTCGAGCAGCAGCGCGAGGCGATGGCCGCCGGCTACCGCACGACCTTCATCGCGACCCCCGGCTTCATCGGCAACGACTACCCCTGGTCGGGCATCACCTGGGGTCAGTCCTCGCTCAACTACACGATGGGCCAGTGCACCGACTTCGCCGCCTGGCGGCTCAACCGTGATGTCGGCTCCTACGGCGAGCCGTGGGCGCTGCCGTGGAGCGTCCTCACCCCGAACGGTGGGAACGCCCGCGACTGGTACGACGCGTGGCTGAACAACGGGTGGCTGACGAGCTCGGAGCCTGTCGTCGGGTCGATCGCCTGGTTTGGCTACGGAGCGAACCATGTCGCCTACGTGTCCGCGGTGAACGGTGACGGCACGATCCTCATCGAGGAGTACAACTGGGACGTGACGAGCGGCTACGGCGCCCGCACGATCGCGGCGTCCTCGATCCCCGCATTCCTCTACCCGCCGGGGTAGTGCGCGCAGGCGGCCGATAGAATCGGCAGGCCGCCTCTGTAGCTCAGTGGATAGAGCGCCTCCGTCCTAAGGAGGGCGTCGGGAGTTCGAATCTCTCCAGGGGCACGTTTGTGATGAGTCGGGACATGTGTCTCAGATGAATTGGGACATCGGCGACAGCTGCAACCTGGGTGATGTCCTGCACCCGCAGCCCCGGCGCATGGAAAAGCACCTGTCCGCGCAGCGCCGCGATCAACCGTCTCTGCTACGCTGAGGAGCGTTGATTACGCATAGGCAACTGGAGAGTTATGGCAGCCAAGACGGTCGGCATCGCGGTCGCGGATGACCTGCGTCCGGCGTTGGACGAGGTGGTCGAGCACTTCGGGCATGGTAACCGCAGCGAGTTCCTCCGGATCGCCGTGCGCGACTATCAGGGCCGGCTCCGGCTCGAGCGCCTGCACGCGCTCCGTGAGCAGGCACGGGCTGAGCGCGGTGGCCGCATCTACTCCACCGAGGACGTCCTGGCGCTGATCCGCGAGGCCGCCGCGTCGTGATCGAGCCGACGACGCCGGTCGTCTTCGACATCAACGTCTATCTCGACTACATCCTCGGTGCAGACGGGTCGTGGCCGCTGCTGCCAGACGTGCCGCCGACCACTGACAACCCGGCCGCCGACGCGGTCTCGCTCGCGTTCGCCTCGCGATTCCGCTTGTTCGCCTCACCCCACATCCTGCGCAACATCGCCAGGGTCTTGCGGACGGTCGGGCAGACCGAAGCCACAGTCGAGGCGTTCACCGTCGCGGTCGCGGAGATCTGCGAGTTCTCCGGCGGCGCGGTGGTCGATCCGCAGCCTCGTGACCACGGGGTGTCCGACCACGAGGACAACCTCATCGCTGCTCTGGTGAAGGATCCCACAGTCGACGCGCTCCTCCTGGTCACCTCAGACCGTCATCTGCTCGAGCTCGGGCCGAACTGGAACGGGCGTCTCGTCATGCGCCCGCACGACTTCGTCCGCCGGGTCGTCGCCCGGTAGCCCCGTCCGTCGGCCTCCATGTTGCCTTGGGCCGATTCGTCCGCGCATGCGGGGCGCGGACGTGCGAAGTGAAGGACGAGCCGGCGTCACGGATGGATAGTGCAACCGGACGGCCAGAACTTCCTTCGCTTCGCACGCCCCCGGGCACAACCCCCGGAAAAGGGTTGGCGCCCGGCTAGCAACCCGCCGCGCCGACGGCGTAGCGTCGGACGGGTGGGGGGATCTCCGCGCTACGCGACGGTTAGTTCGCGCGCCAGGTGGACGCGCGGCGGTCTCCTGCGCAGTGTTCGCTGGACCCGCCGCGTCCGCCCCGGCATCCTCCGCGGCGCGTTCGCGGTCCTCGCCGCGCTCGCCATTGCTGCGAGCGGCGTGCTGCTCGGGCCCGTGCCGAGGGCGCTGGCCGCCGCGGGTGAGCCGACGACCTGGATCGGCCCGGACACCGGTGGCAATTGGGCGTCTCCGGCGAACTGGTCGAACGGCGTGCCCGTCGACGGCTCGACGGTGGTCTTCGACACCCCCGTCGTGATCGAGCCGATCAACGACGATCTTATCGATGGGACATTCGAGTTCCGGCCCGGCTCCTCGGGGGCGAACCTCAACTCGAGTCACGAGTACCGCCTCGGCCGGATCGTGCTCAGTGAAGGCGTGTCGGTCCGGCTCGGGCTGCGCCTGCTGTACGGCCAGGTCACGATCGCGATGTCGGACGACTCGAAGCTCAGCCTCGAGCGGCAGGTCGTCTCCGACGTCATGGTCGAGTCGACGAAGCTCGTCGACGGCGTCGGCCCGCGGCAGGCCGACCTCACGAATGCGGTGATCCGGGTCGGCGACGCGGCCGGCAACGTCGGCGTCTTCAGCATGACCGGCAACGTCCGCCTCGAGCTCAACCGCTCGGAGGGCAATCTCAGCCGCGCGTTCAAGACGCCCATCGCCTCGGAGTCGCCGCTGGCGAGCGCCACCGCCGGGCAGCTCGTCTGGGCCCGCGGCGAGCAGCTCAAGCCCGACGCCTCGCTCGTGCTCGAGGACGGACTGTCGATGGACCTGAACGGCAAGACGCAGACCCTGAACGCCCTGGGCCTGCTCGACGGGACGGCGACCCTCGGCGAGGGGGGTCGGCTCCTCCTCGCCGGCACCGAGTCCGGCGCCGGCTCGCTCGTCGCCCTGAGCGAGGGCACGAGCGTCGTCTCGGGCGGCACGATCGAGTTCGTCGGCAGCGAGCCGGCGCGCATCGGGGCCGCGGGGGGCACATTCGAGGTCAGTTCGAAGCTGCTCGGCTCCTCGGGCGCTGAGATCGTCCTCGACGGCTCGACCCTCGTCCTCGGCGACGCCTGCGGGCTCACCGGCGACCTCGTGGTCACCGGCCCTGGGCGGCTCGTCGCGACGAACGGCCTCGGCGGCACGCTCCACCTCCCCGACGACGTCGAGTACGTCGACGGCTCGCACGGCGACTGCGTCTCGACGACGGTCCCACCGGACCCGCCGCAGCAGGTACAGGCCTTCGCCCTCGACGACCGCATCGGGGCGAGCCTCAGCTGGCAGTGGCCGATGGTGCTCGGCACGAATCCGCTGCTCGGCTTCGAGGTGTACCGCTCGGCGGACCCCGCCGCGCTCGGCACGAAGATCGCCGACATCCCGGTCTCCGCCGGGGGCAACGTCTTCGAGTACGTCGACGAATGGGCGGACGACGAGTACCTCGAAGGCTGGACCACCTACTACTACCGCGTGACGACGGTGAGCACCACCTCGGTGAGCGCCCCCTCCGCGCAGGTCGCAGTCATCACCCTCGGCGAGCCGCCGCCGCCGGCATCGGTCCGGGTGCTCGGCGGCTCCGGCAAGGTGAAGCTCAGCTGGACCCCCTCCGCCGCAACGAATGTCGACGGCTACCGCGTGTACCGCTCGCTCGACTACGCCGCCCCGACCGAGGACGACCCGTGGGCGGGCACCGAGGCGCCGGAGTGGACCACGCCATTCGGTACCGACGAGGGCAGGTGGGAGCTCGTCGGCGAGGTCGGGCCGGACACGCTCGAGCTGCTCGATGACCTCAGCGGCGCAGACCAGGAGGAGACCGACACCGTCGCGACCCCGGCCTTCCCGCTCGAGCGCACCTGGAACTACTACGTCACGGCCTACGCTGACGGCTTCGGCGAGAGTGATCCCGCGGTCGTCGTCCGCGGTACACCGTCCTCGCAGCTCGCGCTGACGATGAGCATCTTCCAGGAGGTCGACGCCTACCCCGGCACGACCGCTGTATTTGCCGCGGACGTCTCGAACCTCGGCGACGGCGCCACCTCCGCGGACGTGACGATGCGACTGCTCGTGCCGAGCGCCTTCCCGGTGAGCGTCCTCGACCCCGCGACGGGCGGCTGGATCCCGGTCGCGACCGGCACCCCGGCCGACGGCGACGGCGATGGCATCGCGGACTGGACGTGCAGCGTGTCAACGATCGGCGATGCGCGCATGCTGCGCTGCGCCTATGCGACCGGTATCGCCGGCTTGTCGACCTCGGCGCCGCTGCCCTTCGCTCTGGACATCCCAATTGACGCCGCACTCGGCACCGCGAGGCTCAGCACCGCCGTGTCCGGATCGAACTCGTCGGGGGAGCTCGGCACCGGCAGCTCGAAGCCGTTCGCGTTCGAGATCGAGGCCATTCAACGGGCCGCGCTCGAGGTGGGCACCGCATTCGACGGCACGCTCAGCGCCGATCCCGCCAACCCG
>DATMFQ010000047.1:0-66004 GCA_035556075.1 Microbacteriaceae bacterium | reverse complement strand
TAATCGCCGCCGTAGTAGTCGGCCCAGTCCTGTGCGCTCGTGAGCCGGTGGTCCGCGCCGGCATCGACGACGAGGGTGTCCGGCCCGAGCTCCTCGGCGATGGCCCCCGACTTGCCGTGCGGCAGCGCGAGCACGACGACGTCGTGCCCAGCGAGGTGCTCGACGTCGGTCGGCTGCAGCGTCAGGTGCGCGAGCGAGCGCAGATGCGGCTGATGTGCGACGAGCGGGTCGCCCGCGCTCGAGTGCGCGGTGACGGTACGGACCTCGAGGTCCGGGTGCGCGCTGAGCAGCCGGAGGACCTCGCCGCCGGCGTACCCGCTCGCGCCCGCGACAGCGACGGAGAAGGACATGATGACCACCTTAGTTTTCGCAACAGACTGCATCCGGTGGCGACGTGCGGTGGCGCTGCAGCGCATTCATGGACGAATGCGAAGGCGCGGGGAGGCACGCCGCCTAGCGTCGGCGGCCTGGGCGGCGCAGCACGGAGTCACGCGAGGCGTGCTCAACGTCCACTGCGGTCCCGATCACATCCCCACTTTATCTCACCGCACGCGCACCTGAGCCCTCAGACCTTGATGACCTCGGGGCCGCCGTGCTCTGCGATGACGTCGAATCCGTCATCCTGAGTGACGACGCACAGGTCATTCGCCTTCGCGATCGCCGCGATCCAGAGGTCGTTGATGTCGGCGCGTCGCCCGGCGACAAGGAGTCGGCTGCGCAGCACCGCCCATTCGTGCGCGGCGCCGAGATCGGCGTCAAGGAGGTCGAGCTCGACGACGCGCGCCCACGTCTGCATGCGCATCGATCGCACCCGCTCGTCCGACGCACGGTGCACCCCGGCCTCGAGCTCGGCCGCAGTGATCGCGCTGACGTACTGCAGCTCGGGGAATGCGGCGCGATCGAGCGGCCGCCCCGATGCATGCGCGATGAACACGGTCGTGTCGAGCAGGCCGGCGGATGGTCGGGAGTCGCTCACTCCCGCACCTGCCAGTCTCGGCCGTCACTGCCCAACTCCTCGAGTATCTGCCGCATACCCGGATCGGTCTGCGGGATCGCGAAGAACTCCTCGATCGTCAAGTACTGCTTGCGCGGCGCCGGGTCGATCGGCACGATCCTCGCCACCGGGCGGCCCCGGTTGGTGAGCGTCACCGTTTCGCCGCCCTCGACGACCCGGACCACGTCAGCGGTCCGGTTCCGCAGGTCACGAATGGCCACCGTATTCATGCGACGAACGTAGCACTGCCGTCGGACAACCGGTCCCTGCGCTCACCCCGGTACGCTTGGGGACCGTGTCCAAGGTCCTCACCTCACTCCCGGTCGGCGAAAAAGTCGGCATCGCATTCTCCGGCGGGCTCGACACCGCGACCGCCGTCGCGTGGATGCGCGACAAGGGCGCAGTGCCCTGCACGTACACCGCGGACATCGGTCAGCCGGACGAGCCGGACATCGCCGGGATCCCCGAACGGGCACTCGGCTACGGCGCCGAGATCGCGCGGCTCATCGACATCCGTCGCCCGCTCGTCGAAGAGGGCTTCGCGGCACTCGCGTGCGGCGCATTCCACATCCGCACCGGCGGCAAGACGTATTTCAACACGACACCGCTCGGCCGTGCCGTCACCGGCACAATGCTGGTGCGCGCGATGCACGACGACGGCGTCGAGATCTGGGGTGACGGGTCGACCTACAAGGGCAACGACATCGAGCGCTTCTACCGCTACGGGCTGCTCGCCAACCCGAATCTGCGGATCTACAAGCCGTGGCTCGACAATGCATTCGTCACCGAGCTCGGCGGCCGGCAGGAGATGAGCGAATGGCTCGTCGCACACGGCTACCCCTACCGCGCCTCCGCGGAGAAGGCGTACTCGACCGACGCGAACATCTGGGGTGCGACGCACGAGGCGAAAGACCTCGAGGAGCTCTCGGCCGGCCTCGACCTCGTCGAGCCCATCATGGGCGTCGCGCACTGGCGTGAGGAGGTGACGATTCAGACCGAGGAGGTCACCGTCCAGTACGCGCAGGGCCGCCCCGTCGCCATCAATGGCAATGACTTCGGCGGCGACCCCGTCGCGCTCGTGCTCGAGGCGAACCGGATCGGCGGACGCCACGGCCTCGGCGTGTCCGACCAGATCGAGAACCGCATCATCGAGGCGAAGTCCCGCGGCATTTACGAGGCGCCCGGCATGGCACTCCTCCACATCACCTACGAGCGGCTCGTCACGGCGATCCACAACGAGGACACCTTCGCGAATTACCACCTCGAGGGCCGCCGCCTGGGCCGCCTCATGTACGAGGGGCGCTGGCTCGACCCGCAGTCGCTCATGCTCCGCGAGTCCCTGCAGAAGTGGGTCGGCTCAGCAATCACCGGGCAGGTCACCCTGCGGCTGCGGCGCGGCGACGACTACACGATCGTCGACACCCGCGGCCCCGCACTCTCGTACGCCCCGGAGAAGCTGTCGATGGAGCGCGTCGCTGACGCCGCATTCGGTCCCGAGGATCGCATCGGGCAGCTCACGATGCGTAACCTCGACATCGCCGACTCGCGCACGCGACTCGAGCAGTACGCCGGGCTCGGCCTCCTCGGTGGGGAGACCGCGGCGCTCGTGTCCGAGATCGTCAGGCCCGAGCTCGAGGACTGAGATCAGGCGGCGGGGACCAGGAGCTCCTCGCGCCTGCCTCGTCGCGGGGCGCTGCGGTGACGTCGCTCAGATGATGCCGAGCGCGAGCATCGCGTCCGCGACGCGGGTGAAGCCCGCGATGTTCGCACCGACGACATAGTCCCCGGGCGACCCGAAGTCCTCCGCCGTCTCGAGGCAGCGGTCGTGAATGCCGCGCATGATCGTGGCGAGGCGCTCCTCGGTGTGCTCGAACGTCCAGTTGTCGCGCGAGGCGTTCTGCTGCATCTCGAGCGCGCTCGTGGCGACACCGCCCGCATTCACCGCCTTACCCGGGGCGAATGCGACCCCGGCCTGGGAGAACGCGCGGCTCGCCGCCGGCGTCGTCGGCATGTTCGCACCCTCGGCGACGATGCGCACGCCGTTACGAATGAGCGAGGCAGCGCCGTCCTCATCCAGCTCGTTCTGCGTCGCGCACGGCAGCGCGATCTCGGCCGGCACGTCCCAGATCGAACCGCCATCCACATAGCTCGCGGACTTCCGCTCGGACACGTACTCCGAGATGCGCCCGCGGCGCACCTCCTTGATGTCCTTGACGAGATGGAGGTCGATGCCCTGCTCGTCGACGATGTAGCCCGCCGAGTCCGAGCAGGCCACGACGAGGCCGCCGAGCTCCTGGACCTTCTCGATCGCATAGATCGCGACATTGCCCGAGCCGGACACGCTCACCCGCTTGCCGACGAAGTCCTGGCCGGAGGCCTTCAGGATCTCGTCGACGAAGAACACCGCGCCGTAGCCGGTCGCCTCCGTCCGCACCTGCGAACCGCCCCAGGTGAGGCCCTTGCCCGTCAGGACGCCGGACTCGTAGCGGTTCGTGATGCGCTTGTACTGGCCGAAGAGGTAGCCGATCTCCCGGCCGCCGACGCCGATGTCCCCAGCCGGGACGTCCGTGTACTCGCCGATGTGGCGATACAGCTCCGTCATGAACGACTGGCAGAAGCGCATGATCTCGGCGTTGGAGCGACCCTTCGGATTGAAGTCCGAGCCGCCCTTGCCACCGCCGATCGGCATCCCGGTGAGGGAGTTCTTGAAGATCTGCTCGAAGCCGAGGAACTTCACGATGCCGAGGTAGACGCTCGGGTGGAAGCGCAGACCCCCCTTGTACGGGCCGAGCGCGGAGTTGAACTCGACGCGGAACCCGCGGTTCAGCTGGATCCGGCCCTTGTCGTCGACCCACGGCACCCGGAAGATGATCTGCCGCTCCGGTTCGCACAGTCGGCGGATGACCTCGGAGTCGGCGTACTCGGGGTGCTTCGAAATGACCGGGCCGAGGGTCTCGAGCACCTCGCTGACCGCCTGGTGGAACTCGGCCTCACCGGGGTTGCGGCGGATGACCTCGTCAAACACGGGAACGAGTTGTTCATGCAGCACGACGGACAAACGGGCTCCATTCCTCGGGGGGACGCGGTGCGCTGGCATCGGCGGCGTCAGAGAGCACCAGGTGTCAGCGTGACAGGAATTCCGAGTCTAGCGAGTCGGCGCCCATGATCCGAACTGGGGTGCGGTGGCGCATTCGTCCCCACCGCATTCCTCCCGTCATCAAGTGGACTCGCCCTGGCCGCCGTGCTTGGCTAGCGGCATGGCTCGTTTCGCACAGTACGCCGAACTCGGCGGTCCCGACGTCATCACGATCGCGGAGCGGGAGGTGCCGACGCCGGGTCCCGACCGCGTGCTCATCGAGGTGCGGGCGCACGGGGTGAACCCCTTCGATTCGAAGATCCGCTCGGGCGGACGTGCCTCCGAGCCGCTCAAGGCGCCACGCGGCGTCGGCTACGACGGCGCGGGCATCATCACGGCTGTCGGTGCCGACGTCACCGGCTGGGCGGTCGGTGACGAGGTCATCTTCGGGGGCACGCAGGGCGCCGCCGCGACCCACGCCGTCGCCCGGCCTGCGAACCTGACGCGGAAGCTGCCGGGGATCAGCTGGGAGGTCGGCGCCGCGCTGCCGATCCCGGTCGGCACCGCGTACCAGTCGGTCAAGTCGCTCGGCGTCACCACGGGTGACCGCGTCCTCATCCACGCCGGCTCGGGCGCGGTCGGACAGGCTGCGATCCAGTTCGCTCGCCGCCTCGGCGCGGCCTCCGTCGTCGCGACCGGGTCCGCGCGCAGCTTCGACCGGCTGCGGGAGCTCGGTGCGACACCCGTCGCCTACGGCGATGGCCTCCTCGACCGGCTCCGGGAGCTCGAGCCCGAGGGCTTCACTGTCGTCCTCGACCTCGCCGGCACCGACGAGGCGTTCGAGTCGATCGAGCTGCTCGGCGACCGCAGCCGCTTTGCGACGATCGTCGCGGGTGCCAAGGCCGACTCGCTGGGCCTCACCGCCTACAGCGGCGGCTCGGCGGTGCCGCTGACGGACGAGCAGCAGGCGCTGCGCAGCGAGGCGATCGAGATCGTGCAGCCGCTCATCCTCAGCGGTGCGTTCTCCGTCGAGATCGGGAAGGTGCTCCCCCTCGACGAGGTGGTCGAGGCGCACCGGGCCAGCGATGCCCACGCGGTCCGCGGCAAGATCGTGCTCGTCCCCTGATCGGATCGGCTCAGTCGCGGAGGGTCGCGGCGAAGGGGCCCGCAACGGCCGCGACGCCCGCGAGCTTCGCCTCGGTCGCCTCGGCCTGCGTGAGCGTCCGATCAGCGGCGCGGAAGCGGAGCGCGAAGGTCAGTGACTTCGACCCCTCCGGCACCCCGGAGCCGCGGTAGTCGTCGACGAGGTGCGCCTCCTCGAGCAGCGCACCGGCGCCGGCGGTGAACGCCGCGAGCAACTCCCCGACGACCGTCTCCGCCGGTACGACGAGTGACACGTCCTGCGTCGCCGCGGGCAGCGCCGCGATCGGGACGGGCTCGGCCTGCCGAACCGCCGCGATGAGCGCGTCGAGGTCGAGCTCGAGCACCGCGACGACGCGCGGCAGGTCGAGCTCCGCTGCGAGGGATGGGAGCAGCTCCCCCGCGAGGCCGATCGGCTGCCCGTCGATCGACAGCACCGCCGTCCGACCGGGATGGAGGGAGGAATGCGTGCCCTGCGAGATCTCGAGCCGCACGCCGAGCGCCGCGGCGAGGTGGCGGGCGGTCGACACCGCGTCCGCGATACCGCTGGGCACCGCCGTCGCGCCGGGCTGCTTCGTGACCGCATCGCCGAGGAACAGGCAGCCGAGCGACCACGGCTGCGGCGGGACGGCCTCGTATAGGGCCTGCAGCGTCGCCTCGTCCGGCCGTGCGTCGCCGACCGGCAGCGCGTCGGAGCCGTACTGGCGGCCCGGCTCGGGGAGGAACACGCGCCCGACCTCGAAGATCGCGAGCTCGGTGAGGCCGCGGCTCAGGTTGCGCCGCGCCGCCTGGATGAGACCGGGCCACAGGCTCGTGCGCAGGCACGGCAGCGCACCGTCGAGCGCGTTCGCGAGCCGGATCGCGGGGCGGCCCGGCGTCCAGCGCTCCGCGTCCGTCTCGGCCGTGAAGGGGTAGCTGAGCACCTCGACGAGGCCGGCGCCCGCCAGCGAGGCGGACACGGCCCGGCGCAGTCGCTGCGCGTCGCTGAGCCCGCGCCCGGGCGGGGCGATCGGCAGCGTCGCGGGGATGCGGTCGTAGCCCGCCACCCGTGCGACTTCCTCGATAAGGTCGGCGCGGCCGCGGAGGTCGGGCCGCCATGTCGGCGGGGTCACGCGGAGCCGTCCGGGCGCCGCGACCTCGACCGCGCAGCCGATGACCCGCAGCGTGCCGACGACCTCGTCCTCGGTGTAGTCGACGCCGACCAGCCGCGCGGCGGCGTCGACGGCGAAGTCGAGCACCGGCGGGGGTGCGACGTCGACGAGACGGCCCCCGTACGCCCGGTCCTCGACACCCCCGGCGTACTCGACGAGCAGGTCGACGACCCGCTGGGCGGCCGCGGCACCGACGAGGGGATCGACCCCGCGCTCGTAGCGCTTCGAGGCCTCGGACACGAGCTTGTGCCGCCGAGCCGCGCGCCCGATGGAGACGGGGTCGAAATGGGCCGCCTCGATGAGGACGTCGACCGTGTCGTCGGTGACCTCGGTCGTCAGCCCACCCATGACGCCCGCCATGCCGATCGGTCCGGAGTCATCGGTGATGAGCAGGTCCTCGGGGTGCAGGCGGCGCTCCTGACCGTCGAGGGTGACGAGCGTCTCCCCCGGGGTCGCCCGGCGGACGGTGATCCCACCGGTGAGCGTGGCGAGGTCGTAGGCGTGGATCGGCTGCCCGAACTCGAGCATGACGTAGTTCGTCACGTCGACCGGCAGCGAAATGGAGCGGACGCCGGCGAGCCGCAGCCGCGCCACCATCCAGGGCGGGCTCGGTCGCCCGACGTCAATGCCACGCACGACCCGTGCGATGAAGGAGTCGCAGCCGACGCGCCCGCGGATCGGTGCCGCGTCGGTCACCGTAAGCGGGAATCCGGTGACGCCGGAGGCAGCGTCCGCGCGCTCCGCGACGCGCGCGACCGGATCGGTGTAGTGCGCTCCGGTCGAATGCGCATACTCGCGTCCGATGCCACGGATCGACATCGCGTAGCCCCGGTCCGGCGTGACATTGATCTCGACGGCGACATCCGCCAGCCCGAGGATCGGCACCAGGTCGGTGCCCGGGGGCACGTCAATGCCGCGGCGGCCCAGCACGATGATGCCGGTGTGGTCGTCGCCGAGACCGAGCTCCCGCGCCGAGGCGATCATGCCGTCGGACACGTGCCCGTAGGTCTTGCGGGCGGCGATGAGGAAGGGCTCCTCCGGCGTCGGGCCGGGCAGCACCGCGCCCGGCAGGCACACCACGACGAGGTCGCCGACCTCGAAATTGTGCGCGCCGCAGACGATGCCGCGCGGCTCGTCCTCGCCGACGTCCACCTGGACCCAGTTGATCGTCTTGCCGTTCTTCTGCGGCTCGGGCGTGCGCTCGAGGACCCGGCCGGCGACGATCGGACCGGTCACGCCGAAGCCGTGCACGGATTCCTCCTCGAAGCCGACGCGGACGAGCGCCTCGTGGAGGTGCTCGAGCGTGACGTCCTCGGGGAGGTCGACGACCTCCCCGAGCCAGCTGACGGGGACACGCACTCAGATCACCTGCCCGAACTGCCTCGAGAATCGAATGTCGCCCTCGACCATGTCGCGCATGTCGTTGAGGCCATGCCCGAACTGCAGCGTGCGCTCGATGCCCATGCCGAAGGCGAACCCCTGGTACTCCTCGGGGTCGATCCCGGCCGCGCGAAGCACGTTCGGGTGCACCATGCCGCAGCCGCCCCACTCGACCCAGCGGGCACCGCCCTTGGCGTGCGGCTGCCAGACGTCCATCTCGGCGCTCGGCTCGGTGAACGGGAAGAAGTTGGCGCGGAGCCGGATCTGCGCGCCCTCACCGAACATGGCCCGGGCGAGATGCTCGAGCGTGCCACGCAAATGCGCCATGGTCAGGCCCCGGTCGATCGCGATGCCCTCGAGCTGATGGAAAACGGGGGTGTGGGTCGCATCGAGGTCGTCGGTGCGGAACACCCGGCCCGGTGAGACGACGTAGACCGGCAACTCCCGGGACAGCAGCGAGCGAATCTGCACGGGGCTCGTCTGTGTGCGCAGCACGAGATGGCGCTCGACGGGGTCGACCCAGAACGTGTCCTGCTCGCTGCGAGCGGGGTGGTCAGCGTCGACATTGAGGGCGTCGAAGTTGAACCACTCGCTCTCGAGCTCCGGCCCCTCTGCGACCTCCCAACCCATGCCGATGAAGATGTCGCTCACCCGCTCCATGAGCATGCTGAGCGGGTGCCGGGCACCGAAGCGCTGGCGGTCCGGCAGCGCGGTGACATCGACAGCCTCGGCCGCGAGTCGCGCCTCCTCCTCGGCGACGAGGACGACGGCCTCGCGCGCGGTCAGCGCCTGGCCGACCTCGCCTCGTGCCTGGCCGACGAGCTTGCCCGCGGCGGCCTTGTCCGCACCCGGCAGGTCCTTGATGGCGGCGTTGAGCCTCGCGAGCGGGGAGCCCTCACCGGCGTGTGCGCTCCGGACGCTGCGCAGCGCGGCAGCGTCCTCGGCGCCCGCAATGGCCTCGAGCGCGGCGGTCACGGCAGCCCGGACGGCCTCCTCGGTGATGAGCGTCGACACGATCGTCAAGTCTATCGGGGCACCGGAGGACGACGAAGGCGGGGACGGCCAATGGCCGTCCCCGCCCGCAAGTCACCCGAGGCTCAGGGCTTCGTGGTCTCCTCATCGCCCGGCTGGTCGGGCGTGGTCGGCGAGTCAGTCGCCTCATCGCCCGGGGCGTCGGACTCGTCGTCACCCGGGAGCGTCGTCTCAGGGGCCGGCGCCGGCTGCACCGGCGTCGACGGCTGCTCAACGCCGGGTGTGGTGTCGGTCGGGTTCTCCTCGGCCGCAGTCGGCCCGCACGCCGTCAGCCCGATCAGGGCCAGGGCGGTCGCGCCGGTCGCGAGCATGATCTTGGAGTTCCTTCGCATTGCGTTGTCCTCTCGTTGCTGCCCCGAACTGGGGCATTGACGACACGGGTGGTCGTCGGTAAAGCACGACGCTACGTCGGCCGACTGGGCGAACCCGCCGGATTCAGTCGCTCATCAGCGGTCTCGGTGGCGTTTCTTGGAAAAGTCTCAGCGGACTCGGAGCGCCCTGGCTTGACCTCGACGCCTCAGGCGTGCTGGGCAAACGCGCTCTCGTAGAGGCAGACGCTCGCGGCCGTCGCAAGATTGAGCGACTCGGCGCGACCGAAGATCGGCAGGCGAAGCACGCGATCCACCAGTGCCAGCCGGGAGGCATCAAGCCCCCGCGCCTCGTTGCCGAACACCCAGACGGTCGGGGCGGCGAGCGAGCCATCGGTGCGCACCGCCGTGAGGTCCTCCCCCGAGACATCCGCCGCGAGCACCTGGAGCCCGACCGACCGGAGCGAGGCGACCGTCGTCGCGAGGTCGACGCCGACGACGTGCGGCACATGGAAGAGCGAGCCGGTCGTCGCCCGGACGACCTTCGGGTTGTACGGGTCGACCGTATCCCCCGAGAAGATGACGGCATCGGCGCCCACCGCATCGGCCGCGCGCAGAATGGTGCCCGCATTCCCGGGGTCCCGGATCTCCTCGAGCACCGCCACCAGCCGCGGCCGAGCCGCGACCACCTCGGCGAGCCCGGCCGCGAACTGCCGTGCGACCGCGATGACGCCCTGCGGGGTGACCGTGTCCGACATCGCGCCGAGCACCCGCTCGCTCGCGAGCACGGGGCCCGCCGCGGCGATTGCCGGATACCGATCGAGGACGGTGTCCACCGCGAACAGCTCGACGATGAGCTCCGGTCGACTCGCGAGCGCCTCGCCGACCGCCTGCGGCCCCTCGAGCAGGAACAGCCCGGTGTCGCGCCGCACGGACTTGCGCAGCAACTGCGCGACCCGGCGCACCCGAGGCGCACGCGGGTTGTCGATCACGGCGTGCGCCCGGTGAACTCGTCCATCGTCGAATTGATGCCGAGCGCATCAGCGAGGGCATCCATCGCCACGACCGGGAGCATGCGCAGCGCCGGGGTCAGCGCCGAGAACGGCGGCATGATGAGCTGCTGCCGCCCCGACTCGATCGCGTCGAGCACCTTCCGCGCGACATCGCGCTCCTGCAGAATCGGCAGCAGCACGGGGAACCTGGTCTGCACCCCCGCGAACATGCCCGTGTCGATGTAGTACGGGGCGACGATGAGCGTCGAGACGGGTGCGGCATCCTTGCGCAGCTCCGCGCGCAGCGACTCGGTGAACCCGAACGCGGCCCACTTCGAGGCCGCGTAATCGGTCTGCTTCGCGACCCCGACGAGTGCGGCGGCCGACGCGATCGTGACCACTTTGCCTCGGCCGCGCTCGAGCATGCCCGGCAGGAATGCGCGAGTCGACCAATACAGCGCGAGCGTGTTCACCTCGAACGTCCGGCGGATCTGCGCCTCACTTGCCTCGAGGAGTCGCTTGCCGGTGACGACACCGGCGTTATTGATGAGGACATCGACCGGCCCGGCCGCGACGGCCTCCGCCGCGACCGCGGTGGCGTCGGTCACGTCGAGCGCCGTGGCCGAGGCCTGCCCACCCGCGGCAGTGATCTCGTCGGCGACGCGGGTGGCGGCCGCCGCATTCATGTCCCAAATGACGACCTCGGCGCCGCGCTCGGCGGCCCCGAGCGCCATCCGTCGCCCAATGCCAGAACCGGCGCCCGTGATCAACACACGAGCGCCGGTCAGTGGCAGACGACGGGGCATTACGCCTTCGGCGCGTTGACGTCCGTCGGGAGTGCCTTGCGGGCGGCGTCGACGATCGCCTGGAACGCCTTCGGCTCGTTGACGGCGAGCTCCGCGAGCAGACGGCGGTCCACCTCGATGCCGGCGAGGCCGAGCCCCTGGATGAAGCGGTTGTAGGTGAGACCCTCGGCCCGGACCGCGGCGTTGATCCGCTGGATCCACAGGGCGCGGAACTCACCCTTACGAGCGCGACGGTCGCGGTACGCGTAGACGAGCGAGTGGGTGACCTGCTCCTTCGCCTTGCGGTAGAGGCGCGAGCGCTGCCCGCGGTAGCCCTCGGCGCGCTCGAGGATCGTGCGGCGCTTCTTGTGCGAGTTGACGGCGTTCTTGACGCGTGCCATGTCTTCTTCTCCTTACGTCTTCCGTCAGCTCAGCCGAGCAGCCGCTTGATGACCTTGGCGTCGGCCGGGGCGAGCACCTTGTCCTGGTTGAGGCGGCGCTTGACCTTCGAGCGCTTCACCTCGAGGTTGTGGCGCATACCCGCCTGCTGCTTCATGACCTTGCCGGTACCGGTCACCTTGAAACGCTTCTTCGCACCGGAGTGCGACTTCTGCTTCGGCATCTTCTTCTCTTCCTAGGCTCGCCGAGCGCTACTCGGCGGGGGTGGTCTGCGCGGCCGGGGCCGTGGCGGGCTTCGCCGCCTCGGCCTTCAGGGTGGCCTTGTTCTTGTGGGGCCCGATGATCATGACCATGTTGCGCCCGTCAATCGTCGGGGTCGACTCGACCGAGCCATACTCCGCGACCTCCTCGGCGAAGCGCTGCAGCAGGCGGACCCCGGCCTCCGGACGCGACTGCTCGCGGCCCCGGAAGAGGATCATCGCCTTGACCTTGTCCCCCGCCTGGAGGAACTCAGCGGCGTGCTTGCGCTTCGTCTCGTAGTCGTGCTTGTCGATCTTCAGGCGGAACCGGACCTCCTTGAGGACGGTGTTGGCCTGATTGCGTCTGGCGTCTTTCGCCTTCCGCGCCTCCTCGTACTTGAACTTCCCGTAGTCCATGATCTTGGCCACGGGCGGCTTCGAGTTCGGCGCGACCTCGACGAGGTCGAGTTCCGCTTCCCGGGCGAGCCGCAGGGCGACGTCAATAGCGACGACGCCAACCTGCTCTCCGGTCGGGCCGACGAGGCGGACCTCGGGGACCCGGATGCGGTCATTGGTACGCGGATCAGTGATGCGCTGCTCCTTCGTGGTTCGTTGGGCACCCGTGGAGCGCTGCGTCCTCGCGGTCCCGCACGAATGCGGACCGCCTGCACCCTTCACAGCTGCCGCCCGCACTGGGTGCGGTCCGGCGGAGTGCAACTACCCGGTAACCTCGTAGAGCGGCTGCCAGGTGGGAGTGATCTCCACTTCGAGCCTCGCGGGCAAGTCGCCCGGAAGCCGCACAAAGTCTAGCAGAAGGCACCATGAGCGACGAGACACTGATCGATGACGCGACGAGGGACATTGCGGAGGTGCCGGCCGTCGAACTCATCATGACCGTGTCGGTCCACCTCATGAGCGCGGCCGCCGTCAAGCTCGGCCTGTCCGAGTCCCCCGACGCGGGCGAAGAGGTCGACCTCGACGAGGCCCGCAAGCTCATCAATGCGCTCGCCGGGCTCATCACCGCTGGCGCCCCCGAGATCGCTGACCTGCACGCGCGCCCGCTGCGGGACGGACTGCGGTCGCTGCAGCTTGCCTTCCGCGAGGCCTCCCCCATCGCGGATGAGCCTGGCAAGGGCCCAGGCGAGAAGTGGACCGGCCCGGTCAACTGAGCCGCGAGCGGCAACGACGCTGCGAGGGCCGGGTCAGGCGGCGACGAGGCTGATGGCGTACGCGCCGACGCGGGCGGCGAGCACCTCGGCGGCGGCCCACCGCTGCTGCACGCGCCCGAGCAGCGCGTCGAGCTGCGCCCGGTCGAGGCCCGGCCGGAGCGCGAGGCGCACGAGCACCTCGGGGCCGTGCAGCCGCGCCTCCGGGTCGCCCGGGAGGACATCAGCCGCGACGATCTCCGGCTCGACAAGGCAGCTGGCGAATGCGGCGAGCACCTCGTCATCGGACCACGGCGGCACCCAGTCCGTCCCCGTCGCCACGGCGGCGAGGGCGCTGCGCTGGAGGCCGAACTCGGTCGGCCCCGCCGCATCGATGACGACCACCGCCGACTCCGCGCCGGCCGCGAGCGCCACCCGTGCCGACTCGACCGGGACCGGGCGGGCACCAGCATTCCACTGACCCATCGCGGCGACGGAGGTGAAGGCGGGGATGGCCGGGCCCCCCGAGGGCGCCTGCACCGTGACGAGCGAAAGCTCCTGCGTCTTGTCGACGACGCGGCCCTCCGGCGTCAGCCCGACCTCGCCGGCCTCCGCGAGCAGCGGCACGAGCAGCCGGACGCCACGCAGCGCCGCAATGACGGAGGCCTGCCCCGATTCCCCGGCCCGGAAGGCGACGAGCGCCGCAAGCAGTCCGGGGTCAGCGGTGCCGTCATCGTCGGCGCGGGGATTCGGCTGAAAGGACCGCCCCGCCCACGGCTGCCCCGCGCTGTCGTGGGCATCGGTCGAGCCGTAGCGATGCGACATAGCCGTATCCCGCATTCCTCCCGGCAGCGGGTGTCAGCGACTCGCGATGTCGAGCGCGGCGCGGAGCGTGAAGGCACCGGCGTAGAGCGCCTTGCCGACGATCGCACCCTCCAGGCCATCGGGCACGAGCTCGCGCAGCGCCGCAATGTCGTCGAGCGTCGCGACGCCACCGGAGGCGATGACGGGCTTGTCGGTGTGCTCGAGGACGCTGCGCAGCAGCTCAAGGTTCGGGCCCTTTAGCGTGCCGTCCTTGTGGACGTCGGTGACGACGTAGCGGGCACAGCCGGCCTCCTCGAGGCGCTCGAGGACCTCGAAGAGCTCGCCGCCCTCCTTCGTCCAGCCTCGGGCCGCGAGCGTCGTGCCGCGGACGTCGAGACCGACGGCGATCGCCTCGCCGTACGCGCCGACGACGTGGGCGGTCCACTCCGGGTTCTCCAGCGCCGCCGTGCCGAGGTTGACGCGCTTCGCACCGAGCTCGAGGGCCGCATCGAGCGAGGCGTCGTCGCGGATGCCGCCCGACAGCTCGACGTTGACGTGCCGGGGCAGGGACTTGATGACGCGCTTGATGACGCCACGGTTCTCCCCCCGGCCGAATGCGGCGTCGAGGTCGACGAGGTGGATCCACTCCGCGCCCTGGTCGACCCAGTCGTGCGCGGCGGCGATCGGGTCGCCGTAGGAGGTCTCCTGCGAGAGCTCGCCCTGGACGAGGCGGACGGCCTCACCCTCGGCGATGTCGACCGCGGGGAGGAGGACGAGGGCTGGGCTGGTGGAGAACTGGCTCATAACGGACTCAGAGCCTACCCGCTACAGCGAGGCAACCCAGTTCCCGAGCAGTCGGAGCCCTGCGGCGCCCGACTTCTCCGGGTGGAACTGCGTCGCCGACAGCGGGCCATTCTCCACCGCGGCAAGGAACCGCTCGCCATGTACGGCCCAGGTCAGTCGCGGTGGCACGAATGCGCCGGTCGCCGTAATGTCCCACTTCGTCGCCGCGTAGGAGTGGACGAAGTAGAAGCGCTCCTGCTGGATCCCGTCGAACAGCACGGAGTCCGCGGGCGCCTCCAAGGTCGCCCAACCGATGTGCGGCAGCACGGGGGCGACGAGCGCCCGCACCGTCCCGGGCCACTGTCCGAGGCCCGCCGCGTCGGTGCCGCGCTCGATGCCGCGCTCGAAGAGCACCTGCATGCCGACGCAGATGCCGAGCACCGGGCGCCCGCCCGCGAGGCGTCGATCGATGAGCTCGGGCCCGTCGACCGCCGTGAGGCCCGCCATGACCGCCGCGAACGCGCCGACGCCCGGCACGACCAGTCCGTCGGCCTCCTGGACGGTCGCGCGATCAGCGGTGAGGGCGACGCTCGCCCCGACCGCTTCGAGCGCTTTCGCCGCGGAATGCACGTTGCCCGAGCCGTAGTCGAGGACCACGACCCGTTTGGCAGCGGCCATCCTTAGAGCGCACCCTTGGTCGACGGGATGCCGCTCACGCGCGCATCACGTTCGACCGCCTTGCGCAGCGCCCGGGCGACCGCCTTGAACTCGGCCTCGGCGATGTGGTGCGGGTCCCGGCCTGCGAGCAGGGTCACGTGGAGCGTGATGCCCGCGTGGTGCGCGATCGACTCGAAGACGTGCTGCACGAGACTGCCGGTGAAGTGGCCGCCGATGAGATGCAGCTCGAATCCGGCCGGCTCGCCCGAGTGCACGAAGTAGGGCCGACCGGAGACGTCGACGACGGCGCGGGCCAGCGCCTCGTCGAGCGGGACGGTCGCGTCGCCGTAGCGACCGATGCCGGCTTTGTCGCCGAGTGCTTCCCTGAGCGCCTGGCCGAGGACGATCGAGGTGTCCTCGACCGTGTGGTGGGCGTCGATCTCGATGTCGCCGCGCGCCTCGATCTCGAGGTCGATGAGGGAGTGCTTCGAGAGGGCCGTGAGCATGTGGTCGAAGAACGGCACGCTCGTCGAGATCCGCGAGGTGCCGGTCCCGTCGAGGTTGAGGTGGACGCGCACGCTCGACTCGCTCGTCTCGCGGGCGATCTCAGCGGTGCGGGGCGTCGTGCTCACCCTGCCTAGCCTAGTTGTTCGGCACCTCGGCAAGTGCCGTGAGGAATGCGGTGGTCTCCTCCGCCGTGCCCGCGGTCACCCGGAGCGTGTGCGGGATGCCGACGTCGCGGATGATGATGCCCCGATCGACGAGCGCGGTGAAGGTGCGATGCGGGTCGGCGACACCACCGAAGAACACGAAATTGGACTCGGACGGATACGGCGTGTAGCCGAGCGCCGGCAGTTCCCGGATGATGCGATCGCGCTGCTGGATGATCGCGTCCACGTTGGCGAGCATCGCGGGCGCGTGTCGCAGCGCCGCGACCGCGGCCGCCTGCGTGATCGTCGAGAGGTGGTACGGCAGTCGCACGAGTCGCAGCGCGTCCGCCACGGCGGGGTCCGCCAGGAGGTAGCCGAGCCGGATGCCGGCAAAGGCGAAGGCCTTGCTCATCGTGCGACTCACCGCGAGTCTCGGCCGCCCAGGGAGCAGTTCGATCGCGCTCGGGAGTCTCGAGAACTCCTGGTAGGCCTCGTCGACGAGGACCATCCCGGGCGCCGCTTGGTAGACCGCCTCGATGACGTCGAGGCCGAGCGCGGTCCCCGTCGGGTTGTTGGGCCGCGCGAGGACCACGACGTCCGGCTGCTCACGCTCGACCGCGGCGACCGCGTCCGAAGCGCGGAGCGTGAAGTCCGCAGCGCGAGGCTCCGACACCCACGTCGTGAAGGTACCGCGGGCGTACAGCGGGTACATGGAGTAGCTCGGGGTGAATCCGAGCAGCGTGCGTCCCGGCCCCGCGAACACCTGGAGGAACTGCTGGATGACCTCGTTGGAGCCGTTCGCCGCCCAGACCTGCTCAGGCTGGAGGCCTTGGCCGAGGAATGCGGCGAGCGAGGACCGTAGCTGGGTGAACTCGCGATCCGGGTAGCGATTGACGCCCTCGATCACGCTCGCCACGGACGCAGCGATGTCCCGGGCGACCTCGGCGGGGATGCCGAAGTTGTTCTCATTCACATTGAGCTGGATCGGCACATCGAGCTGCGGGGCTCCGTAGGGGCTCAGCCCCGAGAAGTCGTCGCGGATCGGCAGGTCGGAGAGCTCGGTCACCCGAACAGGCTAGTCGCGGATCAGTCCACGTACTTCGGCGGGATGGCGAGCTGCTGCCCAGCGGCGAGGTCGGCGGAGCCGAGGCGATTAAACCGCATGATGTCGTCAATGACGTCGCGTGGATCAGCCCCCGGCGCCAGCTCGGTCGCGAGCCCCCACAGCGTCTGCCCCGGCGCGACCATCACGTACTGGAGCGACGCGGGATCCGACATCGTCGCGGTCGCGCCGCCGCCATCGAGCGCCGCGACGGCAATGCCAACCACGAGCGGCAGCGCGAGGATCGACAGGAGCACGGTACGGCCACGCTGCGTGAGCCTGAGCGGCGTCCGCGTGCGACCGACAGCGTCGGCCGAAGTCACCGAGGTCGCCGCCGAGTGCGTCGATCGAGGCGCGGGCCTGGAGGACGCCATCGGCCGTGCCGCCGACATGCGCGTCGGGGGACGGACGCCCATCGCCGGGCTGATCGTGATGCTGCTCATCGCAACCTGCTTCCTGTCGGCCTCGCCGGCCCACCTGGCTGGCATCGCATCCCGGGTCTCCTCCTCGGCCGGGATTCGGAGTCCCGGGATGCGAAGCTGTGTTTCGAATATACGTTCGAGGACTTCGAAAGGCAAGCCAATCTTCGAATGAGCCATAGACATTTCCGCGACACGTTCGAATGAATGTTTGCCTGAGCCCTCACTGCGGAATACACTTTCGAACAGGCCATAGACATTGGAGGTCGCCGTGGGCGAGATCACCGAGCTCAACCCGACGCCAGCCGGCGAGCACCGTCGACGCACCACGCTCAGCGAGAAGCAGCAGGCGATCCTCGAATTCATCGGCCGCTCGGTCGCGACCCGGGGCTATCCCCCGTCGATGCGCGAGATCGGCGACGCCGTCGGTCTCGCCTCGCTTTCGAGCGTGTCCTACCAGCTCGACCAGCTCGAGCTCTCGGGCTACCTGCGCCGCGACCCGAACCGGCCGCGCGCCATGGAGATCCTCATCGACCTGCCGAGCGCGGAGACCCCGTCCGAGGCCGCGGTTGGTGACGCCGCCATGGTGCCCCTCGTCGGCCGGATCGCCGCGGGCGTGCCGATCACCGCCGACCAGATGGTCGAGGAGGTCGTGCCGCTGCCACGTCAGCTCGTCGGCAAGGGCGACCTCTTCATGCTCAAGGTGGTCGGCGAGTCAATGATCGACGCCGCCATCTGCGACGGTGATTTCGTCGTCGTCCGCCAGCAGCAGACCGCGGAGAACGGCGAGATCGTCGCGGCGATGCTCGACGGCGAGGCGACCGTCAAGGTGTTCCGGCAGCGCGACGGCCACACCTGGCTGCTGCCGCGCAACTCGGCCTTCGAGCCGATCCTCGGGGACGAGGCCGAGATCCTCGGCAAGGTCGTCTCGGTGCTGCGGGCACTCTGAGCGACCCCCGCATTCCTCCACAGGCGAGGAATCAGGCGAGCAGGTCCACGAGGAACAGCGCCGGCCAGGCGAGCACGAGCATCGTGATGAGGTACGGCAGATTCTGTCGCACCGTGACCAGGCTGTTCACGCCATAGCGTGCCTGCAAGTACAGCTGCGTCCCAGCGAGCGGGCCGACCGCGATCGCGGAGCCCCAGCCGATCATGACGGCCGACATGAAGAGCGTCGGGTCCGGCTGCAGCGGCAGAATGATCGCGGCGACGAGGCCGATTGTGATGACCTGGTGCACGCCGATGAAGACGCCGAGGATCATGACGACGATGCAGGCCCACGCGACCGGCACCGTGAAGGCCTCGATCGGGATGACGAACTCGAGCTCGGCCATGAGCATGTTGAGCCCGATCGCCATGACCCCGGCCGCGACGAACAGCGAGGTCTCCCCCGTCGTGGACGGCACCGCCCGGCTCACCTCCGCCCAGAAGCGCCGCGGGAACTCGCGGGGTCTCGGCAGGGCCGCCCACACCGCTGTCACCCCGACGGCGCTCAGCGCGATGAGCCGCGGCATCGGTGTCTCCGGTAGGAGCAGGTGGAGCACGAGGAGCGTCACGGCGAGTGCGACCGGGATCTTCAACAGCGCCCAGCTCAAGGCATACCCACGATAGCTCGGGAGGTCCGGGCCGAGCGCCCGGAGGATCGTCGGTGTCGTCACGAGCAGGACCAGGAGTGCCAGCGGGATCCCGACGAGCACGACGAGTCCCACATTCGCGCCGGGCACGAGTGCGATCGCGATCGCCGCGCCCGCCCAGAACGGCGACCACAACGCCGCCGTCGCGAAGCCGCGTGTCACGATCTGCACCTCGGCGGGCCGGAGCCCGGTCGGGGTCCGGAGGTGGTCGGCGACGACCGTGACCGCGCTGAGGTTGATGAAGCCCCCGAGGAGGTGGGTCAGCCCGAGGGTGCGCAGCACCGCGGGCGTGCCGCTCAGCCGCGGCGTGACCTCACCGGCCATCCGGGCGACGAAACCGAGGAACGACACCGTCGCGAGCATCGCGACGATGTCCTGATTGGTCTGCAGAAGCTCGAGTGGTGCGATCTCATGCCCGAGGGCGAGCGCGATGAGGACGAATGCGGCACCCGCGGCGACGAGCACGAGTGCGATCATCCGTTGGCTGCGTCGGAGCAAGGGCTGGCTGGCGGCGAGCGCCACGAGGCAGCACGCGCCGCCGATCGCGCTCACCTCCGGAATCAGGATGGCGACAATCGACAGCACGATCACGGCGCTGACGGCGATCGAGTAGACCGTCCTCAGCGCCGCCGTCACACCAGCACTCTGCCACCTGCGCGACGACCGAGCGCAGCGACGGGCGGGCAGTCGGGTCGATCACCCCTCCGCGACGCGGAACTCCTCGAGCTCCACCGCCGCCCGCTCACTCACCCGGGCCGTCACGAGCGTGCCGTCCTCCCGGTGCTCGACGTCCTCGACGCCGCCGCGGACGTGGAGCCGCGAGATGATGTCCCCACGGTGGTACGGCACGAGCAGTCGGAGGCGCAGCGCGGGGCGCGGCAGGGCGTCTTGGATCCGCTCCAGCAGCTCCTCGATGCCCTCGCCCGTGCGTGCCGAGACCATGACCCCGCCGGGCTCGAGGCCGCGGAGCACGAGGCGCGTGTCGTCGTCGACCAGATCGGCCTTGTTGAACGCGACGACCTCGGGGATGTCGCGGGCACCGACCTCACCGATGACGTCGCGGACGGTCGCGAGCTGCGCTGCTGGGTCCGGGTGCGAGGCGTCGACGACGTGCACGATGACATCCGAGTCGGCCACCTCCTCGAGGGTCGAGCGGAAGGCCTCGACGAGCTGGTGCGGGAGACTGCGCACGAAGCCGACCGTGTCGGCGATCGTGATCTCCCGCCCGTCGGGCGTCCGGGAGCGCCGCACCGTCGGGTCAAGGGTCGCGAACAGGGCGTCCTCGACGAGGACGCCCGCGCGGGTGATGCGATTGAGCAGACTCGACTTGCCTGCATTCGTATAGCCGGCGATGGCGACGGACGGGACCGCGTGTCGGTCGCGGTTGGCCCGTTTCGTCCGGCGCGCGGGCGCGAATCCCTTGATCTGGCGGCGGAGCCTCGCCATCCGGGTGCGAATGCGGCGCCGATCAAGCTCGATCTTCGTCTCGCCAGGCCCACGAGAGCCCATGCCGACACCGCCAGCCGCCTGACCACCGGCCTGCCGCGACATCGACTCACCCCAGCCACGCAGTCTCGGCAGCAGGTACTCGAGCTGGGCGAGCTCGACCTGCGCCTTACCTTCGCGGGATTTCGCGTGCTGGCTGAAGATGTCGAGGATGACGGCGGTGCGGTCGAGGACCTTCACCTTGACAACATCCTCGAGGGCGCGCCGCTGGGACGGGGCGAGCTCGGTGTCGGCGACGACCGTGTCCGCGCCGAGCGCCGCGACGATCGCCTTGAGCTCGAGCGCTTTGCCCTTCCCGAGATAGGTGCTCGCGTCGGGGTGCGAGCGACGCTGCAGCAGACCGTCGAGGACGACGGCCCCAGCGGTCTCGGTGAGCGCCGCGAGCTCCCGGAGCGAGTTCTCGGCGTCGAGCGTGTCCTGGGAGGTCCGCCCGGGATACACCCCGATGAGCACGACCCGCTCGAGGCGCACCTGCCGGTACTCGACCTCGGTGACGTCCTCGAGCTCGGTCGAGAGGCCAGCGACGCGGCGCAGCGCTTCGCGCTCCTCGCGGTCGAGTTGCTCGCCGTCGGGGTCAACGCCGTGGGGGCGGTGAGGTTCGGGGGCCGCGCCGGACCGACCCTCCGTCGGGGCGCGGCCGAGGATCCGGTCGATCATGTCGCTGCTGTCGCGTTCTGGCATCAGTGCCAACCTATGTCTTTCTCGTTGCTGGGGAATACTTGGGTGCTGTGACCGGCGACCACTACTTCTCGGATCGGCCGACCAGTCGGTTCGAGCCACGGACCGTGCGGGTCCGGCTCGGCGGGCAAGAAGTCGAGGTGACGACGGCGGCGGGGGTCTTCAGCCCTGAGCATCTCGACACCGGGACGGCGGTGCTCCTCGACACGGTGCCGGAGCCGCCCGCGACGGGACACCTGCTTGACCTCGGCTGCGGCTGGGGACCAATCGCCCTCGACCTCGCGCGCCGGTCGCCGGAGGCCACGGTCTGGGCGGTCGACGTCAACGAACGCGCACTCGACCTCGTGCGTGCCAACGCCGCTCAACTCCACATGTCGAACATCATCGCGGCGAAACCTGAGGATGTGCCGCACGACGCACGGTTCGCGGCGATCTGGGCGAACCCGCCGATCCGGGTCGGCAAGGACACGCTCCACGCGATCCTCAGGACCTGGCTGCCCCGCCTCGAGCCCGGGGGCGAGGCCCACCTCGTCGTCGCGAAGCAACTCGGCGCCGACTCCCTGCAGCGCTGGCTCGCGGCTGAACTCGGTGAGGAGGCCCAGGTGACCCGGCGCCGCACCGACAAGGGCTTCCGCGTGCTCCGCGTCGTCAGCCCAGCGTGATCGTGCCGGAGTAGACGAGCTCGGCCGGACCGCTCAGCCAGACGTGCTCGCCGTCGGCCCGGGCCTCGACGTGGACGCTGAGGCGCCCGCCTGGCACCTCCACCCGCCACTCGTCCGGCGCACCGTCGCCCGCGTAGTGGCGAATGGCAAGCGCGGCGGCGGCGACGCCCGTGCCGCAGCTCAGGGTCTCGCCGCTGCCGCGCTCGTGCACCCGCATTCGAATCCGACCGACACCGTCGACCACGAGCGGCTCGGCGGGCACCACGAACTCCACGTTCGCCCCGCCGGGCGGCGCCGGCTCGAGGGTCGGTGCCCGCCCGAGATCAATGCCGTCGAGCTCCTCGTCCCGCGCGAGGGCAACGACCACGTGCGGGTTCCCGACGTCGATGACGAGACCGGGCCGGCCGACCTCGAGATCGGCCGCATGCACGACTGGGTCGCTGCCGCTCAGTCGCCACACCCCGAGATCGACGGCGTAGCCGTCCTCCGAGGGGACGATCTCCCGCACCCCCGCTCGGGTGCCGATCGGCAGCACCCCATCCTCATCGAGCTCGGCGAGCGCGCGGTCGAGCAGGTAGCGCGCGACCACACGGATCCCATTGCCGCACATCTCCGCGAGACTGCCGTCCGCATTCCGGTAGTCCATGAACCACGCCGCCGCACCACGCGCGGCGACGGCAGCCGGGTCATCACTCGCCGCCGTCCGCACCAGCCGAAGCACGCCGTCCGCGCCGACACCGAAGTGCCGATCGCTGAGCGCCGCGACCTGCGCCGCCGTCAAGTCGAGCTCGTCGTCGGGGTCCGCCAGCACGACGAAGTCGTTGCCCGTCCCTTGACCTTTCGTGAATGCGAGCTGCGGCATGGCTCAATCCTCCCGAAGGACCCTGGCGAGCGCGAGCGCACTGCGATCTTCGGCGGCCGCGTCGAGCCAGGTGACGTCCGGCATGCGGCGGAACCAGCCCACCTGGCGGCGGGCGTACCGCCGGGTGAGCGCCTGCGTCTGCTGCATCGCCTCAGCTCGGCCGAGCTCACCCGCCAGCTCGGCGAGGGCTTGCGCGTATCCGATCGCCCGCGCGGCCGTCCGTCCGAGGCCGGGTCCATCCCGCAGCGCCTGCACCTCGGCGAGCAAGCCATCCCGCCACATCGCCTCCGCGCGCGCGTCGAGCCGGGCCACGAGCTGTGCGCGCTCGAGGCCGAGCCCGATCGTCACTGACTCCTGCCACGGCGGACGGTCCTCGGGGAGGCCGGGGGTGAAGGCGCCGGCAAGCTCGACGACTTCGAGGGCGCGGACGATGCGCCGACCGTTCGCCGGGTCGACGCGCTCTGCGGCGGCCGGATCACGTGTGCTCAGGCGGGCGTGGAGCGCGACGGATCCCTCGGCGTCGAGCTCCGCCTCGAGCCGCGCCCGCACCGCCTCGTCCCGAGCGGGAAACGCGAAGTCCCGCACGACGCTCGACACGTACAGCCCCGATCCCCCGACGAGGATCGGCACCACACCATCGGCCTGCAGTGCCTCGATGCGGTCACGAGCGGCTTGCTGGTACTCCGCGACGCTGTACTCCGCGGTCGGCGGGAGGATGTCGATGAGGTGGTGCGGGACGCCGCGGCGGGCGCCGAGCGGGAGCTTCGCGGTGCCGATGTCCATGCCGCGATAGACCTGCATCGCGTCAGCCCCGATGATCTCGGCCGGTCGCCCCGCGGCGATGAGCGACTCGGCGAGGTCGAGCGCGAGCTCGGATTTGCCGGTGCCGGTCGCCCCGACGATGACGACGAGACGAGGCCGGCGTGACGCGGCGGGTGCGCGGATCACCGCACGACAGGCAGGCCGAGCGACACGGGCCCCGGCGCCACCGTGGCGCCGTGGTCGTGACCGTGTCCGCCGCTCGCGGCCCGCTCCCAGGCGTCACCGGAGCGCGTGCGACGAATGCGCAGCGGCGCGCCATCGATCGAGTCAGCGATGAGGTGGTGCGGCGCCGCGTGGGTGATCTCGACCCGGACCATGTCGCCGGGCCGCGGCACCGGGGATCCCTCGGGCACCTCGAAGTGGACGAGCCGGGCGTCCTCACCACGACCGGAGCGGCGGCGCGTGGCCGCATGCTTGCGCCCCTCGTCCTCCGTGACAAGCACCTCGACCTCGCGGCCGACGAGTTGTTCGTTCTCCTCGAGCGTGATGCGCTCCTGCAACTGCACGAGCCGCTCGTAGCGCTCCTGCACGACGGCCTTCGGCACCTGGTCGGGCAGCGTCGCGGCCGGTGTCCCGGGACGGATCGAGTACTGGAAGGTGTACGCGCTCGCGAACCGCGCCTGCTCGACGACGCGGAGCGTCTCCTGGAAGTCCTCCTCCGTCTCTCCGGGGAAGCCGACGATGACGTCGGTGGAGATCGCCGCGTGTGGAATCGCGGCGCGCACCCGGTCGAGGATGCCGAGGAACCGCGTGGAGCGGTAGGAGCGACGCATCGCCTTGAGGATGCGGTCCGATCCGGACTGCAGGGGCATGTGGAGCTGCGGCATGACGGCGGGGGTCTCGGCCATCGCCTCGATGACGTCGTCGGTGAATGCGGCGGGGTGCGGGCTCGTGAAGCGCAGCCGCTCGAGCCCCGGCACCTGACCCGCGGCGCGCAGCAGCTTGCCGAAGGCGAGACGGTCACCGAACTCCACACCGTAGGAGTTCACGTTCTGGCCGAGCAGCGTCACCTCGATCGCACCGTCGGCGACGACGGCTTCGATCTCGGCAAGGATGTCGCCGGGGCGCCGGTCCCGCTCCTTACCGCGCAGCGCCGGCACGATGCAGAAAGTGCACGTGTTGTTGCAGCCGACCGAGATGGAGACCCAGGCCGAATGCGAGGACTCCCGCTTCGTCGGCAGCGTCGAGGGGAAGACCTCGAGGGATTCGAGGATCTCGACCTGCGCCTCGTGGTTGTGCCGAGCGCGATCGAGCAGCGCGGGGAGGGACCCCATGTTGTGGGTGCCGAAGACGACGTCGACCCAGGGGGCGCGCTGGACGATGACGTCCTTATCCTTCTGCGCGAGGCAGCCGCCGACGGCGATCTGCATGTCCGGGTGCTCGCGCTTCGCCTGGGCAAGGTGGCCAAGGAGGCCGTAGAGCCGGTTGTCGGCGTTCTCCCGCACAGCACAGGTGTTGATGACGACGATGTCGGCCTCGCCGTCGGGAGCGCGCACGTACCCGGCGCTCTCCAGGGATCCGCCGAGGCGCTCTGAGTCATGCGCATTCATCTGGCACCCGAAGGTCCGCACCTCGTAGCTGCGAGTTCGCTCTGCCACGGTCATGCGGGAATTCTACGTGGGGCCACTTGGAAGCAGGTGACCACAGGCAATCCGAGCACTGCGCAGCCCCGATCAGGCGGTGCGCAGCTCCGCGATCGCCGCGTCGACAGCGGAGCGCACCGCCGACGAGGAGAATCCCCGCCGCATGAGCCAGGCGGTGAGTCGCCGCTGAATCGTGACGTCATCGAGTCGGCCGTACTGCCGGGCCCGGACCGAGGCGAGCTCCCGCGCCTGCGCGAGCTCGTCGCCCGTGTCGATGAGGTCCATCGCGTAGTCGATCGCCCCCGGGTGCAGCACACGTCGGGCGAGCTCCGCCTTGATCGCGGAGCCGACGAGCCCTTTGCGCTCCTGCAGCCGTGCGACGAGTTGCTGCGCGAGTGCGAAGTCATCGATGAGCCCGACGCCCTCGAGTCGGTCCAGCTCATCATCGATGTCGTGCTGCTGGTAGCCGATGCGGGCCAGCGCCCGCTCGAGCTCGCGGCGCGAAAGACTCCGGCGCCCCAACGCTTTGAGGGAGGCTTCCTCGATCTCAGCGAACGCCGGTGGCTCGTCCGCGGTCGCCTCAGGGAGCCGGGGAGCCTCACTCGGCCCCTCTCGCCACGCACCCGGCCGGATCGGGGTGACCGGCGCGAGCCGGTCACCCCCGGGTTCACCGCGACCATGCTGGCGCACCATGCCGCTACTCCCCGACCGCCCGCTTCGCCGCGAGCCGGTCCTCGATTGACTCGACGTTCGCCGCCGCTTCGGCCTGCGCGGCCTTACCCGCGGCGCCGATACCGAGCTTCGCGAAGATCTTCGTCTCGATCTCGGCGGCGATCTCCGGGTGCTCGATGAGGAAGTTCCGCGAGTTTTCCTTGCCCTGGCCGAGCTGGTCACCGTCGTAGGTGTACCAGGCGCCCGACTTCTTGACGATGCCGTGCTCGACACCGAAGTCGAGTAGCGAGCCCTCGCGCGAGATCCCACCGCCGAAGAGGATGTCGAACTCGGCCTGCTTGAAGGGCGGGGCCATCTTGTTCTTGACGACCTTGACGCGAGTGCGGTTCCCCACCGCGTCAGTGCCGTCCTTGAGCGTCTCGATGCGCCGAATGTCGAGGCGCACGGAGGCGTAGAACTTGAGCGCCTTGCCGCCAGCAGTGGTCTCCGGCGAGCCGAAGAACACGCCGATCTTCTCCCGGAGCTGGTTGATGAAGATCATCGTCGTATTGGTCGAGTTGAGCCCGCCCGTGAGCTTCCGCAGCGCCTGCGACATGAGCCGCGCCTGGAGACCGACGTGCGAGTCGCCCATCTCGCCCTCGATCTCCGCCTTCGGCACGAGCGCGGCGACGGAGTCGATGACGATGAGGTCGATCGCACCCGAGCGCACCAGCATGTCGGCGATCTCGAGCGCCTGCTCGCCGGTGTCCGGCTGCGAGACGAGCAGCGCGTCGATGTCGACGCCGAGCTTGGCCGCGTACTCGGGGTCGAGCGCGTGCTCCGCGTCGATGAACGCGGCGATGCCGCCGCCGCGCTGCACGTTCGCAATCGCGTGCAGCGTCAGCGTCGTCTTCCCCGAGGACTCCGGTCCGTAGATCTCGACGATGCGGCCGCGCGGGAGCCCCCCGATGCCGAGGGCGACGTCGAGCGCGACCGAGCCGGTCGGGATGACCTCGACGGGTGCGCGCTCGTCGCTGCCGAGCCGCATGACCGACCCCTTCCCGAACTGTCGATCGATCTGTGCGAGGGCATTCTCCAGTGACTTCTCGCGGTCTGCTGCTGAGGCCATGATGTGTTCCTTGTCCGGTCGTGAGGTGGCTGCCCATAGGCTGCCGGCGGTGCGTCGGTCCGGTCCGAGTTGCTGCCCGATCCGGCCCCGAGTCCCTTCCGACAAGGGCTCGAGTGATGCTGCAGGTCACGCTACGCCGGGCCACCGACATCGGTCGGCAGTGACTGGCGGATTGTGGAGAAGCACCGATATTCGATTACTGCGATGCACTCAACTTAGCGAAGTTCGAACACAGTTTCGAGACGATGCTGACGGCGTGTCGCCGGAACTGCGACCAGTGCCGCGACGCCCAAGCACGGCGCCAGCACAATGGCGCTCAGCGCTCCCGCGGCTCGAGCAGCCCCACCCCGTGCCACCGCTCGGGCGGCACCCCGGCGGCGCGACACAGCGCGAGCCACACCTCCTGGGCGGGCACCCCGGCGTCGAGCGCCTCGCGGGCGGTGCGCCCCGCGAGCTCCCCGAGCACGAGGTCATGCAGCAGCGCATCCCCCCGGCCAGCGAACTCCGCCTCGACGGCGTGACGGAACTCGCGAGCGCGCATTCGTGTCGTCCTGAGGATGCAGGCTCAGTGCGAGGCGAGCTCCGCGTCGAGGTCGAACTCGGCGCGCAGCTCCTCGTCGAGATCGCCCCGGTAGTCGGCACCAAAGGTCGGATCGAACTCGGCCATGAGCTCCGCGGGGACCGCGTCCGGAATCGTCGGGGTCGGCAGCACCGGGATCGCCTCGAGCGCCGCGGCGGAGATCGCCCGCGACGGGACCGCGACACCCTCAAGCACTGCGAGACGCTGGCTCACCTCACCGAGAATGGCCGAGATGGGGGTGTCGAGTGCCTCGGCGACCGAGGCGAGGATCTCGCTCGACGCCTCCTTCTGGCCACGCTCGACCTCGCTGAGGTAGCCGAGGGCGACCGACGCCCGTCCCGCCACCTGGCGAAGGGTCTGCCCCTTCTGCAGGCGCACGTCACGGAGCACGTCGCCGATCTCGTGTCGCATTAGGACCATCGTGACCTCCCTGCTTCGGACAGATCCCTACTCTAACCACACCCGCCTGGACGCTACCCGGCGTGTCGAGGGGTGTAACCAGACCGGGTTGAGCGGTATTCCGCGCGGACCTGCGAGCTCACGGTGCCTGCGCGATTGCTACGGCGACGAATGCGACACCCGCCTCAGTCCGAAGCATCCGCCTCACCGAGGGCCGTCAGCAACGCCCCGAGGGCGGCCTCGACCGCCGCGGCTCGAATCTCAGCGCGATCACCGTCGAACTGATGTGCAGACGAGTTGACCCGGGGCCGCTCACCACCCACGGCGATCCCGACATAGACGAGGCCGACCGGCTGCCCGTCCTGCGGGTCGGGCCCCGCAACCCCGGTCGTCGCGACCGCGAACTCGGCGCCCGTGCGGCGCAGCACGCCGAGCGCCATCGCCTCGGCGACATCGGGGTCGACCGCGCCCCGGGCGGCGAGCAGCCCGGCCGGGACGTCGAGGAGCGTGTGCTTCAGCTCGGTCGCGTAGGCGACCACGCCGCCGCGCAGCGCGGCCGAGGCGCCTGGCACCGCAACGAGCGCCGAGAGCACCGCGCCGCCCGTCAGTGACTCCGCGACGGCGAGCGTGCCCCCCCGCGCCACCGCGGCATCAATGACGCTGGCGGCGAGCGTGCTCACGCGGGGTCCTCGTCGGCGGCGGGGGTGACCGTCCCGGAGGTCGCGGGCACCGCATTCCTGGCTCGTGTTGCCGCGCGCGAGCCCTGCACGAGGTAATCGATGCCGGTCCACAGCGTGATGACGACGACGAGGACGAGCAACACCCAGTGGATCGCCTCGAGGGTGAGCAGCAGGAGGTTGCCGGCGGTCACGTTCCCCGAGCTGTCCCAGGTCACGAGCGAGGCGAACGGCAGAAGCCAGTACGAGATGGCGACCGCCTGGACGAGGGTCTTGAGCTTGCCGCCCCGTGAGGCGGGGATGACCCGGTCACGCAGCGCCACCGCCCGGTACACCGTGATGCCGACCTCGCGGAGCAGGATGAGCCCGACCGCCCACCACGGCAGCTCGCCGAGGACGGCGAGCATGATGAGCGCCGCACCCGTGATCCCCTTGTCGGCGACCGGGTCGAGGAAGATCCCGAGGTCGGTCCCGAGATTGCGGCTGCGCGCGAGGTGGCCGTCGATCGCGTCCGTCGCGATCGCGACGATGAACACGATCGCCGCCGCCCACCGGAGCGGACCGTCCTGCGCCGCAAGCGGCCACAGCACGACACCGCCACACACGGGCGGCATACTCGCCGTGCACACCTCCCGCAGCGCGTCGGCGACCAGCAGCCACACGAGCACCGGGATGAGCAGGATCCGCACGAGCGAGATGACGTTCGGCAGGCACAGCACCGAGACAGGCGTGTCGCCCGCGGCGATGAAGCGGCCGCGCAACGGGTTGCGCCGCCAGAGGCTGCGGGTCTCGCTCACGACACCAGGCTAGTCGCGGCCGGTCAGCGGCCAGGCGTCCTCGCCGCCGTCATCCTCGACCGTCGGCAGGCCCTCGAACTGCGCCTCGACCGGATCGAGGGCTGACTGTCCGGGCCCCGCGTCCTGACTGCCCGGCATCGGCCCGCCGCCACGAATCGCGTCGAGCGTCGCGGCGAGCTGCTCCGGTACGACGAGCACATCCCGGGCCTTCGAGCCCTCCGAGGGCCCGACGATGTCGCGCGACTCCATGAGATCCATGAGCCGACCGGCCTTCGCGAAGCCGACACGCAGCTTGCGCTGCAGCATCGACGTCGAGCCGAACTGCGAGGAGACCACGAGCTCGACGGCCTGCAGCAGCAGGTCGAGGTCGTCGCCGATGTCCGCGTCGATCTCCCGGCGCTCAGCCACCGCCTCGACGTCCTCGCGGTACTCGGGACGGGCCTGCGCGACGACGTGCTTGACGACGGCGTGAATCTCCGACTCCGACACCCAGGCGCCCTGCACGCGGGTCGCCTTCGAGGCGCCCATCGGGAGGAAGAGCCCGTCGCCCTGCCCGATGAGCTTCTCCGCCCCCTGCTCATCGAGGATGACCCGCGAGTCCATCATCGAGGCGACGGAGAAGGCGAGCCGGCTCGGCACATTCGCCTTGATGATGCCGGTGACGACGTTGACCGACGGGCGCTGCGTCGCGAGGACGAGGTGGATGCCGGCCGCCCGGGCGAGCTGTGTGATCCGCACGATCGAGTCCTCGACATCGCGGGGGGCGACCATCATGAGGTCGGCGAGCTCGTCGACGACGACGAGCAGGTACGGGTACGGGGTGAGCTTGCGCTCCGAGCCGACCGGCAGCTCGATGCTGCCCTCGGCGACCGCGCGGTTGAAGTCGTCGATGTGCCGGAAGCCGAACGCCGCGAGGTCGTCGTAGCGCATGTCCATCTCCTTCACCACCCACGCGAGCGCCTCCGCGGCCTTCTTCGCGTTGGTGATGATCGGGGTGATGAGGTGCGGGACACCCGCGTAGATCGCGAGCTCAACGCGCTTCGGGTCGATCAGCACCATGCGGACCTCAGCGGGCTTCGCGCGCATGAGGATCGAGGTGATCATCGAGTTGATGAATGACGACTTGCCTGCGCCCGTCGCGCCGGCGACGAGGAGGTGCGGCATCTTCGCGAGGTTCGCCACGACGAAGCCGCCCTCGACATCCTTGCCGAGCCCGATTGTCATCGGGTGGTCGCTCTTGGCCGCGACCGAGGAGCGCAGCACGTCACCGAGCGAGACGATCTCGCGATCCTTGTTCGGGATCTCGATGCCGATCGCGGACTTACCAGGGATCGGGCTGAGGATGCTCACCTCGTTGGAGGCGACGGCGTAGGCGATGTTCTTCGCGAGTGCCGTGACGGCCTCGACCTTGACCCCGGTGCCGAGCTCGAGCTCGTACCGCGTCACGGAGGGCCCGCGGCTGTACCCGACGACGTTGGCATGCACCTTGAATTGCTCGAGCACGCCCGTGATCGCCCGCACGATGTCGTCATTCGCCGCTGACTTCGCCTTCGGTGGGGTGCCGGCGACGAGCAGCTGCGGCGATGGGAGCCGGTAGGCCCGCGGCGGCTGCGGCCGGTCCGTCACGGGCGCTGCAGCGGCCTCGCCGGGCTCGACCCGCACCGGCGTGGCGCCCGACTGCGGAGGGACCTCGCCGGTCGCCCGGCGCACGGCGTCCTCGATCCCGTCGAGCTCCTGCTCGAGTGCCTCGACACCGCCGAGGCTCCACGCCTCCTGGCCGAGCACCTCGGTCGCGGCGGTCGCGGCATCGAGCTGCTCCGTCTGGCCACCCGTGACCAGTGGTGAGTCGAATGCGGGCTCATGTGACGACTTCCCTCGCCCCCGCCGCCACCACGGGACGTGCTCGTCACCGCCGTCATCGTCGAGGCCGAGGTCGCCGAGGGTCCCCACCTCGGGCAGTCCGTCGTCATCGGCCGCTACCGACCTCTCCCCCGTGGCCACCGCGCCGAACAGGTACTCGTAGCCGTCCCGGAGGCGACGCCCAATGCGGTTCGGCGGCGTCTTCGTGATGATGAGCGCCCCGAGGAGCGCGCCGACGATGAGCAGCGGGATCGCGACGACCTGGAGGCCGAGCTGCGCGGCCGGCCACACGATGAGCCAGCCGAGGATGCCGCCCGAGTCACCAAGCCCCGCAATGTCCGGCGGGGCCGCCTCGCCGGTGAACAGGTGGCACAGGCCCGCAATCGACAGCAGCAGGACCACGAGGCCGATGCCGATCCGTGAGTTGTCGTGCACGCTCGAGGGATGCCGGAAGAGCCAGGCGGCGAACAGGATGAAGACGACCGGCATGGCCGCGGCGAGCCGACCGATCAGCAGCCCGAACGTCCAGTCGTGCAGCACCTGCGCAACCGAGTCGAACGGCAGGAACCACTCGACGACCATGCCCGCGAGCGCCAGCAGCACGAGGAAGAAGGGCAGCCCGTCACGGCGCTCCTCACGGGCGAGCGACTCCTTGTCGAACATGCGGAACAGCGCGCCGACGCCATGCGCCATGCCGAGCCACAGCGTGACGAGCGGGCCTGGTCGCTCCTGGGGTGCCGCATTCGTCACTGGGTAGCGCTTCGTCGCCGCGGTCGCCTGCCGACCACGCGACGACGCGGCGCTCTTGCCAGTGCGCGCACGCGACCGCGACGAGGTGCCCGAAGCCATGTCTCGACGGTAACTCGCGGGCCCCGCCCGCCACGGGAGCGACGCACCTCCCCGGGGAACGGCGGGATATCAGTGAGCCTCGGAGCGATGTACTGCATGACGAATTCGTTGCGCACCAGGATGATCGCGAGCACGATGCCGACGAAGCCCGCGACGACGGTCGCGACGACCGACTCGAGCATGACGGCGAAGAACACCCGGCTCGCGCTCGCGCCGAATGCGCGCCGGATGCCGATCTCGCGAATGCGCTGCCGCGTTCGCGGCGATGGAGCCGGTCAGGGTCACGTCGTTGGTCACGGTGCCGCGGCCGACAGTCCAGTGCCGCCACGACGAGGAGCCAGCGGATCTGCATCACGCGGCGGAAAACCGTCACGCCGCGACGCTACCGGTGCGCGCCGCCTCCCGCCCCTGGGGACGGCCCGAGTGTCCGCGACGCGCGGGTCAGTACGTGCCCGCGGCATCCGCGGGAGCGCCGCCGAGGACGGCACGGGAGCCGGAGACACCGAGACGGCTCGCGCCTGCCGCGATCATCGCCTCCGCAGTGGCCCGGTCCCGGATGCCGCCGGAGGCCTTGACCCCGAGGCGGTCGCCGACGGTCCTGCGCATGAGCTGGACGGCATGCACGCTCGCGCCACCGGCGGGGTGGAAGCCGGTGCTCGTCTTCACGTAGTCGGCGCCAGCGCGTTCCGCAGCCTGGCACACCGCGACGATCTGCTCGTCGGTGAGCACGGCGGACTCGATGATGACCTTGAGCAGGGTGCCTGGCACCGCGTCGCGGACGGCACGAATGTCGGACTCGACGACATCGTCACGGCCGACGATCGCGGCGGCCACCTTAATGACCATGTCGATCTCGTCAGCGCCGTCCTCGACCGCGAGCCGCGCCTCGAGCGCCTTCACCTCGGAGCGATGGGCGCCGCTCGGGAAGCCCGCGACGGCGGCGAGCTTGAGGCCGCTGCCCGCGGGGATCGCCGCCTTCGCATACGTGACCTTCGACGGCGAGACGCACACGGAGTACGTGCCGAGCTCGATGGCCTCCGCGACGAGCGCCCGCAGGTCGTCCCCGGTCGCCTCCGGCTTGAGTAGCGTGTGGTCGATCATCGAGGCGAGGCCGTGCATGGGTCGAGCCTAGGCGTCGATGACGACAGGCACGATCATCGGGCGGCGGCGGTGCTTCGTGTTCACCCAGCGCCCGACGGTGCGTCGCACGGCCTGCGAGTAGCCATGCGTGTCGCGGACACCGGCCTCGGCGGCCTCGCGTAACGCCGTGACGACCTTCGGGCGTACCTCGTCGAACACCTCGTCGTCCTCGGCGAAGCCCCGCGCGTGGATCTCGGGACCGACGATCGCCTTGCCGGTCTGCAGCTCGACCGCGACAAAAATGGAGATGAAGCCCTCCTCGGCGAGGATGCGGCGGTCCTTGAGGTCAGCATCTGTGATCTCGCCGACGCTCGAGCCGTCGACGTAGACCGAGCCGAGGTCGAGCTGCCCGACGACCTCGATGCGGCCGTCGCGGAGGTCGACGACGGTGCCGTTCTCGGCGATGACCGTGCGCTCGGGCGGCACCCCAGTGTCGATCGCGAGCCGCGCATTCGCAATGAGGTGACGGGTCTCGCCGTGGACCGGCATCGCATTCTTCGGCCGGAGGATGTTGTACGTGTAGAGGATCTCACCGGCCGAGGCGTGGCCCGAGACATGGACTCTCGCGTTGCCCTTGTGCACGACGGTCGCGCCGAGCTTCATGAGGCCGTTGATGACGCGGTACACCGCATTCTCATTCCCGGGAATGAGGCTCGAGGCGAGGATGACGGTGTCGCCGGGGCCGACGGCGATCTGGTGGTCCTGGTTCGCCATCCGGGACAGCACGGCCATCGGCTCGCCCTGCGAACCGGTCGACATGTAGACGAGCTGCTCACCGGGGTACTGGTCGCTGCGCTTCAGGTCGACGAGGATCCCCTCGGGCACGTTGAGATAGCCGAGCTCTGCGGCGATCTGCATGTTGCGGACCATCGAGCGCCCGACGAGCACGACCTTCCGGCCGTTGGCGACCGCCGCGTCGAGCACCTGCTGCACGCGGTGGACGTGCGAGCTGAAGGACGCGACGACGACCTTGTGCTTCGCGCTCGCCATGACCTGCTCGATGACGGGCCCGATCTCGCGCTCCGGTGCCGTGAAGCCGGGCACATCCGCATTCGTCGAGTCGACCATCGCGAGGTCGACCCCCTCCTCGCCGATCCTCGCGAATGCGCGCAGATCCGTGATGCGTCCGTCCAGCGGCAGCTGGTCCATCTTGTAGTCGCCGGTGTGCAGCACGGTCCCCGCGGTGGTGCGGATGACGACGGCGAGCGCGTCCGGGATCGAGTGGTTCACCGCGAGGAACTCGAGGTCGAAGGGGCCGAGCTGCTCCCGGCGCCCCTCCTTGACGGTGAGCGTGAACGGCTTGAGCCGATGCTCTTTCAGCTTGGCTTCGACGAATGCGAGGGTCAGCTGCGACCCGAGGAGCGGAATATCGGGCTTGAGGCGCAGCAGGTACGGTACCGCGCCAATGTGGTCCTCGTGACCGTGCGTGAGCACGACGGCGAGCACGTCGTCGAGCCGGTCCCGGATCGGGGCGATGTCCGGCAGGATCAGGTCGACGCCCGGGTGGGTCTCCTCCGGGAAGAGCACGCCGCAGTCGACGATGAGCAGTTTGCCGTCGATCTCGAAGACGGCCATGTTGCGGCCGACCTCGCCGAGGCCGCCGAGCGGGAGGATCCGCAGCGTCCCCGGCGTCAGGGCGGGGGGTGCGGCAAGTCGGTCGGCCATGTGCGCCCTCACCGGGTGTGACCGGGGACCTTCGGCAGCGCGCCACCGGCGGCCGCGTTCGGGTCCGGGCGGAAGTTCGAGAAGTCCACACCCGCCGCCGGGGTCACCTCGGCGAGATCCGCCTCGATGAGCGCTGCCTCGGCCTCCTCGGGACCCACCAGCGGCAGTCGCACCCGCGGGCTCGCGATCCGGCCGAGACCGTGGAGGATGTACTTCGCCGCGACGGTGCCGGGCACGCGGCTCATGACGCCGCGCACGAGCGGCTCGAGGGCCTGGTGGGCGGCGGTTGCGGTCGCCAGGTCGCCGCGATTCACAGCGTCGACGATCGTCCGGTACGGCCGGGCGGAGATGTTCGCGGTGACGCCGATGAGCCCGCTGACGCCGATCGACAGGTGCGGGAGGACATTGACATCGTCGCCGGAGAAGTAGAGCAGGTCACTGTCGTTGAGCACTCGGCTCACCTCGGCGAAGTCGCCCTTCGCGTCCTTCACCGCGATGATGTTCGGGTGCTGGGAGGCGCGCATGAGCGTCTCGTAGCGGATCGGCACACCGGTGCGACCTGGGATGTCGTACAGGATGACCGGGAGGTCGACCGAGTCGGCGATGAGCCGGAAGTGCGTGAGGATGCCGGCCTGCGTCGGCTTGTTGTAGTACGGGGTGACGATCATGATGCCGTCGACGCCGGCCTCCTCCGCCTCGCGGTAATGCGCGATCGCGTGGGCCGTCTCATTCGAGCCACCGCCCGTGATGACCGTCGCCCGGCTCCCGGCGACATCCTTCGCGGTGCGGACGAGACGGAGCTTCTCGGTGTCGGTGAGCGTGCTCGTCTCGCCGGTCGTCCCGGACACCACGATGCCGTCGGCGCCCTGGACGATCACATCGTCGATGTGTCGCTCGACATCGCCCCAGTCGACCTCCCCGTCGGGGGTCATCGGCGTGACGAGCGCGACCAGCACCTGGCCGAAAGGGTTCACCGTGCTCACCTCACCAGGCTACCCGCTGCCACTCTCACGACCGTGCGGTCCGTCGTCGCCGACCAGGCCTCAGACGCGCGCGGCTGCCGCAGCCGCCGTCGCCTCGACGAGCGCGTCGTGGTCGTAGACCCACCGCCGGAGCTCGGCGGTCGTCCGCACTTCCTCGTCGCGCTTGTCGAGGTCCTCGTACTCGCCCTGGCTGTCATAGCGATCGCCGTTGCGGCGGGAAGCCGCCTGCACGGTGTTCGCCCGGTCCATGCGGAACGCGGCATACCCCTCGAGCGCGGCGGGGACGTCCGCCGTGCCAATGTCCTTGAGGAATGCGGCAAGCGCCAGCCCGTCCTCGATCGCCTGATTGAGCCCCTGGCTCATGTGCGGCTGCATCGCGTGCGCGGCGTCGCCCATGAGCGCGAGTCGGCCATTCGTCCAGGTCGTCAGCGGCTCCCGGTCCCGGATCCCCCACCAGAAGACCTCATCGATCGCGCCAAGGAAGGCCTGGAGGTCCGGGTGCCAGCCGGCGAACTCTGCCCGCAGGTCCTCGACATCCCCGACGGCCGACCACGACTCGGCGAGCGGGCGGTCGCTCTTGACGAAGCCGACGTAGTTGTACAGCTCGTGCCGACGCACGGGGTAGCACATGAAGTGCTTCCCGTCGCCGAGCCACAGCTTGAGATTCCGCGACCAGCCCTCGGGCAGTTGGGACGCGTCGACGACGCCGCGGTACGCGATCGACCCCGAGTACACGGCCTCGCTCGGCTCCGTGACGGACTCCCGGACGACGGAGTGAATGCCGTCGGCACCGATCACCGCGTCGAAGGTGGCGACCTCGCCGTTCTCGAATCGCAGCTCGACGCCGTCGGCGTCCTGCGACAGGCCCACGAGCCGATGCCCGGTGTGCACGATGTCGGCCGGGATGGCCCCGGCGAGCACGTCGATGAGGTCGGCGCGATGAATGCCGCGGACCCGGAACTCGCCGGCGGAGTCATCCGAGGCGTAGTTGTCGATGAAGGTGCCGTCGCTACGGTAGTAGGAGCCCGTGCCCTCGAACTCGGCCGACGCCGCCTCGATCGCCTCGCGGAGCCCGAGGTGCGCGAGACCGCGCTGGCCGTTCGGGGCGAGCCCGATGCCGGCGCCCACCTCCCCGAGTCGGCGGGCCTGCTCGTAGACGGTCACGTCCACCTCGGCAAAGCGGTGGAGCGCGGCCGCGGCGGCCAGGCCCCCGATTCCCGCACCAATAATGGCGATCCGGAGCTTCCCATTCGTCATCTCGACCTCCTGGGTCCTCACACTACGCCTGCCGGAGGCGGCTCATCGACCAGCGTGCGCGAGCGCCTCGACCTCCGCCTGCGCCAGCTCGAGGCGCCCGGCCGTGAGGAGGTCGGCGACCTGCGTGACGCGTGAGGCGCTCGCCAGCGGGGCGACGACGGTCGGTCGATGACGCAGCCACGCGAGCGCGACCGCGGCGACGCTCACCCCGTGGGCCTGGGCGACCCCGTCCAGCACCTCGAGGAGCTTGAGGCCCTGCGGGGTGGCGTACGCGACTGCGCCCGCGGCACGCGGCGACGCCCCGGACGGTAGGTTAGCGGAGCGGTACTTTCCCGTGAGAAAGCCCTTCGCGAGCCCGAAGTAGGGCACGAGCGACAGTCCGTGACGCTCCGCGACCGGGATGATCGATGCCTCGACCTCGTCGCGATGCACGAGGTTGTAGTGGGGCTGGATCGCGACCGGTGTGCCGGGGCCGCCGTCCGCGATCGACACCCACTCCTCGATCCGCTCCGCGGTGAAGTTCGACACCGCGACGGCGCGGACGAGGCCCTCCGTCACGAGTGCGCCGAAGGTGGCGACGACGTCGGTCAGCGGCACGCTCGGGTCGTCCTCGTGCGCGTAGTAGAGGTCGATGTGGTCCGTGCCGAGACGGGAGAGCGAGGCCGTGATCGCGGCACGAATGTTGTCGGGCGCGAGACCACGATGCTCCGGGTGCTGCGCGACCTTCGTCGCGATGACGACCCGACCACGGGTGCCCGGTCGGGCCGCGAGCCACTCGCCGATGATCGTCTCGGACTCGCCGCCGTGGTTGCCGGGGACCCAGGCGGAGTAAGAGTCCGAGGTGTCGATGAAGTTCGCCCCGCCAGCGACCCAGGCGTCGAGGATGTCGAAGGAGGTGTCGCGATCGGCGGTGAAGCCGAACACATTGCCGCCGAGTCCGATCGGGAAAACGTCGAGCTCACTGTGACCAATGCGTGCCATGCCCTCAGGCTATCGGGACGGGCTGGCCCGGCCCTGCTCGGCGAGACGCGCGAGGAGGTTGGCGGGCACCAGGCGCGTGAGCGCGACGATGAGCTTGTAGCGCAGCGACGGGATCGACACGGCGCGGCCGCGCTCGGCGTCGCGCAGCGCCTCGCGGACGACGTCCCCGGCGTCGAGCCACATGCCGCGCGCGACCCCCTCCTGGCCGGGCGGCAGGCCCATGCGCTCGTGAAATGAGGTGTGGGTGAAGCCCGCGCACACCGCCGTCGTCGTCACGCCCCGCGGCCGGTACTTCACGTTCGCCCAGCGACTGAACTGGATGAGGAAGCCCTTCACCGCGCCGTAGGTCGAGCGCGGCAGGAAGCCCGCGACCGAGGCGACGTTGATGACGCGCCCGTGCCCGCGCTCGAGCATCGCGCGGTAGGCGGCGTGCGACAGCCGCAGCGGGGTCTCGACATGGATGCGCAGGTGCGCGGCCTCGTCGGCCACCGCATTCCTCGCGAAGTCGAGGCCGAGGCCGTAGCCCGCGTTGTTGATGAGCAGATCGACGGGACGCGCGGGATCCGCGACGCGCGTCGCCACCCGCTCGACCGCCGCCTCGTCGGTGAGGTCGGCCGGCAGCACCTCGACCTCGACGCCGTGGGCAGCGCGCAGCTCGGTCGCGAGCGCCTCGAGCGCCCCCTCCCCGCGGGCGACGAGCACGAGCCTGTCCCCGCGCGCGGCGAGCTGCCGGGCGAATTCGGCGCCGAGTCCCGCGCTGGCGCCGGTGATGAGCGCGACCGGCATCGGCGCCTCCTCGTGCTCAGGCCCCGGGTCGGGGCAGGCCGAGCGTATCGCGCAGCGTCGTCCCGGGGTACTCCTCGCGGAAGAGCCCGCGGCGCTGCAGCTCGGGGACGAGGAGCTCGCAGATATCGTCGAGGCCCTCCGGCATGAACGGCGGAATGATCGTGAATCCGTCGCACGCACCCGCGGCGAACCACGACGCCATGTGATCGGCGACCGTCTCGGCGGTGCCGACGACGGTGCCGTGCGATCGGGAGCGCGAGTGCGACACGACGAGCTGGCGTAGCGTCGGCCGCTGCTCGACGATGTGGCGGTACGTGTTCCGGTAGCGACTCGCCCCGATGAGCGCGTTCGCGTCGCCCTCCTCCGGGGCGGCGAGCCGCTCGAGGGGGATCTCCGCGTCGAGGTCGAGGCCGCTCAGGTCGGCACCGAGCAGGAGCTCGCTCAGCCGACGCAGGCCCGCCTCCATCGGCAGGAGCTCAGCGATCTCGTCGAGCCGCTCCTGCGCCTCGATCGCAGTCTTCGCGACGACGGGGACGACCCCGGGCAGAATGGCGGGGGTCACGGGCCGCGTGGCGGTGCGCTCACGCAGCTCCGTGCGGAAGTCGATCGCGGCGTCCATGAGGCTCTGCGAGGTGAAGATCACCTCGGCGTGCTTTGCCGCGAAGGCGCGGCCATCCTCGGACTGCCCCGCCTGGGCGATGACGGGTCGGCCCTGTGGCGAGCGCTTGTGGGTCAGCGCCTCGGCGACGCGATAGTGCTGGCCGACATAGCGGGGGTGGCGGATCCGGTCGAGCTCGGCCCACTGGCCGCGCTCCCGGTCGAACACCACCGCGTCGTCCTGCCAGGCGTCCCAGATCCGATACGCGACATCGAGGAACTCATCGGCACGCGCGTAGCGCTCCTGCTTCTCCGGCATGTCCATCGCGAAGTTCTGCGCACCATCGGTCGAGGTGACGACGTTCCAGCCGACCCGGCCACCCGACAGGTGGTCGAGCTGCGACAGCATGCGGGCGACGGTGTACGGTTCGGCGAAGGTCGTCGAGATCGTCGGGATGAAGCCGAGGTGGCTGGTGCGAGCGACCAGCGCACCCGTTGTCGTGAGCGGCTCGTAGCCGCCCGCCGGCGGGTCCTCCCCCGTCGACTCGAACACGACCCGGTCGGCGAGCAGCATCGCGTCGAACTTCGCCGCCTCGGCCGCTTCGGCGCTGCGCAGCACGAGGTCGAGCCCGAACTGCCCCTCGGCGAGGCTGCCGGGACGCCGCCAGCTGTGGACGAGCATGCCGACAGGGCTATGGAAGAGCAGGAGGTGCATCTGGTCACTCATCGAACATCCACCATTCATCCATCACGCGATCGCTCGAGCGCACGAATGCGGGACGAGCGCCGGTGACCCGACGCTAATCAGCGAGCGCTCGGTTCCGAGGGCCGACTTCCACCCGTCGGAACGCCGCCATTACGGCGCGACGCGGCCGTTCTCGTTGAACGCCTCGTGGGTGTACGGCATGAGCGGCGCCCAGAGCGCCTCCATCTGCTCGGCGACCATCTCGATCTCGCGCTGCGGGAACGACGGGAAGTGCGTCCCCTCGCGCTTCGTCCGGAGCGAGAGGAAGTTCATGAGCGAGCGCGCATTCATCGTCACGTACATCGAGGAGTAGATGTTGAGCGGCAGCACGATCCGGGCGACCTCGCGGGCGACGCCGGCCTCGAGCATGCGCTGGTAGGCCTCGTAGGCGGCGATCGAGGTCGCGCGCGCCTCGGCCTGCACGAGCTCGGTCTGCTCCGGGGTCCCGGGGATGAACTCGTAGTGGCCGGTCTTGCCGATCTGGATGAGGTTGCGCTCGGGTGCCGGGATGTAGAAGACGGGGCGCAGCTCACGGTAGCGACCCGACTCTTCGTTATAGGAGGCGATGCGGTGGCGCATGAACTCGCGGAACACGAAGATCGGGGCCTGCACGTAGAACGTCATCGAGTTGTGCTCGAAGGGCGAGCCGTGGCGGTCGCGCATGAGGTAGTTGATGAGGCCCTTGTCTCGGGTGTTCGCCTCGTCCTCCGCACCGTCGAGCGACTGCTCGCCAAGTGTCGAGACTCGGGCGGCGAAGAGCACATCGGCATCGCGCGCGGCCGAGCGCACGAGCTCGACGGTCACATCGGTACGGAACTGGATCTCGTCGTCTGCCACGCCCCTCACGATAGCGGCGGGCGCGCACCGCGGGGACCGCCACGCCAGGGTGCCGCGGCGCCTGCGCTTTCCGCGGCGTGGAACGGGAGGCGGCGACCGCGGGCCTGGTCTGCGAGCATGATCGCACCCGGCGGCGGTCCCGCGCCGCCCCGACCCGAGGAGAGCCCGATGCCGGACACCGCCGTGATCGACGCAGCGCTCGCTGACCTGCGCGAGATGCTCGCCTCCGACGACTACATGCTCAACTGGCACCTCGTCGGCGAGGACCGCGTCGCGGTCGAGGTCGCGCCGGGGTCAGACTCGTGCGAGGACTGCCTCGTCCCGGCGCCGGTGCTCGAAACCATCGTGCGCACGGCGCTTGGCGACACGCCGTTCGAGCTGGACAGCGTGCGCCTGCCGGAGCCGAGCGGCCACTGAGCCCGGCCGCCCGGGTCATGGGGCGTCACGAACCACCGCGGAGCCCGGCCGCCCGCTAACGTGCAGGTGTGGAGCCGATGCTCGCCCTGGGGATCACGGGCGCTGTCGTCGCCGTCGCCGCAGGCCTCGGCGCGCTGTGGCGCGTCACCTCGGGTCGTCGTCGCCGCGGTGACGGGGAGCGCTTCGCGCCCGGCGAGCTGCCGGGCCTCGATGACCTCGCCCCGGGGGCCACGCTCGTGCAGTTCTCGACTGAGCTCTGCGCGATCTGCCCCGCGACCCGGCGCTATCTCGAGCAGGTCGCCGCGGAGCGCGGCGGCGTGCGCCACCACGAGATCGACCTCACGCATAACCCGCAGCTCGCGCAGCGACTGCGGATCCTGCAGACCCCGACCGTCTTCGTCCTCGACCCGGCGGGACGCCTCACCGCAAGATTCGGCGGGGCACCCCGCCGGGCCGAGCTCGCCGACGCGCTGGACCAACTCGTCCCCCAGCCGGAATGGAACCTCTGATGACCCAGCCAGTGCCCACCCCGACCCCGATCGATTCGCGCGGCCCACGCTTCGGCGCGGGCGTCACCTTCGTGCTCGCCCTCGCGGCGCTGTTCTTCGGGCTGCTGCTCCCGCTCGAGCCGACGCTGCTGCTGCGCATCGCGAGTCCCGAATTCCTCCTCTTGCTCGTCGTCTGGATCGCGTTCACGATCGGGACGTTCTTCGGCATCGGCGCGAACCCCTGGGCCCTCGTCTTCCGGCACTGGGTGCGGCCGCGACTGTCGAAGCCCGCTGTCACCGAGGACCCCCGACCACCGCACTTCGCGCTCGGCGTCGGCTTCGCGCTCAGCACGATCGGGCTCGTACTCCACGTGGTCGGGGTCCCGTACGGGCTCATCGTCGCGAGTGCCGCGATCGTCATCGCGTCGTTCCTCAACGCATTCGTCGGCTACTGCCTGGGCTGCCAGGTCTTCCTGCTGCTCGTGCGCGTGGGCGCGATCAGGCCGAAGTCGCCCATCGCCGGGTGACAGAAGGAATGCGCGTGGTCCGGTGACCGGCTACTTCGCGCTGCTCAGCCGATGAAGTCAGCCAGCTCCGACTCGAGCACGGGCCGAGGCTTGGCGCCAGTCATCGCCTTGACGACCTCGCCGCCGACAAAGACCTTGATCGCGGGCAGCGAGATGACGCTGTAGCGGGCGGCCGTCTCCGGATTGGCCTCGACGTCGACGGTGACGACACGAATGCGATCCGCGTTCTCCTCGGCGAGCGACTCCAGGATCGGCGAGAGCGCGCGGCACGGACCGCACCACGCGGCCCAGAAGTCGACGACCGTCGGCAGGTCGGCCTCGAGGACCTCGGTCTGGAAGGTCGCGTCGGTGACAGCGATCGTGCTCAACTCACGTCTCCTCGGGTCGGCGGGGATGCTCGCCATCGATTGTCGGCGGTCGGGCCGCCGACACCGTGCCGGGATTCCGTCGGACGAAATGTGCGATGCACGGGCGCCGTGCGGCACCCGCCCCGGCGTCCCCGTTGTGCTTCCACAGGATGGAAAGAGAGCGAGGACAGCGTGGGCGCGCGTGGTGTCATGCCGGACATGCGCACGATCCTCCCCCTCGTCGGCAATCCGCAGTCTGCGTCCCGGACGCGGCTCGTCGCGGAGGAGCTCGCCGCCGCCATCGCCGAGCGCGCGGGCGCCGAGGTGCTGCCGACGATCGACCTCGCCGACCATGCCCAGCGGCTCTTCGCATTCCCCGAGCCGACGATCGAGCGGCTCCTCGCCGAGGTCGTCACCGCGGATCTCGTCATCGTCGCGAGCCCGACGTACAAGGCGAGCTACACGGGACTGCTCAAGGCGTTCCTCGACCGCTACGGCACGCGCGGGCTCGCGGGCGTCACCGCGGTGCCCGTGCTGACGATCGGCTCACCCGCGCACACGCTCGCCGTCGACTTCACCCTGCGACCCCTGCTCGTCGAGCTCGGCGCGAGCGTGCCGACCGCCGGCCTCGCCTTCCAGGCGGCCGAGGTCGACGAGCGGCGCCCCGTGCTCAGCGAGTGGCTCGACACCCAGTGGCCGGCACTCGGCCCCCACCTGACCGGAGGATCTCAATGACCCAGTCCGTAACCGCCGCCGAGTCGCCGGAGCCCGTCCGGGAGACCGTCCGCTTCCCGACCTTCTCCCCCGAGGAGTTCAAGGCGGCGTTCCGCCACCACCCCGGTGGGGTCGGGCTCATCACCGCGGTCGGCCCGGACGGCCCGGTCGCGATGACCGCGACCTCCGTCGCGTCCGTGAGTGCCGAGCCGGCGCTCCTCGTCTTCTCGGTGTCCGAGATCTCCTCGAGCGCGCCGGCGCTCAAGGCCGCGGAGACCGTCGTCGTCCACATGTTGCGCGCCGCGGACCTGCCACTGGCACGGCTGGGTGCGACGAGCGGGATCGACCGCTTCGCCGACACGACGCTGTGGCACAGCCTGACGACCGGGGAGCCCGTCTTCCACGGCACTCGGTGGCTACGCTGCCGCATCGTCAACCGATTCGAGGCCGGCACCGCGACGCTCGTCGTCGCCCAGCCCATCCAGTCAAACCTGGCGACCGACGAGTCCGACGCCGCCGAGACCGGTGACGGGCTCGTCTACGAGAACCGCACCTGGCACCGGATCGGCGAGCACAGCCGGACGGATTGAGGCTGCGCGGTCCAGTCTCAGCCGAGCCCGGCCTGCCGCCGGTTGAAGTCGATTGTGCGACGATCCAGCGGGGAGCGGGGCCCGGCGAGCGCCCGGGAGATGCGGTTCGCCGTCGCCCGGACGAGCGAGGTCAGCCGTTGCGGGTCCTGGTGCTCGATGAACCACACCGCGTTCACCGCCGCCTTGACCGCCATGTCCTCCCCGGTGATCGGGGCCGCGATGCCGCCCGCATCGAGCGCAATCGACTGGGGGTGCACGCAGAACCGCTGGGCGCGCACCTGGGCGAGGGTGTCAAGCAGCTCGTCGGGGTCAACGATCGTCTTCGGCGTGTACCGCTTGAGCGGTCGACTGAGGTAGTCCGTGATGAAGTCCTCACTCGCATGGGCCAATAACACAAGCCCCGCGGCAGTGACGTGCATCGGCAGTCCACCGCCGATCCGGCTCTCGCCCGTGTAATTCGGGTATGACCGCAGCGCCTCCAGATACATCACCTGGTGCCCCTCCTGCACCGCCAGGTGGACGGTGGAACCGCCGATCTGCCGGTGGAGGTCCATCAGGTGTGGGAGGGCTGCCTCGCGCAGCTGCAAGCCCCGGGTGGAGTTCGACGCCAACCGGAGGAACTTCGTGCTGAGCCGGTAGCGGCCCGCGCCGTCGACCTCGAGCCCACCCCACTCGAGGACCTCTCGGACGAGACGGTGGGTCGTCGTGAGCGACAGCCCCGCCTGCCGACTGATCTCGGAGAGGGTGAGCGACCCGCCGCCGGCCTCGAACGCACCAAGCAACGCGAGCACGCGGCCCGCGGCTGTTTGTGGGCGCGCCGCAACGGGCTCAGGTGCATCCGTCTGCGCGGAGGAGGTCATCGGGGAGTCACCATCCGGTCAAGGAAGTGCGGCACTCGCCAGCGAGCTCAGAGGCTAGCAGAGGACTCCGCGACGAACCGGCGCGCATTCTCCGAGGCAATAAGCGCCCGATCGTGCTCATCGAGCCCGAGTCCGTCGAGGAGTGCAGCCAGGGGCGTTAGCCGCGGCATCGCCGGGAAATCCGTGCCGAGCATGATCCGGTCTGCGCCAAGGTAGTCGATGATGAACCGCAGGCCTGCGGGATCGAAGACCATGGAGTCGTAGAAGAAGCGGCGCGCGATCGCGCTCGGCGGCTCCGCCGTGCGCTGGTCCTCCGGTGCGTTGCCCCAGAAGTAGTCGGCACGCGCAAGGATCGAGGGCAGCCCCCCGGCCGCGTGGCTGAAGAGGAGCTTGTCGAGTGCGCAGTGCTGCGCATGGCCGCCCAGCGCGATCGAGGCGGCACCGCGGGTGCCCTCGATCCCGACGCCGATCGAGCCACGGTACTGCGCCGCCACGCCGACCTCATCGGCGCGCGGAAGCGTGTGCACGAAGAGCCCGAGTCCCAGGCGCTCGGCCTCCTGGAAGACGACGAGATACTCGGGCTCGCCGATCGGCGTGCCATTGACATGGGTGGCGATCTCCGCACCGCGAAGCCCGAGCTCCGCGATCCGCGTCAGCTCGGCCGCAGCCACCTCGGGATCCTGCAGCGGCACGATGCCAAGGCCGTGGATTCTGCCCTGCCCGGCCGCCACATAGCCGGCGATCGACTCGTTGACGTGCCGGAAGAGGTCCGTGCCGGTCGCGACGTCGAGCGTGTAATTCAGCAGCGGCGGCATCGGCGAGATGATTTCCTCGTCGACGCCGCATTCATCCATCGCGGCGATGCGCCGCTCCGCCTCGAACCAGACGTCCTTCGCCAGGTAATGGAAGGCACCGAAGAACATCTCTCGCGCGGTGTCGCCGTCGATCGGCGTCATGCGGGGAAAGCCGTCCCGGACGGGATAGTCCTTGGGGAGCACGTGGGCATGGGCATCGATGATCGTCACGGAACCTCCTACGGCATCGGCGCCGCCGCGCGCGGGCACGATATCGGATCAGCCCATCACGCGGTCATGGCACCCCAGGATCGGACTTCCATCCGGCGGAACCCCGGCTCAGCGACTGTCAGCGCCGCGTGATTAGGTTTCGATGCTCCCCAGCCTGTCGGCCGTGGGGCGACAGGCCTACGCCCCGGGGCCGACCCCATCCGAGTTCGAGATCAACGGAGATAGCTGAATGAAGGCCGTCCTGCTGCATTACGGCAAGCTGCTGCTGTCCTCGCTGCTGCTGTTCCTCGCGGTCCTGACGGTCCTCTTCCTGCTGCTGGAGATCGCACCGGGCGACCCGGTGCAGTCGCTCATCGGCGATAACCCCGTCTCCGACGAGTTCCGGGCGCAGGTGACGGCCGCATTCGGCCTCGACCGCCCCATCTGGGAGCGGTACGTCATCTATATCGCCAATGTGTTCCAGGGCAACCTCGGGTATTCATTCGGCTCGTCCATGACGGTGTCCGAGCTCATCATGAGCCGCATCGGCAACACGCTCGCCCTTGCCCTGCCCGCATTTGTCATCTCGACGCTCGGCGGCCTCCTCATCGGCGCGATCGCCGCGAGCACCCGCTCGCGCTGGCTCGACGGCGGCATGTCGGGCCTCGCGGTCGCGCTCTTCTCGATCCCGAACTTCTGGCTCGGCCTGCTGCTCATCATGTTGTTCTCCATCACCCTCGGTTGGCTCCCGGTGCAGGGCAAGGGTCCCTACGGCAGCGAGGGCATCTCCCCGGAGTACCTCATCCTTCCCATGCTGACGATGGCAACGAGCGAGCTCGCTTATAAGGCGCGCATCATGCGCTCCTCGATGATCGAGTCACTTGGACAGGACTTCGTCGATACCGCTCGGTCGAAGGGGCTGAGCCGCAACCAGGTGCTCTGGCGGCACGCGATGCCGAATGCACTGCTGCCGATGGTGACCGTGAGCGGCTACAGCCTCGGCTTCGCGCTCGCCGGCTCGGTCGTCGTGGAGCGCGTCTTCGGCTGGCCCGGAATGGGACTCCTGCTCCTCGATGCGATCCAGCGCAATAACAATCAGGTCGTGCTCGGCGTGACGATCGTCATCACCATCTCGATCCTCATCATCAACATCCTCACCGACGTCGTCTACGGCCTCGTCGACCCACGGCTGCGCGCCAGATTCAGCAGCAAGCAAGGGAGTGCGGCATGAGCTCGACGCCGAAGCTCGACACCGAAGCGCTCGCCACCGCGAGCCGGGCGGCCGAGGCGCCACCGACCGGGTACGTCAAGACCCGACCGGGCGGCAAACGCCGTGAGTCGGTGTGGCGCGGGTTCTTCCGCAAGCCGAGCACGATCATCTACCTCGGGCTCATCGCCGTCATGGTCCTCGCCTCCTTCGTCGGCCCGCTCTTCGCGGGCGACCCTGTGGCGACGACGCACCCGCAGTTCCTCCCGCCGAGCGCGGACTTCCTGCTTGGCACCGACCACCTTGGCCGCGACTATCTCGCGCGCGTCCTGGCAGGCGGTCAGGTCTCCCTCCTCGTCGGGTTCAGCGTCGCGATCCTGTGCATGACGCTCGGACTCATCATCGGCGGTGTCGCGGGCTTCTACGGCGGTTTCTGGGACACGGCACTCGTGAAGCTCGCTGAGTTCTTCCAGGTCCTGCCCGGCATCGTCCTCGCACTCGTCGCCGCGGCGCTCCTCGGCGCCAACGTCTGGATCATCGTCGTGATCCTCTCGATCACCATGTGGCCGGCGGTCGCTCGTATCGTGCGCGCCGAGGCGATGCGCATCGCCCAACTCGGCTATGTCGAGTCACAGCGGGCAGCCGGGTTCAAGAGCCTCCGCATCCTCATCTCAGACGTGCTACCCAACGCGATGCCGCCGGTCATCGTCGCGACGACCATGACCGTCGGGCGCGCGATCCTCATCGAGTCGTCCCTCGCCTTCCTCGGTATCGGGGACTCGAACAACCCGAGCTGGGGTGCGCTGCTCAACTCGGCACAGTCCTATATGGCGACCGGCTGGTGGCTGGCACTCTTCCCGGGCCTGGCCATCTTCATCGTCGTGCTCGCGATCAACATGCTCGGCGACTCCCTCAACGACGCCCTCAACCCCTCGATCGGCAAGGTGAAGTGAGATGACGAGCCCTGCGCAGGTGCACCCCGCGCCGCTCCTGGAGGTCACCGACCTCGCGGTGCAGCTACCAACCGGTCGTGACAGCCACGTCGATGCGGTGCGCGCGGTGAGCCTGACGGTGGGCCGCGGCGAGCGGGTCGGGATCGTCGGCGAGTCAGGCTCCGGCAAGTCGGTCACCGGCCGCGCGATCGCCGGACTCCTGCCGACGAATCCCCGCGTCAAGGTCCGCGGCTCGATCCGGTTCCACGGCGAGGAACTCGTGGGTGCGAACCAGCGCGCCTGGCACGAGATCCGTTCGCGGCGGGTCGGCATGATCTTCCAAGACCCGCTGACCTTCCTCAACCCGACGATGCGTATCGGCCGTCAGGTCCGTGAGTCGCTCGCAGCGGGTAAGTCTCGTGGCGCACACGTCGACGCCGAGGTGCTGCGGTTCCTCACGCTCGCCGGTCTCAGCAACGCTGCGGAGGTGGCCCAGCGCTTCCCCCACGAGCTCTCCGGCGGCATGCGCCAGCGTGTCCTCATCGCCATCGCCATCGCGAAGACGCCCGAGATCATCATCGCCGACGAGCCGACGACCGCGCTCGACGCGACGGTCCAGCAGCTCGTGCTCAAGACCCTCGACGAAACGGTCGCCGACCTCGGCACCTCCCTCGTCCTCATCTCCCACGACATCGCGGTCGTCGCCAACATGACCGACCGCATCTATGTCATGTACGGCGGGCGCATCGTCGAAACGGGGCCGACCCAGGAGGTGCTCGCCCGACCGCAGCATCCCTACACCCAGGCCCTGCTGCGCAGTGTGCTCAGCCTCGTCGACGAGGACGTCGAACTGTATTCGATCCCGCCGGCGTTCCGCGACTGGCTGCGGACCGAGGGCGAAGCCCTCGCCACCGTCGGCACGGCGTCGACCGAGCACGAGGAGGCACACTGATGCGGCTCGAAGTGCGTGACGCGTCCAAGGTCTTCCGAGCCCGGCGCGGCGGCAGCGCGGTCGTCGCCGTCGACGGGGCGACGCTCGTCGGCCGGGACGGCGAGTTCATCGCGATCGTCGGCGAGTCCGGCAGTGGCAAGAGCACACTCGCGCGCATGCTGCTCGGGCTCATCCCCGCGACGAGCGGCTCGATCCAGCTCGACGGCGTCGAGCTTGCCTCGATGACCGCAGCACAGCGGCAGCACTACCGCCGCAGCGTGCAGGCCGTGCTGCAGGACCCGGCCGGCTCGCTCAACCCGCGGAAGACCATCCGGCAGACCATCAGCGAGATCGTCCGCCTCCACGGTGTCGCGCGCGGTCGGCGCGCGGTCGATGACACCGTGGCCGACGCTCTGGAAATGGTCGGGCTCAACCCGCCAGCCGCATTCCTCGACCGATTCCCGAACGAGCTCTCCGGCGGGCAACGCCAGCGCGTGCTCATCGCGCGCGCCATCGTGCTGCGCCCGCAGCTCATCGTCGCCGACGAGGCGGTCTCGGCCCTCGATGCCTCGGTCAAGGCCGGCGTCCTCCGACTCATGACCGATCTCAAGGACCGACTCGGCCTTGGGTACGTGTTCATCACCCACGACCTGCCGGTCGTCAAGAAGGTCGCCGACTACGTCTACGTGATGCAGAGCGGCCGGATCGTCGAGCACGGCCCCAAGGACAAGATCTTCACCGCTCCTGACCACCCCTACACCCAGACGCTACTCGCGGCCTCACCGGTCCTCGACCTCGCCCGATAGCGACTGGTCCCCACCACAACTGAACACTGCAATCACCCGCGCCGTCGAAATCCGACAGCGCAACACCAAGGAGGACTCAGCGATGAGTAGCACACGACCACGGCGACTCGCCCTCGCTGCTGCCGCGGCAGCAGCGGCGCTCGCCCTAGCAGCCTGCGCGCCAGGCGGCCAGCCTGACGACACGGCGACCGACGCCCCCACCGCCGAGCGCCTGTACATCGAGGCGATCAGCGCCGACCCGACGAGCATGAACCCGCAGTTCGCGGGTGGCCCGATCCCGCTGCGCTTCGGCTTCGCGGTGCTCGGCACGCTCGTCGAGGTGACGGACAGCTACGAGATCCTGCCCGGTCTCGCGGAGAGCTGGGAGTTCAGCCCGGATGGCCTGACGATCACCTTCAAGATCCGTCAGGGCGTGACGTGGCACGACGGCGAGCCGTTCACGGTCGACGACGTGATCTTCAACTTCGAAGAGATCATGCCGCTGCAGACCTTCGGCAAGGCGCTCACTTCGGCAATCGACTCGATCGAGGCCCCCGACGACTCGACCGTCGTGCTCACCATGAACTCGCAGTACGGCCCCTTCCTCGAGGCACTCTCGCAACAGGCGATCACCCCGAAGCACATCTACGAGGGCACCGACTACGTGACGAACCCGGCGAACCTCGCCCCGATCGGCACCGGCCCCATGATGTTCGAGTCCTTCGAGCCCGGCGCGCAGGTCGTGCTCGTGAAGAACCCCGACTGGTGGGGTGGCGACGTCCAGGTCGACCGCGCGATCTACCCGGTCATGACCGATGTGAACACGCGCACGCTCGCAATGCTCGCGGGCGAGCTCGACTCGGCGATCATCGACCCCGCGCAGCAGGATCAGGTCACGGCGAACCCGGACCTCGAGCTCCTCGACGGCGGCGTCTTCCGCCAGGGCATCACGGTCACGTTCAACTCGCTGCTCCCGGAACTCGAGAGCGCGGACGTGCGCGCGCTCATCTTCGCAGCGATCGACCGCGAGGCCGTCACCCAGCGGGCGCTCAGCGGCATCGGTGAGGCCGCGAACAGCTTCTTCCCGGACACCCTCGCCTGGGCACAGAGCCCGGACGTGAACTTCGAGAAGGACTTCCCGCGGGACCTCGACGCGATCAACGCGGGCCTTGACGCCGCCGGCTACCCGGTGCAGTCGGACGGCTGGCGATTCTCGCTCGACCTGCGCTTCATCTCGGCACTGTCGGACGTCGGCGCCGCCGGCGAGGTCGTCAAGTCCTCACTTGCCGATGTCGGGATCAACGTCAACCTCGTCGGCACCGCGGAGCCGGTCTGGATGGAGGAGGTCTACCAGAACTCCAACTTCGGCATCTCGATGATCCGCAGCACCGTCTCGGCTGACCCGAGCCTCGGCATCAGCCGCTGGATGATCAGCAACCCGGACCGGATCCCGGTCACCAACGGCTCGGGCATCTCGGACGCGGAACTCGACGCGGCGGCGCAGGGCGCGCTGTCCACGCTCGACCGTGACGAGCGCGCGACGTACTTCCACACGATGCAGGAGCGCGCGCGTGACCTGATCTACTACGCGCCGCTGTCCTGGTCGAACGGGTCGAACTACACGGTCAACACCACGCGCTGGGAGAACCTCAACGCGACGGATGGCCAGACGAACAACCCGCCGTGGGCAACCATGTCGTGGATCGGCGGCTGAGCCGATCGACGCCAGGTGCGGGGCGGGCCATCGGCCCGCCCCGCAATCGTTCCCCGCGCCGGCACCCGTGTTCCGCCCCCTGGAATCACAGACTGACTCCAGCCACACCCTCAAGCAGGATTATTTGATTCCCTTTCCAACGGAGGTGTCCCATGGTTGGCCTCATCATTGACCCGACGGCGAGCGCCCGCGGCGCCACCACCGCGAGCACCGCGCAGTCGGCGCCCCCACTCGAGAGCCTGGCGGGCCTGCGTGTCGGCCTCCTCGAGAACACAAAGCGCAACGCCGCCGCAATCCTCGACGTGATCGGTGCGAGCCTGCAGCGCTCGGACCAGGTCGGCGAGCTCATTCCCATGACGAAGGAAAACTTCGCGCTGCCGCTGCCCGACGACCTCCTCGAGCGACTGACGACCGAGTGTGACGTCGTCCTCATCGGCGTCGGCGACTGCGGCTCATGCAGCGCCTCCGCTGTCGCCGACGGCATCATGCTCGAGGCCCGCGGCATCCCGACCGCGGTCATCTGCACCGAGGCCTTCGAGGTGACCGCCACGGCGATGGCCGGACTCAAGGGCCGCCCGGACTTCCCCTATCTCCGTACCCCGCACCCGATCGCGAACCTCGAGGGCCAGCAGATCGCGGATCGCGGAACCGAGCTCGCCGCGGCGATCCGCTCGCACCTGCTCGCGGGCGAGGGCAAGGCCGCGTGAGCCACGAGGAAACCCCCGTGCTCGACCCCGAGGCCGCGTCGGCGGTCATCGAGCACCTGTACGACCGCGGCTGGTCGGACGGCCTGCCGCTGGTGCCGGCGACGGAGTCGGCGCTCGCCACATTCCTCGACAGCACGAGCCGCGACCCTGACGAGGTCGTCGCCCGGAGCATGGCACTTGACCGCGAGGCGACGGTCCGCGATGTCGCCGTCCACGCGATCATGGCTGGCTGCCGTCCGGAGTACTTCCCCGTCGTGCTCGCTGCCTGGGACGCCCTGTCGGGCGAACGCGCGGCGCGCGGTGGCGGTTTCCAGAGCACGAGCGGCCCCTCCCCCCTCATCGTGGTGAACGGACCGATCCGCGAGGAGCTGGGCATCAACGCCCGCGGCGGCGTGCTTGGCCCGGGATTCCGGCCGAATGCGACGATCCCGCGCGCGATCGGCCTCACGGTCCGCAACAGCTTCGGCATCGTGCCGCACGAGCTCGAGCAGGCCACCCAGGGCCTCCCGGGCCGCTGGCAGGTCTGCATCGCCGAGAACGAGGAGGAGAGCCCCTGGGAGCCCCTCTCCGTCGAGGCCGGCCTCGCACCTGGCGTCAGCGCGGTGAGCGCAACGCTCCTGCGCACCATGGAGTTCGTCGACAATCGCAGCTTCACGGGGCCTGAGGACGTGCTCCGAGACTTCGCCGATACGATCCAGCGCACCGGCCCATGGATCTTCCGCCATGCCTCCGTTGGCATCATCATGAACCCTGAGCACGCGCACCTCTTCGCCTCGGCCGGGATGTCGAAGCAGGACGTCCGCGAGTGGCTCGTCGACGCGAGCTCCCGTACCGAGGCGCAACTCGCGGCTGTTGGCAAGGCGCTGAGCGGGCTGCCGGGCGGACCCTACGAGCCCGATCACGTCCACCCAGTATTCGCCGATGCGAGCCTCGCGAACCTGCCGATCATCGTCGCCGGCTCGCGCAACGCCGCAATATCCATGGTCGTGCGCGTCTTCAGCAGCTGGTCGGGTCACTCCTTCCCGGTGCGCTAGCACGACCGTCCACCTGAGGAGGCCCATGTCCGAGACCCCCGCCCGCGTCGCCCTCATCACCGGCTGCGGCAAGCCCGACGGGATGGGCGCGGCGATCGCCCGCGCCCTGGCAGCTCGCGGCGACACGGTCGTCGTGACCGATCGGTTACCCGCTGGCGTCGAGAACGTCGGCGACGCGCCCGAGTCGGGCCCCGGCGGCCTTGGCGCCCTCGTCGAGGAGCTCAGTGCCACTGGGACGCAGTCGCTCGCACTCCTGGGCGACATCGGTGATGCTGCGGATGTCGAGCGCATGTATGCGCAGGTCGACGACGCCTTCGGACGGCTCGATGTCCTCGTGAACAACGCCGCCGCGCCGCAGGGCGCCGATCGCGCGGATGTCGCCGATGTGCCGGTCGAGGCCTGGCAGGAGCAGTTGCGCGTCACGCTGCACGGCACCTTCCTCATGTCCCGGGCGGCGATCCAGCGCATGCGTCCCGCTCGGTACGGGCGGATCGTCAACGTCTCCTCGATGGCGGGCATCGACGCCGCCGGGCGCTCGACCGCCTATTCGGCCGCGAAAGCCGGCATCCTCGGCCTCACGCGCTCGCTCGCCATCGACGTCGCCGGCTGGGGCATCACGGTCAATGCGGTGTGTCCCGGGCTCGTCGCCACGAGTCGCTCGATGCTCGGCCGTCGCGGCGGTGATCGCGACGCCGCTATGCGCCAGATGGCCACCCGTATTCCTGTCGGACGCGTCGGCGTGCCCGAGGACGTCGCACACGCAGTCGACTTCCTCAGCCACGAGCGCAGCGGGTACATCACGGCGCAGTCGCTGCCGATCGACGGCGGCGGCATCGACCGGCTGTCCATGGGACGCCCGCCGGAGGCCTGACGGAGCCACCTTCCTCCCGATGGAAGCGCACCCCGGCCACTGGTCCTCGACGCGGCTAGCGTGACGCCGTACCCCTTGAGCAGGGGCCCTGATCGATGCAAGGAGACCTCGATGGCGAGCAAGCCCGAGCGCCAGATGGCGCTGACCATGTTCATCCTCTCGTTCGGCTACCACACCGATGCGTGGCGCCACCCGGAGAGCCGTGCCGAGGAGATCGGGAAGCTCTCGCTGACCCGTGACATGGTGCAGGCTGCGGAACGCGCCAAGATCCACTCCGTCTTCTTTGCCGACAGCCAAGACGTGGACTCCATCCGCAAGGGCGGCAACCGCGCCACCGGCCTCAACGAGCCGATCTCGTCGATCGGCGCGATGGCCGGGCTGACCGAGAAGATCGGGCTCATGGGGACCATGTCGACGACGTTCTCCGAGCCGTACAATGTCGCCCGCCAGCTCGCAGGGCTCGACCACCTCACGGACGGCCGGGTCGGCTGGAACATCGTCACCTCGATCATGGGCAATCAGAACTACGGTCTGCCGGAGATGCCCGACCCGGCACTGCGCTACCGCCGCGCCACCGAGTTCGTCGAGGTCGTCAAGAAGCTCTGGGAGTCCTGGGAGTCCGACGCGGTCATCACCGACCGGGCTGGCGGCTGGTGGGCTGACCCGGACAAGATCCACGACATCAACCACGTCGGCGAGTTCTTCAACGTCCAGGGCGCGCTGAACATGCCGCGCCCGCCCCAGGGCCACACCGCGCTCGTGCAGGCCGGCCAGTCCGAAGCCGGCAAGACCCTCGGCAGCGCCGTCGCCGACGCCATCTACACCGCCCAGTCGGTCAAGGCGGGATCGATGGAGTTCTACGCCGACTTCAAGGCGCGGGTGACGAGCAATGGCCGAGACCCGGAGAAGGTGAAGATCCTGCCCGGTATCATGCCGATCATCGGCAGCACCCAGGCGGAGGCCGACGAGCTCGCCGCCGAGCTCGCCAGCTATATCCACCCGGTGCACGGCCGCTCCGCGGTCGAGCGGGTGCTCTACGTCGACACGAGCGACCTCGACTTCGACGAGAAGGTGCCTGCTGAGCGCCTGGTCGACCGGCCCGAGTACCACGAGCGCTATCGCTCCATCTACAAGCCCATGGCCGAGCGCATGACGATCCGGGAGATGTCGGTCGAGATCTCCCGTGCCTCCGGCCACCAGTGGGTCGCGGGCACGCCGCAGTCGATCGCCGAGCTGATGATCGACTGGTTCGACTCCCGCGCCTGCGACGGCTTTAACCTCAACGCACCGCACGTGCCCGAGGGCATGCATGCCATGCTCGACCTGCTTGTGCCCGAGCTCCAGGAGCGCGGCTACTTCCAGGACGAGTACCGGGGTGACACGCTCCGCGAGCGCATGGGGCTCGAGATCATCGAGCCGAGCCGCGGCGCGCGCACCGTCCTCTGATTCAGGAATGCGCGAAGGGGCGGGGCGTCGGCACCCGCCCCTTCGTCGGCGCATGGGCCGCGAGCTGCTCAGCTCGGCAGCAGCGCCACGTGGATCGCCTGCTCCTCGGGCACCTCGCCGCCGAGCACCGCGATCGCGGTGCTGACCTCGTCGAGCGGGTATCGGTGGGTCTGGAGGAGCTCGAGCGGGTACTGCCCCGACTCGATAAGCGCGATGGCCTCGTCGATGGAGCGCCACTCGACGCCGCGGGCGCCGAGGATGCGCAGCGACTTCGTGATGAGCTCGTCCGTGGAGATCGGCGCGGGCCGGCCGTTCTTGAGGCCCGCGATGACGATCGTGCCGCCGACGCGCGCAACATCGATCGCATCCTGAATGGGCTTGAGGGCCACGGGCGTGACGTCGACGACGACATCGGCGGGGCGTCCGCCGGTGAGCTCGAGCACGCGAGTCGGCACGTCCTCGACCTCGGCGTCGATCGTCGCGTCCGCACCGAACTCCGTCGCGACCCGGAGCTTGTGCGCATCTCGGGTGAGACCTGTGACGATGACCTGTGAGGCGCCCGCGGCCTTCGCGGCCATCGCCGATGCGATCCCCCGCTGTCCCGCGCCGAAGACGACCACGACATCGCCCGGCTGCACCCCGCCGAGGTGCACGGCCCAGCGGATGCCGGCGGCAATCGAGTTGTACATCGCGGCGACCCCGGCGGGGATCGTCGCGTCGATCTTGTGGACGATCGAGTTCGGATGGATATACATCACCTCGGCAAAGCCGCCCGTGAGCTGCGTGTCTGCCTCGAACGGCCGGTAACCGTAGCTGCCGAGCGGCGCGCGGCATTCGACGAAGGTGCGCGCGAGGCACTTCGGGCAGGCCTGGCAGGGCACCACGACCTCGACGCAGATGCGGTCGCCGACCTGGACACCCCAGCGCTCGGCCGCAACCGGGCCGATCGACTCGATGATGCCGAGGGGCTCGTGCCCAGGCACGACGCCGAGGCGTGCGCGGGGATCCTCGCCGCGGATCTGCTCGACATCGCTCCCGCACAGGCCGGCGGCCTCCACCCGAATGATCGCCGCGTCCTCCCCGTGGCTCGGATAGGGATACTCGGTCAGCTCGAGTTGATTCGGGGCGGTCAGGACCGCAGCACGGACGGTTCGCACAGCGCAGCACCTCAAAGCTTGTTCAAAGGGACGTCATGGGGATCGGGCGAGGGGCCCGGGCCACCCTATGGCGCTCGGGGCGGCCGCGGGGCGCGGATTCCATGCCGTGGAACTCGGGCTTGGCGTTCCCGAGGCGAGGCAGCAGGCTCGTCGATGCCGCCCGTCACCCCGGACGGGGAGCCGAAGGAGGCCGCAGGACGCCATGACGGACATCGACTGGACCGAGGCCATCCGCGACCCCCTCGCCGAGACGAGCCACCCCCGCCTCGATGGACGTGTCGCGATCGTCGCGGGCGGCGGGCTGAGCGGTCCGCTCGGCGGCGTCGGTTTCGCCCTCGCCTGGCTCCTCGCCCGCGGCGGTGCCTCGGTCGCCGTCCTCGACCGCGACGAGGCAGCCGCGGCGCGCACGGTCGACCTCATCACGGACGCCGGGGGCACCGCGGTCGCCTACGCGCTCGACATGACCGACGGCGATGCCGTCGGTCGCACCGTCGACGCCGCGGCGCAGCGCTTCGGGCGACTCGACCTCGTCGCGGACTCGATCGGCGGCGGCGGGGTGATGGGCATCTTCGAGGCGAGCGAGGACGACTGGGACACGGCATTCGATCTCAACCTCACGCAGGTCTGGCACCTTATCCGGCACAGTCAGCGCCACCTCACGGCCGGTGGTGCGATCGTGACAATCTCCTCGTCGGCGGCCGAGGGCCGCGGTCCCGGGCTGCCCTACAGCGTCGCGAAGACGGCACTCGAGAAGCTCACGGTCGGGGCCGCCGGGACGCTCGCACCACGTGGCATCCGGGCGAATGCGGTACGCGTCGGGATGATCTGGGGTGCGTTCGCGGCGAAGGATATGAGTGAGGAGTTGCGGGAGGTCCGGCGGAAGAACGTCGCGATGCAGACCGAGGGCAACTCATGGGACATCGCCTCGGCCGCGCACTTCCTGCTCACCGACCAGGCGCGCTGGATCACGGGTCAGGTGCTCACGGTCGATGGCGGCGGCTTCGCCGCGACCAACCGCGGTTCGGCGGGATCGGCCGCGACGAAGCCGGCTTAAGCCGCCGATCGCAGCCGCGAATTCATAACACCTGTTATTATTTCCTCGTGACCGAGCAGCCCTCCCCCACCCCGCGCGAGCCGCGCCACATGGTGCTCACCGTCTTCATGCACCTCGCCGGGTACCACAAGGACAGCTGGCGCCGACCCGGCAGTCGTGCCGAGGAGTTCGGTCACCTCGAGTTCGTCACCGACCTCGCTCGTGCCGCCGAGGCGGCAAAGCTCGACGCCGTCTTCTTCGGCGACATGGTCGCGACCGCGTTCCTCCAGGAGGGGGATGTGAAGTTCAGTGGCTTCTGGGAACCCGTCTCGACCATGGGCGCCCTCGCGGCGTGCACCGAGCGCATCGGCCTCATCGGGACCATCTCGACGTCGTTCAGCGAGCCATACAACGTCGCGCGGCAGCTCGCGGGCATCGACACCCTGAGCAAGGGACGCGCCGGGTGGAACATCGTCACCTCCGGAGGCGGTCAGGAGAACTTCGGCCGAGACGAGCACTGGGACCGGCCAACCCGCTACCGGCGTGCCGCCGAATACGTCGACGTCGTCACGAAGCTCTGGGACAGCTGGTCCGACGCCGCCGTCATCGCCGACCGCGAGCGCGGCGACTGGATGGACCTCGACGAGATCCACCCGATCAATCACCACGGCGAATTCTTCAAGGTCGCCGGCCCGCTCAACATGCGCCGCCCGGTGCAGGGCTGGCCCGTGCTCGCACAGGCGGGCTCCTCCGAGTCCGGCCTTGATTTCGGGGCGCACGTCGCCGACCTCGTCTACACGATCCTGCCGGTCAAGGAGCGCGCCATCGAGTACCGTCGCGCCTATCGCGAGGCGATCGCCGCCGCCGGGCGCAACCCGGACCATGTCAAGATCGTGCCAGGCATCCTCCCCATCGTCGCCGAGACCCAGGGGGAGGCGGACACGCTCGCCGAGGAGCTCATCGGGTACGTCGACATGGACCGCGGACGCCGGCACCTTGCCCAGATGCTCTACCTGCCCGCCACCGGGCTCGACGACGTCGATCTCGACGCCTCGATCCCGGAGGCACGCTGGGTGACCGACGGCTCCAAGGGCAGCCGCTACGACGGCCTCCGGCTCAAATCGACCGAGCGTGGCTTCACGCTGCGCGACCTCATCGTCGACGTCATCCGCGCGGGCGGCCACCAGTGGATCGTCGGCACGCCGGACAAGATCGCCGACATCATGATCGACTGGTACGACAGCGGGGCGTGCGACGGTTTCAGCCTCAACCCGCCCTACGCCCCCGGCGGCTTCCACCGGATCTTCGACCTGCTCGTCCCGGAGCTGCGACGTCGCGGCTATTTCCGCGAGGAGTACACGGGCACAACACTGCGCGAGCACCTCGGCCTGCCGCGGCCGAGCGCCTGAGCCGCTGCCGCGCGGCTCAATCGTGTGGCAGCGGGTCCTCCGCGGCGTCGATCCGGTCGACGTGGTCGCCGATGCGGCGCAGCATCCCATCGAGCTCGCGCAGCTCCGCGAGCGAGAGCGACTCGACGAGCCGCAGACTGCGCGCCGCCGCGGACGGGTAGAGCTCGTCGAATAAGCTCCGGCCCGCCGCGGTCAGCTGCAGCAGGTTCCGACGCGAGTCCGCGGGGTCCCGGTCCATAGCGACGCGACCGTCACTGCGGAGCGCCGACAGGGCGCGGCTCACGTTCATCGGCGAGATGCCGGTGCGCCGGGCGATCTCCTGTGCGGTGATGCCCGGCGTGCGCTCGATGCGCACGAGTACCCGCCACTCGGCGAGGCTGATCACCTGCGCCTCGACCGCGAGCCGACTGAACGGTCGGCTGAGCAGGTGGCTCAGCTTGATGAGCGACTCGGTGACGCCCGAGGCGAGCGCCGGTCGCTCGCTACTCCGGTTCGACTGCCCAGCGGGGTCCCTCGCTGCCACGCGCCGCCCCTCACTCCACGACTTCGAGGCCCATGCGCTCCCGAAGGGTGTCCCCACGATAGTCGTGCTGGAAGTACCCGCGCTCCTGCAACTCCGGTACGAGCAGGTCGAAGATCCGCTGCATGCCGACGGGCACCTGCGGCGGATTGAGATTGAAGCCGTCGCAGGCGCGTGACTCAAACCAGTCGATCATGACGTCGGCGATCGACGACGGCGTCCCGACGATCCACTGGTGCCCGCCCGACCTCGACAGCGTGACCATGACCTCCCGGAGCGTGCGTCCCGGCGCGTAGCGGGCCATCGTGCGCTGCCAAGGCGTTGTCGCGCGCTCAGGATCGGGGATGCGTTCGAGGGGCAGCAGATCGTCGAGCTCGAGATCGCTCGTGTCGAGCTCGAGCGCGGCCTCGACCTGCGCCCGGCCCGTGACGGGGTCGATCCAACTGCCATAGTCGGCGGAGATCTCCTCCGCCTCGGCCTGGGTCTCGCCGACGATCGCCATGAGCCCCGGCATGACGCGCACACGCTCGGGGTCGCGCCCCGCCGCGCAGACGCGGGCCTTGAGGTCGGCGTAGAACTCGATCGAGCGGTCCCGGTCGGGCTGGGCCGTGTAGATGAGGTCGGCGACCGCGCTCCCGAGGCGGACGCCGGCCTCGGACTGCCCCGCTTGGACGAGCACGGGGTGGCCCTGCGGCGGACGCGGGAGGGTGAGCGCGCCGCGCACCTCGAAGTGGCGCCCGACATGCTCGATGTCGTGGATTCGGTCCGAGTCGGCCCACATGGCCCGCTCCCGGTCGACGACGATCGCGTCGGGCGCCCAACTCGACCAGAGTTTGCGGACGACATCGACGAACTCGGTTGCCCGGTCATACCTGGCCTGCGGGTCAGGCAACGTCATGCCGAAATTCTCCTGGCCCGCGACCGAGGTGACGATGTTCCAGCCCGCCCGGCCCTCACTGAGGATGTCGAGCTCTGCAAACTGACGCGCCACGTTGTAGGGGTGGGAGAACGTCGTTGAAGCCGTGCCGATGAGGCCGAGCCGCTCGGTGCTACCGATGAGCGCTGCCATCGTCACGATCGGCTCGTAGCGTCCGGAAGCCCGGTTCCCACCAAGTCGCAGGGCGCTCACGTCGAGGCTGTCGGCAAAGAATGCGGCGTGCAGCTTGGCCCGCTCGGCTGCCTGGGCCATCTCGCGCACGAGCGTGAGCTGGCCGACCTCCTCGGGCCGGCTGTCCGGGTGGCGCCACACTCCGGTCTGGTAGCCGAACGGCAGCATGAACAGCGTCAGCGCCATCTGCCGCGTCCTTGCATTCGTCATCGTGCACTCCCCTCGTCGGGCGTGTAGATCCCGAGTCCCGAATTAGTAACAGATTATACGATCCGGGTCGGATGAGCGACGAATCAGTCGACGGGCGCCGCGCCGCGCTCGATCGCGATCGCGATCGCCCGGCGCATCGCACCGCGAGCGCGGGGTCGATCCCCCGCCGCGTCGTACGCGAGCGACAGTCGCACCCACACCCGCCAGTCCTCTGGCGCCGCCTCGGCCTCGGCCTGCCACCGCGGGAAGTCGGCCTCGCCCGCCGCGGGGTCGATCCGACCGCTCGGCAGCCGCCGGAGGTCATCGACTGGGAGGCCCCCCTCCGCCTCGAGGCTACGGAGCAGCCGCTGCCCGCCGAGGACGAACCGGGTCTCGACGATCAGCCACCACACCGCGATGAGCGGCAGGATGAGCAGCGCGGCGCCGATCGCCTTCGCGAGCGGCTGGGCGTCGAGGAGCAGGATCACCGCATACCACGCGGTGAAACCGACCCACAGCGCCGTGAGCGCCGCCATGATGATGACGCCGACGAGCGACCAGCGAGTGCTCATGCGTGCCGCCGCGGGCGCGCGGCGCGGCGGGCTGTCCCCCGCATTCAGGCCAGTCCGAGCGATTCGTCGATGCCGAGGACCGCACCAAGCCCGACGACGACCTCGTCGCGAGCGTCGGCTGCAGCCAGCAGCGCCGTCCGGATACCGGACTGGTATGCCGAGCTCGAGACCGTGTCGTGCGTGATCGTCAGGGTCTCCCCCACGCCACCGAAGATCACGTCCTGACGAGCGACGACGCCCGCGAGCCGCAGCGAGTGGATCGGCACGCTGCCAGCCTCCTGCCCCCTCGCGCGCTGGTCGACGTGGGGTGCCGCGAAGGGTCCTCGCTCGCCGCGCTGCGCGGCCATGAGCTCGGCTGTGCGCACCGCGGTCCCCGAGGGCGAGTCGACCTTGCCGGCGTGGTGCGCCTCAACGATCTCCGCTGAGTCGAAGTACCGCGCAGCGATGGCGCTGAATGCCGTGCCGAGCACTGAGCCGAGGGAGAAGTTCGGGATCACGACAGCACCGCTGCCCGGCCGCTCCCGCACTGCGGTACGCAACCGCGCGATCCGTTCCTCGCACCAGCCCGACGTGCCGACGAGGACGCGACGCCCCGCCGCGATCGCGGCCAGGACGATCTCCGATGACACCGCGGGTGTCGTGACATCGACGACGACATCGGCGACGAATGCGCGCTCGAGCGGATCCTTGCTGCTGAGCGAGGCGACGAGCTCGGCCTCCGGCATCGCCTCGACGACCTCCGCGACGACCGCCCCAAGGCGGCCCGTCGCACCGACGATTGCGACGCTGAAACTCATGCCGACCAGCCTATGCCGCCACTCCGCTCGGATCTGTACCGCAGTGGTGCATCCTCACTGACTTCGCACTGTGACATCGATGGCGACGTCCGCACGGTCGGGGTGATCCCAGGACGGGAAGTCATCGGCGCGTGCGTCGAGCGGCCGACGATACGAGAGGTCGTTCTCGCTGCGCAGCCCGGCGCGATAGCCGACCAGCTTCCCGGTCGGGTCATGGTCTTGCGGGAGACGCCCGGCCCAGTCGAGCACGATCACCCGGTCCGCGATGCGCCACTGACCGTCCCGACGCTCGAACCGGTCGAGGTATCGCCCGCCACCAATCTCGATGACGTCCTCGTCCCGCCGGTGCAGATGAAAACGGACGTACACCTCCGAATGCGCGATATCACCGTCGATCTCGACCGTGTGATTCGTCAGGACGTGTTGCTGCGCCCGGAACTGGCGCTGGTGGTGCGGGGAGATCGTCGGCAAGAACTCCGAGATCGGCCGTGGTCGGGCGTAGCACACCCAGGCGTCGGGGTGGAACGCGGATTCAAGCAGCGCGTCGTCGTGCCGGTCGATCCCTCGGGTGTACCGCGTCAGGCACTCGAGAATCTCCTGCTTGTCGAGGAAGTGCTGCAGTCGCTGTTCTTCGATCATGGTCCTTCGCATTCGTCGTGGTGAGGTGATGGTTGTGGGCCCGACGCGGTCGCCGGGCCCACAACGGGGTCAGTCGCCGATCCAGCGCATCGTCGACCAGGGCACGTCGTTCGTATTCCCGTCCGTCGACGTCAGCCCGTCCCAACGGCCGGTGTTCACCGTGTTGAACGAGGCCCAGGTGAAGGAGACCGGCACGTAGTGCATCGACTCCAGCAGTCGCTCCTGCATGATGTGGAAGTACCCCGCCCGCTCGTCACGGTCGAAGGTCGTCAGCGCGGCAGCGGCGGCGGCATCGAGCTCGGCATCGCAGACGCCGGACGAGCTCGCGTGCGGGATCCGGTCGGGGTTGCAGGTGAACCACCGCGCGATGCCGATGCTCGGGTCGGCGGAGACGGTGTGCCGGACGAGTGCGATGCCGAAGTCACTCGTCGCGTGGACCTTCTCCACGTAGACCGGGTCGACGTTCCCGGCGAGCTCGACGTTGATGCCGACCTCCGCGAGCTGCGACTTCATGACCTCGGCGACAGCCGCGAGATCGGTGAGCGCCGAGATGAAGTGCACGTCGATCGTGAAGCGCCAGCCGTCGCTCTGCACCGGGAAGCCGGCCGCATCGAGCCCGGCGCCGATCGCCTCCAGGTCTCGCTCGAAGTCGAAGGCGATGTCCGGGTGCTTCGCCCAGCCGACCGAGTCGGGGAAGAACGCGTCGGCGGGCTGCCCGAGTCCACCGAGCGCCAGCTCGTTGATCTCCGTGGTGTCAAGCGCCGAGTAGACGAGCCGCCGGACCTCGGCGTCCTCGAAGATCGGGTTGAGTGAGTTGAAGGAGAGAATGATCGGCTGGGTGAAGAACCCGCCCGTCAACTGCTCGACGCCCGGCGTCGTGGCGACCTGTGCCTGCGCGGACGGGTCGAGCACCGTGTTGTCGACCTCACCGGCGAAGAGCGCGAGCGCCCGGGTGCTCGCGTCGCTCATGACCGGGTAGACGACCCGATCGACCTCGATGTCGCCGCCCCACCAGTCCTCGTTTTTCACGAGCACGACGTGCTGCCCCGACACGTAGGAGTCGAACTTGAGCGGACCCGTCCCGATCGGCGCGAAGTTCGCGGGGTTCGTGATGTAGTCCGTGCCCTCGTAGACGTGCTTCGGCACGAGCGACTGCTGGGTGAGCGCCTCGAGGAACGGCCCGTAGACGTCGCGCAGGTGGATCACCAGCGTGTGCTCGTCCGGGATCTCATACGAGTCGATCGAGGCGACGAGCGGTCCGCCGAAGGTGTGGAGCGGCATGATCTCCTCGAAGTTGAATCGCACGTCCTCCGCGGTGAACGGCTCGCCGTCGTGCCAGCGGACCCCCTCGCGCAGGTGGAACGTGATCGTCATCGCGTCCTCGTCGATCTCCCAGGACTCCGCGAGCTCGGGGATGATCTCGAGCTGCTCGTTAATCGCGACCAGACGGCCCGAGACCGCGAAGCTGAAGCGAAGCGGCTGGGGGCCACCCGCGAACTGCGAGACGAGCCCGTTGACCGGGTCGGCCGAGATCGCCTCGACGTAGACGCGTTCGCCCGCGGGGGCGGTACCGCCCGCGTCTGGTTCGGGCGCGCCGGAGGCGCATCCCGTGAGGACGAGGGCGGCGGCTGCGACGGCCGCGAGGCCGGCGAGGGTTCTCCGCATGGTGTCTCCTTATCGTTGGGGGTGGGGGTGGTTCGGTTGCGGCTCGGTCGCGTGGTGATGGCGGGCGTACAGGACCAGCAGTCCCGACCAGCGGGACGCCTCCTGGAGCCGCTCAGCGCGTCGCGAGATGGATGGCGCCCGGGAAGGCGCGCATGTACTGCGGCGGCCAGTACTCCGGCTCGATACCCAGCTCATGGGCGGCTTCGAGGACGAGCCGAGGATTCCGGAGAAATGCGCGACCAAGCATCGCCGCGTCCGCTTCGCCGGCCTGGAGGACCTGCTCGGCCTCCGCGACCGTGTTGATGAGCCCGACCGCGCTGACCGCCGCGCCGGTGCGACGGCGCACCTCCGCCGCAAATGGCACCTGATAGCCGGGGAAGGTGTGAATCTCGGCACCGAGGTCGATGCCGCCGGAGGAGATGTCGAAGAAGTCGGCACCGCGCTCGCGCAGCTCTTCGACGGCGACCACGGTGTCCTCGATGTCCCAACCGCCGGGGAGATGGTCGCTCGCCGAGAGTCGCACCATAAGTGCCTGGCCGTCGAGGACGCCGCGCACGGCGGTCACGATCTCTGCGAGGAACCGGATCCGGGCCGACAACGACCCGCCGTAGCCGTCCTCGCGCTGGTTCGCGATCGGCGAGAGAAACTGATGCGGCAAATAGCCGTGTGCGCCGTGGATCTCAATCACGTCGAAGCCGGCATCGACCGCGCGACGCGCGCTCGCACGAAACTCCTCGACAACTCGCGCGATATCGTCGACGTCCATCTCGCCGGGCGCCCGGTACTCCCCAAACGCCACTGGTGAGGGTGCGATCGTTGGCCAACCACCCTCCTCGACCGGGAGGCTGCCCCGCAGTCGCTGCCAGGGCCGCCGAATGGACGCCTTCCGGCCCGCATGTGCGAGCTGCACGCCGGCGAGCGCACCATGTGCGTGCACGAAGTCAACGATCCGAGTCCACTCGGTCGCCTGAGCCGCGGTGTAGAGGCCGGTGTCATAGTGCGTGAGTCGACCCTCAGGGACGACGGCTGTCGCTTCGGTCATGACGAGTCCCGCGCCGCCCACGGCGACCGAGCCGAGATGCACGAGATGCCACGGCTGCGGCACACCTTCCACTGCGGAGTACTGGCACATCGCCGAGACCCAGAGTCGATTCCGGGCGACAGCGCGACCCCCGATGTGCAACGGCTGGAAGACCATCGGCTCGGGGGCAGCACGCACGGGAGAACTCCTTCGTTCCTGGCTTGAGGTAACGCTGGGCAGTCCGCCCGCGTTGCCCCCATCCAGGCATCAGCCCCCGAATGAGTGACAACAACCTTCCACTGGACGGAAGGGCAATCCGGGGAGACCCACTCAGCCGGACAGCGTTAAGCTGGGCCTCACCGGCTCGCCTCGGTCGGAATCCGGCGGATCGCCGAGCGCGGCATTCCTCACGGCGACCCGCGGCAGGTTCGCCCGGCAGCGCTTCAGCGGGCAAGGTCCTCCTCGGTGACCGGGCCGACGCCGACGACGACGCGGGGCGCGGCGACGAGTCGGGCGGCCAGCGCCTGCACCTGGTCAGCCGTCACTGCCTCGATCTCCGCGGTGGCCGAGTCGAGGTCGAGATA
>DATMFQ010000046.1:0-4343 GCA_035556075.1 Microbacteriaceae bacterium | reverse complement strand
CGCATCGACGAGGCGATCAAGGACCTCGAGAAGACGAAGGAGGCCCTCCACAAATCGGCGAACAACCTGCGGCTGGCCAACGACAAGGCCGAGGACCTCACCATCAAGAAGCTCACCCGGGGGAACCCGACGATGGCGGCGAGGTTTGCGGAGCTGGATGCGGCCGGGGGCAGCACGAATGCGTGACCGGCGACCGAAGTCGAGCTGAGCCATGTACTTCCTCGGACCCGATCGCGGCCTGGACGCCGCCCTCGTCACGAGCGCGAGTGACCTGACGCTCGCGTCGACGTGTGAGTTCGCCTTCCTGCGCGTCCTCGACGTGCGTCTCGGGCTGCTTCGCCAGGACGAGATCCCGCCCGACGACGCCATGCTCGTGCGCGCGGGCCGGCTCGGCGAGGTGCACGAGCAGCGTCTCCTCGAGCGCTACCGGGCGGAGCACGGGGACGGTGTCGTCGAGGTCGAGCGGCCGGATCGGGAGCCGCCCGCGCTGCGTGAGGCCGCGGCCGGTACGCTCGAGGCACTGCGCGCCGGGGCGCCCGTCGTCTACCAGGGGGTCCTCTACGACGAGACCGACCCGGCCCTCCCATTCGTCGGCTACGTCGACTTCTTCGTCCGGCGGGACGACGGCCGCTACCGGATCGTCGACACGAAGCTCGCCCGGCGCGTCAAGGTGACCGCGCTCCTGCAGCTCGCCGCTTACCACGCGCAGCTTGAGCGGCTCGGCGTGCCCGTCGACGACACGGTCGAGCTCATCCTCGGCGACGACCGCTCCGAGACCGCGCACATCGACGACGTCCGGCCCGTCTACCGCCACCGCCTCGCCCGGATGCACGCCATCATCGCGGAGCACCGCGCCGAGGGCGCCCCCGTCGCCTGGGGCGACGACCGCTACAGCGCCGACGGCCGCTGCAAGTACTGCGAGGGCCCCGCGGCCGCCGCCGATGACCTCGTCACCGTCGCGGGGATGCGGCGCACCCAGCGGGACAAGCTCCGCGCCGCCGGCATCATGACACTCACCGAGCTCGCGGCGGCCATCGGGCGACCGGAGGGGTGCGACCTGCCGATCAGCACATTCGAGCGGCTCCGACTGCAGGCGCAGCTGCAGGCGACCGCGAGCGGCGACCCCGCCGCGCCGCCGCCCTACCTCGTGACGGACCCGCGGCCGATCGTGGGGCTCCCGGCGCCGAGCCCCGGCGACATCTTCTTCGACTTCGAGGGCGACCCGATGTACGCGGAGGTGCAGCCGGACGGCAGCCAGCGGTGGGGGCTCGACTACCTCTTCGGCTGGGTCGATGTTGAGGGGCGCTTCGACGCGCGCTGGGCGCACACCCAGGCCGAGGAGGCGACGGCGCTCGCCGAGTTCCTCGAGGTCGTCCGCACCCGGCTCGACGCCCATCCCGGCATGCACATCTACCACTACGCCGCGTACGAGCGCACGCACCTGCTGTCGATCGCCGCCCGGCACGGCGTCGGCGAGCGGTTCGTCGACGAGCTGCTGCGCCGCGGCACCCTCATCGACCTCTACCCCGTCGTCACCGGCGCGCTGCGCGTCGGCACCCCCTCCTACTCGATCAAACAGCTCGAGCCCCTCTACATGGGTGACGACCTTCGCAGCGGTGTGACGAATGCGGCGGACTCCGTCGACGAGTACGTCGCCTACCGCGCGGCCCGAGACGCCGGCGAAATCATCGAGGCGCAGCAGATCCTCGACGACATCGCCGATTACAACGAGTACGACTGCCGCTCCACGCTGCGGCTGCGCGACTGGGTCCGCGCGCTGCCCGAGGTCCAGAGCGCGCACCACGCTCACGAGGACGTGGACCTCGACCGCGCCGTCTTCGAGCCGAGCGAGCTGGATCTCCGGCTCCAGGAGCTCGGCCGTGAGGCCGACGCCCGCGGGGAGGCGCCCGAGGCCGCCGCGTACCGACTCGCCGCCGCCGCGATCGACTACCACCGCCGCGAGCAGAAGTCCTTCTGGTGGGACCACTACGCGCGGCTCGAGCAGCCGGCAGAGGAGTGGGAGGACACCCGCGGGGTGCTTACGATCGGGCGGGCCGATGGCCTGAGTGGCGTCGAGATCCTGCTCGACTGGCACCAGAAGGGCAAGCAGCGCTCGCCGCGCCGACACCTGCGCCTCACCGGGCAGTGGGCCCCCGGCAGCGGCGCGCCCCGGCCCGGCGGTGACGCCTTCCTCCTCTACCCGGACCCGCCGCCCTTCCCGGTGCTCGGCCACCGCCCCGGACATCGCGCCGCGCGGCCGGCGAAGCTGCTGCCCGAGCAGCCGGACCTCGGCGTCGACGTCGTCGAGATCCTCCCGCCCGGCACCGAGCCCTGGTCGGCGCTGCCGAGCCACCTCACGCCTGGACCGCCGCCGCGCGCCGACAGCCTCGTCGCCGCCATCGAGGAATGGGGTGCCCGCCTCGTCGCCGCGGCCCCCGGCTGGCCTGACGACGCGATGACCCAGCTCCTGCTGCGCCGCACCGGCGCCCGGCCGCTCGAGCGGATGCGAGGCCCCGACGACGCCGCACGCGCCGTCACCGAGTCGCTCCTGGCGATGGACGCCGGCTGGCTCGCCGTGCAGGGCCCGCCCGGCACCGGCAAGACCTACCTCGCCGCGCAGGTCGTGCGCCGACTCATCGAGGACCACCATTGGGCGATCGGCGTCACCGCCCAGTCGCACAAGGTCATCGAGAACGTGCTCGACGGCATCGTCCTCGACGGCGGCGTCGACCCGGGCCTCGTCGGCAAGAAGCGCGACCCTGACGGCGGGAGCGGGAACTTCACGGAGATCCCCGACCGCGCATTCCTGGACTTCGCTGAGGAACGCGCCGAGACCGGGTACGTCATCGGCGGCACCGCCTGGGACCTGACGAACCGCGGCCGGGTCGCCGCCGGCCAGCTCGACCTGCTCGTCATCGACGAGGCCGGGCAGTTCTCGCTCGCGGCCACCATCGCGACGGCCCTCAGCGCGCGGCGCATCCTCCTGCTCGGCGACCCGCAGCAACTCCCGCAGGTGAGCCAGGGCATCCACCCCGCGCCGGTCGAGGGCTCGGCGCTCGGGCACGTCATCGGCCAGGCCGCCGTGCTGCCCGAGGCGTATGGCTACTTCCTCGCCGAGAGCCGGCGCATGGATGCGGCCGTCACCCGCCCCGTCTCGCGTCTCGCCTACGACGGACGTCTCCATTCCCACCCGACGACGGTCGGCCGCGGGCTCGCCGGTGTCGAACCGGGGCTGCACGCCGTCCCGGTCCCGCACGTCGGCAATGCGACGGCCTCGGTCGAGGAGGCCGCCGCCGTCGTCGACCTGGTGCGCACACACCTCGGCCGCGCCTGGACCCCCACTCCCGGCGCCGCCCCCGAGCCCCTCGGGCAGGACGACGTCATCGTCGTCACCCCCTACAACGCGCAGGTCGAGCAACTGCGCGCGGCCCTCGAGGCTGCTGGCCTCGGCAAAGTGCCGGTCGGCACCGTTGACAAGTTCCAGGGCCGCGAGGCCGTCATCGCCATCGTCAGCCTCGCCGCCTCGGACGCGACCGAGGTGCCGCGCGGCCTCGACTTCCTCCTTGACCGCAACCGGCTCAACGTCTCCATCTCCCGTGCCAAGTGGGCCGCCTACCTCGTGCACTCGCCCGCGCTCCTCGACTACCTCCCGGGCACCCCCGACGGCGTCGCAACCCTGAGCCGATTCTTCACTCTCGTCGAGTCCGGTCCTGAGCCCGAGGCTGGTGCGCTCCCGGGGTGAGCTTGACGGGACTGTCAAGACAAGCTGACAAATCCGTCAACCCGTGTTGACACCCGCCAACCGAAGCACTTGCCTGTTCGCATGGAATTCGTCACCTCCGCCGACGGCACCAAAATCGCCACGCACACAGTCGGCGCTGGCCCGGCCATCGTCATCATCACCGGGGCACTGTCCAAGGCGAGCGACGCGGAGGGACTGGCCCGCGTATTCGCCAATGCCGGTCTCCAGGTGACCACCTACGACCGCCGCGCCCGCGGGGACAGCGGGGACACGGCACCCGCGGATCCGCTGCGCGAGGTCGAGGACCTGGCGGCGGTGATCGACGCGGCTGGCGGCGAGGCCGCGGTGCTCGGGCACTCCTCCGGCGCCGTGCTGGCGCACTATGCCGCGGGCGAGGGCGTGCCGATGACGCACCTCTTCCTCTCCGAGCCGCCGTATCGCTTCGGGGAGCCGGGGCCCACGGCCGATCTCGCCGAGCGGCTGCAAGCACTCGTCGACGACGACCGACCGGGGGAAGCCATCACGACATTCCAGCGGGAGGCCGTCGGGCTACCGGAGGAGTTCATCGAGCAGTTCCGCGCGACACCCGCCTTCGACGCGA
>DATMFQ010000045.1:0-6050 GCA_035556075.1 Microbacteriaceae bacterium | reverse complement strand
CCGATGTTGACGACGACGGCGCCGGAGCTGCCGTCGAGGAGTCGCCTCCCCTCGGTGTCATAGAGCCAGACGCCCTCCCCGTGGGAGATGGTCCGGAGCGTCGCGTTGAGCTGGTTGTGGATGAGGGGGGATGACATTGCTACAAGACCGCCTGGATGAATTCTCTGGTTCGTTGATGAATGGGGTTGCCGATGATCTGCGAGGGAGGGCCGGTTTCGACGATGGTGCCGTCGGACATGAAGACGACGCGATCCGCGACCTGCTGCGCGAACCCCATCTCGTGGGTGACGACGACCATAGTCATACCGCTGTCTGCGAGGTCGCGCATGACGGCGAGCACCTCGCCGACGAGCTCGGGGTCGAGCGCACTCGTCGGCTCATCGAACAGCATGAGCTCCGGCTCCATGGCGAGGGCGCGGGCAATGGCGACGCGCTGCTGCTGACCGCCGGAGAGCTGTGCGGGGTAGGCCTCGGCCTTGTCCGCGAGTCCCACGCGCGCGAGGAGCTGGTGCGCTCGCTCGACGGCCTTGCGTCGGGGCGTGCGCCGGACGCCGACCGGCCCTTCGATGATGTTCTCCAACGCGGTCATGTGCGGGAACAGGTTGAAATGCTGGAACACCATGCCGATGCGTTCCCGGCGCCGACAGACCTCTCGCTGCGACAGCTCGTAGAGCCGGTCCCGCTCCTGCCGGTAGCCGATCAGGCGCCCGTTGATGCGGATGATGCCGCCCTCGATGGTCTCGAGGTGGTTGAGCGTGCGCAGCAGCGTCGTCTTGCCGGAGCCGGACGGGCCGATGAGGCACACCACCTCGCCGCGTTCGACGATGAGGTCGACGTCGCGGAGGACGTCGTTGTGCCCGTACCGCTTGTGCACGCCGACGGCTTCGACGACCGGTACCTGCGGGTCCGCGGTCGCGATGGGTGCGGTATATACGCTCATCGCTTCACTCCTCTCCCGAGTCGACGCTCGAGGAAGTACTGGCCGATGCTCGCAGCAGAGACGAGGATCAGGTACCAGAACACGGCAACGGCCAGCATCTCGATGACCCGATAGCTCGTCGCCGAGATGTTGATGACCTGCGTGAGCAGGTCGCCGCCGGCGATGACGGACACGAGGCTCGTCGCCTTGATGAGCGTGACGAACTGATTGCCGAGCGGCGGGATGATGACGCGCAGCGCTTGCGGTAGCACGATCCGCCTCGTGGTGCGGGCCCGCGTCATGCCCAGGGCGGACGCTGCCTCGATCTGTCCGGTCGGGACCGAGATGATGCCGCCGCGGATGATCTCGGCGATGTACGCGGATTCGGCGAGGGCGAGACCGAGCACCGCCGCGGTGAAGGGGGCGACGATCTGGTTCGTGGGGATCGAGAAGAAGGCGATGTCGGTGAAGGGGATACCGAGGGTCACGTTTCGGATGATGAGTCCGATGTTGCCCCAGATGAGCAGCTGTACGAGGACCGGGACGCTCCGGAACACGGTGATGTAGACGGTCGCGATGGTCTGGAGCACGCGGTTCGTCGACATCCGCCAGAGCGCGATGATGAGTCCGATGATGACGCCGAGCAGCATGGACAGGATCGAGAGCTGGATCGTGACCCAGAGCCCGCTCATCACCGGGGGGCTGAAGAGGAATTCGCCGGTGACCCCCCAGTTCAGGGCGGGGTTCGTCGCGAGCCCGTAGAGGAATGCGATGGCGACCGCGGTCACCGCGGCGGCGAGCACCCACGGCCAGGGGGCCTTGCGGCGGATGATCGTGTAGTCGACCCGCTCGACGCGTGGCGGGTCAGCTGGGCCGGGGGCCCCGCCCGCACCCTGGGGTGCGAGCGGGGCCTCGTGGATGGCTTCCGGATTCGACAAGTTTGCCCTCAGTCGAGCGGGAAGGCGTCGGTCCCGGCGCCGTTGATGAGCACCTGGTCCTTGGTGATCGCGCCGTCTTCGGAGCCGTACTCGGTCATGATCTCCAGGTAGCGGCCGTTCTGCACGAGCTCGAGGAGCGCACCCTGGATCGCCTCGGCGAGGGTGCCGCGGTCCTTCTGCATGGCGATGCCGAAGGGGTTGTCCGGGTAGCGACCGGTGCCCATCTCGAAGATGGTGCCGTCGCCGGCGGTGCGGGCGACGTGGTTCATCGTGATGAAGGGCGCGTAGTAGGCGACGATCCGCTCCGACTGCACGGCGGCCTGGCCGTCGGCCTGGCTCGTGTACTCGTTGATCGTGATCGGGCCCTTGCCGTCAGCGACGCACTGCTCGCTCGCGGCCTGCATGCGCACGAGCTGGAGGCTGCCGGTCTGGGTGCCGAGCGTCAGGCCGCACGCGGACGCGAGGTCCGAGATGTTGTGCGGGTTGCCCTTCTGGGTCATGAGCGCGGACTCGTTGACGAAGAGGTCGACGAAATCGAGCACTTCCTGTCGGGCGGCCGTGTCACCGATGACGCCCATGGAGATGTCGATGTTGCCCGCCTGGAGTCCCGGGATGACCCCCGGGAAGGCGAGGTCCTCCCAGACCGCCTCGACGCCGAGCAACGCGGCGATCTCCTGTGAGATGTCGTAGGCCATGCCGGTCGGCTGACCGTTCTCGACGTAGATGAGCGGCGGCGACGACATGGGGGAACCGACGGTGATCACGCCCGAGTCGAGGATCTCCTGCGGCAGCATCGCGCGGTACTCCTCGAGCACACCGGAGCTGGTCTCCGGTGCGGCGGTCTCGCTCGGTGCGGTGGTCGGGGTGGTGGGTGTGGCGCTGGGCGTGCACGCGGCGAGTGCCAGCAGGGCGCCCGCGGCGATGCTGATGAGGCCGGCGCGGCCCAGGTTGGTGGTGGGGGTCATGGTCTACTCCTGACGTCATTGGGGAGCGGGTGCAATGGCATCTTGTACGGTGTACTACAAGAATTCGGACACGCTAGCACAGTGTGCAAGAGCCGTAAATACTCACCGAGGTCGACAGGGGGTTACGGTTGGCACATGGGTGGATCGGGTGGGGCTGCGGCTGCGAGTGCTCGACCGCCACGCAATCGGAAGGGCGTCACGCGGGCCCCGCTCTCGCGCCACGAGGTCGTCGAGACCGCGCTGCGCCTCATCGATGAGCACGGGTTCTACGAGCTGAGCATGCGTGGTCTCGCCCGGGAGCTCGGGGTCTTCCCGGCTGCGGTGTACTGGCACGCCGGGACGAAGTCCGAACTCCTCGCCCTCGTCAGCGAGCGCGTCATGGAGGAGATCGAGCTGCCCGACGAGTCGCTCGACTGGCAGGACTGGATGCTCGACCTCGGGCTGCGCGTGCGCAGCGTGCTCGGTCACCATCCGCGCTTCGCCTCGTACTTCATCACGAACATCCAGATCAACGGACGAATGCTCGTGCTCGCCGACGCGACCATCGGGACGCTGTCGCGGGCCGGCTTCCGCAACGAGGAGCTCATCTACGCGTACAACGCCCTCTTCGGCGCCGCATTCAGCTGGACCGCCGGCGAGTTCGCCGAGGAGATGGACCCGCGGCATGACGGGGACGGCAAAGCCCAGGTCGCCGCCCGACTCGCGGAAGCGGGCGCCGACGAGTTCGTCAACGTCCGGGCACACTGGTCGGTCGTCGCCGACCGGGTCTACGGGGTGCGCTGGCGCTCCGGGCGGACTCGGCCGATGGACGCGAGCTTCGAACGAATGCTCCGGACGCTCATCGCGGGCTTCGCCGCCCAGCTCGAGTCCCCGCTCAGCTGAGCAGCCGCCGCGGGTTCCCCACCACGATCTCCTCGAACTCGGCCGCGTCAAGCCCGGCCGCGATGAGTGCGGTCCGGAAGTCGCCGAGCACGAAGCCGAAGCCATTCCCGCCGTACGCGGCGAGTTGCGAGACTGTGCAGACATCGTGTGCCACAAGAATTCGTTCGAGGTATCCGAGCCGCACGAGGTCGAGGATCTGATCGATCCGGCGGCGCACCTCGCGTGGGTTTGCGGTGTTAATCGTGTCGATCCCGACGTACGCGCCGGTGGCGGCGACCCGCGCGGCAAAGTCCGCCGTCGGCACGGTGTCCACGTGGCCGACCACAATCTTCTCCGGGGCGACACCCGCGCCGACGAGCAGTTCGACCTGCTCGAGGCCGACGTGCCACCGTGCGGCGTGCGTGTACACCACGGCCCCCGTCGCGGCGTGGGCTGCCGCCGCGCCGCGGAACAGCGCGGCCTCGGTCTCCGACACGTACCACTTGTCGGCCCCAATCTCGCCGATGAGCCCGGCGCGGGCGGTCGTGCCCGGGATGCCCTCGGTGAGGTCGCGGATCATCTCCGCGGCGATCCCCTCGACGCCGAGCTCGGCGACGATCTCCTCGCGCAGATAGGGGTCGCGGTAGCGTCCTGCGCCGAGCACGACGTTGACGCCGGTCGCGCGGGAGATCCGCTGGATGCCCTCGACGGCCCGTGGGTTGCGGGTCTGGCCCGGCGCGGCGGTGAAGTCCCGATCGGAGTCGGGCGTCGAACCGACCGTGAGCTCGGAGGCAGTGAGATCGAAGATCGTCTGCCCGCCCTGGTCGGCGAGCACCTGCAGCTCGTCGATGAGGAGTTCCTCGTCGTGCAGCAGACCGTCGCCACGGCGCTCGGCCATGAGATTGATAAAGAGGTGCTCGTGGGTGAGGGTGCGACCAAGCTGGTCGATGGGGACCTCGCCGAGTGCAGTGGCGACCGTGCGCATTCGTATCCGTTCTGTTGTGCGGGTGATGTCAGGATGGCTCGCGGACCAGCTCGCTGAAGAGCTCGGGACGGCGCGTCCGCAGCGTGTAGCCGGACGAGGCGCGAGCGCGATCCAGCGATCTCGCCTCGAGCGTCGCCACGATCATCTCCTCGCGGATGTGCTCGTCCTGCGCGGCGGCGAGCAGCTCGCCGCTCGGACCGAAGACGAGGGCCGTCCCGGCATGGTGCGGCTGATTCGGGTGATCTGGCGGGAACTCGTCGACGTAACCGGCGCGACCGACTTGGTCTGTCACGATCGCAAAGCACGCGTTCTCCCGTGCGCGCTGCGCATACCCCATGAAGATGTACCGGGTGTGCTGGCGGGCGGCGCGCTCGCTGTCGGCGGTGTCGTCCCACGGCTGCATCCGTCCGGCGTGCGGCATCAGGATGACCTCGGCGCCGCGCAGCGCGGCGATCCGGCCGACCTCGGGGAAGTTGTTGTCGTAGCAGATGACGATCGAGACTCGGCAGTCGCCGATGTCGATGACCTCGATGTCGTGGCCGCCCTTGTAGTAGAACGTCTCGTCGCGCGACATGTGGAGTTTGCGCTGCTTGCCGAGGTAGCCATTGGGCCCGACCAGCACCGCGGTGTTGTACACGATGTCGCGCTCTTTCTCGCTGAGCCCGACGCACAGCACCTGCCCACGGCGGAGTGCGATCTCCTCGAGCCGACGTACGGTCGGTCCGTCAGGGACCGGCTCGGCGAGGTCATAGGTGTTTGGCGTGCAGTGGCCGTGGACGACGAGCTCGGGGAAGACGACGAGCTCGGCCCCCTCGGCTGCGGCGAGTCCGCACCAGCGATCGATCTCGTCGAGGATGACGTCGGGATCGCCGAGGAGTCCGTTCATGCTCACCGCGGCCACCCGAATGGTCCTCATGGTCCAGCTGCCTCCCGCTCCCTCGCGTGTTGCACACCGTACAAGACACGCCGTCGTGGGGCAACATCCCAGCGGCGCACGTATTCACCTCACCGTCACCGATGGTCCACCTGAGTGGCACCGAACTCGTCAACCGCCGTGCGTAGCGTGCACGTGGCTCGGTGTCGCGCCCGCCGAGATGCCCCACCCGTGCCCTGAGGTCGTGCCGCCTCAGCCGATGACCCGCAGCAGCAGCTCCCGGAGCGTGCGCACCTCGGCCGCCTCGAGCGTCTCGACCAGCTCGACCTGGACTGCGTCGACGAGTGGGCTGAGCCGCTCGAGCTCGGCCCGGCCGAGCGGCGTCAGCTCGAGCGTGTTGCGCCGCCGATCCTCGTCATCGCGGCGCCGCTTGAGGAGCCCGGCGGACTCCATCCGCCGCACGAGGTCGGCGATCGTCGAGCGGTCGAGCCCGAGCTCCTCGCCGAGG
>DATMFQ010000044.1:0-15871 GCA_035556075.1 Microbacteriaceae bacterium | reverse complement strand
GCTAGTCGGCGATTTCGTCAGTAACGCTGAGGAGGCGGGCCATGTGCGTGGCGACGACGTGCGAGGTGTGCGGCAAGACGACATGGATGGGCTGCGGCGAGCACATCGACTCGGTCAAGGAGACGGTGCCGGCCGAGGAGTGGTGCGAGGGCGCGGTCGCGCATCAGGCGCCTGAATCCGTCCCCGCGTGAGCGCCCCGGACCCCGAGGCGGCCCGCGTCGGCGCGGGGCGGCGTGCCCTCTTCGTCGTCGACGTGCAGAACGACTTCACCGAGGGCGGCGCGCTCGGCGTCGTCGGCGGCGCGCAGCTCGCGAGCCGTATCACCGACTTCATTCGGCGGCGCCACGACGACTACGACGTCGTCTTCGCCTCGCGGGACTGGCACACCGCCGACAGCGATAACGGCGGGCACATCGCGCTGCCGCCGGCCGAGCCCGACTTCGTCGACACCTGGCCGCCGCACGGCATCGCCGGCACCTGGGGTGCCGAGTACCACCCCGGCCTCGACGTCGAGTGGCTCGATGTCCATATCGTGAAAGGCCAGGGCGAGCCCGCGTACTCGATCTTCGAGGGGCACACGCATGACGGTCGCGACTTCCCCGAGGTGCTCGGGTCGCACGGGGTCTCCACGATCGACATCGTCGGCATCGCGACCGACCACTGCGTGCGGGCCTCCGCGCTTGACGCGCTCGCGTCCGGGCGGGCGGTCCGTGTCCTTACCGACCTCGTCGTCGGCGTGGCCGAGGCGGCGTCGGCGGCCGCGCTCAGCGAGATCGCCACCGCCGGTGTCGTGCTGGTCGACTCAGAACCTGGAGGATAGTGACATGCAGATCCATCACCGCGGCTATGTCTCGGCCGACCCCCGCATCAAACCGGCCGCCGGGTACGGCATCGACCGGTCCCCTGAGCTGCCCGACGAGATGGATGTCCTCATCGTCGGGTCGGGTCCCGCCGCGGTCGTGGTCGCCGCACAGCTGTCTCGCTTCCCGTCGATCAATGCCCGCATGATCGAGCAGCGCCCCGGCCGGCTCGACGTCGGTCAGGCCGATGGCATCCAGGCGCGCTCGGTCGAGACGTTCCAGGCGTTCGGCTTCGCGGATGAGGTCATCCAGGAGGCGTACCGCAACGTCGAGATGTGCTGGTGGAAGCCAGACCCCGCCGACCCGAGCCGCATCGTCCGCGTCTCGCGCGCGCCCGACGACGCGGAGGGCATCAGCGAGTTCCCCCACATCTATGTCAACCAGTCGCGCATCCTCGACTACTTCATCCGCGACGCGGAGCGCGCCCCCGGCCGCATCGTGCCCGATTACGGCATCGAGTTCCTCGACCTGGAGATCGACCCCACCGCGGAGTATGCGGTCGCGGCGCGCGTGCGCTACACGGCGGGCCCGCGCCAGGGTGAGGAGCGCACCGTCCGGGCGAAGTACCTGGTCGGCGGCGACGGCGCCCATAGCAAGGTCCGCGCGGCGCTCGGCCACCGCCTCCACGGCGAGTCCGCCATGCACGCCTGGGGCGTCATCGACATCCTGGCGAACACGGACTTCCCCGACATCCAGGTCAAGTGCTCCATCCAGTCGCACGACGCCGGCAACATCCTCCTCATCCCCCGCGAGGGCGGCTACCTCGTGCGGATGTACGTCGACCTCGGCGAGGTCGACGAGTCCGACCCCGGCGCCGTGCGCTCGACCCCGCTCGATTCGATCATCGCGAAGGCGAACCGCATCCTGCACCCGTACACGCTCGACGTGAAGCAGACCACCTGGTGGTCGGTGTATCTCGTCGCCCACCGGCTCACCGACGGCTTCGATGACGTCCCGGCCGAGGAGGCGGGCACCCGCGCGCCCCGCGCATTCATCATGGGCGATGCCTGCCACACCCACTCGGCAAAGGCCGGCCAGGGGATGAATGTGTCGATGCAGGATGGCTTCAACCTCGGCTGGAAGCTCGCCGCGGTCCTCGAGGGCCGTGCGCCCGAGATGCTGCTGGCGACCTACGGCGAGGAGCGCAAGGTCGTCGCGCAGGATCTCATCAACTTCGACAAGGAGTGGTCGAGCCTCATGGCGAAGCCGCTCGAGGAGTGGGAGGACCCGAGCGAGCTCGAGGCGTACTACCTGCGCACCATCGAGTTCCCTGCCGGCTTCATGACCGACTACGCCGAGTCGATGATCACCGCCGGCGAGGAGCACCAGCACCTCGCGGTGGGCTTCCCGATCGGCAAACGCTTCAAGTCGACCGAGGTCATCCGCCGCGCCGACAACCGCTGGCGCCACATCGGACATGAGCACGAGGCGGACGGGCGCTGGCGCGTCTACGTCTTCGCCGACGCGGCGGCGCCGGCGCGCACCGGCACGCCGACGGCCGAGTTCGCGACCTGGTGGGCGACCGCCCCCGACTCGCCGCGGGTGCGCTACACGCCCGCGGACGGTGACGAGGACGCGATCTTCGACACGAAGGTCATCTACCAGCAGGACTACACGCTCGTCGAGCCGGGTGACGTGCCGGACGCGTTCCGCCCGGTCAAGGTGCCGTTCGGGCTCATCGACCTCAACCAGGTCTTCGCTTCGGGGCACGGCCGTGACATCTTCCGGGACCGTGAGATCGACCCGGCCGGCGCGATCGTCGTCGTCCGCCCGGACCAGTACGTCGCGGGCGTCTTCCCACTGACCGCGCGGCAGTCGCTCAGCGACTTCTTCGCGGGCAACATGCTCGAGCCCGCCCAGTAGTCACCGGGAGGAATGCGGGGGCTCGCGTCCCGGCACACGGCCGCTCAGGCGAGCAGCTGGTGGCGGGCGAGCTCCCGGTACAGCGGCGTCGAGGCGACGAGCTCCTCGTGCGTGCCGACGCCGACGACGCGGCCGTGGTCGAGCACGATGATCTGGTCCGAGTCGACGACGGTCGACAGTCGGTGCGCGATGACGAGGAGGGTCCGCTCGGTCGCGACCGCGTCGATGGCGTCCCGCAGCAGCTGCTCGTTGCCGCCGTCGAGGGAAGCGGTCGCCTCATCGAGGAGGAGCACGGGGGGCGCGGCGAGGAGCGCGCGCGCGATGGCGAGGCGTTGCCGCTCACCCCCGGAGAGCATGATGCCGTCCTCGCCGACCTCGGCGTCGAGCCCGTCGGGGTGGCGGTCGAGCACCTCACCGAGGTTGACCGTGCGAAGCACGCCGGCGCATTCCTCATCACTGGCTGACGGCCTGCCGAGCAGCAGGTTGTCGCGGATGGTGCCGGCGAGGACGGGCGCGTCCTGCTCGACGTAGCCGATGCGGGCCCGGAGGTCGCGGCGGTCGATGTCGCGGACGTCGACGCCGTCGAAGCGCACGGCCCCGTCGCTCGGGTCGTAGAAGCGCTCGACGAGGGCGAGGATCGTCGACTTGCCGGCACCGGACGGGCCGACGAGCGCGGTCCGCTTGCCGCGCGGCACCCCGAAGCTCACCCCGCGCAGCACTGGCTCCGGTGAGCTCGCATACGAGAAGTGGACGTCATCGAAGGCGATGGTGTTCATCGATGCGATCGAGCCCGTGATGACGGGCACCTCGTCGCGCCGTCGCTCCCGGACGTCCACCTGCTCGCCCTCGGCGGGCAGCTCGATGATCTCCTGGATGCGGCCGAGTGCGCCGAGTGCCTGGTTGACGGCGGAGACCGCGCCGATGACCTGGGTCACCGGCATGAGCAGCATGAAGAGGAACAGCAGGAATGCGGCGAGCGCGGCGACATCGATGGCGCCGGCGGCGACGCGCAGGCCTCCGACGCCGAGCGTGGCGAGGAGGGCGAGCTGGAGCGCGATGCCGGCGACGGGGACGACGGCGGCCGAAGCGCGGGCGACGCGCAGGCCCGCCCGGTACGCGCCGAGCGACTCCAGGTCGATGACCGTCTCCTCGCGCTCCGTCGCATTCGCGGCGCGGACGGTGCGGATGCCGCTGATGGCGCGTTCGACCGCGGAGGTGAGTGAGCCGACGCGGCGCTGGGCCTCGGCGCTTGCCCGCCGGATGAGCCCGGACAGCGCGCCCACGACGCCGAACGCGACGACGAGCACCCCGAGGAGGATGAGCAGCAGGGTCCAGTCGATGATCGCCATCGCGATGATCGCGCCGACGAAGGTGAGGGCACCGCCGATCGCCTCGACGAGGCCCTGCGTCAGCACGGCGCGCAGCAGGGTCGCATCCGCGCCGACCCGGGAGACGAGGTCGCCGGTGCGGCGGACATCGAACTCGCTGATCGGCAGGCGCAGGAGCTTCGCGACGAGCTGGCGCCGGGTGGAGAGCACGACGCCTTCGCCCATCCGCTGCAGCAGGTAGTGCTGGAATGCGGTGAGGACCGCGCTGATGACGACGAGCACGACGAGGGCCGTCACGAGCACCCAGTCGATGTCCTGGTGCGCCTGGACGCGGGCGACGATCAGGCCGACGAGGAGCGGCTGTGCGAGGGCGGCGAGGGAGGCGAGGATCGACAGCGTGATCGCGAGGGCGAGGGGACCGCGCTGCGTGGTCAGGTGGGGAAGCAGCTGGCGGAAGGTCGCCCGCGGGCCGGTCTCAGCATTCGTCCGGTTCGCCAGTCTCGCCACCGGACCATTCTCCCCCGTGGCGGCTGGGGCGCGACTCAATGGAACGCCGGCACGATGAGCCAGATGCCGTAGAGGACGATGGCCGCGAAGGCGACGAACGATACCCACGCGAAGATGGTGGCGATCAGCGGCCGCCCGTTGTGGTTGACGTCGTCCTCCTCCTCATCGGTCGCCTCGCCGACCGGGCCGGGCCGGGTGGGGACGGCGAGGAGTCGGATGCCGAGGCCGACGACGCTGACAATCGCGAGCGAGGCGACGACCGTGACGACGAGGACGAGGAGGAATGCGGACCAGTCGATCACGATGCCTCGCCTCGTTCCTGCTGCTTCGCGCTGGCCGGCTGCTTGGTCTTGGTGTGGGGCTTCGCCGGTTTGGCCTTCTTCGCTTTCGCTTTCGCTTTTGACTTGGCCTTCGCTTTGGCCTTCGCCGCCTTCGCCTGCTCAGCCCGCTTCGCCTTTGCTGCCGCGCGCTTGGCCTTCGCGGCGGCGCGTCGGGCCGCGGCGGCCTCGCGACGACGCTGCACCGGGAGCGAGACGGCCTCGGCGGCCTCGGCGACGTCACTCATGACGTTGCCGGCGTCGATCCGGTTCCGGCGCGCGATGATGAACATGATCGCGAGGGCGAGTAGCCCGACCGCGGTGCCGATGATGACACCGGACTCCCCGAGCAGGACGAGTGCGGCGAAGGCCGCGCCGATCGCGGCCGAGGCTGGCAGCGTGAGGAGCCAGCCGGTGGCGATGCGCCCGGCCGTCCCCCACTTCACTCTCGAACCGCGGCGGCCGAGGCCGGAGCCGATGACCGAGCCGCTCGCGACCTGGGTCGTGGACAGCGCGAAGCCGAGATGGGAGGAGGCGAGGATCGTCACGGCGGTCGAGGTCTCTGCGGCGAATCCCTGCGCGGGCTTCACGTCGGTGATGCCCGTGCCGAGCGTCTTGATGATCCGCCAGCCGCCGCTGTACGTCCCGATCGCGATCGCCAGGGCGCAGGTCGCGATCACCCAGAACGGGACGCCGTCATCGCGCGAGATGGCGCCCGCGGAGATGAGCACGAGCGTGATGATGCCCATCGTCTTCTGGGCGTCATTCGTGCCGTGCGACAGTGCGACGAGGGAGGAGGAGAAGATCTGCGCGATCTTGAAGCGGCCGCGGCCATTCGGATTGCCGTCGCGGCGCCGGGTGATCCGATAAACGAGCCGCGTCGCGAGGAATGCGGTGCCCCCGGCAATGATCGGGGCGAGGACAGCCGGGAGCAGGACCTTGTCGAGGAGCCCCTCCCAGCTGATCGCGCCGAGCCCGGCCCCGACGAGCGCGGAGCCGATGAGTCCGCCGAAGAGGGCATGGGACGAGGAGGACGGCAGCCCGAAGAGCCACGTCGTGACGTTCCACAGGATGGCGGCGAGCACGGCGGCGAAGATGAACTCGGGCGTGATCGCGACGCCCCCGCCGGCCGGGTCCTCGTTGATGAGCCCCTTGGAGACGGTGAGTGCGACGTGGGTGGAGAGGAAGGCGCCGACGAGGTTGAGCACCGCGGCGAGCGCGACGGCCGTGCGCGGTTTGAGCGCGCGCGTCGCGATCGGGGTCGCCATCGCGTTCGCGGTGTCGTGGAAGCCGTTCGTGAAGTCAAAGAGCAACGCGAGGACGATCACGAGGATGACGACCCACTCCACCGGTCCAGGGTAGTCCCTTGTTCACCCCCCGTTCACCCGGTTCCGAGGCGGTCCGGGTGCCGCGGAGTTCAGCGCAGGCGTTGCAGCAGGATCGCGGTCTCGAGCGCCGCGCTCGCGGCCTCCGCGCCCTTGTCCTCCCGGGAGCCGGGAAGTCCGGCCCGGTCGAGTCCCTGTTGTTCGTCGTCGAGCGTCAGGACACCGAAGCCGACCGGCTTGCCGTGGTCGATGGCGACCCGGGTCAGGCCGTCGGTTGCCGCATTCGAGACGAACTCGAAGTGCGGGGTGCCACCGCGCACGATGACGCCGAGCGCGACCGCCGCGTCGGCGCCGGCGGTGAGCACCGCATTCGTCACGACTGGCAGCTCGAATGCGCCGGGCACGTGCACGACCTCGACGTCGGCGCCGCTCGCGTCGAGCACGCGGCGGGCCCCGGCGAGGAGCCCGTCGGCGATCGCCTCGTGCCAGCGGCCGGCGACGATCGCGATCCGCAGCCCGCGCCCGTCGAGTGCGGCGGCCTCCGGCCGCCCCGCCCCGCTCACTCGGCCACCTCCGCGAGGACGACGTCGTCGGGCAGCAGGTGCCCCATCCGGTCGCGTTTCGCGCTGAGGTAGCCGCGGTTGCTGTCGTGGACCCCGACGAGCTGCGGCACCTGCTCGACGACCTCGATGCCGTGGGCCTCGAGCTGGTGGACCTTGTCCGGGTTGTTCGTGATGAGGCGGACGCGCTGGGCGCCGAGGTCCTCGAGGATGCGCGCGGCCCCCTCGTAGGAGCGGCGGTCGACCGGCAGCCCGAGCGCGGTGTTGGCATCCACGGTGTCGAAGCCGTCCTCCTGCAGCCGGTAGGCGCGCAGCTTGTCGACGAGGCCGATGCCACGGCCCTCGTGGCCGCGCAGGTAGACGACAATGCCGCCCTCCTTGGCGATCGTGTCGAGCGCGGCGTCGAGCTGCGGGCCGCACTCGCACTTCATCGAGCCGAAGGCCTCACCGGTCAGGCACTCCGAGTGGAGCCGGACCAGGGGCGTGTCGCCGATGGGGTCGCTGATGAGTGCGAGGTGGTCGTAGCCGGTGCCGGCGTCCCGGTAGGCACGAATGCGTAGCGGCCCGTGCGTCGTCGGCACGGTCGTCTCGGCGCGCAACGACACGGGCGGGGGTCGACGCACGATCTCGCCCGTGGGTCGGCCCTCGAGGTGGGCGATGAGGTCGGCGATGGTGATGACGGGGTAGCCCGTCACCTCGCCGAGCTCGAGGATCTCGGGCAGGCGCATCATCGTGCCGTCGTCGTTGACGAGCTCCCCGATCGCGCCGACGGGCGGGAGCCCGGCGAGCCGCATGAGCTCGACGGCGGCCTCCGTGTGCCCGGCGCGCTCCCGGACGCCGCCGGGGACGGCGCGGAGCGGGAGAATGTGGCCCGGGCGGATGAGGTCGGCGGGCTCGGAGCCCGGGTTGGCGAGCACGTTGAGCGTCCGGGCCCGGTCGGCGGCGGAGATACCCGTCGTGATCCCGGACGCCGCGTCGACGCTCACCGTGTACGAGGTGGCGCGCGGGTCCTGGTTGACGGCGACCATGGGCGGGAGGTCGAGCCGATCGGCGAGCTCGGCCGGCATCGGGGCGCACAGGTAGCCGGAGGTGACACGCACCATCCAGGCGAGGACCTCGGGGGAGGCGAGCGAGGCGGCGATGATGACGTCGCCCTCGTTCTCCCGGTCGGCATCGTCGACGACGAGCAGCGGGCGTCCCGCGGCGAGCGCCTCGAGGGCGTCGGGGATGTCGGACAGCGGCATTCAGGCCTCCGTGGTGGTGCGGGCGTCGTCGCCCGGCTGGTTCGATTTCGAGGAATGTGGCAGCCCCATCCCGAACTCGGCGAGTCGCGCGATGTGGCGGGCGAGCAGGTCGGTCTCGAGGTTGACGACGTCACCGACGACGAGGTCGCCGAGGGTGGTCGCGACGAGCGTCTCGGGGATGAGGCTCACCTCGAACCAGTCGGGTCCCGCGTCGCTGACGGTGAGGCTGACGCCGTCGACCGTGACGGAGCCCTTCGCAGCGACAAGCGGGGCGAGGTCGGGGGTGAGGGCGAAGCGGATGACCCGCCACTTGGCCCCCGGGCGGACGTCGAGGACCCGCCCGGTGCCGTCGACGTGGCCCTGCACGATGTGGCCGCCGAGCCGCCCGTTCGCGGGCATGGCCCGCTCGATGTTGACGCGCGCGCCGGGGCCGCGGCGACCCATGGCGGTGACGTCGAGCGTCTGGCGCATGATGTCGGCGGTGAAGCCCGTGTCGTCGTGGTCGACGACCGTGAGGCAGACACCGCTGACGGCGATGGAGGCGCCGTGCTCGGCGTCGGTCACGGCGTTCGGGGCCCGGACGGTGACGCGCGCGCCGTCGCCGGATGGTTCGACCGCGACGATCTCGCCGATCTCCTCGATGAGTCCCGTAAACATCTCAGTCACGTCCCCTTTTCAGGTGTGTCGGGCGGTTTGCAGGTGGAGCAGCCACCTCGTGCCTCCATTCGCCCGAATCTGAGCCCGCAGGCCTGAAAACGGGGCGTGCCGTGAGGGCGAGGTCGGGGCCGAGTCGGCGGACGTCGAGCAGCTCGAGCCGGATCGCGTCGCTGATGCCACCCAGCCCGAGGTCGCCGATCGCGACGCCGGGGCCGCCGAGGAGCGCCGGTGCGAGGTAGACACGAAGCTCGTCGGCGAGACCCTCGCGCAGCATCGCGCTGGTCAGGGTGGGGCCCGCCTCGACGAGGACCCGGAGCTCACCGCGCTGGTACGTGTCGCTGAGCACCTCGGCGAGGGGCCGGTCGCCCGCTTCGACGAGCCCGGCGGGGTGGGCGCGGAGCCGGGCGGTCGCGGGGACCAGGCGGTGGCCGACGACGATGGGGACGGGCTGGTGCGGGAGCAGGGCGCCGTCGGCCGCGCGGGCGGTGAGCGAGGGGTCGTCGGCGAGTACCGTGCCGGTCCCAGTGAGGATCGCGTCGGAGGTGCCGCGCAGCAGGTGGCCGTCGCCGCGCGCGTCCGGCCCGGTGATCCACTGGCTCGTCCCGTCGGCGGCGGCGGCACGACCGTCGAGCGTGCTCGCCCACTTCACGGTCGTCCACGAGCGGGCCCGGCGCTGTGCGACGAGCCACCACTCAAGGAACCGGGCGACCTCATCGGCGAGGACACCGCCGATGACGTCGACGCCGGCGTCGCGGAGCCGGCTCGCGCCGCCACCCGAGTCGGCGCCGGGATCATCGACCGCGTAGACAACGCGCTGCACTCCGGCCTCGATGAGGGCGAGCGCGCAGGGGCCGGTGCGGCCGGTGTGGTTGCAGGGCTCGAGGGTGACGATCGCGGTGTGTGGGCGGCGGGTGCCGAGCTGCGAGATCGCGTCGACCTCAGCGTGCGGGGTGCCCGCGCCGCGGTGCCAGCCCTCGGCCATGACATTGCCGGCGTCGTCGAGGAGCAGGCAGCCGACCTGCGGGTTGCCGCCGGTGAGCGGACCGTTCGCGGCCAGCGCGAGCGCGTGCGACATGGCGAGCTCGTAGCGGGGGCGCACGGCGGGGAGCGCGTCGGGCGACCAAGCGGCGTGCGATGGCGTCACTGCGTCGCGCAGCTCGTCGTTCATTGCTCGCCTCCCATGCTGCCTCCCATCCGGACTTGATGTGCATCGCGTCCGACCTTGCGGGACGCGATGCCACCATCACCGTCGGTGCCGGAATTCCACCGGCTCGGGCCTGCGTCTGCAGGCGTCGCGGACTGTGACCGCCGGTTCGGATTCTCACCGACCCTGGAGCATGTGCCCGACGAGTGTATCGCTCCCGGCCTCCCGCCTATTCCCACCTCTCCCTGGTGGTTGCCCACTTCTGCTGGTGGTCGCGCGCGACCAACCGCAGAAGTGGGCAACCACCGGGTGTGGCCGGGGCCGGGGCCGGGAGAGGAGGGGGCCAGGCAGGCGCGGCGGCTCAGCGGCGCTTCGGGAGGAAGCCGATGCGGTCGTAGACCTTAGCGAGGGTCGCCTCGGCCACCTCGGCGGCCCGGTCCGCGTTCGCCGCCAGGATGCGGTCGAGCTCGGCGGGGTCGGCGAGCAACTCGAGCGCGGTCGCGCGAATGGGCCCGAAGGTCTCCGCGACGACCTCGGCGAGCCCGGACTTGAAGTCGCCGTAGCCGCGGCCCGCGTACTCCTGCTCGATCGAGCCGATGCCGCGCCCGGTCAGCGCCGAGTAGATCGTCAGCAGGTTCGACACGCCGGGCTTCGACGCCGGGTCGTACCGCACCGAGCCCTCGGAGTCGGTCGTCGCCGACTTGATCTTCTTCGCGCTGACGGCCGGGTCATCGAGCAGCCAGACGACCCCCTTCTCGCTCGACGCCGACTTCGACATCTTCGAGGTCGGCTCCTGCAGGTCGTAGATCCGGGCCGAGTCGGCGGGAATCATCGGCTCCGGGATGACGAAGGTCTCGCCGAAACGCGAGTTGAAGCGCGTGCCGAGGTCCCGGGTCAACTCGACGTGCTGCTTCTGGTCGTCGCCGACGGGCACGACCTCGGCGTCGTAGAGGAGGATGTCGGCGGCCATGAGGATCGGGTAGGTGAAGAGCCCGACGCTCGCCTTGTCAGCGCCCTGCCGCGCGGCCTTGTCCTTGAACTGCGTCATCCGGCTGGCCTCGCCGAAGCCCGTCATCGTGCCCAGCACCCAGGCGAGCTCGGCGTGTGCGGCGACCTGCGACTGGACGAAGAGCACGGCTTTCGCCGGGTCGATGCCCGCGGCGATGTACTGCGCGGCGGTGCGCCGCGTCGCTTCGCGCAGCTGCGCGGGATCCTGCTCGACGGTGATCGCGTGGAGGTCGACGACGCAGTACACGGCGTCGTACGTCTCCTGGAGCTGGCGCCACTGGAGGAGCGCCCCGATGTAGTTGCCGATCTGGAGGGAGTCGGCGGAGGGCTGCATTCCGGAGAACAGGCGGGGCTTCGTCACCCGATCATTCTCCCAGGTGCCGGACCCCGGTCCCGCTCGGCACGAATGCGCGGCTCAGATCGCGTAGTCGACGACGACGGGCGCGTGGTCCGACCACCGCGCGTCGTAGGAGGGGTAGCGGTCGACGCGGTAGTCGACGACGCGCTCGGCGAGCTCCGGCGTCGCGACGTGGTAGTCGATGCGCCAGCCCGTGTCGTTGTCGAAGGCCTGGCCCCGGTTCGACCACCAGGTGTACGGCCCCTCGACGTCGCCGGCCCAGCGCCGCCCGACGTCGACCCAGCCGAGGCCCGGGCCGACGGTCCCGTCGGGGCCCTCGATCGTCGCGCCCGCCTCGCCGAAGAACCTGAAGAAGTACGCCCGCTCCTGGGGGAGGAACCCCGCGTTCCTGCGATTGCCCTTCCAGTTCTTGATGTCGAGCTCGGTCGTGCCGACGTTGAGGTCGCCGAGGACGACGGCGTAGCGCTGCTGCGCGGCGAGCTCGGGCAGCCTCGCGGTCATCGCGTCGAGGAACCGGTACTTCTCCACCTGCTTCGGGGTGTCGACCTCGCCCGAGTGGACGTACGTGGACACGACGGTGATGATCGTGTCGCCGACCTTGTAGTCGGCCTCGAGCCAGCGGCCCGCGGTGTCGAAGTCCGGGTCGCCGCTCAGTGCGATGCGGTGGATCTCCGGCTCCCGAGGCCGGTCGTCGTCGCGGCTCGCGAGGGCGACGCCCGCGCGCCCCTTCGCGGTCGCCGCGTCGTGGATGACGTGCCAGCCCGGGCCGAGCAGGTCGACGAGGTCCTTCGTCTCCGCGCGCACCTCCTGCAGCGCGAGGATGTCGACGCCACGGCTGTCGAGCCACTCGGCCATGCCCTTGCGGTAGGCGGCGCGGATGCCGTTGACGTTGATGGTCGCGATGCGCAGTGGTCTCGTCGTCACGCCGTCGAGCCTAGTTCGGGCCGCCGACACCTCACATGGCGAGCCCGGTTTCGGGGTGCGCCGCGGTCTCGACGACCTGGCGCCGCCCGAGCCCGCCGGCCTCCGCGGTCCACGCCGCCGCGATGAGGATCACCTGGCAGACGAGGTTGAACCAGATGAGCAGCCCGATGATCACGGCGAACGACGCGAGCAGCGGGTTCGACGACGCACCCCCGAGGAGGAGTCCGCCGCTGAGCTTGAGCACGCCGAGCGCGAGGGCGCCGAGTCCGCTGCCCTCGAGCATCGCGCGCCGCGTCGTGCGCACGCCCGCGCCGAAGCGCAGGAAGCACCAGAGCACGAGCCAGTCGACCGCGAGGACGACGACGGCGCTCACGCCGCGCGTCAGGGCGGGGGCGAGCCCCGTCGTCTCGTCGGTGCCGAGCCACGCGTAGACCGTCCCGAGGAGCGCGGTGCTGCCGAGCGAGAGCGCCGCGGAGGCGAGCACCGCGATGCCGAACGCGACCGCGAGTCCCGCGTCTCGCAGCTTGAGGAGCACGAATGCGCCGGCGTCGCGGGGGAGGCCGGCGATGCTGCGGACGGCGGCCCGCGCCGCGCCGAGCCAGCCGATCGCGGTCCACAGGAGGCCGACGGCGGCGATCGCGCCCGTCCAGCCGAGCACGTCGACCGACAGCAGCTGGTCGAGCCGGATCGCGCCCCCGTCGCCGGTGTCGAGAAGGCCCGGGATCGTCGTCGTGAGCGCCTCGACGAGCGCGTCCCGCAGCGGCGAAGGCTGGCGGAACCAGAATCCCGCGACGGCGAAGGCGACCCAGAGCGCCGCGAACGTCGCGAAGATCGCCTGCCAGGACAGCCCCTGCGCGAGGATCGGCCCGTTCGCCTCGGCGTAGCGCCGGAGCACCCGCGCCGGGCGGGTCTGCTGCGCCCAGTCGACGATGGCCTTGAAGCGCGCTCGCATAGGTGGAGGCTAGGCGATCGCCGTGCCGGTCGCGCGATGCTTGACCGGCACGGCGATCACGCGCTAACGCGCGGCCGCGCACTCAGGCGACGCGGCCGCGCTCCGCCCGCCGGAACTGGTCGACGAGGTCCCAGGCGACGACCCCGGCCCAGACGATCCCGACGACGATCCCGGTGATCCGCATCCAGTCGGCGCCGGCGCCGTCGGGGAAGATCTCGAGGAACCGCGGGTTCACGAGGTCGCCCGTGCTCCACACCCACAGCGCGGGGATGGTGAAGGCGAGGCTGACGGCGGCATGGGCGATCGCCGACCACCAGTTGTAGCGACCCTGCAGGTACACGCCGACGTTGATCGCGATGTCGATCGCCGTCACGACGATGAGGTACGGCAGGAGCCAGGACCACAGCCCCGGTTCGAGGAGCGGCACGGGGGCGCCGGCGGCGTCGCGCAGGAAGGGGTTGAACTGCTGCGCGATGAGGAAGGCGATGAAGACGGCGCCCATGGCGCTCGTCGCGATCACCCCGGCCCGGCTGAGGCGGGTCTCGGGCGACTCGATCACCGGCAGGCGGTCGACGGTCCACGGGTCCCCGAGGTCGCTGAGCTCGGCGGTCTCCTGCGCGCTGAGGCGCCGCCCGCCGACCCACTCGCCCCGCGAGGCGCGGTCGAGGACGGCGAAGACGAGGGTGGTCCAGAAGGCGAGGTGCACGGCGGTGGTGAGCGTGATGCTCCAGACGCCGCCGATGATCTCGCCGATGCTGTCGCCCCGGATCGCGAAGGCGATCGCGATGCCGCCCGCGACGCACGGCAGCACGATCGCGAGGAGCAGCTTGAGCAGCCGCCACCACGTGAGATAGAACTTCGGGCCGATGAGCTGCAGCGGCCGGTCGAGGTACGCGGCGGCGAGCCGGTCCGGGTCGCCGAGCTCGGTGAGGACCACCTGCTCGACGACCTCCTGGGCGACGCCGTCGGCGATCCGGGCGTCGATCGAGTCGGCGATGCGCTCGCGGACCTCGGCGACGACGGCGTCGCGCTGCCCGGCGGGGACGGCGCGGCCGAGCGCGTGGAGGTAGCGGTCGGTCAGGGTGGCGGCGGTGGCGGTCATGTCGGTTCCCGGAGTGCTCGGAGGGCGCCGTCGAGGCGGTCCCATTCGGTGAGGAGGGTGAGGGCGAGCTCGTCGCCGGCGTCGCTCGTGCGGTAGAACTTCCGCGGTCGCGACTCGCTCGTGTCCCACTGGCTCGTGAGGTGGCCCTGCTGCTCGAGGCGGCGCAGCAGGGGGTAGAGGGTGTTCGCGTCGACCTGGATGCCGGCGGCCCCGAGCGCCTCGAGGAGGGAGTAGCCGTAGCCCGGCTCCCGGAGGAGCAGCAGGGCCGCGAGCACGACGGTGCCGCGCCGCACCTCCTGCAGGTTCCCCTCCACCGATGCGCTAGTCATGTCTCCCACGATACTGTGCGACACACACTATTGCAACAGCCAGCGTCCCAATCGCTCGAGTGTGCATGGCGGGCGGGAGGGGAGGAATGCGCGGGGCGCGCATTCCACCCCGCGTCACTTGGCCGGTGACTCGCCGATCCAGGCGGCGGTGAGCAGCAGGGCCTGGCAGGCGAGGTTGAACCAGAGGAGCAGACCGATGATCACGGCGAACGAGGCGAGCAGCGGATTCGTCCCGGCTCCGCCGAGCAGCACCCCGCCGACCGTCTGCAGCACCGCGAAGGCGATCGCCCCGAGGGCCGCGCCGCTCCAGACCGCGCGCGCCGGCCTCGCCCGCGGCGCCATCGTGGTGAACAGCGCCCAGAGCACGACGAGATCGAAGGCGTAGCCGATCCCGAGGCCCGCGATGCGCGTGAGCACGACGGTGAGCGTGCTCGTCTGCGCGAAACCGACCCAGCCGAGCAGCGTGTCGAGCAGGCTCGTGCTGAAGGCATAGAGCAGCGCGGAGATCACGATCGCGATGCCGAATCCGACGGAGCTCGCCGCGTCGGCGAGGCGCAGGATCACGAGGTTCGGGCGGTGCTCCGGCGTGCCGAGCATCGCCTGCACCGCGCTGCGGGTCGCCGCGAACCACGAGATGATCGTCCAGCCGAGGCCGATGAGGGCGATCGCGCCCGTCCAGCCGAGGATCTGCGCCGACAGCAGGGCCTCGAGCTGGATCGCCCCGCCGTCGCCGCGATCGATGAGCCCGGGCACGGCATGCGCGATCGTGCCGATGATCGCGTCCTGCACCGGGCCCTCGATACGCAGCCAGAAGCCGCCGACGGCGAAGGCGACCCAGAGCGCCGCGAAGGTCGCGAAGATCGAGCGGTAGGCGAGGCCTTGCGCGAGCAGCAGCCCGCGCGCGTCGAGGTAGCGGCGCAGCGTCCGGCCCGGCCGGGACGCGCGGAACGACTCGGTCGCGCGGGCGAGGGCCGACGTCATGACGTCAGGCTACGCGGCCCGGGGCCCGGGGGCTCGCTACGGGCGACCCCGCATGATCGCCTGCTTCACCTCGGCGATCGCCTGGGTGATCTGGATGCCACGGGGGCAGGCCTCAGTGCAGTTGAAGGTCGTGCGGCAGCGCCACACGCCTTCCTTGTCGTTGAGGATGTCGAGGCGGACCTGTGCGGCGTCATCGCGGTCATCGAAGATGAAGCGGTGCGCGTTGACGATCGCCGCCGGGCCGAAGTACTGGCCGTCCGTCCAGAAGACGGGGCAGGACGAGGTGCACGCCGCGCACAGGATGCACTTCGTCGTGTCGTCGTAGACCGCACGCGCCGCGATCGACTGGTGTCGCTCCTTGCCGTCTTTCGGCGTCGAGTTCGCGATGAGGAAGGGCTGGATCTCTCGGAAC
>DATMFQ010000043.1:0-6676 GCA_035556075.1 Microbacteriaceae bacterium | reverse complement strand
CGGGGTGGCGTCGGCGAGCGGCTCGAGGAGGGTGCCGACGCCGGAGGCGTGCAGGTCCGGGCGGCGAACCTCGACGCCGTGCCGCCTCGCGTCCGCGACGAGCGTCGCCGGTGAGTAGAAGCCCATCGGCTGGGAGTCGAGGAGGCCCGCGAGGAATGCGGCGGGATAGTGGAGCTTGAGCCAGGAGCTCGCGTACACGAGCAGCGCGAAGGACAGCGAGTGGCTCTCCGCGAAGCCGAAATCGGCGAAGGCGAGGATCTGCCGATAGATCGCGTCAGCGGCCTCGCCCGTCAGGCCATTGCCGGCCATCCCCGCGTACAGGCGCTCCCGCACCGACTCGATGCGCTCGACCCCGCGCTTGGAGCCCATCGCCCGCCGCAGCAGGTCGGCGTCCTCCGCGGAGCAGTCGCCGATCGCGACGGCCATCTGCATGAGCTGCTCCTGAAAGACCGGCACGCCGAGGGTCCGCTCGAGCGCGGGCTTGAGCTTCGGGTGCGCGTACGTCACCGGCTCCCGCCCGAGCTTGCGCCGCACGAAGGGGTGCACCGCGCCGCCCTGGATGGGCCCCGGCCGGATGAGCGCGATCTGGATCGCGAGGTCGTAGAACGCGCGGGGCTGCAGCCGCGGCAGCAGACCCATCTGGGCGCGCGACTCGACCTGGAAGACCCCGATCGAGTCCGCCCGGCACAGCGCGTCGTAGACGCCGGGCTCCTCCTTCGGGATCGTCGCGAGCGTCCACGTCTCCCCGGTGGCGGCCTCGATCGTGAGGAATGCGCGCTGCAGCGCCGCGAGCATCCCGAGCCCGAGCAGGTCGAACTTCACGAGCCCCATCGTCGCGGCGTCGTCCTTGTCCCACTGAATGACGGTGCGGCCGTCCATCCGCGCGTGCTCGATCGGCACGACCTCGCCGACGGGACGCTCGGTGAGCACCATCCCGCCCGAGTGGATGCCGAGATGCCGGGGGGCCTTGAGGAGGGCGTTCGCGTACTCGGCGACCCGGGGCGGGATGCCGCTGTCCGCCTCGACGGTGCCGTAGCGGTCGACCTCCTTCGCGAAGGCGTCCTGCTGTCCGGGCGAGTAGCCGAGGGCCCGGGCCATGTCGCGCACCGCGTGCTTCGGCCGGTACTGGATGACGTTGCACACCTGCGCCGCCCGCGCACGACCATACGTCCGGTAGACGTACTGGATGATCTCCTCACGGCGCTCCGAGTCGAAGTCGACATCGATGTCGGGCTCCTCGTCGCGGATCGAGGAGAGGAAGCGCTCGAAGGGCAGCTCGTAGCGGATCGCGTCGACCGCGGTGATGCCGAGCAGGTAGCACACGGCGCTCGCCGCCGCGCTGCCGCGGCCCTGGCAGAGGATGCCGAGGCGCCGGGCCTCCCGGACGAGGTCGTGGACGATGAGGAAGTAGCCGGGGAAGTCCTTCGCCTCGATGACGTCGAGCTCGTGCGCGACCCGCTGCCGCCCCGCCGCGTCGAGCCCGTCCGGGTAGCGCTCCGGGACGGCGGCCCAGACGAGCTCGCGCAGCAGGCGCATCGGGGTGGACCCGTCCGGGACGTCCCACCGCGGCAGCGCGGGCTTCGCGAGGCGCAGCGGGAAGGCGAGCTCTGCGGCGAGCGTGACGCTGTGCGCGACCGCACCGGGGTAGCGGCGGAAGCGCGCGGTCATCTCCGCGCCGGAGCGCAGGTGCGCGCCGTCGTGGGCGGGTAGCCAGCCGTCGAGCTCGTCGAGGGAGCGCCCGGCCCGCACCGCCGCGATCGCCTCCGCGAGGCGGGCCTCCTCCGGCCGGGCGTAGTGGGCGGCGTTCGTCGCGAGGATCGGCAGCCGGTGCTCGCGCGCGAGGGCGGCGAGCAGGTCGTTGCGGCTCGTGTCGCGGGGGTCGCCGTGGTCGGTGAGCTCGACGACGACCCCGTCACGGCCGAAGACGTCGACGAGTCGCCCGAGCGCGGCGCTTGCCGCCGCGGGGCCTGCTGCGGCGAGCGCGCGCCGCACGGTCCCCTTGCGACACCCGGTGAGCGCGACGAGGTGCCCCCGGGCAGCGGCGAGCTCCTCGAGGTCGTAGGCGGGCCGACCCTTCTCACCGCTGCGGAGCTGCGCGGCGGTGATCGCCCGCGACAGCCGGTGGTAGCCCTCGGGTCCGCGCGCGAGGAGGAGCAGGTGGTCGCCCCCGGGGTCGGCCGCGCCCGTCCGGGCCTCGGCACCCGCGCCCGTCTCGCGGCCGGGCCGCGGCGTGGGCGGTGAGCTCGCGCATTCCTGCTGGAGGAGGTCGCCGATCGACAGCTCCGCGCCGAAGACCGTCGCCACACCGGTGCGCTCGGCCGCCTCGGCGAAGCGCACGATCCCGTAGTACCCGTCGTGATCGGTGAGCGCGAGGGCGGTGAGCCCGAGCCGCTCCGCCTCCGCGACGAGCTCGGCGGGCCCGGAGGCGCCATCGAGGAAGGAGAAGGAGGAATGCGCGTGCAGCTCCGCATACGGCGTCGCCCCCTCCGGGCGGCGGACGGGCGGTGGTGGGGCGGGCGCGCGGCGGGCGCTGCGGGGGGCGTCGAGCGGGCGCTGCGCCCCGCGGGACGGTCGGCCCTCGAGGGTGCCGACGAGGTCGTCCCAGCGCATCGCCGGATTGGTGAAGCCCATCAGTCGTACCGGCCCTCCGCGGACCACTCCCCGCGCTCGAGGAGGAGCGCCCACGCCCGCCCCGCCTCGTCGACGACCTGGAAGCGGTGGCAGCGCCGGGTCTGCGTCGGGTCCCAGCCGCGCTCGACCGCGGGCCACGGGCCGGCCCAGGCGGTGATGCGCTGCCGGGCGCCGTCGGCGTGGATCCAGCCGGGCTCGCCGAAGAGCGCGCCGCGGTCGCCGACGCGCACCGGGGTGCCGATGCGGCTCTCGACCTGCACGGGCACCGGCACCGGGTAGACGCTCGGCGGGTGCGGCTCGGGGAGGGTGCCCGGCCAGGGGCGCTCCCCGTCGCGGCCGTCCGTCGGCGCGGGCGGGGGGCGCTCCCCCCAGGGGGTGAGGGTGATGCGGTCGGCGAGGCGCCGGCCGCCACCGACGCTCGCGACGAGGACGCTCTGCGGGCCGAGCATCGTCTGCACGCGGGAGAGCGCGTTGCCGATCCGGCCGTCCGCCCCGCGGCCAAAGAGCCCCGGCTCGTAAGCGGCGATCCGGCCGACGGCCTCGGGGGCGAGTCGCACGAGGTCGACGCCGCCGGGCAGCGCGCCGCTCGCGGCACCCTCGAGCTGCCAGCGCACCCGGTCGACGACGGCGGCCGCGTCGAAGGAGCTCTGATGCGCCCACACCCGCTCGACGCCGTCGCCGTCGGGCCCGCGGAGCGTGACCCGGAGCTCGGTGCAGGCGAGGCCCGCGGCGGCGAGTCCGGCGATGCAGGCCTCGGCCGTGGTCCGGATGCCGAAGGCGACCTGCTCGGCGAGCTCGAGCGGCGGCTCGAACGCGAGCTCGCGGGCGTGGTCGCGGGCCGCCTCCCTCGCGAGGAAGCGTCGCGGGTCGCGTCCCGCGGCGAGGGCATGGCGCAGCGCCCCCTCCGGCCCGAGCCGGTCGAGCACCTCCGCGGCGCCGAGCGCGGCGAAGCCGCCGAGGGTCGTGACGCCGAGCTGCCCGAGGAGCTCGGTGAGCGCCGCATCGTCGAGCGCGGCGACCGGCAGCGGCTGGAGGAATGCGCGAGACCCGCCCGGCGGCACGACGAGCACCGCACCGGGTCGCCCCGCCGCCGGGCCCGCGCGCCGCGCCGCCTGCTCCGCGGTGAAGCGGTCGTCGGCGATGCCGGCGCGGGCCTCGAGTCCCTCCCCGTGGAGGATCGCGAGGAGGGCGAGCGCGGCGGGGCGCTCGCCGCCGTAGTAGCGGGCGGGGCCCCGGATCCGGAGGGCGCAGAGCCCTGGTCGGAGGAGTTGGAGGCCCGGTGAGGCGTGCTCGATGCGGTCCGCGACGGGCAGGAACTCGCGGGCGTCCCGCGCGGGGTCGTCGGGCACGATGCGGAGTCCGGGGCAGCGCGACTGGGCGTCCCGCTGCCGCATGCCGCGACGGATGCCGTCGCGTCGGGCGGCGGCCGAGCACGCGACGACGGTGTGCCCCGCGATGAGCGCGATCGGGGCTGCGGGGTCGAGCGGCGCCTCGCGGGAGCGCAGCCGTGCGGTCACCGGCCAGTCCGGGAACCACAGCACGAGGCAGCGCTCCATCAGCCCGTCGCCCGGAGGAGGAGGGGTGGCGACGGCGGGTCGGCCGCGCTGTCGACGCTCGTCGCCTCGAGTGCCCCGGGCGTGGGGGGCTCCCCGAGCAGGAGCACCCGGTCGCGGTGGGTGCCGGCCGCCTGCCGCGGCGAGACCCCCAGGGTCGCCTCGAGCCGCTGCAGGTGCCCGTGGCCATCGCCGAGCCCCGACCAGCGGAGCTCCCCGACCTCGATCCGTGCCTCGGCCTGCGGCCAGGCGCCCTGGACGAGGAGGACGGTGCCGCGCTCGCGCAGCCGGGCGGCGAGCCGCGCGGCATCCTGGTCGCGCACCCGGCCCCCCGGCCGCACCGCGACGAGCCCCATCACCTCGGCGACGGTTGCGACGACGCTGAGCCAGCGCTCGGCGGGCCGGGGGATGAGGACGAGCCGCTCGAGCTCGGCACCGGCCGCCCGTGCGGCCTCGACGCCGAGCTCGGGCACGCCGATCGCGGCGCACCAGGTCCCTGCGCGCGAGGGCTCGCCGAGGAGCGCGAGCAGCAGCGGCATGGAGCGATCGAGCGCATAGACGCTTCCGGTGCGCAGCCCGCCGCCGGGGAGGAGTCCGGCGATAGCCGCCGGGGCGGGGAGGACCGGCGCATCGCTACCAACGCGGTTCGTGCGCTCGATCCGCTCGATCCGCGCGCGCAGCCGGGCGACCTCCTCGGCCGTGACGAGGCGGCGGGCGACGGGCGGCGCAGTCATGCGGCCATATTCGAACAAATGTTCGAGAAGATCAACCCGGCTCTCAGCCCGGTTTCAGACGTGTCGTCCGGGACGCAGGAATGCGCGGTCTTGTGTCGGCGGCCCCCGCTAGCCTGGGCAGAGGCGGGGAGCGCAGGCCACCGCGGGGAGAAGGAGCAGGCGGTATGTCTGACGTGATGAGCCGGGCATCGGCCACGGTGTCCGCGGCATCGGTGACGGTGACGCGATAGTGGCCCCCACGACGAAGGAAGCGCAGCGCGCCGAGCTGCACAAGACGATCTGGCGAATCGCCAATGACCTCCGGGGGAGCGTCGACGGCTGGGACTTCAAGTCGTATGTCCTCGGCATGCTTTTCTACCGGTTCATCTCGGAGAACCTCACCGCGTACCTGGGCGAGCAGGAGCGCAAGGCCGGCCACCCCGACTTCCGGTACGACCGGCTCTCGGACGCCGAGGCCGAGTTCGGGCGCCGCGAGACCGTAGCGGAGAAGGGCTTCTACATCCTCCCGTCAGAGCTGTTCCAGAATGTCCGCGCGCGGGCCGCGACGGACGAGAATCTCAACGAGACGCTTGAGCGCGTCTTCATCAACATCGAGGGGTCCGCGGTCGGCTTCGACAGCGAGGACGACCTCAAGGGGCTGTTCGACGACCTCGACGTCAACAGCCAGAAGCTCGGCAGCACGGTGGCCAAGCGCAATGCGAAGCTCGTGAAGCTCCTGGACGCGATCGGCGATCTGCCGCTCGGCAATTTCGAGGACAACACGATCGACCTCTTCGGCGATGCGTACGAGTACCTCATGCAGATGTACGCGTCGAGCGCCGGCAAGTCCGGTGGCGAGTACTACACGCCCCAGGAGGTCTCCGAGCTGCTCGCCCGCATCACGGTCGTCGGCAAGACCGAGGTCAATAAGGTCTACGACCCGGCTGTCGGCTCCGGCTCACTGCTGCTGCAGTTCGCGAAGGTGCTCGGCAAGGACAACGTCCGCCAGGGGTTCTTCGGCCAGGAGATCAACCTGACGACGTACAACCTCGCCCGGATCAACATGTTTCTCCACGACGTGAACTACGAGAAGTTCGACCTCGCACATGGCGACACCCTCATCGACCCGGCGCACTGGGATGACGAGCCGTTCGAGGCGATCGTCTCCAACCCGCCCTACTCGATCAAGTGGGATGGCGATGCGAATCCGCTGCTCATCAACGATCCCCGTTTCGCGCCCGCCGGGGTCCTCGCGCCGAAGTCGAAGGCCGACCTCGCCTTCACGATGCACATCCTGTCGTGGCTCGCCGTCGACGGCACGGCCGCGATCGTCGAATTCCCGGGGGTGCTCTACCGGGGCGGTGCCGAAGCGAAGATCCGCAAGTACCTGGTGGACAACAACTACGTCGACGCCGTCATCCAGCTGCCGCCGGACCTGTTCTTCGGCACCACGATCGCGACGTGCATCATCGTGCTCAAGAAGTCGAAGGCCGACAACGCGGTGCTGTTCATCGATGCGTCCGCCGAGTTCACCCGCATGGGCAACAAGAACAAGCTCACCGAGGCGCACCGACGGACCATCCTCGACACCTTCACCAGGCGCGAGGACGTCGACCACTTCGCGAGGCTCGTCACGAGTGCCGAGATCGCCGACAACGGCTACAACCTCGCCGTCTCCTCGTATGTCGAGCAGGAGGACACCCGCGAGGTCGTCGACATCACGGCGCTGAATGCGGAGATCGCCCGGATCGTGGCGCGCCAGCAGGAGTTGCGTGCCTC
>DATMFQ010000042.1:0-14434 GCA_035556075.1 Microbacteriaceae bacterium | reverse complement strand
CGCGTCGAACGTGCCCGGGGTCATTGCCATCATCATCTCGGCGCTCGCGCTCGTGGTGTCGATCATCGTGACGATCGTGCTCGCCGCGACGCTCGGTGCCGCCACGGCGGGCCTCCTCGCCGAATGCGCGAACCTCGGCCCGGGCACCCACATGGTCAACGGGGTCGAGCTCACCTGCGGGTAGTCGTAACCCTGACCCGATGTCGGCCGGCGCTCACGCCCGGCCGGCATCGTTATTTAGCTCCGATACACCACGTTGATCGGCGGCTCGCCGGCGAGCATGAGCTCGATCTGGCGCCGCACGAGCGCCGCCTGCAGCTGTGACAGTCCGGTCGTGCGGCTGGCGATGTGCGGCGTCACGATGACGGCGGGGTGGCTGAGCAGTGGGTGGCCGCTCGGCAGCGGCTCCGGGTCGGTGACGTCGAGCGCGAAGCGCAGCCGCCCCGCCTCGGCGACGATCGCGTCGGTGTCGGCGATGCGGCCGCGCGCGACGTTGACGACGACCGCGCCATCGGGGAGGGCGGCGAGGAATGCGGCGTCGATGAGCCGCTCGGTCGCGGGCGTGTGCGGGAGTGCGGCGATGACGACGTCGATCCCCGGCAGCAGCTCCGGCAGCTCGGCGACGCCGTGGACGTGGCCGCGTGCTGCCTCGCGCGCCGTGCTCGCGACGCGGACGATCTCGGCGTCGAAGCCGTGCAGCCGCTCCTCGACGAGCTGGTTGATGCCGCCGTAGCCGAGGAGCAGCACACGCGCGCCAATGAGTCCGGGGCCGGCGGCAAAGGCCGGCCACTGCCCTGCAGGGCCGCGCAGGAACTCGGGCAGGCACCGGCGGCTCGCCAGTGCGAGGGTGACCGCGTGCTCGGCCGCACCCGCCTCGTGGACGGTCGCCGCATTCGCAAAGATGTGGCCAGGTGGGAGCTGGGCAGCGACCGCCTCGAAGCCGATCGCCTGGCCCTGTACGAGCCCGACCCGCACGCCCCGCAGCCGCTCGAGCACACCCTCGGGCGCGCCGAAATAGTGGAGCACGACGATGCCGATTTCGTCCGCCGGCGCGGGTGTGGTCATGTCCCACACGACGATCTCGGCGCCGTCGGGCGCGGGGCCGATGAGCTCGCGCAGGCGCGCGTCGGGAACGGTGACGAGGAGCGGTGTGGCAGTCATAGTGCCTCCATGTTTAGTGCATCCATCACCAAATGGGGGCGGAGGATGAGCGCGGAGGACAGTCCGGCGCCCCACCGGGGAGACTAGCGTGGGTAATCGGCACCCTGAGCGAAGGAGCGAGTGGAGTATGGCGACGGACCTCGAATTTGGGGTATTCGACTGGGTCGATGTGCACGAGGGGCAGTCGGCCGCCCAGACGTACGACGACCGGATTGCACTCGCGCGGCGCGCCGATGCGGGCGACTTCACCCGCTTCCACGTCGCCGAGCACCATGGCGCAAAGCTCGGACTCGCCGCGTCGCCGGCCATGCTGCTGGCCGCGATTGCCCGCGAGACGAGTCAGATCAAGCTCGTGCCGATGACGCTCGTGGTGCCGCTGTATGACCCGCTCCGGCTGGTGCAGGAGATCGCGATGCTCGATCATCTCTCCCACGGGCGCGTCGAGCTCGGTATCGGGAAAGGCTCGGCGCCGCACGAGGCGAAGTTCTACGGTTTCTCGCCGGAGGACATGTTGCAGCGATACGAGTCATTTGTGCCCGCCATCTTCGAGGCGCTTGCCACAGGCGTGTTCAACTCGCCCGTCACCGGTGAGCAGGTCGATCTCGTCGTCACGGCCGACCGCGAGTTCACGCAGTGGTACCCGTCGGCGAAGCCGCCGTCGATCATCAAGGCGGCGGAGCACGGGCAGAACACGATCTTCGGCTTCGCCTTCTACTCGCCGCCGATCCCGGTCATCCGGGAGCACCGCGACCTCTTCTTCGAGACGCGGGCTCGGGTCGATCACGACGGCACGCACCCGCGGTTCGGCGTCCTCCGGCACGTCTTCGTCGCCGACACCGACGAGGAGGCCTTCGCCATCGCTGGCCCGGCCTTCACTGCGCACTATGCGAACTTCGTCTGGCTCTGGGAGAAGCTCGGCATGCCGCAGCCGCCGAAGCCCGACCTCCGGGAGCTCGTCGATCAGCGGCTCGCCTTTGTCGGCTCGGCGGCGTCCGTCGCCGAGCAGGCGGGCTCGCTCATCGAGGAGACCGGGGTCAACTACCTCGCGGGGGCCTTCGGCTGGGGGGATCTCCCGGCCGATGCCGCGCTCCACTCGATCGACCTCTTCGACCGCGAGGTGATCCCGGCGATTCGGGCCCGCCTCGGCTGAGTCCGGCTCCCCGCCTGCAGTTCCCACTCGCCGGGCCCGTGGACGGTGCGTGGACAATGGGTCCATGGCACTCACCGACGCGACCCTCCAGCGCATGCGCGAGCGAGCGGCTGGCTACGACCGCGAGAACACCTTCCCCGATGAGGATCTCGCTGACCTCCGAGCGGCGGGCTACCTGAAACCGCGGCCCCTGGCCGAGGTGCTGCGCGACCAACGGCGCCTCGCTGCGTACGCCCCGGCGACCGCGCTCGCGATCAACATGCATCTCGTGTGGGTCGGCGTCGCCCGCGTGCTCGCCGAGCGGGGCGACGAGTCCCTGTGCTGGGTGCTCGATGCCGCCGATGCCGGTGAGGTGTTCGCGTTCGGGATCTCCGAGGCGGGCAACGACTCGGTGCTGTGGGACTCGCGGACGCGAGCCGACCGCGTCGACGGCGGCTACGCATTCACCGGCACGAAGATCTTCACCTCGCTCGCCCCGGCGTGGACGTGGCTCGGGGTGTTCGGGCGACAGGACGCGGGAGACGGCACGGAGGACGGGCCGCGACTCGTGCACGGCTTCGTCCACCGCGCGGAGCCCGGCGTCGACCCCGAGGGCGTCACGACCCTCGATGACTGGAACCCGCTCGGGATGCGGGCCTCGCAGTCGCGCAGCACCGTACTCGATGGCGTGGTCGTCCCTGATGAGCGGGTGTCGCGATTCTTGCCGGTGGGTCCGAATGCGGATCCCTTCGTCTTCGGCATCTTCACGAACTTCCTCCTCGGCATTGCCGCCGTGTACGCCGGCATTGGCGACCGCGCCCTCGAGCTCGCGGTCGAGGCGGTCCAGCGTCGCCGCAGCCAGCGCACGGGTCGGCCGTACGCGGAGAATCCGGACCTGCGGTGGCGGATCGCCGACATGGCGCTCGCGCTCGACCCGATCGCCCCCGAGCTCGAGGCACTCGCGGCCGACGTGGACGGGCTCGTCGACCGCGGCGACCGGTGGTTCCGCGACCTCGTGGGGGCGAAGCACCGCGCGACCGAGACGGCCCGCACGGTCGTCGACCAGGCGCTGCGGTGCGCAGGCGGTGCCGGCTACACGGCGACGACCGAGCTGTCCCGACTCCAGCGTGACGTGCTCGCCGGGATCTATCACCCGAGCGACACTGAGTCCGTGCACGAGACGGTCGCTGCCGCACTGCTCGGCCCGCTGCCGAGCTGAGCCTCAGTCGGTGTCGCCCGGTCGTGGCACCTCGACGGGGCCCGTCATCGTCGGCAGGATCGCGTCACCGCCGAGGGCGGCGGCCTCCGCGGGGTCGATCCGCTCCCGGATCGCGCCGCGGCCCGCGGGCATGAGCGACACGGCGGCGACCGCGATGAAGGTGATCGCCCCCGCGACGATGAGGAGCGTCTCGACCTGCACGACGTCCGACAGCGGCCCGAGGACCACCATGCCGACCGGCATGGCGACGCTCATGACGACGCCGACGAGCCCGAAGACCCGGCCGTGCAGCTGCGGCTCGACGCGCAGCTGGAGCAGGGTCGTCAGCGGCGTCGACATGAGCGGGATGGCCGCGCCGGCGAGCAGCATGAATGCGGCGAAGATCCAGATCGTCGGGGACAGCCCGAGCGCGATGTTCAGCCCGCCGAAGAGCGCCGTCATGGCGACGGCGAGGACGACCGGCCGGGTGATCCGCGGGCCGATCGCGGCGACGACCCCGCCGGCGACGAGCATGCCGACCGCGAAGGCGACCTCGCTGACGGTGAGCAGCCAGACGTCCTCGCCGAAGGTGCGCACGATCATGAGCGGCGTGAGGTACGAGGGCGCCGCGCCGAGCAGCATGACGATCGTCAGCAGCAGGAGGACCCAGCGCACGAGCCGGTGGCGGAACGTGTAACGCACGCCTTCGACGAGGTCGGTGAAGTAGCCGCGCTGTGTGTCGATGGCACGAATCGTCGGCACCGCGATGCTCAGCAGTAAGGCGATGCCGATCGCTGCCGTGATGGCGTCGATGAAGAAGATCGCGATGATGCTCATGGAGGCGTACACGGCGGCCGCGACGGGCGGGGCGACGAGCATCATGCCGGCCTGGGCGGATTGGAAGAGTCCGTTGAAGCGGAGCAGCTGGTCACCGGGCACGAGCTGCGGCAGGAGCGCCGCGACGGCGGGCTGCTGGATGCCGGCGCCGAACGACCGGATGGCGAGCGTCAGGTAGATGAGCCAGAGTTCCTCGTAGCCGCTGAGCATGACGACGGCGAGCACGAGGGTGGAGACGGCGATGGAGCTGTCGGCGAGGATGATGAGCACCTTGCGGTTCATCCGGTCCGCCCAGACGCCGCCGAAGATCGACACGATCGCCTGCGGGAGCATGCCGAAGACGATCGAGAGCGTCAGCACGAGCCCGGACTTCGTCACGAGGGCGAGGTGCCACATGATGGCGTACTGCACGAGCATCGAGCCGAACAGCGACACCATCTGCCCCGTCAAGAAGATGGTGATGTCGCGCCGCCAGCGTCGCTGCACGCGTGGTTCGGTCCCCACCGCCGTGGGGGGATCGGGGGTCTCGGTCATCGTCGTTCCCATCGTTGTGCGGAGCCGATCGATGCTAGACGAATCCGGTGCGATGATGGGTACCAATGTTCCGGTCATTGCGTTTGGTCAACTATCGTTCACTGTTTTTCGGCGCCCTGATCTCGAACATCGGCCAGTGGATGCAGTCGACCGCGATGAGCTGGGTCGTGCTGACGGAGCTCACGAACAACGATGCGGCGGCGATGGGCATCGCACTCGCCTTGCAGTTCGGCCCGCCGCTCGTGCTCGTGCCGATCAGCGGCTGGGCCGCCGACCACTTCGATCGGCAGTGGCTCCTCGGCGTGACGCAGACCGCGCTCGCGCTGACCGCCACGGCGATCGGCATCCTCATGCTCCTCGGCGCAATGGACATCTGGCTCATGTATGCCTTCTGCCTCATGCTCGGCATCATCATGGCCTTCGATTCTCCCGCGCGCCAGGCCTTCGTCTCCGATGTCGTGCCGCGCGTGGACGCGCCGAACGCGATCGCCCTCAACTCGGCTTCGTTCAACGTCGCCCGGCTCATCGGTCCCGCCGTCGCCGGGGTCGCCATCATCATCATCGGCTCGGGCTGGGTCTTCATCGCCAACGCGGTGAGCTACATCGCCATGCTCGTCGTCCTCATCATCATCCGGCGCGACGAACTCGTGCCGCGCGAGCGGCCGGTCGGGGTGCAGCGCGTCTCGGACGGGTTCCGCTACCTCGGGAAGCGTCCCGACCTCGTCGTCCTCTTCGTCATGGTCTTCTTGATGGGCGCGTTCGGCATGAACTTCCCGATCTTCGCCTCGACGATGACCCTCGAGTTCGGGCTCGACGCGGACGCCTACGGGCTGCTCACCTCGATCCTCGCGATCGGCGCGCTCGCCGGCTCGCTCGCCGCCGCCCGCCGGGACAAGGCGTCGCTGCACTGGATCGTCATCGCCGCATTCATCTTCGGTGTCGCGATGGTTGCGGGCGTCGTCTCACCCGGCTACTGGTGGTATGCCGCGACCTGCATCATCGCGGGGTTCGGTACCGTGACGATGCTGACGACGGCGAACGGCTACGTCCAGACGACGACGCACCCGACGCTGCGTGGTCGCGTGCTTGCGATCTACCTCGCACTCCTAATGGGCGGCACCTTCGTCGGCGCCCCGATCGTCGGCTGGGTGGCCGACGCGTATGGCGCCCGCATGGCGCTCGCGCTGGGCGCGACCGCGGGTCTCCTCGCCGGCCTGACCGGGCTCGTCCGCTGGCTCGCCATCCGCCGAGAGCCGCCACTCGACACCGCGACCCTCCGCGTCATCCAGCCGACCGCTGATGAGGAGCTCCCCGCCTAGCTGCCCATGTCCCCGCGGTCAGGCCCGCCGACGCACCCGGAGCCGGGACGTCAGCGAGGGGCGAGGCGCTGGAGCTGGGTGACGTGCTGCGGGCCGAGTTCCTGGGTGCTCGTGACCCCGAGGAGCTTCATGGTGCGCAGCACCTGGTCGCGCAGGATCGCGATCGCGCGGTCGACGCCGGCGCGGCCACCGGCCATGAGCCCGAAAAGGTAGGCGCGGCCGACGAGCGCGAAGTCGGCGCCGAGGGCAAGCGCGGCGACGATGTCTGAGCCGTGCATGATGCCCGTGTCGATGATGATCTCAAGGTCCTTGCCGACTTCGCGCGCGACCGACGGCAGCAGATGGAATGGCACCGGCGCGCGGTCGAGCTGGCGCCCACCGTGACTGGAGAGCACGATGCCGTCGACCCCGAGCCCCGCGAGCCGCTGCGCGTCCTCGACCGTCTGCACGCCCTTGACGACGAGCTTGCCGGGCCATCGCCGCCGGACCTCGGCGAGGTCGTCGAAGTCGACGCTCGGGTCGATTGCCGCGTCGAGCACCTCGGAGACGTTGCTGCCGATCGAGGTGAGCGAGGCGAACTCGAGCTGCGGCGTCGTGAGGAAGTCCCACCACCACCAGGGCCGCGGGATCGCGTCGAGGACGGTCTTCGCCGTGAGGGTCGGCGGGATCGCGAAGCCGTTGCGCTTGTCCCGCAGGCGCAGCCCCGAGACCGAGCAGTCGACGGTGAAGAGCAGGGTGTCATAGCCGCTCGTCGTGGCGCGCTCGAGCAGCTCCCAGGAGACCTCGCGGTTGCGCATGACATAGAGCTGGAACCACAGTCGACCGGCCGGCGCCGCCTCCCGCACCCCCTCGATCGAGGTCGTGCCGAGGGTCGAGAGGCCGAAGGGGATGCCCGCGGCCGCGGCGGCGGCCGCGCCCGCTGACTCGCCCTCGGTCTGCATGAGCCGCGTGAAGCCGGTCGGCGCGATGCCGAAGGGGAGCGCGGCGGGGGCGCCGAGGATGTTCGTCGTCGTGTCAGCGTGGCTGACGTCCCGCAGCACGTTCGGGTGGAACTCGATGTCCTGATACGCCTGCCGGGCCCGCGCGATCGAGATCTCCTGATCGGCAGCGCCATCGGTGTAGTCGAATGCGGCGCGCGGCGTCCGTCGCTGCGCCACCGCCCGTAGGTCCTCGATCGTGAGCGCGCTACGAATGCGTCGTCGCAGACCGTCGCGCACGCGCTGTGGTCGCGGCAGCAGCTCGAGCACGTTGCGAGGGTCGGGGAAGTGGCGCTTGACCATGGGGCGCAACTCTAGCGCGCGCCCGTGCCTCGGGCGGCGCCGCCCCAGCGTAGGCTCGCGGCGTGAGCCGGATCCGCAGTGACGCGACCTTCCTCGACGCCGAGGGCGTCACGATTCACTACTCCGTGTGGGAGCGCGTCCAGCCGCGCGGTGTCGTGCAGCTCGCGCACGGCCTCGGTGAGCACCGCCTCCGCTACGAGCAGCTCGCGCAGGCACTCGTCGCGGCGGGGTACAGCGTGTGGGCGGACGACCACCGCGGGCACGGTGCGACGGGACTTGCACAGTACGGCGGTGATCACCGTCGGCTCGGCCGGCTCGGGCCGGGCGGCCACCGCGCGACCGTCGAGGCGGTCCGTGCCTTCGGCGAGCTCGCCCGCGCCGCGAACCCGGGACTGCCGTTCGTACTCCTCGGACATTCCTGGGGCTCCCTCATCGCGCAACTCCTGCTCAATATGCAGCCTGCGGCATACGACGCGGTCGTCCTCTCCGGCTCGGCGCTGCGCACGCTGCGGGACATGAACAGCGGTGACCTCAACAAGCGGCACCGGGCGCTCGGTGATCCGAACTACGAATGGCTGAGTCGCGACGCCGCGGTCATCGCGGCGGCCGCGGCCGACCCGCTCATGTTCACCGCGTCGGCGATCAAGCTGTTCGGCGTGCTCGACGCGATGCGGCTGCTCGGCCTCCCGGCGAGGGAGCTCGCCGCGCAGCGCGATGTCCCGGTGCTGCTCCAGGTCGGCTCCGACGACCCCTTCGGCGGCGAACGATCGGTCGCCAAGCTTGCCGCCGCCTACACGACGCGCTCCGGATTCACCGACGTCACGGCGATCGTCTACCCGGGCGCCCGCCACGAGATCTACAACGAGACGAACCGGCAAGAGGTCATCGCCGACCTCATCGGCTGGCTCGACGGGAGAATCCCCCAGGAGCCGGACGCGCCCGGGTCGTAGGCTGGGCGGGTGCACGGCGAGTACAAGGTCCCCGGTGGCAAGCTGGTCGTCGTCGACCTCGACGTCGTCGATGGGCGGCTGGCTGACGTGCAGGTCGCCGGTGACTTCTTCCTCGAGCCCGACGAGGCGCTGACGGCCATCGACGGGGCGCTGAGCGGCATGCCAGCGGACTCGAGCGCTGATCAGGTTGCGGCGGCCGTGCGGGCCGCGCTTCCCGCGGACGCCGTGCTCCTCGGATTCTCCCCCGAGGCCATCGCGACCGCCGTGCGCCGGGCGCTGCGCGCCGCGACCGACTGGCGCGACTATGACTGGCAGCTGCTCGTCGGCCCGCCGCTGCCGCCCGTCACGCAGCTCGCGCTCGACGAGGTGCTCACCGAGCGCGTCGGCGCTGGGCTGCGCGCACCGACGCTGCGCATCTGGGACTGGACTGAGCCAGCCGTCGTCATCGGCTCCTTCCAGTCCGTGCGCAATGAGGTGGACCCCGAGGGCGCTGCTAAGCACGGCTTCGACGTCGTCCGCCGCATCTCCGGCGGCGGCGCGATGCTCATGGCGCCCGGCGCGATCATCACCTACTCGATCTACGCGCCGCTCGCGCTCGTCGAGGGCATGAGCTTCGCCGACTCCTACGCCTTCCTCGATGCCTGGGCAGTCGAGGCGCTGCGCTCGCTCGGCATCGAGGCCACCTACCAGCCGCTCAACGACATCGCGAGCCCGGCCGGCAAGATCGGCGGGGCGGCGCAGAAGCGACTCGCCTCGGGCGGGGTGCTCCACCACGTCACGATGTCGTACGACATGGACGGCGAGCAGCTCACCGAGGTGCTGCGCATCGGCCGGGAAAAGCTCAGCGACAAGGGGATCGTCTCGGCCGCGAAGCGCGTCGACCCGCTCCGGGCGCAGACGGGCCTGCCCCGCGAGGCCATCGTCGAGCGGATGATCGACACCTTCCGCGCCCGGCACGGTCTCGTCCCGGACGAGCTGCTGCCGGAGGAGCTCGCGGCCGCCGAGCGACTCGTCGCCGACAAGTTCAGCACGCCCGCGTGGATCCACCGGGTGCCATGACGAGATCCCGCAGCGCCGCGATCGTCGTGGTCGCGATGGCCGTCCTGCTCCTCGGGGCCGTCCTCGCCTCCGCCCTCCTCGGGCAGCTCCCCGTCACCCCGGCCGAGGTCGGTCAGACCATCCTCCGCGCGCTCGGCGTGCCACTGCCGGTCGGCGACCCCGTGATTGAGGGGGCCCTCCAGGTCGTGCGCTTCCCCCGCATTCTGCTCACCCTCCTCGTCGGGGCGGCGCTTGCCGTCGCCGGCGTCGCCATGCAGGCCGTGTTCGGCAACCCCCTCGCCGAGCCCGGCGTCGTCGGCATCTCCGCCGGCGCCGCCTTCGGGGCCGGCATCGCGATCGCGCTCGGCCTGAGCGGCTTCGGCATCTGGACGACGGCCGTCTTCGCCTTCCTCGGCGCCCTCGGCGCCGCGGCCGTCGTCTACCTCGTCGCACGGTCTCAGGGCCGCACCGAGGTCGTGACCCTGCTGCTGACCGGCATCGCGGTCAACGCCTTCGCAGGCGCCGGCCTCGCACTCATGCTCTTCCTCGCCGACAGTGGCAGCCGCGAGCAGATCGTCTTCTGGCAGCTCGGCAGCATGAGCGGCTCCCGCTGGCCCGAGGTCGGCATCGTCGCCGCCATCACGGTCATCACCGGGATCGGACTGCTCCTTCAGCACCGCCGCTACGACCTCCTCGCGCTCGGGGAGCGCGGCGCCCGGCACCTCGGCGTCGACGTCGAGCGGCTCCGCGTCGTCACCATCGTCGGCGTCGCGCTGCTGACGGGCGCGGCGGTCGCCTTCTGCGGCATCATCTCCTTCGTCGGACTCGTCGTCCCGCACCTCATCCGGATGATGATCGGGCCCGGCCACCGGGGGCTCATCCTCGCGAGCGCCGTCGGCGGCGCACTGCTGCTCACCGTCGCGGACCTGCTCGCCCGCACGCTCGTCACCGGGGCCGACCTGCCGATCGGGATGCTCACCTCGCTCGTCGGCGGGCCATTCTTCTTCTGGCTGCTGTATCGCCAGCGCCGCCGCTCCGGAGGCTGGGCATGATCCGCGGCAGCGCCATCACGCTGCGCCGCGGGGGCCGATCGGTCCTCGAGGGAATCGACCTCGACCTCGTCGGCGGCGAGGTGCTCGCACTCGTCGGCCCCAACGGTGCCGGCAAGTCGAGCCTGCTCGGAGTGCTCGCCGGTGAATTCGTGCCGGAGGTCGGCGTGGTCGAGCTCGATGGTCGCCCCATCGGCAGCTACAGCAACGCGGAGCTGGCACGCCGCCGCGCCGTGCTCACGCAGGAATACACCGTGACCTTCCCCTTCCTCGTCCGCGAGATCGTCGCGATGGGCCGTGCCCCGTGGGCTCGGCGGCCGGAGGCGGACGGGGACGACGAGATCATCGAGGCGTCGATGGCGGAAACCGACGTGGCGCGGTTTGCGCTGCGCCGCACGACCGAGCTGTCTGGCGGGGAGCGCGCCAGGGTCGCCCTCGCACGCGTGCTCGCGCAGCGCACCTCCATCGTGCTCCTCGACGAGCCGACCGCGGCGCTCGACCTCGGGCACCAGGAGCAGGTCATGCTGCTCGCCCGCCGCCTGGCCGATGGCGGCCGCGCCGTCGGCGTCGTCCTCCACGACCTCTCACTCGCAGCCGCGTATGCCGACCGGATCGCGCTCCTGCACGAGGGCCGACTCATCGCCATCGGCGCCCCCGCCGAGGTGCTCACGGCGGAGCGCGTCGGGGCCGTCTATGAGACCCCCGTCCAAGTCGTCGAGATCGACGGTGTCCCGGTCGTGGTCCCGATTCGTCACTGAGCCGCCGGGTACGCTGTCGCGGTGACCGACCTCGTGCCGCAGCCCCGAGCGACCCGAGCGACCGAGCCAGGGCAGCCGACGCGCCCCACCCGGCGACAGACGATCCTCGGCGTCACCGGCGCCGCCGTCGCCATCATCCTCACGGTGACGACCGGGATCCTTGGCGCCGCCTGGAGTGAGCGCCGCGACCTGGTCCGCGACTATGAGGCCGCCGCTGACGAGCTCGCCGCGGCGCGCGCCGACTACGACCGGGCCGACACCGACCTCGCCGAAGCGCGGGGCGCGGTCAGCGGCATCGCCGCGCTCATCGACCCCATCATCGCCCTCGTCGGGGAGCCTGTGCCCGTCGCCGCGACTCAGGCGCTCGCGACCGCGAAGGATCACGCCCTCCAGTCGATGACGCAGCCACCGGTGTCGAGCGCCGCTGGCGTCGTCGCTGCCGAGGACCCCGATGCGCTGAGCGACGAGGAGCTGCGGGCGGGCCCGGCCGAGCTCCTCGCCGGCGCGGACCTGCTGCGCCCCGCGACCGCGTACCGGAGTCGACTGGCGGCGGGCGCCGAGGCGACGGCGACGGAGCTCGGCACCGCATTCATCGACTACACGAATGCGGTGGCCGCCCGCGCCGCCGAGCTGCTCGACGCCCGGCAGGACGCGAGCGCCGACAGTCGCATGGCCCTCCAGTCGGCCGTCGATGCCCTGCCGGCGGCCGCGACCGAGGACGTCGAGGAGATCCTGACGAGTGCGCTCGCGGCGGCGGCGGAGGTCATCCGGAGCTCGAATCGGGCGCGCATCGATGACCCGAACAGCATCACGGTCGTCGTCAACAAGCTCCGCCCCCTCCAGCCGCTCGACTATGCGCCGGAGATCGTCTGGGCCGATGTGCCGTACGGCTTCGCGCCGGAGATGCGCCCCGTGACCGCCGAGGCGCTCGCGACCATGTTCGCCGCGTTCACCGCGGAGACCGGCGAGCAGCTGCTCGCGCAGAGCTCGTACCGCAGCTATGACGACCAGGTCTACACCTACAACAGCTGTGTCGAGAACCTCGGCTACGCGCAGGCCGAGCGCGCGTGCGCGCACCCGGGGCACAGCGAGCACCAGACCGGGCTCACCGTCGACGTCGCGGCGGTCGGCTGGGGCTGTCTCATCCAGGAGTGCTTCGGCGACATGCTGCCGGGGCAATGGCTCGCCGACAACGGCTGGCGTTACGGCTTCATCGTGCGCTACCCGCGCGATGCCGAGCACATCACCGGCTACGCCTACGAGCCGTGGCACATGCGCTACACGGGGGTCGAGGTCGCGACCGACATGCACGAGCGCGGGATCGCGACGCTCGAGGAGTACTACGGGCTCGAGGCGGCACCCGAGTATCGGTGACGTGGGGCGGGGAGCTCGTCAGTGCCGGAGCGCCGCGGCGACGGTGGCCTGCGCCTCCTCGAGGACGACCGCGAGGTGCTCGGGCCCGCGGAACGATTCCGCATACACCTTCATGACGTCCTCGGTGCCGCTCGGTCGCACCGCGAACCACGCCGAGTCGGTCGTCACCTTGAGCCCGCCGATCGCCGCGCCGTTGCCGGGGGCGTGGGCGAGGCGCTGCCGGATCGGCTCCCCCGCGATCGCGGTCGCGGTGACGTCATCGGGGGTCAGGTGCCCGAGCCGGGCACGCTGCGTCGCCGAGGCGGGTGCGTCGACGCGGGCGTAGGCGGGCTCACCATGCGCCGCGGTCAGCGCGCGGTACCGGGCCGCCGGGCTCTCGCCGGAGACGGCGAGCACCTCCGCCGCGAGGAGCGCGAGCAGGATGCCGTCCTTGTCGGTCGTCCACACGCCGCCATCACGCTGCAGGAATGTGGCACCCGCGGATTCCTCCCCGCCGAAGACGAGTGAGCCATCCGCGAGCCCATCGACGAACCACTTGAAGCCGACCGGCACCTCCACGAGCTCGCGGCCGAGCGCGCCGACGACCCGGTCGATGATCGCCGAGGACACGAGCGTCTTGCCGATCGCCGCGGTCCTCGGCCAGCCCGGCCGGTGGCGCCCGAGGTGATCGATCGCGACCGCGAGGTAGTGGTTCGGGTTCATGAGCCCGCCGTCCGAGGTGACGACGCCGTGCCGGTCGGCGTCCGCGTCGTTCCCGGTCAGCACGTCGAGGTGACCGGCCGCGGCGTGCGCGACGAGGGCCGCCATCGCGTGCGGGGAGGACGGATCCATCCGGATGCGGCCGTCCCAGTCGAGTGGCATGAATGCCCAGCGTGGGTCGACGGCCTCGCCCAGGACCGTCACGTCGAGCCCGAGCCGGTCGCGGATCGCCGCCCAGTACGCGACGGACGCCCCGCCGAGCGGGTCGGCGCCGAGCCGCACGCCCGCGCGCCGGATCGCCTCGACGTCGATCGCGCCCGGCAGCGCGTCGACGTACTCGCCGAGGAAGTCATAGGTGCCCGGGTCGAGCTCGCGGGCGCGCCGCACACCGCGGTTGCCGTCGGCGAGCAGCTCGTTCGCCCGGGCCGCGATCCGCGACGTCGTCGCCGAGTCGGCCGGCCCGCCGTGCGGCGGGTTGTACTTGAAACCGCCGTCACGGGGCGGATTGTGCGACGGGGTGATGACGATGCCGTCGGCGCGGCCGCGATCCGCGCCCCGCGCATTCATCGCGATGATGGCGCGGCTGAGCGCCGGGGTCGGGACCCAGCCGCCGCGGGCATCCACCCGGACGTCGACGCCGTTGCCGGTGAGGACCTCGAGCGCGGTGCGGTGCGCGGGAGCCGAGAGTGCGTGCGGATCGGCACCGATCAGCAGCGGTCCCTCGATCCCGGCCGCCGCACGGTGCTCGACGATCGCCTGGGTGATGGCGGCGATGTGCGCGTCATTGAATGCGGTGTCGAGCGACGAGCCCCGGTGTCCGCTCGTGCCGAAGACGACCGCCTGTCCGGGCACGGCCGGGTCCGGCGTCAGGGCGTCGTAGGCCGCGAGGAGGTCGTCGAGGTCGACCAGGTCCTCCTGGCGGGCGGGCTGACCGGCTCGGGGGTGCATCCGCCCATTGTCCTCGCATTCAGGGGACGCGGACGAGGAGGCTGGCGGGGTCGATCGAGACGTCGACGGCGACGACGTCGCCACCGTCCTCGCCGTCGATCTGGAAGGCGACCGGCCGGTCGGCCTGCAGCGACGCCGAGCGGGCCTGGCGATAGACCAC
>DATMFQ010000041.1:0-75568 GCA_035556075.1 Microbacteriaceae bacterium | reverse complement strand
TGCATGCCGACGAGGGAATGGAGCAGGGAGCGCTGCTCCGCGAGCGTGCGGTGCATGGCCTGCGGGGCGGATGGGGGCGCCTGCGGCGGCCTGGCGTCCATCCGGCGGGACTGCCGCGCCTGCCGGTGGCGCAGCGCGTCACGGAGCTCGTCCGGCGAGAGCACGCTCGGAATCGACAGGAAGTCGAGCTCGTCCTCGCCCCCAGTGAATGCGGCGAAGCCATACTCATCGCCGTCGTAGAGGGCGTGCGCGAACTCCGCGCTCGACTCGAGCGCCTGCCACTCGAACTCCTCGAGAAGCGCATCCGATGCCTGCTCTTCCCGCTCCGCCGACTCGAGGAGGCCGTCATCGAGCAGTCCGTCATCACCCGGCGCGCCGATCGCGTGATCGCGCTCGCGCTCGAGCTCGGCAGCGAGCGCGAGCAGCTGCGGCACCGATGGCAGGAAGACCGATGCCGTCTCGCCGCGGCGCCGCGCCCGCACGAACCGGCCAATAGCCTGCGCGAAATACAGCGGCGTCGCCGCGCTCGTCGCATACACGCCGACCGACAGCCGCGGCACATCGACCCCCTCCGAGACCATCCGCACCGCGACGAGCCAGCGCTGCTCCCCGCGCGCGAAGGCGTCGATGCGGTCCGAGGCCCCGACATCGTCGGACAGCACGACGACGGGCGGCTCCCCCGTGATCTCCTGCAACAGCTCGGCGTAGGCGCGCGCCGCGCGCTGATCGGTCGCGATGACGAGGCCACCGGCATCCGGCACCGCGTGACGGACGTGCTCGAGCCGCTGATGCGCTGAGCGCAGCACCGCGGAGATCCACTCCCCGCCGGGGTCGAGCGCCGTGCGCCACGCCTGGGAGATGACGTCTTTCGTGTCGGGCTGGCCGAGCCGCGCCTCGACCTCCTCGCCGGTGCGGGTGCGCCACCGCATTCCTCCCTGATACGCGAGGAACACCACGGGGCGGACGACCCCATCACGCAGCGCCCGACCATAGCCGTAGCGATAGTCGGTCAGGCTCGTGAGCCCGCCCTGCGCGTCGCGCGCATACTCGACGAATGGGATGGGCGAGTCGTCGCTGCGAAATGGGGTGCCGGTCAGCGAGAGTCGCCGCTCCGCCCCGCCGAAGGCGTCGCGAATGCCGTCCCCCCAGGACCGGCTGTCGCCGCCGTGGTGCACCTCGTCAAGGATGACGAGAGTGCGAGCCGACGCGGTGATCCGCGCGTGGAGTGCGGGGTCGGCGGCGACCTGCGCGTAGGTGACGACCATCCCGTGATCGCGGCGACGGCGGCCCCAGGCGTCACCGTTGCGGTAGCGGGGGTCGAGGTGGAGCGAGGCGCGGGCCGCCGCGTCGGCCCACTGCAACTTGAGGTGCTCAGTCGGCGCGACGACGGTCACGCGCTCGATGCTGTGGCGCTGCAGCAGGGTCGCCGCGAGGCGGAGAGCAAACGTCGTCTTGCCGGCACCCGGGGTCGCCGCGGCGAGGAAATCACGCGGCTCGCGCTCGAAGTACGCAGCGAGCGCCTCCTCCTGCCAGGCGCGCAGCGCCCCCGCCGTGCCCCAGGGTGCTCGCTCCGGGTAGGCGGGGCTGAGACCGGTGGCGAGCGACATGGGACCTCGATCGTATCGAGCACCACTGACACCCGGCGAAACACGGCAAGCACGTGCGGACAGGGACGAATGCGGTGGCTCAGTGGGTATCGAAGAAGCGGCGCTCGAACACGCGCCGAGCGCGACGGGTCACCCGGAGGTAGTCCTCCTCGAGGGCCGTCGCCGAACCCGGCGGGTAGCCCATGAGCCGCGCGATACCCTCGAGCGCGACCCGATCCGTCGGAAGCAGGTCCCCCGCCTTCGCGCTCCACAAGGTGACCGCCGAGCGGACATTGGAGGCGAGCAGCCAGGCCTCCCTGAGCAGCGCGGCATCGGGCTCGTCGATGAAACCGGCCGACACCGCGGCGGCGAGCGCGCCGAGGGTCGAGGTCGTCCGCAGCTCGGGCACCTCCCGCGCGTGCTGGAGTTGGAGGAGCTGGACGAGCCACTCGACGTCGGAGAGCGAGCCCCGCCCGAGCTTGAGGTGCCGCGCCGGGTCGGCGCCCTGCGGCAGCCGCTCCGCCTCGACGCGGGCCTTGATCCGCTTCACCTCGCGGATCTGCTGCGTATCCATGTCCGCGTGGTACCGCACCGCCCCGATGAGCTCATCGAAGTCCGCGAGCAGCCCCGGATCGCCGACGAGGACCCGGGCACGCAACAGTGCCTGTGCTTCCCAGGTCAGTGACCACCGCTCGTAGTACGCGCGGTAGGACTCGAGGGAGCGGACGACCGCGCCGTTGCGGCCCTCCGGCCGCAGGGCGAGATCGATGTCGAACGGCACGACGATGTCCTCGGTCAGCCGCGCGATCGCGTGGACAATGCTCGCGGCCGTCGCGGCGCCTTCGTCACCCGCCCCCGCATCCCGGTACACGTACATGACATCCGCGTCCGAGGAGAAGCCGAGTTCGGCGCCGCCGAAGCGACCCATGGCGATGATCCCGATCTCGATGCCGTCACCGGGCCCGTGCGCGACCCGCAGCGCCCCGGCGAGCAGGGTCGTCGCGACATCGGAGATGCCCGGTCCGAGCTCATCGATCGTCAGCACGCCGAGCATCGCCGACATGGCGAGCCGGAGCATCTCGCGACGCCGCGCGTGGAGCAGTGCTCGCATCGCCGCCTCGGGATCACCCGCGTACCGCTGTGTGATCGCCTCCTGCTCCTCGAGCAGGGTCGTCAGCGGTCGCGGGCGGAGGTCGTCATCGTCTTCAAGCCATGCGGCGGCCTCGGGGATCCGCTCGAACAGCTGGGCGACATAGCGCGACCCGCTGAGCACCTCGGTGAGGCGCTGCGCGACGCCGGCCGAGTCCCGCAGCATTCGTCCATACCAGTGCTGGTCCCCGATCGACTCGGAGATCCGGCGGAACGTGAGCAGCCCCATGTCGGGGTCGGCTCCCTGGGAGAACCACTGGATCATGACCGGCAGCAGGTTGCGCTGGATCCGGGCGCGGCGCGAGACCCCGTCGGTCAGTGCGGCGATGTGGGCGAGGGCACCCCGCGGGTCGCGGAAGCCGATCGCGGCGAGCCGGGCGATGGCCTGCTCGCTCGTGAGCCGGAAGTCGTCCGCGCCGTCCGGGAGCGCTGCGACGGCGCCGAGCAGCGGGCGGAAGAAGAGCCGCTCGTGGAGGCTCCGGACGCGGGCTTTGACGCCCTGCCATCGCTCGCGGAGCTCCTCTGCGGTGCTCGCGAGGCCCGTCGCCCGCGCGAGCACCCGCAGCTCGTCCACATCGCGCGGCATGAGGTGGGTGCGACGCAGCTGTCGGAGCTGGAGCCGATGCTCGAGCAGCCGAAGGAAGCGGTACTCCTCCGCGAAGTCCGCGGCCTCCGTCCGACCGACATAGCCCTGCTCGGCGAGCGCCTCGAGCGCGGGCAGCGTCCCGCGGACCCGCACCCGCGCATCCGCGAGCCCGTGGACGAGCTGCAGCAGCTGGGCCGTGAACTCGATGTCCCGCAAACCCCCCGGGCCGAGCTTGAGCTGCACGTCGACCTGCTCCGCGGGGATGTGGTGCGTGACCCGCTCCCGCATGCGCTGCACTGACTCGACGAAGCCGTCACGCTGCGCGCTCGCCCACACGAGCGGCGCCACCGCTGCCTCGTAGCGCCGCCCCAGCTCGAGATCGCCCGCGATCGCCCTGGCTTTGAGCAGTGCTTGAAACTCCCAGGAATGCGCCCAGCGCTCGTAATACACGAGGTGCGATTCGAGGGTGCGTACGAGGGCACCGTCCTTGCCCTCGGGCCGGAGGTTCGCATCGACCTCCCACAGCCCCGGCTCGACCGCGAGCTCGCTGATCCCGCGCATCGTCAGCATCGCGAGTCGGGTCGCGATCTCGACGGCGCGGTGCTCGGTGATCGGCGGGGCATCGGCATCGGCCGCGTCCACCGACTCGGCGGCTTCCGCGGCCCCGGCCGGCTCCCGGAGCCCGCCGACGAAGATGACATCAACGTCGGAGAGGTAGTTGAGCTCGTGGCCGCCCGTCTTCCCCATGCCGATAATGGCAAGCTGCACCCAGTCGACCTCCTCGGCGGGGTAAGACACCTCGCGCCGGGCGACGTCGAGCGCCGCGTCGAGCGCGGCCCCCGCGAGGTCGGCGAGCGCGGCCGCGACCTCGGCGAGCGCGGCGGTGCCGGAGGGTTGGGCGAGGTCCCAGGCCGCCAGCCGGGTCAGCTCGCGGCGGTAGCGCACTCGCAGCGCCACCCACGCCGCCTCACCGGTGAGCCCCTGCACCGCCTCGACGAGCGAGGCGCGGTAGGTGGCCGCGTCACGCGGCACGGATGCCGCCCCGAGGGACGGCAGGATCTCCTCGGGACGTCGGAGCAGGAAGTCGCCAAGCCCGCTCGAGGCCCCAAGTACCCGGATGAGCCGCTGGGCAGTGTCGTCCTCCGCGAGCAGTCGGCGCGTCGGCTCGGGTGCACGCTCCAGCAGTCGCTGCAGCAGCGCCAGCGCCTGGTCCGGGTCAGCCGCATGTGCGAATGCCGGCAGGATGCCGGACACGCCGAGCGCCTGGATCCCGGCCGCCGCGCTTGTCAGCCCCGCGAAGCCGAGGCGCGCGAGTTCGCGGAGTGATCCCGGGCGCCCGGAATCGGTCCTCGACTGGGTCAATTCGGCTCCGCGCGGCAGTTCTACAGGGTGGAGAGGTTCCGTTCGATCTCGAAGGCCGAGACCTGGCTGCGGTAGTCCGCCCATTCCTGCTGCTTGTTGAGGAGCACGTAGTTGAAGACCTGCTCGCCGAGCGTCTCGGCGACGAGCTCGGATTCCTCCATGAATTGGAGCGCTTGGTCGAGGCTCACCGGCAGCTGCTGGTACCCGAGCGCGCGACGCTCGAGCTCGGTGAGGTCCCACGGGTTGACCTCCGCCTCCGGCGGCAGCTCGTAGCCCTCCTCGATGCCCTTGAGCCCGGCCGCGAGCAGCAGCGCGTAGGCGAGATACGGGTTCGCCGCGGAGTCGATCGCGCGGTACTCGACGCGCGCCGACTGGCCCTTGCCGGGCTTGTATAGCGGGACGCGGACGAGTGCGGAGCGGTTGTTGTGTCCCCAGGTGATGTACCCCGGTGCCTCGTCGCCGCCCCACAGGCGCTTGTACGAGTTGACGTACTGGTTCGTCACCGCGGTGATCTCGGGTGCGTGCCGCAGCAGCCCGGCGATGAACTGGCGACCGATCGCCGAGAGCTGGTAGTGACCGCTCGGGTCGAAGAAGGCGTTCGTGTCGCCCTCGAAGAGGCTCATGTGCGTGTGCATGCCGCTGCCGGGCTCGTCGTTGAATGGTTTCGGCATGAAGCTCGCGTACACACCCTGCTCGATCGCGACCTCCTTCACGACGGTGCGGAAGGTCATGATGTTGTCCGACATCGTCAGGGCATCGGCGTAGCGCAGGTCGATCTCGTTCTGCCCGGGCCCGGATTCGTGGTGGGAGAACTCGACGGAGATGCCGATGTCCTCCAGCATCCGCACGGAGCTGCGGCGGAAGTCATGCGCGGTGCCGCCGGGGACACTGTCGAAGAACCCGGCGGAGTCGACCGGGATCGGGCGACCATCAGGTCCCGGCGCTGAGGACTTCAACAGATAGAACTCGATCTCGGGGTGCGTGTAGAAGCTGAATCCCCGGTCGGCGGCCTTCTCGAGCGCGCGCTTGAGGACGTGCCGGGGGTCGCTCGCGGCCGGCTGGCCATCCGGCGTCATGATGTCGCAGAACATCCGAGCGGTCGGGTCGACCTCGCCACGCCACGGCAGGATCTGGAACGTGTTCGGGTCCGGGTAGGCGAGCATGTCCGATTCGTAGGCCCGGGTGAAGCCCTCGATGGCCGAGCCATCGAAGCCGAGCCCCTCGGAGAAGGCCCCCTCGACCTCCGCGGGCGCGATGGCGACCGACTTAAGCGTGCCGAGGACATCGGTGAACCACAGCCGGACGAATTTCACGCCCCGCTCCTCGATGGTGCGGAGCACGAAGTCGCGTTGCTTGTCCATCGAACTCACGTCCCTAGGCTATCGAGTGTGGTGAGTCTCCGTCTCGCGCTCGCGCAAACAAATCCGATCGTCGGCGACCTCGTCGGCAACGCCGACCAGGTGCTCGAGGCGGCACGGGCCGCCGCCGCCGCGGGCGCCCAGGTCGTCGCGACCGGCGAGATGGCGCTGAGCGGCTATCCAATCGAGGATCTCGCCGCGCAGCCCGCATTTCTCCGGGCGGCCGCCGAGGCGGTCGAGACGCTCGCGGCGCGCCTCGCAGCCGCGGGCCTCGGCGAGCTCGTCGTCGTCGTCGGTCACCCCGACGGGCCGCATCCGGCATCACCAGACGGGAGGAATGCGCCGGTCGCCATCGCACAGAACTGCGCCTCGGTGCTGCATCGCGGCCGCGTCATCCACCGCGCCGTCAAGCACCACCTGCCGAACTACGGGGTCTTCGACGAGTACCGCACCTTCATCCCCGGCGACGAGCTCACGACCTTCGACGTCGCGCTCGCGGACTCGGCCTCGGAGCCCGCCCGGGCTCGAGTCGCGCTCATCATCTGCGAAGACCTCTGGCTGGATGCCGGTCCCGTCGCCGATGCCCGCGGTGCGGGCGCCGACCTGCTGCTCGTCCTCAACGCCTCCCCGTTTGAGCGGGACAAGGACGACCTCCGCCTGCCGCTCGCGGCGCGCCGCGCCGCGGAGCTCGCCGTGCCCGTCGCCTACGTCAACCTGGTCGGCGGGCAGGACGACCTCGTCTTTGACGGGGACTCCTTCGTCATGGACGTCGACGGCAGTCTGCTCGCGCGCGCGCCGCGCTTTCGTGAGGACCTGCTGCTGGCCGAGATCCGCATTCCTCCCGCACCGGAGGATGAGGCCACGAATGCGGCCTGCACCGGCGCGGATCACCCGGCACTCGTCGCTGATGACGACGACCTCGAGCAGGTGTGGGGCGCGCTCGTGCTCGGGCTGCGGGACTACGTCGAGAAGAATGGCTTCGGCTCCGTCATCCTCGGGCTCTCCGGCGGCATCGACTCGGCGGTGTGCGCAGCGATCGCCGTCGACGCGATCGGCGGGGACCGCGTCTACGGGGTCTCGATGCCGTCGCGGTGGTCCTCCGAGCACTCCCGGTCCGACGCCGATGACCTCGCCGAGCGGCTCGGGCTCCACTACAGCACGGAGCCCATTGCCGACCTCGTCGCGCCCTTCGAAACGCAGCTCGGGCTCGAGGGCGTCGCGGCGGAGAACGTGCAGGCGCGTGCTCGCGGCGTCATCCTCATGGCGAAGTCGAACCAGGCCGGCCATCTCGTCCTGACGACCGGCAACAAGTCGGAGCTCTCGGTCGGCTACTCGACGATCTACGGCGACTCGGTCGGCGGGTTCGCCCCGATCAAGGACGTCCCGAAGACACTCGTGTGGGCGCTCGCCCGCTGGCGCAACGCCGCGGCGGCCGTGCGCGGTCAGACCCCGCCGATCCCCGAGGCCTCGATCACGAAACCGCCCTCGGCGGAACTGCGTCCCGACCAGGTCGATCAGGACTCGCTGCCCCCGTATGAGCTCCTCGACGCGATCCTCGACGGCTACGTCGGGCACCGCCTCGGTCGCGCGGACCTCGTGGCCGCGGGCTTTGACGCGGCCACCGTCGAACGGGTCGCCGACCTCGTCGACCGCGCCGAGTGGAAGCGGCGCCAGGGCGCGATCGGGCCGAAGATCTCGGGCATGGCCTTTGGACGTGACCGCCGACTGCCGATCACGGTCCGCCGGACGCCCTGAACCCCCGGGGTCTAGGCTGAGGCCATGGCTGATGTGAGCGAGACGCCGAAGCGCGTCCGCACCCGACACTTCCTCCAGGCCAAGGCCGATGGCATCAAGATCACCGCGCTGACGAGCTACGACGTCCAGACCGCGCAGATCTTCGACGAGGCCGGCATCGACGTGCTCCTCGTCGGCGACTCCGCGGGCAACACCGTCCTCGGCTACGACACGACGCTGCCCGTCACGGTCGATGAGCTCATCCCGCTGACGCGCGCCGTAGCGAGCGCGACACGCCGTGCATTCGTCGTCGCCGACCTGCCATTCGGCAGCTATGAATCCGGCCCCGACCAGGCACTGGCGACCGCCGTGCGCTTCATGAAGGAGACGGGTGCGCACGCGGTCAAGCTCGAGGGCGGCGTCCGCTCGGCCGAGCAGATCAAGCGCCTTGTCACGGCGGGTATCCCCGTCATGGGCCACATCGGCTTCACCCCGCAGTCCGAGCACGGGCTCGGCGGGCACGTCGTGCAGGGGCGCGGCGAGGCGGCGGAGCAACTCCTCGCGGAGGCGCACGCGGTCGAATCAGCGGGCGCATTCGCGGTCGTCATCGAGATGACCCCCTCCGAGATCGCCCGGCGGGTGACCGAGGCGCTCACGATCCCAACGATCGGCATCGGCGCGGGCCCGCACTGCGACGGCCAGATCCTGGTCTGGACCGACTGGGCGGGACTTGGGGGCGGGCGGGTCCCGAAGTTCGTCAAGCAGTACGCCAACCTTCGCGGCACCCTGCGCAGTGCCGCACAGGCGTATCGCGAAGACGTCATGTCGGGCAGCTATCCTGCGGCCGAGCACGAATACGACGAGCAGTAGGGACCCCGCGATGACCGACCCCCACACCGCCGACGAGGCGACCGCGCCAACTGAGCCGGCGATCGACCAAACCGTCGACACACCGGCTCCCGCGGCCACCGGCCCGCACTACCTCAGCATCGTCTCGTTCACCCTCGGCCTCGTCGGCATCATCAGCCCCGGCCTGCCGTCGATCGCCGCGATCGTGCTCGGCCACATCGGGCTCAGCAAGGAGCCGAGTGGCCGCACCTTCGCCATGGTCGGGCTGGTCGCCGGCTACGTGATGGTCGGCCTGTTCGTCATCGGCGTCATCCTCTTCATGACGTTCTGGGGCATCGCCATGAGCGCCATCTTCGCGGGCCTCGGCGACATGGCGATGGGCGGCCTGCCCCGGCGCTTCGGCTAGCGGCCCTCCTCGGCCGCATCCTCCTCGGCCCAGCGGCGCGCGCGCTCGGCGATCGCCTCGTGCGCGCGCTCGGCTTTCTCCCGCGACGGGAAGGGACCGAGCCGGTCCGTGCCCAGCGACCAGGGGCCGTGCTCGACCTCACCGGTTCGCTCGTTGAACCACCATTCGTCAGGGCGCTCAGTACGGTCAGTCATAGGCTGATGGTATGCCCTGGGACGATGAAGGTCACCTCATTCCCGGCGTCGTCTCACCGCAGCGCGCCGTGCCGCCACGCATTCCTCGACCGGAATATGCCGGCCGACCCGCACCTGCGGCCTACACCGGCGGCGACGTGTACACCGCGGAGGAGATCGAGCGAATCCGGCGCTCCGGGCGGATCGCGGCGCAGGCGATCGAGCGAGTCGGCGAAGCGATTCGTCCCGGCGTGACGACCGAGGAACTCGATCGGGTGGCACACGAATTCCTCGTGGCCAACGACGCGTACCCCTCCACCCTCGGGTATCGCGGCTACCCGAAAAGCTGCTGCACGAGCCTCAACGAGGTCGTCTGCCACGGCATCCCCGACGACACGGTGCTGCGGGACGGCGACCTCATCAACGTCGACATCACGGCGTACCGCGAGGGCATGCACGGCGACCTTAACCGCACCTTCATCGTCGGCGACGCCGACCAGGACACCATGGACCTCGTCACCCGCACCGAGGAGGCGATGCACCGCGGCATCAAGGTCGTCGCGCCCGGTCGCCAGATCAACCTGATCGGCCGCGCGATCGAGTCGTATGCGAAACGATTCGGCTACGGGGTCATCCGGGAGTTCACCGGCCACGGCGTCGGTCGGGCATTCCACACCGGGCTCATCGTGCCGCACTACGACGCCGCGCCGCTGCACGACAAGGAACTCGTGCCCGGCATGGTCTTCACGATCGAGCCCATGCTCACGATCGGAACCCCCGAGGAGCCCGGCACGATCGCGTGGGATGAATGGGACGACGGCTGGACGGTCGTCACGCGCGATCGGCGTCGCACCGCCCAGTTCGAGCACACCATCGTCGTCACCGAGTCCGGCGCGGAGATCCTGACGCTGGCTTAGAGTCGAATCGTGGGCACCGCACTCGGCATCGACATCGGCGGCACCGGCATCAAGGGTGCAATCGTCGACTCCGCCGCGGGGGAGCTCACCACACCGCGCGAGAAGCTCCGCACCCCCGCCGGGGGCGAGCCCGAACCGATCATCGCGACCGTGCTCGAACTCCTCGACCGCATCCCGGGCGCGGACGCACCGGACCTCCCCGTCGGCATCGCCTTCCCAACGATTGTCAAGCACGGCCGCACGCTGTCGGCAGGCAACATCTCGGCACACTGGATCGACTACGACGCGGAGGCCCGATTCGAGGACGCCCTCGGCCGCGACGTGTTCTTCCTCAACGACGCCGATGCCGCGGGCCACGCCGAGCTCCGGTTCGGTGCCGCGAAGGATGTCGACGGCCTCGTCATTATGACGACGCTCGGCACCGGGATTGGGAGCGCATTCATCTATAACGGGGTCCTCGTGCCCAACACCGAGTTCGGCCACCTGGAGCTCGACGGCGAGATCGCCGAAGCGCGCGCCGCGTCGTCGGCGAAGACGCGCGAGGGCCTGAGCTGGGAGGAGTGGGCGACTCGCCTGCAGCGCTTCTACACCCATCTCGAGCGGGTCTTCTCCCCGGACCTCTTCGTGGTCGGCGGCGGTATCTCGAAGGAGTCGGAGGAGTTCCTCCCGCTGCTCGACCTGCAAGCGCCGATCCTGACGGCCGTGCACCGCAACAACGCAGGGATCCTCGGCGCGGCGGCACTGGCCGCCGACAGCGCGGTCACGCGGTCGGCGCGCGGCTGAGCCGCGAGACAGGGAACGGGCCGGCCGATACGCCGGGTTCTGTCTGACCGATCCGGTGTGCACCGGACCGGTGAGGCGACCATCCATCTCGGCCGGATGTTGCCATCCGGCTCCAGCGACCTACCCGGGGACTCGGCGAGCCGCGTCATCGTCCCCTGTCTGGTCTTGCTCCGGGCGAGGCTTGCCCAGCTGGACCGGTCACCCGGTCCACTGGTGGGCTCTTACCCCACCGTTTCACCCTTACCCGCCGGTTGCCCGACGGGCGGTCTACTCTCTGTTGCGCTCTGCTCGCGGATTGCTCCGGGTGGGTGTTACCCACCGCCCTGCTCTGCGGAGCCCGGACGTTCCTCGGCGCCCGCTTGCGCGGACGACGCGGTCGCCTGGCCGACCCGTTCCGCGATAACGGTACCGCCTCTGGCGCGACCCGTGCGAAGTGAAGGCGATTCGGCGCCTTCGCGTGCGCTATGCGCGTGAGCGGCCGGTTCTTCCTTCACGTCGCACAACACCCTGGTCAGGGGAGGTCCGCGCCCGCGTCCATCGCGAGGTTCGCGAGGCGGTCGGCGCGGGAGTTGCGCTCCCGCGGGACCCACTCGAATCGCACCGGCGTCCCGGTGAGCACTTCCCGGGCCTCGGCGGCAAGTTCCGCCATGTCGGGGTGCTTGATCTTCCAGCGGCCCGACATCTGCTCGACGACGAGCTTCGAGTCCATTCGGACGGTGAGCACCGCGTCGGGGTCGATCCTGAGCGCGCGGCGGACCCCCGCGATCATCCCGCGGTACTCCGCGACGTTGTTCGAGGCGACACCGCCCCAGATGCCGATCTCGGCAAGCACCTCGCCCGTCGCGGCATCGACGACGACCGCACCGCTGCCGGATGGCCCCGGATTGCCCCGGGATCCACCGTCAGCCTCGATGATGAGCTCGCGGGTCACAGCCCCGACTCCGCGGTCCGCACCAGGATCGCATTCGACGAGGGACAGATGAGGACGTCGTCCGGCGCCGCCGAGCGGACGGTGTGGAGCTCGTCGGCGAGGAGTGCGACCCCGGACGCCTCCGAGACGCCCCGGCGCAGCCGCGAGGCGCCAAAGCCGTAGCGGGCCCGCTGCTTCTCGTACAGTGCGACGAGGTCGGCCGGGAGTCGCCCCACGAGCTCGGCCCGTTCCTGCTCGATCTCGACCCGCTCGGCGCCGTGCGCCGCGACGGCGGTCGCGACCGCCTGCTCCGCCTCGGCGACCGCTCGCTCCCGCGCCGCAAGGTCAGCCTCGACCGCCCGCACCGCGGCCTCGTGCGCCTCGACACGCTCCATCACGATGAGCTGGACCTCCTCGAGGTCAGCTCGCCGCCGCCGCAGCGAGGCGACCTCGTGCTCGAATGCGGTGGCCTGCTTCGCATCCGTGGCCCGGAGCATCCGCTCCTCATCGTGCGCGAGCCGCTGGGTGATGAGTTCGACGTCCGACTCGACACGGCGAAGCTCAAGCTCGTCGTCCTCAAGCGCGTCGCGGAGGGTGCCGGCATCGGCCCGCACCCGATCGCGCTCCGCCCGTGCCGCCGCGGCCGCCTCAGCCTCGGCCGGCTGCGCCTCTCGCCGCGTCGCCTGCGCGTGCCGCGTGTCGAGGTGCTGCAAGTCGAGCAGCAGCTCCTGGTCGCCTGGTGCCGCCTTCATGCCACATCCTTACCGCGGGCGCTCACTGCACGACCGTAAAATCCCACGGATCCGTCCGCAATTCGCTGACGACGAACTCGACGCTCGGCAGCGCCGCCCGCAGCTGCTCGGCTGCGGCGTCGAGCCACACCCACTCGCTCGCCCAGTGCGACACCCCGATGAGCGCGGGGCCGCCGTCGAGCGCCGCCTGCTCTCGCGCGTCCTGCGCAGGGTGGTGCCTGAGGTCCGCCGTGATGTAGACGTCGGCACCGAGCACGGCGGGGTGCGCGAGGTAGGCGTCGCCGGCACCGCCGCAGATCGCGACCCGGCGCACCGACCGATCGAAGTCGCCGCTGCCGAGGACCCCGGCCGCCGTCGACGGCAGGATGCTCGCGAGCTGCCGCGCGAGCTGGCCGAGGGTCGTCGGCTCTGCGAGGTCGCCGACGCGGCCGATCCCGAGGTCACCGGCCGCATCATCGCGTGCGCCGGCCAACTGGTCGAAGGGGTGCGCCTCACGCAGCCCGAGGCGAGCCGCGAGCACCCCGGACGTACCAGCGTCGACGGAGTCCGCATTCGTGTGCGCGCTGTAGAGCGCACAGCCGCCGCGGATGAGTCTCGTGACGAGCGCACCCTTGACGCGGTCGCCTGCGAGCGTGTGCACACCGCGCAGCAGCAGCGGGTGATGGGTGAGGAGCAGGTCGTAGCCGCCCGCAACCGCCTCGTCGACCGTGGCCGCGACGGGGTCAACGGCGAGGAGCACTCGCGTCACCGCGTCGCTCGGCGCGCCGACGGTCAGCCCGACGACGTCCCAGTCCGCCACTGCGTCCAGCGGCCACAGTGCGGTCGCGGCGATGTGGAGGTCGCGAAGGGTCGTGGCCATCGCGCCAGTCTATTCGTCGACGAATGCGGGAGGCCGGTGCCGCCGAGTCGGCCCGTGATCGCGACGCCATGCGCCACGACCGCCCGAGTGCCGCCACGGTGATGCAGGCGATCGCAACCAGGATGCCGACCATGCCGAGCCAAGCGACCACGGTGAGGCGCTCGCCCACGACGACCACCGCCAGCACCGTCGTGACCACCGGCTCGAGCATCGTGATGAGCAGTACCGTCGAGGTGGCGAGCGCGCGCACCCCGATGCCGAACAGGACGTAGCCGATGAGGGTGGGACCGAGCACGAGGTAGGCGACGATCCCCAGCGACGACGGCGAGCTCAGCAGAACGTCACCAGTGACGAACAGGATCGGCAGGAGCACGATGGCGCCGAGCCCGAAGGTGGCGCCCATGACCGGCGGCGAGGCGTGCCCGAGCCGCATGATGCGGCCAGCGCTGTACGCAGAGGCCGCGTAGGCGATGCCGGCGACGAGGCCGAGTGCGATCCCGGGGAGCAGGTCGCCGGTGCCCGCCGACGACCCCTCGCCGCCGACCGCGAGCAGGCCGATGCCGGTGGTGGCGACGACCGCTGAGATCAGCCATACCCCGGTCGGCCGCCGACGCTCCATGAGCCACTCGATGATGACCGCGAAGACGGGGCCCGTGCCGATCGACAGCACATTGCCGATCGCGACACCGGCCAGCTCCATGGCGGGATAGAACGTCAGCGGATACGCAATGACGGCGACGAGCCCGAGCGCCAGCCACCGCCGGGCGACACGATCGCGGATCACCGCGACCGCGCGGCGCAGATTGACGAGGAAGAGCACGACGCCGCCGATGCCCATCGTCGCGGCCCCGACCGCGACGCGCGGGAACTCCGGCGGTAGGAAGCTCGCGACCGTGCCCGTGGTGCCCCACAACAGACTGGCGATGACGAGGGCGAGCACAGGCACGCTGAGAAGGGTAATACGAGGGTGATGATGCCGTTGACGGTCCACGGAGCGCGGTGATTTCCCGATAACGTGCAGGTATGACGAGTCGCTGGCGCCAGATCCTGAGCGTGGCCCTCGGCGCCCTGCTGCTCGCCATCGGGGTCGCCCTCGTCCTCCATCCATTCGCCTCCGTGAACTGGCTGCTCATCCTGCTCGTGACCGGCCTCGTTGCCGTCGCGATCACCGAGGCCGTGCTCGCCGTCATCCGGCTGAACCAGACACCGCGCTGGCTGCGGCTGACGATCGCGGGCGCCGCATTCGTCCTCGCAGTGCTCATCGCGATCCTCCCGGGGCTCACCGTCGAGCTCCTCGTCCTCCTCGCCGGGCTGCTGCCGATGGTCGCCGGGGTGCGCGACCTCGTCATCGCCGCCCGCGAGTCGGGCGCCGGCGAGCGATTCAGCCGCATCCTGTTCGGCATCGCCGGGCTCGTCATCGGGGTGACGATCCTCGCCTGGCCCGACGTCACGGTCTGGGTGCTCGGCGTGCTCTTCGGCGTCTGGCTCGGTGCCATCGGGATTCGCACCGCCCTCACGCCGCTGCTGCGGCAGCGTGTGGCGGCACGCACCGCATCGCCGCGGCGTCGGCTCGTGCTCCGCGGCGTCCTCGCGGGCATCGCGGTGCTCGCCGCACTCGGCGTCGCGGCCGCCGGCATCCACTTCTCGACGACGCCCGTGCCGGACGCCTTCTACAGCGCCCCCGACGAGGTGCCCGACGCGCCAGGCAAGCTGCTGCGCGCGGCGCCCTTCACCCGGTCCGTCCCGGACGGCGCCCAGGCCTGGAGGATCCTCTACACGACGACCGGGCTGGGCGACACCCCCGCGATCGCCTCGGGGCTCGTCGTGGTCCCGGACGGCGGTGGCCCGCATCCTGTCATCGCGTGGACCCACGGCACGACCGGCGTCGCGACCGGCTGCGCGCCCTCGCTGCTGCCGGAGCCGTTCGTCAACGGCGCCATGCCCGACCTCGCCGAGGCGCTCGACGCGGGCTGGGCGGTCGTCGCGACCGACTACATCGGGCTCGGCACGCCGACCCGCCACCAGTACGTCGTCGGCGAGCCCGCCGGACATGCCGCACTCGACGCGCTGCGCGCCGCCCGTGAGCTCGACGGACCGCAGTTCGCCGACGAGACGGTCATCTGGGGGCACTCCCAGGGCGGCCACGCGGCACTGTGGACAGCGGGGCTCGCGGCGGAGTACGCACCCGAGCTCGACTTCCTCGGCGTCGCCGCCATGGCCCCGGCGTCGAACCTGCCGTACCTGCTCAAGTCCTTCGCGGACCAGTCGCTGAGCCTGCTCTTCGGTGGGTTCGTGCTCGCCGGCTATGACGCGGCGTACCCGGACGTGCGCGTCGATGACTACGTCCGGCCCTCCGGGCGGCTGTCGATCGAGGCGGTCGCGAGCCGGTGTCTCAGCGATCCCGGCACCCTCGTGTCGGCGCTCCAAGCCGGACTGTCCGGCGGCCCGGTGTGGTCGAAGGACCCGTCGACGGGTGCGCTCGGCCAGCGCGCGATCGAGAACGTGCCGACGCTGCCGATCGACTTCCCCGTCCTCGTCGCGCAGGGCCTCGCCGATCCGCTCATCGCGCCGGAGGCGCAGCAGGAGTACGTGGACGCGCGGTGCCAAGCCGGTCAGGCGATCGACTACCGCACCTATGCGGGGCTCGACCACATGGGGGTCGTGACGGGGGACTCACCGCTACTCCCCCAGCTCATGGCGTGGACGACGGCGCGGTTTGCCGGGGAGGCCGCGACGCCGACCTGTTAGACGACGCACAGTGATGTGATCTCACGCGGCGCGAGTCGCGCACGGCCACCGAGCGCCTTGAGCTCGAGTACGACCGCGATGCCGGCGACATGCCAGCCGGCCCGCTCGGCGAGTGTCGCGGCCGCGCCGATCGTGCCACCGGTCGCGAGCACGTCGTCGAGGAGCAGCACACGGCTGCCGACCGGCACCTGATCCGGGTGGACCTCGAGCGTCGCGGTGCCGTACTCGAGCGCGTACTCCTCGGCGATCGTGCCGCCGGGCAGCTTGCCCGCCTTCCTGACAAGCAGCACGCCGCTGCCGTGCCGGGCCGCAGCCGCCGCGGCGAGCGCGAAGCCCCGGGCCTCGACCCCCGCAATGATGTCGAATGCGCCGGCGAACGGCTCGACGAGCGCGTCTGCGACACTCGCGAGCGCCGCCCCGTCGGCGAGCACGGGTGTGAGGTCCTTGAACTGGATGCCCGGGCTCGGGAAGTCCGGGATGGTGCGGATGAGGCGGTCGAGGTGGTGCGCGGCGTCGGTCACCGCACCAGCCTAGGCACCTGGCGGAGTAGGGCGGACGGGACTTGAACCCGTGACCGACGGATTATGAGTCCGCTGCTCTAACCGGCTGAGCTACCGCCCCTGGCCGCGACGGGGTCGCGGACCGCATTCAGGCTAGCGCCCTGATCGCACCGCAGCCGACGCGCGTCCGCCCGGCTCAGGGCTTGAGGCGCAGCTCCCCCGTCTCGCGGTACTCCGCGGACATCTGGGGGTGGTGCTTGGCGAGCTGGAAGACGCCGAAGACGGCGACCCCGCCAGTGATGATGAATGCGACGATCGCCCACCACGGCGCACCCGCGGCCTCGCCGAGCACGACGATGCCGATCGCCACGGCGACGAGCGGATCGACGACGGTGAGCCCCGCGACGACGAGGTCGGGCGGGCCATTCGCGTGTGCGGTCTGCACGAAGTAGGTGCCGATGAGCGAGGCGACGATGAGGCCGACGATGCACAGGATCGTCAGCCACTCCGCGGCGCCGAACGACCACACGTCTCCGGTCACCGCATTCCGCTCGATGACTTTGATGAGGGTCTGCACCCGGCCGATGACGACCTTCGCGAGTGTCGCGACGAACCCGAAGAGCATGCCGGCGGCGACGATGTAGAAGACGGGTCCGGCCTTCCGGCGGAAGATGGCGTAGAGGACGCCCCACAGCGCGAGCACGCCCGCGAGCAGCACGACGACGGTCGTCAGCTCGGACTCCTTGACGCCTTTCTGCACGGCGACGAATGCGGCGACGGTCACGAATGCGCCGACCCCGACGACGCAGATGATGATCGCGCGGATCGTCGGGCGGTCCAGCGGCACCTTCGACAGCCTCGAGTTGAGGATCGCGGTGATGACGAGGGCGACCGCGCCGAGCGGCTGCACGACAATGAGCGGCGCGAACCAGAGCGAGGCGAGCTGCAGTGCGATCGCGAGGCCAAGCATGATCGTGCCGAGCACCCAGGACGGCCGCCGCAGCAGGGCGAACAGCTGCCGGACGCCGAGTCCCGCCTCTGACTCCCCGACGAGGCGCTCGACTTTGACGACACCGCGGTGCTGGTACTGCGTCCCGACGCTGAGGAACACGGCACCGAGCAGCGCGAGGGGGATACCGATGTAGCTCTGCGACTCAAGCAGCAGCTCACTCGCGACATCCGCCAGGTCCACCAGTCCACGTTAGCGCCGCTGGCCCGCATACGCTGGGAGGCATGGCCGTCCTGCCCATCGTCATCACCGGCGATCCTGTCCTCCATGCTCCCGCGGCGCCCGTCGAGGTCATCGACGACGAGGTCCGTGAGCTCGTCGCCGACATGATCGCGACGATGCACGCCGCACCCGGCGTCGGGCTCGCCGCCCCGCAGGTCGGCGTGGCCAGCCGCATCTTCGTCTGGCACTGGGAGGACGACGGTGGTGTGCTCCACGAGGGTGTCGCGATCAATCCGAGGCTGTGGCACACGCCGATCAGCATCGGCGCGGCTGAGGAGGATGACGACTCGGAGGGCTGCCTCTCCATCCCCGGTGAGCGCTATCCGCTCCGGCGTGCCGACCAGGTGCTGCTGCGAGCGACTGGGCTCGATGGCAAGGACTTCGAGATCGAGGCGAGCGGCTGGCTCGCCCGCATCTTCCAGCACGAATTTGATCACCTCGAGGGGGTGCTCTACGCGGATCGGCTCGAGCACGCGCATGCCAAGGCTGCCACCAAGGCGATCAAGCGTGAGGGCTGGGGCCGGCCGGGGCTGAGCTGGCTGCCGGGCGTCGACGACCTCGAGGGCTGAGCGGCGCAGCCCGGCGGGCCGAAGAGTCAGCCCGGTTGGCCGAGGAGCTGGGTCGCGGCGGACGCCGGGCTAGTCATCAACCCGGCCGACGGCGGCCAGGGCCTCCCGTCGCTGCGCCTGCTCGACGGGGTCCGGCACCGGCAGCGAGGCGAGGAGCCGCCTCGTGTAGTCCTGTGTCGGCGCACCGAGGACGGTGTCCGTCGGGCCCGACTCGACGACCTGACCGTGGTGCAGGACGATGACCCGGTCGGCGACCCGATCCACGACGGCGAGGTCGTGGGTGATGAACAGGCAGGCGAAGCCGAATTCGTCGTGGAGCTCGTCAAAGAGATCGAGCACGGCGGCCTGCACCGACACGTCGAGCGCGCTCGTCGGCTCGTCCGCGATGAGCAGGTCCGGGCCGAGCATGAGCGCACGCGCGAGCGAGGCCCGCTGACGCTGCCCCCCCGAGAGCTCGTGCGGGAACCGTTCGGCGAACGCCGCTGGCAGCCGGACCGCCTCGAGCATCTCCCGGACCCGCTTGTCTGCGCCAGCTCGCTCCGCGGCCGTGCCGTGCACATAGATCGGCTCGGCCATCGCCTTGCCGATCGTCCGGAGCGGATTGAAGCTCGCGGCGGGGTCCTGGAAGACGAACCCGAAACGCCGACGATGCGGGCCGAGCCGCCGCCCTCCCTTGGCGACGACGTCGACGCCGAGCACCTCAAGCGAGCCGCCCGTCGCGCGGGTCAGCCCCGCGATGGCCCGGCCGATCGTCGTCTTACCCGAGCCGGACTCCCCGACGAGGCCGACGACCTCGCCGGGGGCGATGGCGAAGTCGACACCGTCGACCGCCCGGAACCCCGGTTTGCCGAAGCCACCCGGGAAGACGATCTCGAGACCTCGCGCGGCGACGATGGGGGCCGTGCTCGCGGCTGGCACCGACCCGGCGGCTGCGAGCTCGATCCGCGGCACCGCGGCAAGCAGTTCGCGCGTGTACTCACGCTGCGGCGCCGCGAAGAGCTGCCCAACCGGCGCCGTCTCGACGATGACGCCATCATGCATGACCGCCACCGTGTCGGCGAGGTCAGCGACGACCCCCATGTTGTGGGTGATGATGACGATCGCCGCCCCGAACTCGTCCCGGCAGCGGCGCAGCAGATCGAGGATCTCCGCCTGGACGGTCACGTCGAGGGCGGTCGTGGGCTCGTCCGCGACGATGACCGCGGGGTTGAGCACGAGCGCGGCCGCGATGATGACGCGCTGCTTCTGCCCGCCCGAGAGCTGGTGCGGGTAGTAGTCGACACGACGTTCGGGCTCCGGCAGACCGACCTTCCGGAGCATCTCGATCGCCTCGGCGCGTGCCTCACGGCGGCTGAGCCCCGAGTGGACACGCAGCCCCTCCGCGATCTGCCACCCCACCGTGAAGACCGGGTTGAGCGCCGTCGACGGCTCCTGGAAGACCATGGCCGCCTTCGAGCCACGGACCTTCCGCAACGTCTCGCGGTCGGCCCCGATGACCTGCTCGCCGCCGACCCGCACCGAACCGCTCGCCTGCGCGTGCTCGGGGAGCAGTCCGAGGAGGGTGCGTGCCGTGACGGACTTGCCGCTGCCGGACTCGCCGACGAGTGCGAGGATCTCACCGGGGCGCACCCGCAGCGAGACCCGGTCGACCGCGACGACGTCGCCGCCGTCGGTCGCGAACTCGACCCGGAGGTCCTCGATCTCGACCGCGAACGAATCGGGACGCTCGGGACGGTCGTGGTGCTCGCGCATCAGGTCACCCCCGTCTTCGTCGCCGAGGCCGGTGGCACCTCGGGTGCCGCACCGTCAGCGGCCGCGGCCGAGCTCGTCGTCGCGCGTGCCCGGCGTCGGGCACGCAGCCGCGGGTCGGCGAGGTCGTTGATGCTCTCCCCGATGAGCGTGAGCCCGAGCACCGTGATGACGATGGCGAGGCCCGGGAAGACGCTCGTCCACCAGATCCCGGTCGTCACGTCGGCGCGCGACCGGTTGAGGTCGTAGCCCCACTCGGCGGCGGCGGTCGGCTCGATACCAAAGCCGAGGAAGCCGAGCGCAGCGAGCGTCAGGACCGCCTCCGCCGCATTCAGCGTGAAAATGACCGGGAGCGTCCGCGTGGAGTTCCGCAGCACGTGGACCGCCATGACCCGGATCGGCGAGGCGCCGATGACCCGTGCGGACTCGACAAACGGCTCGCCCTTGATCCGGACCACCTCGGCGCGGATGACGCGGAAGTACTGCGGGATGAAGATGACGGTGATCGAGATGCCGGCGGCCATGAGCCCGGACCACAGGCCCGACTGCCCACCGGAGATCATGATCGCGGCGACGATCGCCAGCAGCAGGGTCGGGAATGCGAAGATGGCGTCCGCGATGACGACGAGGATGCGGTCCATCCAGCCGCCGACGTAGCCGGAGACCAGCCCGAGCAGCACGCCGAGGATGATCGACAGCAGCACCGCGACGATGATGACGAGGATCGCGGTCTGGGCGCCCCAGAGCACGCGCGACAGCACGTCGAACCCGCCGACGGTGGTGCCGAGCAGATGCTTCGAGTTCGGCGGCACCTGGGAGCCGAAGTTGCCGTCGGCATCCGACAGCTGTGCGAAGCCGTAGGGGGCGATGAGTGGGGCGAACAGCGCGACCACGACGACGATCCCGGTCATCGCGAGCCCCGCGATGAGCATGCCGCGCTGCCAGCCGATGGCTTGGCGCAGCTCCCGGATGATCGGGAGTCGGCGAAGGAGCCCGAGGAATCCGCGCATCAGTATCTCACCCTCGGGTCGATCGCCGCGGCGACGAGGTCGACGATGAAGTTCGTGACCGCGACGATGACCGCCAGGAGTGCGACGATGCCCTGGACCGCGACGAAGTCGCGTTTCGCGAGGTAGAGCGTGAGCTGCGAGCCGAGCCCATTCCACTCGAAGGTCGTCTCGGTGAGGATCGCGCCGCCGAGCAGCAACGCGACCTGCAGGCCGATGACCGTGATGATGGGCACGAGCGCGGGACGGAAGGCATGCACGGTCGTGAGTCGGTACTCCCCGACCCCGCGTGAGCGTGCGGCGTCGACGTAGTCGGTGCTCAGCGTCGAGATCATGTTCGTCCGCACGAGCCGGAGGAAAATGCCAGCGGTCAGCAGACCGAGTGCGGCGGCGGGCAGGATCGCGTGGCTCAGCACGTCCTGGAGGTAGGCCGGATTGCCCACGCGCAGCGCATCGATCAGGTAGATCCCACTGGAGCCGTCGAGCCGGTCGAGCGCGATGACCGTACGCGGATTGGCGCGGCCAGAAGCCGGAAGCACCCCGAGCCACACCGTGAAGATGAGCTTGAGCACGAGGCCGAGGAAGAATACGGGGGTCGCGTACATGAGGACCGCGAAGATGCGCAGCGTCGCGTCGCCCCAGCGGTCGCGGACCTTCGCCGCGAGGATGCCGAGCGGGATGCCGACGAGGAACGCGACGATGAGCGAGTAGCAGACGAGCTCGAGCGTCGCGGTGCCATAGTGCAGCAGCACCTCGGTGACCGGGCGGTTGTCGGTGAGCGTCCGGCCGAAGTCGCCGCGGAGCACCTGCCCCAGGTACTCGATGTACTGCTCGAGGACCGGCCGATCGTAGCCAGCACTGTGCACCCGCTCGGCGAGTTGCGCCGGGGTGAGCTGGCCACCGAGTGCCGCCGTGATCGGGTCCCCGATGCCCCGCATGAAGATGAAGACCATCGTCACGAGGATGAAGACCGTCGGGATGATGAGCAGGAAGCGCACCAGCACGTAGCGCCACAAGCCGCTCATTCGGTCATCCTCTCACGTCCGGGGCGCCTGGTGGCGCCCAAATGGGAGGGGGCCGCTCCTACGAGCGACCCCCTCCCGGGTGTCGGTGCCGGTGTGACTCAGCCCAGCGTGAGGGGTGAGAACCGGAACTTGAAGGAGCCGTCGAGCTCCGCGCCCTCGACGGTCGAGCCGACGACCGCGACCTGCGCACCCTGGAGGTACGGGAGGGTCGAGAGGTCAGCCGCGACGAGCTCCTGGATCTGCTCGATGATCGCGGTGCGCTCGGCAGGGTCGACCGTGATGGCCTGCTGCTTGATGAGCGCGTCGACCTCGGCGTTCTCGTAGTGGTTCACGAGGAAGTTGTCGATCGAGAAGAACGGCGTGAGGTAGTTGTCCGCGTCCGAGTAGTCCGGGAACCAGCCGAGCTGGAAGATGCTGTACACATCGTTCACGCGGTCCTGGGCGTACTGCGTCCACTCCGTCGAGCCGAGCGTCACCGTGAACAGACCCGACGCCTCGAGCTGGTCCTTGATGAGCGCGTACTCGTCGGCCGAGGAGGCGCCGTAGTGGTCCGGGCTCCACTGCAGGTTGATCGCGACGGGCGTCGCGACGCCCGCAGCCTCGAGCGCCGCGGTCGCCTTCTCGACCGAGGGGCCACCGTTGCCGTCGCCGTAGAGCTCCTTGAGCGGCTCGATGGCGCCGACGAAACCTTCCGGCACGTAGGAGTACAGCGGGGTGTAGGTGCCCTTGTAGACCTGCTCCGAGAGGACGTCGCGGTCGATGAGGTCCGCCATCGCCTGTCGGACAGCCAGGGCCTTCGCCGGGTCGGCGTCGGGCTGGTCGGTGCCGAACGGCATCGTCGCGAAGTTGAACACCATGTAGCGGATCTCACCGCCGGGGCCGTCAATGACCTTGACGTCCGGGTTCGCCCGCAGCGCCTCGACCGCGGTCGCGCTGAGGCTGCGGAACGCCACGTCGACGTCGCCCTGCTCGATCGCGAGCTGGAGGTTCTGCTCGTCCGCGTAGTAGTTCATGATGATCCCCGCGTTCTGCGCGGGCGTGACAAGACCGACGTAGTTCTCGTTCGGCGTGAGCTCGACGACCTCGTTGAAGGTGTAGCTCGTGATCGAGTACGGGCCGCCGAAGGCGTTGGCCGCGACGATCTCGTCATCGGGCGTGATCGCGTCCGCTGAGAAGACCTCTTCATCGACGATTGCGCCCGGGAAGGACGTGAGCACCTGCTGGAAGACGGCGTTCGGCCCCTCGGTGAGGTGGAAGACGACGGTCGTGTCGTCGACCGCCTCGACCGATTCGAGCGTGCCGAGCAGCGACGCCGGGCCGACCTCCATCGCCTCCGGGATCGCCAGCATGCGGTTGAAGGTGAAGGCGACGTCGGAGGAGGTGAGGTCGTGGCCGTTCGCCCACTTGACACCCTCGCGGATCTTCACCTCGTACTCGGTGTCGGAGATGAACTCCGCCGAGACCGCGAGGTCCGGCTGGACCTCGGCCGAGCCGACCTGCGTGTTGAAGAGGTAGGGGAAGACCTGTCCCTGGATCGCGAGCGAGCCGTTGTCGTAAGCACCGGCGGGGTCAAGGGAGACGACCTTGTCGGTCGTGCCGACGAGGAGGACGTCGCCATCCGCGGCCGGCTGCTCGCCGTCCGTGGTGGTCGCCGGGGCACAACCCGCGAGGGTCATCCCGAGCAACGCAATGCCCGCCGCCGACGCGAGGCCGGCCTTCCGGGCCCTGGAGCTGAATGCTGCCATGGTTCCTGCTTTCTGTGACTGCAGCCGTTGGCTGCGAGAATGCAAAACGCCGCGGACCAGCGCTGGAGGCGTCAAGTCGCACGGCGTCGTGTGCGACACAGTGAACCACGCCCCCACACGAAAAATCACTGGGAAATGACCCCGGACGGCGGAGTGTTATCTCTTTGGTATAGTCGTTCGGCCGCTACGGCGTGATCCTCGGTAGCTCAATTGGCAGAGCAATCGGCTGTTAACCGATAGGTTCTTGGTTCGAGTCCAAGCCGGGGAGCTTTTCCCTGATCAAGCCTGTGTTTCCGTCGCGAGGCGACGGTTGATGCGCCGGGCCCAGCCGGGGCCTTCGTAGATGAATGCGCTGTAGCCCTGCACGAGCGTCGCCCCCGCGGCGAGCCGCTCCGTGACGTCGGCGGCGATCTCGACGCCACCGACGGAGATGACGGTGAATGCGGGGTCCGGCGCCGCGGCGCGCACGACACGCAGCACCTCGAGCGCGCGGGCCGCGAGCGGTCGGCCGGACAGTCCCCCGGCACCCAAGGCGTCGACCTCCGCGGCGGCCGTCGCGAGTCCCGTGCGGCTGATGGTCGTGTTCGTCGCAATGATCCCGGCGAGCCCCAGCTCGAGCGCGAGCGCGGTGATCCCGGTGACCTGCTCGTCGTCCATGTCGGGCGCGATCTTGACCAGGAGCGGCACCGCCCCCGCCTCGGTCTGCACGGCGCGCAGGAGCGGGCGCAAGGCACCCAGCTCCTGGAGCCCACGCAGGCCGGGGGTGTTTGGCGAGGAGACGTTGACGACGAGGTAGTCGGCGAGCGGGGCGAGCAGGCGCGTCGAGTCGAGGTAGTCGGCGGTCGCGTCCTCGACCTCGACGGCCCGCGACTTGCCGATATTCACCCCGATGACCGGGCGGTCGGCGCGCGACCGGACCCGCGCAAGCGTCCGGGCGACCGTCACCGCACCCTCGTTGTTGAAGCCCATCCGGTTGATGAGCGCCCGGTCCGTTACGAGCCGGAAGAGTCGCGGACGCGGATTGCCCGGCTGCGCGAGCGCGGTCACCGTCCCGATCTCGACATGCCCGAAGCCGAGCGCACCCAAGCCGAGCGCGCCATGCGCATTCTTATCGAAGCCAGCCGCAACCCCGAACCGTGATGGGAAGTCGATGCCCATCGCCGTGACCCCGGCGTCCGGTGCCGGTCGGGCCCAGGCACGCACCGCCCAGGCGAGGGGTCGGGTGCCGAGCAGTCGAATGACGGTGTGGGCCAGACCGTGGGCCTGCTCAGGGTCAAGATGACGGAGCAGGACGCGAAACAACCACCCGTACATCAGCTCGCCGCACCGCCGTGCTCATCACGCAGCCGCGCGATGGCCTGCTCGAAGTCATCGAGCGATTCGAAGGCCTGGTACACGCTCGCAAAGCGCATGTAGGCCACCTCGTCGAGCTCCTTGAGCGGCCCGAGGATGGCGAGGCCGATCTCGTTCGCCTCGATCTGCGACGCCCCAGTCGCCCGGATCGTCTCCTCGACCCGCTGCGCGAGCTCCGCGAGCTGCGACTCCTCGACCGGCCGGCCCTGCGCCGCCTTGCGGACCCCCGCGGCGACCTTGTCGCGGCTGAACGACTCGACAACCCCGTTGCGTTTGATGACCATGAGCGTCGCCGTCTCCGTCGTCGTGAAGCGGCCACCGCATTCGGGGCACTGCCGACGGCGACGAATCGACAGCCCGTCATCGCTCGTGCGCGAATCGATGACCCGGGAGTCCGGGTGGCGGCAGAACGGGCAGAACATCAGCGGAACCTCGCCTCGACGGCCTCGCCGTGTGCCGGCAGGTCCTCGGCCGTCGCGAGCGCCACCAGCCCGGCCCGCACCTCGGCGAGCGCCTCGCGCGAGTACTCGACGACCTGCTGTGGCCGGAGGAACGCCATCGCGCTGAGGCCGCTGCTGAACCGCGACTGGCCGCCGGTCGGCAGCACGTGGTTCGAGCCGGCGAGATAGTCGCCGAGGCTGACCGGCGTGTGGGCGCCGAGGAAGATCGCCCCGGCCGAATGGATCTCGGCGAGGACCGCCTCGGGGTCGGCGGTCTGGATCTCGAGGTGCTCGGGACCGTAGGCGTTGCTGACCCGCGCGGCCATGCTGAGGTCATCGACGAGGACGATCGCCGACTGTTGCGATCGCAGCGCGGTCGCCACGCGCGTGGCGTGACGGGTGTCCGGCACCAAGCGACTGAGGGCCTGCGCGACCGCTTCGGCCAGTGGCGCCGAGTCGGTGACGAGCACCGCCGCCGCGAGCTCATCGTGCTCCGCCTGCGAGACGAGGTCCGCGGCGACGATCTCGGCATCGGCGGACGCATCCGCGATGACGAGGATCTCCGTCGGTCCCGCCTCCGCGTCGATGCCGACCTGACCCTTGACGAGGCGCTTCGCGGCCGCGACGTACACATTGCCGGGACCGGTGATGACGTCCACCGGCGCGAGGCCGAGCTCCGCGACGCCGTACGCGAGCGCGCCAATCGCGCCGGCACCCCCCATGGCGTACACCTCGTCGATGCCGAGGAGCCCCGCCGCCGCGAGAATCGTCGGGTGGACGCCGCCGCCCGCCTGCGAGGGCGAGGCGAGCGCGATGGAGGCGACACCGGCGACCTGGGCGGGCACCACATTCATGACGACACTCGATGGGTAGACCGCTTTGCCGCCCGGCACGTAGAGGCCGACGCGGCGCACCGGCTGCCAGCGCTGTCGCACCACGCCGCCAGTGGCGAGCTCGGTCGAGGTCGGCAGCGGCACCTGGGCGGCGGACGCGAGCCGCACGCGGCGGATGGCCTCCTCGAGGGCGGCACGAATGCGGGGGTCGAGTCCCGCGACGGCCGCCTGGATCTCCGCCGTCGCCACGCGCACGGTCGCGGGCGCGCCCGCGTCGAAGCGCGTCGCCTGCTCGGCGAGGGCCGCGGCACCCCGCGCACGGACATCGTCAATGAGCGCCGCGGCTGCCGCGGATGCCGCCGTGACGTCGACCGCCGGGCGCGGCAGGATCGCGTGCAGGTCGGCCGCCGTCAGTGACCGGCCGCGCAGGTCGATGGTGCGGATCACAAGGACACAGCCTAGGCCAGGAGCCCGGGACGCCTTCGTGGCTCAGCTGAAGGCCCGGGCACCGAGCAGGGCTTTGAGCTCCGAGGTGAGGTTGGGTCCGCGGTCGACCCGGTGCGGGAGCTCGAAGAGGCCCGCACTCGACTCCCGCAGCAGCAGGAGGCGTACCTCCGCCTCGCCAGGGTGGCGCCGCAGCGCCGCCTCGAGCTGGGCAATCCGATCACTCGTCGCCGCGGACTCGCGGATGCGCAGCGTCAGCGGCGCGGTCGACGACGCGCCGAGGGAGGCGAGCTCCGGGACCCGGATGGTCTGCCCCATGATCGTCCAGCCGTCGTCGCGCTGCTGCAGTCGCCCCTTGATGACGACGATGGCGTCTTCGGCGACGAGCGGCCAGAACTCGAGGTAGTTCTTGGCAAAGAAGGACACCTGGATCTCGCCGCCGAAGTCCTGCACGGTCAGCATGCCCCACGGATTCCCGCTCGACTTCGCGATGCGCTGCTGCGCCGCGGTGACGAGACCGGCGATCGTGACGACCTGACCATCCTCGAGCCCGTCCCCCGCCAGGAGGGTCCCGATCGAATGCGTCGCGAGCGACTGGAGCTGCTGCTCGAACCCGGCGAGCGGGTGATCGGAGACGTAGAGCCCGAGCATCTCCCGCTCGAAGGCGAGTTTGTCGCGCTTTGCCCACTCGGGGAGCTCGGGCACGACATCGACGGCCTGCTCCGGCTCGTCCCACAGCGAGTCGAAGTCGAATCCGACCATGCCGCTCGCCTCGTTGCGCTTGATGCTGACGGCCGCCTCGACCGCCTCCTCGTGCACCTCGTAGAGGGCCCGGCGGACGGGGTGGAGCGAGTCGAAGGCCCCGGCCTTGATCAGCGATTCCACCGTGCGCTTGTTGACCACGGCGAGCGGGATCTTCGTGAGGAAGTCGTGGAGGCCGGTGAAGGCGCCATGCTCCTCCCGCGCCGCCCGGATCTGCTCGACCGCACCGAAGCCGACGTTGCGCACCGCGCCGAGGCCGAAGCGGATGTCCTCGCCCGCGGCGCTGAAGAAGGCGACCGACTCGTTGACGTCCGGCGCCAGGACCTTGATCCCCATGCGGCGGCACTCGGCGAGGTAGATCGCCATGGTGTCCTTCTTGTCACCGACGCTCGTCAGCAGCGCCGCCATGTACTCCGCGGGATAGTGCGCCTTGAGGTACGCCGTCCAGTAGGAAATGACGCCGTACGCGGCCGAGTGCGCCTTGTTGAAGGCATAGTCGGAGAAGGGCACCAGGATGTCCCAGAGCTTGGTGATCGCGGCGTCAGAGAAGCCGTTCGCGCGCATGCCCTCGGAGAACGGCGCGAACTCCTGGTCGAGGATCTCCTTCTTCTTCTTGCCCATCGCCCGTCGCAGCAGGTCGGCCTGCCCCAGCGAGTACCCGGCGACGCGCTGGGCGATCGCCATGACCTGCTCCTGGTAGATGATGAGCCCGTAGCTCTCCTCGAGGATGTCGGCCAGCGGCGTCTCGAGCTCGGGATGAATGGGGGTGATCGGCTGCTGCCCGTTCTTGCGCAGCGCGTAGTTCGTGTGGGAGTCGGCGCCCATCGGGCCTGGCCGGTACAGCGCGATGACCGCGGAGATGTCCTCGAAGCTGTCGGGGCGCATGAGCTTGAGCAGCGAGCGCAGTGGCCCCGAGTCGAGTTGGAAGACGCCGAGCGTCTCCCCGCTCGACAGCAGCCGGTATGTGGCCTCGTCGGTGAAGGGGAGGTCCTCGAGGACGGGACGGTGGCCGCGGTTGGCCTCGATGTTGTCGAGCGCATCATCGATGATGGTGAGGTTTCTGAGCCCGAGGAAGTCCATCTTGACAAGCCCGAGCGCTTCGGCAGCGGGGTAGTCGAACTGCGTGATGATCTGGCCGTCCTGCTCCCGACGCATGATCGGGATGACGTCGAGCAGCGGCTCGCTCGAGAGGATGACCCCGGCGGCGTGCACGCCCCACTGCCGCCGCAGCCCCTCGAGGCCGACTGCCGTGTCGAACACGACACGCGCCTCCGGATCGCCCTCGATGATCTCGCGGAGGTCCTTCGCCTCGTGGTATCGATCGGCACCCGGGTCGAAGACGCTCGCCAGCGGCATGTTGTGCCCCTGCGCCGGGTCGGGCATCGCCTTCGTCAGCCGGTCCCCCATCGCGAAGGGGTGCCCGAGCACCCGCGCCGCGTCCTTGAGCGCCTGCTTCGCGGCGATCGTCCCGTAGGTGACGATCTGGGCGACATGGTCCGACCCGTACTTCTCGGTGACGTACCGGATGACCTCGCCCCGGCGGCGGTCGTCGAAGTCGACGTCGAAGTCCGGCATCGACTCGCGCTCGGGGTTGAGGAATCGCTCGAAGATGAGGCCGTGCTCGAGGGGGTCGAGGTCGGTGATGCGCATCGCGTACGCGGCGATCGAGCCAGCGCCGGAGCCACGTCCGGGGCCCACCCGGATGCCATTGTTCTTGGACCAGTTGATGAAATCGGCGACGACGAGGAAGTAGCTCGCGTAGCCCTTGGAGATGATGACGTCCATCTCGTAGTCGGCCTGCTGGCGCACGCGCTCCGTGATCCCGTCGGGATATCGCGCGGCAAGCCCCCGATCGACCTCCTTGCGGAACCAACTGACGTCGGTCTCGCCCTCCGGGACCGGGAAGCGCGCCATGTAGCGCCCCTCCTGTGGATCGAACTCGGCGTTGCACCGCTCCGCGATGAGCAGCGTCGCGTCGCAGGCCTCCGGATAGTCCCGGAACAGGTGGCGCATCTCGGCGGGTGACTTGAGATAGAACTCATCGGCGTCGAATTTGAATCGCTTCGGGTCGTGCATCGTGGAGCCCGACTGGACGCACAGCAGGGCCGCGTGCGCGGCAGCGTCATGCGAATGCGTGTAGTGCAGATCGTTGGTGGCCACCAGCGGCAGCCCCAGATCCTTGGCGAGCCGGAGCAGCTCCGCCTGGGTGCGCCGCTCGATCTCGATGCCGTGGTCCATGATCTCGGCGTAGAAATTCTCGGCGCCGAAGATGTCGCGGAACTCCGCGGCCGCCTGCCGCGCCTCCTCGTACTGTCCGAGCCGCAGCCGGGTCTGCACTTCGCCGCCGACGCATCCGGTCGTCGCGATGATGCCCGTCGAGTACTGCGCGAGGAGCTCGCGGTCCATCCGAGGCTTGAAGTACTGGCCCTCGAGCGAGGCGAGCGACGAGAGCCGGAAGAGGTTCTGCATGCCCTCGGTGGTCTCAGCCAGCAGCGTCATGTGCGTGTAGGCCCCGCCGCCACCGACGTCATCGGCGTTGAGCCCCTCGCCCTCGGCCCAGCGCACGCGCGTCTTGTCGCTGCGGTGCGTGCCGGGGGTCAGGTACGCCTCAGTGCCGATGATCGGCTTGATGCCCCGGGCCTTCGCCTGACGCCAGAACTCGAATGCGCCGAAATTGTTGCCATGGTCGGTGATCGCGATCGCTGGCATGCCGAGGGCGACGGCCTCGTCGAGGAGCTCCCCGACGCGCGCCGCGCCGTCGAGCATCGAGTACTCCGTGTGGACGTGCAGATGCGCGAAGGAGTCCCCGGAGGCCATGCATCGACCATAACCGGGACCATTGACCCCGGCCTGGGGTCCACGCCGTCAGACCGCGGCGATCACTTCGAGCGCGGCCTGAAGGTCAGGCGGATACGGGCTGGTCACCTCGACCCATTCCCCGGTCGCCGGGTGCGTGAAGCCGAGCCGGTGCGCGTGGAGCCACTGCCGGGTGAGCCCGAGGCGCTCGCTCAGCGTCGGGTCGGCGCCATACAGCGTGTCGCCGCAGCAGGGGTGACGCTGCGCCGACATATGGACCCGAATCTGGTGTGTGCGTCCCGTCTCGAGCTGGATCTCGAGCAGGGAGGCACCCGGGAATGCCTCGAGCGTCTCGTAGTGGGTGACGGCATGCTTCCCGTCCGCGGTGACGGCGAAGCGCCAGCCGGTCGAGGGGTGGCGCCCCACCGGCGCGTCGATCGTGCCGACGAGCGGGTCAGGGTGTCCCTGGACGAGCGCGTGATAGATCTTGGTCACCTCGCGGTCGTGGAACTGCCGCTTGAGCTCGGTGTAGGCCCGCTCAGAGCTCGCGACGACCATGAGTCCGCTTGTGCCCGCATCGAGCCGGTGGACGATCCCTTGCCGCTCCGCGGCGCCGCTGGTGGAGACCCGACGCCCGAGACCAGCGAGAGCGCCCACGACGGTCGGACCATCCCACCCGAGCGAGGGGTGGGCGGCGACCCCGGCCGGTTTATCGACGACGATGATGTCGTCGTCCTCGAGCAGGATGCGCACGCCTTCCACGACCTCCGCGACGAGCTGCGGCTCGACGCGCTCGGCCCACTCGACCTCGAGCCAGGCGCCCGCTCGCAGTCGGTCGGATTTGCTCAGCAGGACGCCATCCTGCTGCGCGCCGCCCGCCGTGAGCACCTCCGCGGCGAATGTCCTCGACAGCCCGAGGAGTTTTGCCAGGGCGGCGTCCGCGCGCTCCCCGTGCAGTCCGTCCGGCACCGGGAGGCTACGGCTGGTCATGGTTGCTTCGGCGGTGCCGGGGGGACGTCGGCCGTCGCGTCGGACGCAGCGGGCGAACCGGAGAGCGTCGCCTTGCGCTGCCGCGAACCGTCAAGCCCGATCCCGAACAGGGTGAGCAGCACGAGCAGCACCATGCTCCCGGTGATCGCGATGTCCGCGACATTGAAGATCGCGGGGAAGCCCCAGATCTTGATGAAGTCGATGACATGACCGGTGCCGAACCCCGGCTCGCGCAGGAGTCGGTCCGTGAGATTGCCGAGCACGCCGCCGAGCAGCATGCCGAAGACCGTCGCCCAGGCGAGCGAGCGGATCCGACGGGCGAACACGACGATGACGACCGCGACCGCTGCCGCGAGGATCGCGAAGATCCAGGTGACGCCGCCGCCCAGCGAGAATGCCGCGCCCGGGTTCCGCACGAACACAAACTGCAGCGCCTCGCCGAGGACGTCGATGACCTGCCACTCCGTCAGGCTCGCGACCACCCAGGCCTTCGCGAGCTGGTCGAGCGCGAGGACCGTGACGGCCAGACCAAGGACGAGCGCGAGCGCGCCAATCCTCACCTTCGACTGCGGCGCCTCAGTAGCCAAAACGAGGCGTGCCCGGCTGCTCGCCGGTTTCGGCACCGAGGCCCGGCACGGGCGGCTCGGGCGCCTCGACCGAGGGCTGCTCACCGGTGGCCGTGACCGTCGGCTGCCCGCCGGTTGCCTGGCCACTGGGCTGCGAGCCGGTCGACGCCGCGGGCGCAGCGTCGGTGCCGAGCTCGCGCAGCTGCGTCTCGAGGTAGCTGCGGAGCGAGGAGCGGTAGTTGCGCTCGAACTCCTGAAGCTGCGCGACCGACTCGTCGAGCTCCGTCTTCGAGTTCGTCAGCGCGGCGACCTCCTGCGAGAGCTCGACGACCTGGCTGTCGTAGCGACGCTTCGCGTCCGCGACCAGTTCATCGGCCTTCGCCTGCGCCTCGTTCGTGATGGTGTTCGCCGAGGCCTGCGCCTCATTGACAAGCGAGGAGGCACGGTTCTGCGCGGCGACGACGACCGACTCGGCCTTCGTCTGCGCCTCGCTGATGAGCGTCTGGGCCTGCTCCTGACCCTCGGCGATGAGCTGGTCGCGCTTGACGACGCCCTCACGGACGTGCTCCTCGTGGACCCGGCGGGCGAGCTGCAGGTACTCAGCGCTGCCCATGCCGTCGATCGCGCCGGACTGCTCCTTCACCTGCTCGAGCTGCGACTGGAGCTCGGTGGCCTGCTGCTGGGCCGCGGCGAGCTGTGCACGCAGCGAGTCGGCCTCGCCGCTGTCCCCCGCCGACCCAATCGCGGCGGCCGCGGGCGCGGCGGCGAGCTGCGCCTTGAGCTTGTCGTTCTCCGCGATCAGACGCTGGAACTCGGCGAGGACTTCGTCGAGGAAGTCATCGACCTCGTCCTGGTCGTAGCCCTCCTTGAGCCGCGTCGTCGCAAATTGCTTATTCAGCACGTCATTCGGCGTCAGTGCCATCGTGGTGACCTCAGCAGCTTTCTTTGTCGAACCTTCAGGGGGTGGGTGAAGCCTAGCCGAGCAAGGCTCCGAGGACGGTCATGAGCAGGATGACCGCCAGCATGATAATCGCGACCGAGAAGTCGAGCGCGACAGGGCCGATCCGCAGCGGCGGGAGCGCTTGACGCAGCACCTTCACTGGCGGGTCGGTGATCGTGTACGTGACCTCGGCGACGACGAGCATGAACCCACGTGGCCGCCAGCCGCGCACGAACGCGAGCATGAGATCGAGCCCGATGCGCAGCCATAGCGCCAGCAGATACACCAGAAGCAGCGTGCTGAGCACGGTGATGATGATCTGCGCGACGGACACCGATCCATCCTACGAATGCGCGCTGGAGAACCGGTGTGTTCGGCACCGGGCGTGGTGCTCAGGCGAAGAATGAGGCGTCGAGCTCGTCGGAGGCGTCGGCGCCCTCACCGCTGATCGCGACATGCGATGGCGAGAGCAGGAAGACCTTGCCCGTGACGCGCTCCATCTTGCCGAACAGGGCCTCGGCGAGCCCGCAGGTGAAGTCGATGAGACGCCTGGCCTCCGACTCGGACATCTGCGTGATGTTGATGATGACCGGGACGCCGTCGCGGAAGTGCTCGGCGATGACCTTGACATCTTTGAAGGCCCTCGGATGCACTGTGAGGATCTCGTTCATCTCGGCTCCCGTCGCCCGTGGCGCATGCCGTCGGATAGGGGTCACCGCAGCCGATCGGACCGGCTCGTCGACGCCGCTGGCGGGCGCCGGTTCGTCCTGGTACTCCTCGCCGGGCTCGACGAGCCCGAGGTACTCGCCGAACTTGCGCAGCGGGTTGCTCATGGTGATCCTCCCGGTCTTGGGTCAGCTCCGAGCGTATGCGGGGTCGGGGCGTTTTCCCGTGATTGCGGTGCCGATTCGGAGGTGTGTCGCACCTTCGGCAATCGCGTCGCGGTAGTCGCCGGACATGCCCATGGACAGCGCGGTGGCCGCGGGGGCGATCGGCGTGAGCAGCCGGTCACGCAGCTCGCGGACACGAGCGAATTCGGCACGCGGCTCGGCACCGAGCCCCGCGACCGCCATGAGGCCGCGGAGCCGGAGCGCCGGGACCGCGAGCACGGCCTCGGCGAACTCGGGGAGATCTGCCGCTGACACCCCGCCGCGAGCGGGGTCGTCGGTCAGGTTGACCTGGATGAAGACGTCAGCGGCGCGGCCACTTGCTGCCAGCGCCGTCAGCAGCGAGCGACGGTCGAGCGAGTGGATGGTGCCGGCGTGCTCGAGCGCTCTCGCGGCCTTCTTCGACTGAAGCTGGCCGATGAAGTGCCAGTCGAGGTCGAGGTCGCGCAGCGACTGGGCTTTCGGCGCGAATTCCTGCAACCGGGACTCGCCGAGGTGCCGCTGCCCGAGCTCGGCGAGCGCACGCACGAGCTCCGCTGGGTGGAATTTGGTCACGACGATCGTCGTGACCTCCCCCGCATTCCTCCCGGCTGCCGCCGCTGCGTCGGCGACGTCCGCGAGGACGCGCGCAGTACGATCGGCGAGCGCTGCCGAGTCGAGATCGGTCATCGGCTCGCGGCTACTTAAGGAACTCCGGCACGTCGAGGTCGTCGTCGAAGCCCCCGAAATCGTCACGCTGCGGCGGCGTGTAGCTCGGCTGCGTCGCCTCCGGCTCGACCGGCGCACCGCCATAGCCCGAGGTCGTGTCGCTCGACGCGGCACTGTCGGCCGGGACGCCAGGCAACTCCCGCGTGTCCTCGGCGGTGTCCTGGAACGAGGTCGCCGGGAGCGGTTTGACCGGCGGCTCGCCGCCGTCGAAGCCCGCGGCGATGACGGTGACGCGCACCTCGTCGCCGAGCGTGTCGTCGATGACCGCACCGAAGATGATGTTCGCCTCGGGGTGCACCGCCTCCTGGACGAGTTTCGCGGCGTCGTTGATCTCGAAGATGCCGAGGTTCGAGCCACCCTGGATCGACAGCAGCACGCCGTGGGCCCCCTCGATCGAGGCCTCGAGCAGGGGCGAGGACACGGCGATCTCGGCGGCCTTGATCGCGCGGTCGGCGCCGCGCGAGGAGCCGATGCCCATGAGCGCGGAGCCCGCGCCCTGCATGACGGACTTCACGTCGGCGAAGTCGAGGTTGATGAGGCCGGGCGTCGTGATGAGGTCGGTGATGCCCTGCACACCGGCCAGCAGCACCTGGTCGGCGGTCTGGAAGGCCTCGAGCATCGAGATGCCGCGGTCGGAGATCTCCAGCAGCCGGTCGTTCGGCACGACGATGAGCGTGTCGACCTCTTCTTTGAGCCGCTGCACCCCGTGCTCGGCCTGCTGCATGCGGCGCTTGCCCTCGAAGCCGAATGGCTTCGTGACGACACCGATGGTGAGCGCACCGATCGACTTCGCGATGCGGGCGATGACGGGGGCCCCGCCGGTGCCGGTACCGCCGCCCTCGCCGGCGGTGACGAAGACCATGTCGGCGCCGCGCAGCGTCTCCTCGATCTCCTCGGCGTGGTCCTCCGCGGAGCGCCGCCCGACCTCGGGGTCGGCACCCGCGCCGAGTCCCTTCGTGAGGTCGCGACCGATGTCGAGCTTGACGTCGGCGTCGCTGAGCAGGAGCGCCTGGGCGTCGGTGTTGATGGCGATGAACTCCACCCCGCTGAGGCCGAGCTCGATCATGCGGTTGACGGCGTTGACCCCGCCGCCGCCGATGCCGACGACCTTGATCATCGCGAGGTAGTTCTGGTTCGACGTCACGTCCGGCCTCCGTCGCCTGGCTTGAGTTTCAAGTTCTACCTGAGGGTTAAACATTTGCTCTGGCAGAGATTTATTTGGTCGAGCGTAAGTCGGGCGCCGGTGCACGGCCTGAACGACACGCCCACGACCGCGATCACAGCTGCCGGAAGATCCCCGTCGACGAGCCCGACACGTCGAACACGCCCGGCGTGGTGCCATAGATCGCCTGCAGCTGCGCGAGCACCTCGGCCTTGCGCACCGAATCGTCGGCGCTACCCCACTCCACCGACTGCGTCGAACCGACGAGCCAGAGCGTCACGTGATCCCGCGTGATCGCCGTGATCCGATCGACCTGCTCCCGCATCTCGGCCGGCATCGCGCGCAGCACCTCAACCGCGACATTGAACGCGGGATTCGGCAGCGTCTCCCCGCTCTCGGTGACGAGCGGGACCCCAGGGATGCGCTCCGCGAGCTCCTCGACCGTCACCCCGGCTGCATCCACATGACGGAACTGCCCATTCGCGGCCTCCACCGTGACGACCGGCTGCCGCTCGACGATCCGCACGAGGAGCGTGTCTGGCGGGATCGTCTCCGTCGAATAGCTCTCGATGATCGGGAACTCGGTGAGGGCGGCATCGATTCGCGCGGTGTCGACGAGCGCGAGCGGCGTCCCGAGCTGCTCCTCGAGGACCGCCGTCACCGCGGCCCCGTCCACGCGCGCGGTGCCCTCGACGACGACCTGCCGAAGCGCGAGGATCGGCGAGAAGACCGCGACGAGGACGAGCACGACGATCGCCCCGACGACACCCGCCGTCGTCCACCACGCCACGCGGCGAGCACGCTGGCGCACCGTGAACCGCTTGACCTCCTGGCGTTCGTACCGGCGGCGCTCCGCCCTCGCCCGGGCGAGCTCGCGCTGGGCCTCACGACGCTCGGCGGCCAGTCGCCGCTTCGCGACCTTCACCGGGTCCGCCGGCTTGGCGCGAGGGGTCGGCTTCGCGGCGCGGGACGGCTTCGCGACAGCCGAGGAAGCGCGTGGCGCCGACTTGGCCGGTTTCGCCGGCTTTGCCGCGGCCGCGGACGCGGCCTCCTCCCGATCTCGGTCGAAGCCACTCGGCCGCTTCATCCGCCCGCCTCGGTCCCCCGCAGCGCACCGATGAGCTGCGGGATGATCCGGTACACATCCCCGCACGACAGGGTCATGACGATGTCCCCGTCCCGCGCGAGCTCCCCGACGCGGTCGGCGGCCGCCTGCCAGTCCGGGAGGAATGCGCGACGCGACGGATCCACGAAGCGATCGGCGACGAGCGCGCCGGTGACCCCCGGGATCGGGTCCTCCCGCGCGCCGAACACATCGAGCACCACGGTGTAGTCGGCGAGCCGCTCGTACACGGCTGCGAACTCACCAGCCAGCTGCTGCGTCCGTGAGAAGAGATGCGGCTGGTGCACCGCGATGAGACGCGCACCCTCGGGCAGCACCGAGCGCGCCTGCTCGAGCGCCGCCGCGACCTCGGTCGGGTGGTGCGCGTAGTCGTCGATGACCTGGACGCCGCGGACCGTGTCGTGCAGCTGGAAGCGGCGCTCGGTCCCCCGGAACGCCTCGAGTCCCCGGACCGCGTCCTCGGGACTGAGACCGAGCGCGAGCAGCACCGCGAAGGCGCCCGCCGCATTCGTCGCGTTATGGTGCCCGGGTACTTGCAGTTGCACGGGATAGTCGACCCCGTCGACACGCAGTGCGAAGCCGACCGGGCCCGTCGCCCTCACGGAGTGCAGCTGCACGTCCGTCGGCGTCACCTCGCCGAAGCGCCGCACGCGGGCGCGCGCGCCCACCGCGCGGGCCGTGACCCGCTGCGCCCCCGCATCATCGCCGGAGATGACGACCTCGCCGCTCGTGCGGGCGATGAAGGCGACGAACGCCTCGTCAAAGGCCTCGTGCGTCCCGTAGTGGTCGAGGTGGTCGGCGTCGATGTTCGTGATGAGCGACACCGTCGGGTCGTAGAGCAGGAAGCTGCCGTCCGATTCGTCTGCCTCGATCACCCACAGGTCGTCGTCGCCGAACGCGGCGCTCGTGCCGAGCCCGCTGATGACGCCGCCATTGACGAAGCTGGGGCTGCGGCCGGCGTCGAGCAGCGCCGTGATGATCATGCTGGTGCTCGTCGTCTTGCCATGCGCACCAGCGACCGCCACGAGCCGGCGACCGCGCACGAGCCAGGCGAGCGCCTGGGAGCGATGCAGCACGGGGATGCCACGGGCGACGGCGGCGAGGTACTCCGGGTTATCCGGCCAGAGCGCGCCCGTGTACACGAGCACCTCGGCGTCGCCCAGGTGCTCGGCAGCGTGCCCGATGTGGACGAGCGCGCCCGCTTGGCGCAGCGCCTCGGTCGCCGCATTCGCCGAGCGATCCGACCCGGTCACGCGATGTCCTGCGGCGAGGAAGAGCTGGGCGATGCCGCTCATCCCGGAGCCGCCGACGCCCACGAAGTGCACAGTGGCGGAGTCGCTCTCGCCGATCGACTCGGGCAGCGGCATGGACAGGTCGGGCTTGATCATCGCGCCTCGATGCTACGCACCCCGCGCGCGCCGCTGGCTGAGCGCCGCGTCGAGGAGCCCGACGGTCCGAGCGGTGCCGTCCGGGACCCCGACCGAGGCGATCGCCGAGGCCATCACGGCACGCCGCGCGGGGTCGGCGAGGAGCGGCGCGAGCTCCGCACGGAGCCAGCCGGCGGTGAAGGCCTCGTCCGCGACGAGGAGCGCCCCACCCGCCGCGACCGCCTCACTGGCATTGCGCCGCTGCTCGCCGTTGCCATGTGGGTACGGCACGAAGACCGCGGGGATCCCGAGCGCGCTGAGCTCGAGCACCGTCCCGGTGCCGGCACGGCCGAGCGCGAGATCGGCGAGCGCGAGCGCGAGATCCATCCGATCCAGGTACTCGAGCGCGCGATAGCCGTCACGCTCGATCCCGATCGCCGCCCGGAAGCCGCCGGAGGCGTGCAGCACCTGCCAGCCGGTCGCCAGCACCGCATCGAGGGCCGCCACGACCTGCTCGTTGATGCGGCGGGCCCCCGAGGAGCCGCCCGTCACGAGGAGGACCGGACGGTCAGGATCGAGGCCGAATGCGGCGGCCGCCTCCCGCCGCATCGCCGCGCGCGCGCCGGGCGCGGTGAGGCGTTCGAGCTCCGGTCGCAGCGGCAGCCCGACATGCGTCGCGGGCACGCCGCCGCGACCCTTGAGCGGTGTCCCCCGAAACGCGATGCCGACGTAGGGGGTCCAGCGGGCTCCGAGCCGATTCGCCCAACCGGGGATCGAATTCGCCTCGTGGATCGCGAGCGGCAGCCGGCGGCGGCGCGCCGCGACGTATGCGGGGGCCGCCGCGTAGCCGCCGACGCCGAATACTGCCTCGACGCGGCGGGCATCGATGAGGCGCTCGACCTCCCGCACGGTGCGCCACAGTCGGTCCGGGAAGCGCAGCGCCGCGGCGCTCGGACGGCGCGGCATGGGCAGTCTCGGGATCGTGACGAGCTCGTAGCCGCGCTGTGGCACGAGCCGGGACTCGAGCCCCTCGGCGGTGCCGAGGATGAGGATCTCCGTGGTGGCATCGCGCTCCCGGAGCCGGTCGGCCACCGCCAGGAGCGGGTTGACGTGCCCTGCCGTGCCGCCGCCGGCCAGGAGGTGGACGGTCATCGGCCGCGCGTCCCCCGGACGCTCTGGTGCGCGGTGGTCGCCCGGGACCTGGCGGCGACCTGTGCCGCGCTCGGCCGCGATCGGGTGAATGACATGACGACGCCGAGCGCGATGAGCACCGCGAGCAGCGAGGAGCCGCCGGCCGAGATGAGCGGCAGTGGGACGCCGAGCACCGGGAGGAGGCCGAGCACGACCGCGATGTTGACGAAGGCCTGGCCGACGACCCACACGAGCACGCCGCCCGTGACGATCCGCGCGAAGGGATCCTCGGCCCGCCGGAGGATCCGAGCGAGGGTGATCGCGAGGATGACGAAGATCCCGAGCACGACCGCGCACCCGATGAGCCCGAGTTCCTCGCCGATGATCGCAAAGATGTAGTCGGAGTCGGCCTCCGGGAGCCAGTTCCACTTGGCGTGCGAGTTGCCGAGGCCGACGCCGAAAATGCCACCGTTGGCGAGGGCGAACATCCCCTGATACACCTGCCAGCAGGTGCCCGCGTAGTCGCTCGAGTCGCAGCCCTGGAGAAACGACGTGATGCGGCTCACGCGGGACGAGCTCGTCATCGCGACGAGGATCGCGACGATCGTCATGAGGAGGCCGCCGACGAGCAGGTGCCAGAGCCTGGCGCCTGCGAAGAACGCGCAGGCGAACACGATGAGCACCATGATGAGCACGGTGCCGAGGTCCTTGCCGAGCAGCACGAGGCCGATCGCGGCGCCCGCGATCGGCACGACTGGCATCATGAGTCGTCGCAGGTCTCCGAGCTCGCCAATGCGCGGTGCGAGGATCGAGGCGATCCAGACGATGAGCGCGAGCTTGACGAACTCCGACGGCTGCAGGGTGAAGTCGCCGATCTGGATCCAGTTCTGGTTGCCGCCGTAGCCGAAGCCGATGCCGGGGACGAAGACGAGCAACTGGAGACCGATGCCGACGAGGATCGCCGGCCACGCCCATCGCTTCCAGAACGTGATGGGGGCTCGGCTGGCGATGAGCATCATCGGGAGACCGAGCGCGGCAAACACCGCTTGGCGCATCACCCGGTTGAAGGGATCGCCTGACGCCGCCTGCTCCTCGACCGCGGACGCCGACAGCACCATGATGAGCCCGACCCCGACGAGGAGCACGGTCGTGCCAAACAGCATGAGCGCATCGCGATGCCCGACGGCGAAGAATCGGCCGAGCGGCACGATCGCGGCGAAGCCGCGGCGCGGGGACGCCTGCTCAGGCTGACTCGTGCGGTCGCGCGGGCTGCCCACCATGCTCGCCTCCCGCTCCAAGTGCATCCGTGACGGCCTGGGCAAAACGCCGACCGCGATCCGCATAGTCGAGGAACTGGTCCATCGACGCGGCGGCCGGCGACAGGAGCACCGTGTCACCGGACTCGGCGACACTGGACGCCAGCCGGACGGCCTCCGGCATCACATCGACATCCTCCCCCGCGATGATCTCGAGGACCCTGACCCCTGGCGCGTGTCGCGCAAGCGCGCCGAGCACGTCCGTGCGCTCGGCGCCGACGACGACCACGGCACGCAGCCGCGCGGCATGCTGGCCGATGAGTTCGCCGAGGTCCACCCCCTTCGTGAGCCCGCCGACGATCCACACGACGGATCGAAAGGCCCGCAACGCCGCGTCGGCGGCGTGGGGGTTCGTCGCCTTGGAGTCGTCGACCCAGGCGATGTCGTCGACGGTCGCGATGAGCTGGGTGCGATGCGGATCGAGGGTGAAGCTCGCAATCCCGTCGTGGACCTCGGCCGGGCTCGCCCCCGCGGCTCGGGCGAGCGCCGCGGCCGCGAGTACGTTCGCCGTCAGATGCGGACTCCCCAGACCCCGTGCCTCGAGCTCGGCGACCGTGGTGAGCTCGAGCGCCCGGTCGCGGCGAGCATCGAGGAATGCGCGGTCGACGAGGATGCCGTCGACGATGCCGACATCGCTGGGCCCCGGCACCCCGAGGCCGAAGCCGATCGCTCGGCAGCCCTCCTCGACCTCGGCGTCCTCGACCATGCGCATGGTCCGGGCATCCGCCCTGTTGTAGACACAGGCGACACGGGTGTTCGCGTAGACCCTGCCCTTCGCCGCGGCGTACGCCTCGCGACTCCCGTGCCAGTCGACGTGGTCGTCCGCGAGATTGAGGCAGACACTGGCGAGCGGGTGGGGGGCGCCCGGGCCGGTGATCGGCAGCCGGTGCAGCTGGAAGCTCGACAGCTCGACGACGAGCACGTCGAAGCCCTCGGGGTCGCGGATCGCGTCGAGGACCGGGATGCCGATGTTGCCGACGTCGGCCACCCGCATTCCTGCCTCGCGAAGCAGCTGCGCGGTCAGTCGCGTCGTCGTCGTCTTGCCATTCGTCCCCGTCACGGTGATCCAGTCCGCGGCGCGGACCTTGTCGCGCAGCCGCCAGGCCAGCTCGATATCGCCCCACGCCGGTATCCCGCGCGCCGCGGCCCAGGCCAGCAGCGGGTGATCCGGGCGGTAGCCGGGCGAGACAACCACGAGTTCCGGGTCGAGATCCGTCAGCGCGGCCGGCACCTCGTCACGTGGCGCGACCACGACCGGCACCGCCAGCACCTCGAGAATCGCAGCCCGGGTCTCATCCGGCTGCTCGGTGACGACGAGGAGGCGCGCACCCAGCTCGGCGAGCGTGTCGGCCACTGCGAACCCTGTCGCGCCGAGGCCGAGCACCGCGACCCGGAGCCCAGACCAGTCACTCGACCAAGACGTCAGCGCGTCGAGTCGGCTCACAGTGCCCTCGTCGCCCACTCGAGGTAGAAGAGCCCGACGGCGCCGCCGACGAACAGGGCCGTGATGATCCAGAAGCGCACGACCACGGTCACCTCGCCCCAGCCGAGCATCTCGAAATGGTGATGCAACGGACTGGCCTTGAGGATGCGTTTGCCGCGGGTGAGCTTGAAGTAGGTGCGCTGCATGATGACCGAGCCGGCCTCGATGACGAAGAGGCCGCCGATGAGGACGAGCAGGAGCTCGGTGCGGCTCAGCACCGCGAGGGCGGCGAGCCCGCCGCCGAGGGCGAGCGAGCCGGTGTCGCCCATGAAGATCTGGGCGGGCGAGGTGTTGTACCAGAGGAAGCCGATGAGCGCACCGACGATCGCCGAGGCCGCGACCGCAAGGTCGAGCGGGTCGCGCACCTCGTAGCACGCCTCGAGGACGATGCGGTCGCTCGCGCCGTAGCACCACTGCTGCAGCTGCCAGAAGCAGATGACGATGTAGGCGATGAAGGCGAAAATGGAGGAGCCCGTCGCGAGCCCGTCAAGTCCATCGGTGAGGTTCACCCCGTTGGACGTGCCAACGATGATGAGCGTGACCCACGCGGTGAACAGCAACGCACCGATGACGATCCCGAAGGTGGCGAGATCGAGCCAGGCGATGTCCCGCAGCCCGGAGATCATCGTTGAGGCCGGGGTCAGGCCGTTCTCATCCCGGAAGTTGAGGGCGAGCGCCGCGAAGCCGCCCGCCACGACGACCTGGCCGATGACCTTCCCGAGCGGACTCAGCCCGAGGCTGCGCCGCCGATGCGTCTTGATGAAGTCATCGATGAACCCGACGATGCCCAGCCCCACCATGAGATAGAAGACCAGGAGCCCCGAGATCGTCGCGTGATCCCCGGCGATGAGGTGCGCGAGGAGATAGCCGATCCCTGCACCCACGATGAAGACGAGCCCGCCCATCGTCGGGGTGCCGCGCTTGACCGCGTGGGTGTGTGGGCCGTCCGCGTTGATGTACTGCCCCCAGCCGATCCGACGGAAGAGCTTGGCGAACAGTGGTGTGCAGATGATCGTGAACAGGAACGCGATCGCGGCAGCAAAGAGGAGGGCGATCACGGCCGGTCCGCCAGCCGGTCGCCGAGGAGCCGGAGCCCGGCCGAGTTCGACGACTTCACGAGCACGACGTCACCAGGCTCGAGCAGTCCACGGAGCACATCGTAGGCCTCGTCGGGCGTGTCGACGTGGATCGACTCTCCGCCCCAGGAGCCTTCCTGCACCGCGGCGAGGTGCATCGCCCGCGCCCGCACTCCGACGACGAGCAGCCGATCGACATTGAGCCGCACGACCTGGCGACCGATCTGGTCGTGGGCCTCGAGGCCCCAGTCCCCGAGCTCCGCCATCTCCCCGAGCACCGCGATCGCGCGGGAGCGCCCTCGGGTGAGCTCGGCGAGGGTGCGCAGCGCTGCGGCCATCGACTCGGGACTCGCGTTGTACGCGTCGTTGATGACGGTCCAGCCCCCCGGGGCGGGCAGCACCTCCATCCGCCAGCGCTCGACCTCCGGCAGCTCGGCGATGGCCGCGATGGCCGTGTCAAGGTCGACGCCGAGCTCGACGGTGGCGGCGAGCGCGGCGAGCGCGTTCGCGACGTGGTGCTCGCCGATGATGGGGACGCGCACCTGCCGCTCCTGACCGTCATGACGCAGGGTGAATGCGGTGCCCGCAAGATCGATGCTGCGTGGGCCCGCCGACCAGGTCGCCGGGTCCGCGCCAATGCCGTCCGGCGCGAACCAGACGATGCGGGCCTGGGTCTGCGCCGCCATCGCGGCGACGAGCGGGTCATCCCGGTTGAGCACCGCGACGGCGTCGGTCGGCAGTGGTTGGACGAGCTCGGATTTTGCCCGCGCGATGGCGGCCTGCCCCCCGAATTCGCCGATGTGCGCGGTCCCGACCTTGAGCACGATCGCGACGTCGGGCACCGCGAGCGTCGTCATGGCCGCGATCTCCCCCTCGGCGTCGGCACCGAGCTCGAGGACGAGGTACCGGGTGTCGGACGTCACACGCAGCATCGTCATGGGGGTGCCGACGTGGTTGTTGAAGGAGCCGACGGGGGCGACGGTCGCACCCGCGGCCGACAGCGCGGCGCGGAGCAGATTCTTCGTGGTCGTCTTGCCGTTTGACCCGGTCACCGAGACGATGCGCAGCCCGCCGGCGGCGCGCACGCGGGCGACGACCTCGCGGGCGAGCGACCAGAGCGCGTCGAGGCCACGCGGGACGACGATGACCGGGACGTCCAGCTCGAGCGGTTGCTCGGCGATGACGAGGCTCGCCCCGGCCGTCACGGCGGCGGCGGCGAAACGGTGCCCATCGGTGACCTCGCCCGGCATGGCGATGAAGACGTCGCCGTCGCCCACCCGCCGTGAGTCCGTCTGCACCTCCCCCGTCACGAGGCGAGCGCCATCGCCATGCAGCGTGCCGCCGACGATCGCGGCGATCTCCGCGGTGCGCAATCGAATCATGCCTGGCCTACCAGTAGAGGGAGTAGTGGGTGCGCTCACCGGTCGACGGGGGCACACGGTACCGCGTGAGTGTATGCGACATGATGTCGCGCATCACTGGGGCAGCCAGATCGGAGGTGCCGCCGTAGGGCAGGCCGAGCGAGGTGACGACGATGTATTCCGGGTCCTCGGCCGGGGCGAGGCCGACGTAGGAGACGGTCGACTTGTCGCCGTACACGCCGCCCTCAGCGACGGTCGCGGTGCCGGACTTCACGGCGAGTCGGTACCCGGGCAGGTCCACATCGGTGCCGGTGCCGAGGTAGTAGGCCTGGACCCCTTCCATGAGATCGATCGTCGTGTGCGCCGCGTACTGGTCGATGACCTGGATCGGCTCGGCACGCTCGGGCTCGACGACGGTGCCGTCGGGGTAGGTGCAGTTCTCGACCAGTTTGAGGGGCAGGCGCAGCCCGTCATTGCCGATCCCGACATAGGCGCCGGCGATCTGCATGATCGTCGTGGCGATGCCCGCACCGAAGGAGACGTTGAGCCGCGTGCGTTCGTCCCAGTACTCACCGAGAATGCCCGCGGATTCGCCGGGGAAATGCACGTCGGTGACATCGCCGAGACCGAAGTTGAGCATGTACTGCCGACGCAGCTCGTCCGGGATGAGCTGGGCGAGGTTTGCCGTGCCGGTATTCGAGGAGATCGCGAGCACGCCGGCCGCGGTCAGATCGGCGGGGTGCCAGCCGAAGTCGTACAGCGTGCCACCCTCGCCGTAGTCCTGGATCCAGGTGGCATCGACCGGGGTTTCAGGGGCCATCGCCCGCTGGTCCAGCAGCAGCGCGAAGGTGATCGGCTTCATGATCGAGCCCGGCTCATACGGGGTCGTGAAGGCGCGGGACCCGGTGACCGTCGCGGTCTGGAACTCGTTCGGGTCGAAGGTGGGCCAGTCCGCGAGCGACATGATGGCGCCGTCGGCGATGCGCACGACGATCGCCTGCCCCCATTCGGCCCCGGTCATGCTCACCCCGGCGGCGAGGCGCTCCATGACCGTCCACTGCAGGTCGCGGTCGATCGTCAGCGTGACGTCAGCGCCGTCGACCGCGTCGACCTCGACGACCTCGGTGTCCGGCAGTCGGACACCGTCCGCACCGCGCTCATAGCTGACGAGCCCGTCCTGTCCGGCGAGGCATTGATCCATCATCTGCTCGATGCCGGCGAGCGGCTCGTCGGTGCCAAGGAAGCCGACGATGTTGCCCGCGATCGCCCCGTTCGGGTAGGTCCGCCCGGGGACGCGGACGCCAATGACCCAGGGAATGCCGAGCTCGTGCACGGCAAGGTACTCGTCGAGCGTGAGTCCCTTCGACAGCACGGCATAGTCGGAGTCGGGGTCGGCCCGGAGGGTCGCATCGAGCTCGGCGACGCTCTGTCCCGTCACGGAGGCGATGCCCGCCAGGTACGGCTCGACGGGACCGTTCATGTCGGTGTAGCCGAGCGCGACGCGAGGTGACACGGTGATGTCGTAGCGCTCGACGCTGTCGGCGAGCACCTGCCCATTCGTGTCGAGGATGTCTCCCCGGGTGCCGTAGACGGTCGCCTCGAGCGCCCGCCGGTCCTTCGCCTCGTCCGTGTACGTCGCGGCCGAGACGACCTGGATATCGACGAGCCGCACGACGAATGCGATGACGACGATCGCGACGATGACGAGGACACTGATGGCCCGAGCCCCCGCGCGGCGGGCCGTGCGGCTGGTATCGGGTCGGGTCACGGGCACGGCCTCATCGTGTCACCACACCCGGCAGGGTCTCGGCAGCGACTGGCACATCCGGGTCAACCGTCTCCGGCTCGGCGCCGGGAATCGTCGGCACGGCGGCATCCGCGGCCTCCCCGGCACCCGGATCCGCGGTTCCCGCAGCGGCCGGTTCAGCGGCTGCCGCGGCGCTCGGGCGCTGCGGCAGCGGCAGACCTTTGACGAGCTCGTTCGCCGCGAGGCCGCAGCCACCGGCACAGCCGAGGACGTCGCTCGTGCCCGGCAGCGCGAAGTAGCTCCCGGTCGACATGTCGAGGGTGAAGAGCGAGCGCGCAGGCACCATGCCGAGGCTCGTCGCCGCGTAGCCGAGGTACTGGGTCGAGCCGCGGATCTCGAGCTGCTCGCTGAGCGACTCCGCCTGGCGCACGAGCGCGCGCTGCTCGTCCTGGAGCTCCGCGATGCGGTACTGCCCTCCCGTGATCCAGATGGAGATGAGCAGCTGGAGGCCGACGATGGCGAGCGCCCCAACCACCGCGACGATCGCGTGGAGGACCTTGGGGCGGGCCTTGCGCTGTGCGGCGGGGGTGACGATCTCGAAGCGCCGCGCCGGCTGCTGCGGTGCGGCTGGGCGGATCCGTGGCACCTGTGCCGTGTTCATGCCGCCTCCCGACGTGTCGGGTGGAGTTCGCGGAGTCGCTCGGCCGCGCGCAGGCGCACGGGCGTCGCACGCGGATTCCGGGAGCGCTCGGCGTCGTCGGCGAGCTCGGCGCCGCGCACGAGCAGCCGGAATTCCGGCCGGTGCTCGGGCAGTTCGACCGGCAGCCCGGCGGGTGCCGTCGAGGCGCTCCTGGCGGCGAGCTCACGCTTGACGATGCGGTCCTCGAGGGACTGATACGCGAGGACGACGATCCGGCCACCGACCTCGAGGGCGTCGAGGGCCGCGGGCATGGCGCGCCGGAGCGCGTCGAGCTCGCCGTTCACCTCGATGCGCAGCGCCTGAAAGACCCGCTTGGCTGGGTGTCCCGCCCGGCGGGCCGCCGCGGGGGTGGCCTCGGTGATGATGTCGACGAGCCGCGCGCTCGTGAGGATCGGCTCAGCTTCGCGGGAGGCGACGATCCGCTGGGCGTACCGGCGCGAGAGCTTCTCCTCGCCGTATTCCTCGAAGATGCGCCGGAGCTGCCCCTCCGTGTACTCCGCGATGATGGTCGCCGCGGTCGGCCCGCTGCTGCGATCCATGCGCATGTCCAGCGGCGCGTCGCGCGAGTAGGCGAAGCCTCGCTCGGCCTCGTCGAGCTGCAGCGAGGAGACGCCGAGGTCGAGCAGCACGCCCGCGACGCGGTCGACCCCGGCGGTGCGCAGCGCGAGCGCGATCTCGTCGTACACCGCGTGGACGATCGTCACCCGATCGGCCGCGAAGGCCAGCCGCTGCCGGGCGATCGCGATCGCATCCTGGTCGCGGTCGATGCCGATGACCCGGAGTCCGGGGAAGGCACGGAGCATCGCCGCCGCGTGGCCGCCCATGCCGAGGGTGCCGTCAAGGACGGTGGCGCCGTCGCGCCCGAGCGCGGGCGACAGCAGCTCGAGCGTGCGCTCGAGGAGGACGGGGGTGTGGATCTCGTCGACCATGGGGGTGGGCCGGCTCCCGGATGCCGATCCCCTTCCGCACGACCTGACTCAGGGGAAGGGAGTCAGGGCTGCGGCCGGGGGTCGGCGCCCAGGCGCTAGAGGAGGCCGGGGATCACCTCCTCCGCGACATTGACGAACTCGTCCTCGACGTCGGCGTAGTACGCCTCCCACGTCTCGGTGTCCCAGATCTCGGCTCGGCTGCCGACGCCGTTGACCGTCAGCTCGCGCTCGAGCCCCGCGTAGGCGCGCAGCGCCGGAGGAATCGTGATGCGGTGCTGGGCGTCGGGTCGCTCCTGATGCGCACCGGCCAGCAGCAGCCGGGTATAGTCACGGACCTGCTTCGAGGAGACGGGTGCCTGCCGGATTCGTTCGTGGAAGCCCCCGAACTCCCGCTCCGGGAATACGTAGAGGCAGCGCTCCTGGCCGCGCGTGATGACGACCCCGCCGGCGAGCTCGTCGCGGAATCGTGCCGGGAGGATGACGCGGCCCTTGTCGTCGAGCTTGGGGGCGTAGGTGCCGAGCAGCATCCGCGTGACCCCCTTCGGTTCCGGCCTGTCCTCTGGTGCACTCCACTTTACTCCACTTTCCTCCACTTTACGAGACATTTCCGCGAGTTCGACACGCCAGAAATGCAGAAAACCCCTGATTTCTCAGGGGTTCTCAGTGGTGGAGGACGAATCGCCCGCCGGGGCCTACGACATCACTCGGCGTCGTCCCGGCGGTCCTGTCGCTGATCCCAGCGCCGTTCAAACGCCGTCATGAATTCGTTGCCACCCCGGGGCTCGCGTCCCGCGCGCGGTGCCGCGTCGCTCGCGCTCGCCCGACGGCGCAGCATGAGCAGCGCACCGCCGAACATGATGACGAAGCCCACGATGCCCAACCACCACATCTGGCTCGCAACGCCGATGACCGCGAGCGCGATGCCGGCGACGACGACGAGCGCCCCGATCGTGACAGCCGTGTAGTCGACCTGGCCGCGACCAATCGGAGCGGACTCCGGACCGTTCAGGTGGAAGTTGCGCTCCATCTCCTCAAGCAGTCGCTGCTCGTGCTCAGACAGGGCCATGGGCCGATGATACGCCGGACGCCTGGGAGACGGCGAGCCTCACAGCAGGATCCCACTCGCGAGCCGCGACCTAAGCTGGTGCCATGGCGACCGGCGAGCACCTCACGGATCTGGTGCAGGACGCGCTCGACGCATTCCTCAGCGAACGCGAGCGTCGGCTCGCCGACATCTCCGACGACCTCGCGCCCGTCGCCGCCGCGGCGCGCGCCCTCGTGTCTGGCGGCAAGCGATTCCGCGCCCGGTTCTGCTACTGGGGCTGGCGCGCGACCCAGCTGCCGGACCCGATCGACCCGATGCCCGAGTCGGAGGATCACGTCGGCCGCAACCGCGTCGTGCGCGTCGCCGCGGCGCTCGAGCTGCTCCACGCCGCGGCCCTCGTCCACGATGACATCATCGATCGCTCGGCCGTGCGCCGCGGGGCACCGGCGGCCCACGAGTACTTCGCGCGGCTGCATCGCGACTCCGGCTGGGCCCGCGACGCCGAGCGCTTCGGCCAGGCGGCCGCGCTGCTGCTCGGCGACCTGCTGCTGAGCTGGAGCGACGAGCTCTTCGCCATCGCCACCGCCGAATTCGGCCCAACCGCGGCTGCCGCGCGGACCGAGTTCGCGACCATGCGAGCGGAGGTGACGCTCGGTCAGTACCTTGACGTGCTCGAGGAGCACGCCTGGATCGCGCAGTCCGACGCGGAAGCCGCCGCCCGCGCGCAGAAGGTCGTCATCTACAAGTCGGCGAAATACTCCGTCGAGGCGCCCCTCGTCATCGGCGCGCTGCTCGGTGGCGCCGACGAGGCGCAGGTCGAATCGCTGCGACGCTACGGCGTGCCCCTCGGCGTCGCGTTCCAGCTCCGCGACGATCTCCTCGGGGTCTTCGGCGACCCCAAGGTCACCGGCAAACCGGCCGGGGACGACCTGCGGGAGGGCAAGCGCACGGTGCTCATCGCGGTCGCCCGCGGCAAGCTGCCGGCCTCGGCCCGCTCACTGCTCGACGACCTGCTCGGTGACCCGACACTCGACGACGAGCAGATCAGCATGCTCCGGCAGACGCTCGTGGCGTGTGGCGCAGTCGACCGCGTCGAGCGGGCGATCGAGCACAGCCTCGCCCAGGCACTCGAGGTGCTCGGGGACGCGCGGATCGCCCCGGCGGCGAAGGCGGAACTCCGCGCGCTCGCGGACGCCGTCGCCAAGCGCTCCGCCTGAACCGCCTGATTCGTCGGGGTCAGAAGGCGAGGGCCTGCGCGACGCGACGCACCTCGGCCTTGCGCCCGAGCCGGAGCGCCGCGATCGGGCTCACGCCGAGACTGGCTTCCGGTGCCAGCAGCCAGTCGAGCGCCTCCTCCTCACTGAAGCCCGCGTCCAGGAGCAGCAGCACCGTGCCGCGCAGCTCACGCATCGGCTCGGTCTCACCGAGGAACGCCTCCGGGACCTTCCGGACGCCCTCGATACGTCGCGCGAGCAGGCTGTGCTCCTCGATGAGTCGGTGCACCTGACTGATCTTGAGGTCAAAACGCGCGGCGATATCCGGGATGGCCACCCAGGTCACGGTCGGGAGCTCGGTCACGCATCGATCGTGCCATGAATGCGGGCGCGGCCACCGATCGCGCGTCCCCTCGCGTTCCGCCACATATTTCGAACAAGTAAACTCTTTTCACATCCACCCCAATGGTTGACTTGCATCCCGGCATATGCCAGGGTCAACTTCAGTCAAACCGACGCTCCTCGCAGGCCGGCATGAGAGCAGGACACCCGATGACCACGCAGCCGTTTGAGCTCCCGTGGCGCCCGCGACCCCGCCGCCGGCGCATGGGCGCCGTCGCACCGCTGCTGCTCGCGAGCACGATCGCGATCACGGCCAACATCACGGGCGTCGCAGCGCCCGCCGAGGCAAAGGCGCCGCCGCGGCCGAAGGACAACGACCGCCCACCGGCCAGCGACCGCGGCAAGACGGTCCGTGAGGCGTTCGAAGACGCCCGACGTGCCGCCCGCGCTGCGGCCGAGACGATCAAAGCGACGCTGAGCCCACCCGCCGTGTACACGGTGCAGGAGGGCGATACGCTCATGCTCATCGCCGAGCGCTACGGGCTCAAGCTCGCCTCGCTGCTCGCGCTCAACGGGCTGAGCTGGCGCACCGCGGTCGCCCCCGGGCAGGTGCTCAAACTGACGAACTCGGGGCCCGTCACGCCGCCGGTGCCCGAGCCGGAGCCCGAGCCGGTCGAGCGACACCACACGGTCGCCGCCGGAGAGTCCCTCTCCGCGATCGCTGGCCAGCACGGTGTCGCCCTCGCCTGGATCCTCTCCGCGAACGGCCTGTCCCCGAGCTCGATCATCTACCCCGGGCAGGTCGTCGTCATCCCGGCGGGCGCGCCCGCCGTCGAGGCACCCCCACCCGCCCCACCAGCCCAGTCCGTCCGTGGCGAGGTCGTGCCGCTCACGGCAGAGATGCGGGCGAATGCGGCCGTCATCGTCGCGATCGGCCGCGAGCTCGGTGTACCCGACTATGGGATCGTCATTGCGCTCGCGACCGCGGCGCAGGAATCCACGCTGCGGAACCTCGACTGGGGCGACCGCGACTCGGTCGGCCTCTTCCAGCAACGGCCGAGCCAGGGCTGGGGCAGCATCGAGCAGCTCACCGACCCCGCGTACGCGAGCCGCCTCTTCTACGGCGGTCCCGCGAACCCGAACGCGGGGCGCACCCGTGGTCTGCTCGATATCAGCGGCTGGCAGGACCTGGCGCTGACAGTCGCCGCCCAGCGTGTGCAGATCTCCGCGTACCCCGACGCCTACGCGAAGTGGGAGGCCTCCGCCTGGGCGTGGCTCGGTGAGCTGTGAAGATGGCCGAATACACTGCCACAGTGAGTGAGAACGCGACTGCAGACCCCCTGGTCGGCCGCCTTCTCGACGGTCGGTACCAAATTCGCTCCCGCATCGCGCGCGGCGGCATGGCCACCGTCTACCTCGCGACCGACCTGCGACTCGAGCGGCGCGTCGCCGTCAAGATCATGCACGGCCATCTCGCCGATGACGCCGCCTTCCGGGAGCGCTTCATTCGGGAAGCTCGCAGCGCCGCCCGCCTGGCGCACCCCAACGTCGTCGCCGTCTTCGACCAGGGCGAAGACAACGACATGGCCTACCTCGTCATGGAGTACCTGCCGGGCATCACGCTGCGCGAGCTGCTCAAGGAGCACCGGATCCTCACGACCGAGCAGACCTTCGACATCATGGAGGCCGTCCTCTCCGGGCTCGCCGCAGCCCACCGCGCCGGCATCGTCCACCGTGACCTCAAGCCGGAAAACGTCATGCTGGCCGACGACGGCCGCATCAAGATCGGCGACTTCGGGCTCGCGCGCGCCGTCTCGGCCAACACCGCGACCGGCGCCGCGCTGCTCGGCACCATCGCGTACCTCTCCCCCGAGCTCGTGACGCGCGGCACGGCCGACGCCCGCAGCGACATCTACGCCATCGGCATCATGATGTTTGAGATGCTGACGGGCGAGCAGCCGTTCAAGGGCGAGCAGCCCGTGCAGATCGCCTACCAGCACGCGAACGACGCGGTCCCGGCACCCTCGGAGAAGAATCCGCGCGTGCCCGCAGAGCTCGACGAGCTCGTGCAGTGGGCGACGGCGAAAGATCCGCAGGACCGCCCCGCCGATGCCAGGGCGCTCCTCGACCAGCTCTTCGAGACCCATAGCTCGCTCATGACGTCGCTGCCGGGGACCGGGAGCGACACGGGTCAGCGCACCGCCATCTTCCCCGGGATCGGGCGACAGCCCACCGGTGAGACGACCCTGTACGCGGGCGGCTTCGACACCGGCGAGACCCAGGTGCTCGGTGGCCGTGGGGCACGATCCACGACGCAGCCGACCGCGCTGGTGTCCAACCGCACCGCCCAACTCGCGATCCGCACCAAGCGGAAGCGGGCGCGCGGGCCGCTCCTGCTCGCTCTCGTCATCGTCCTCGCCCTCGCCGCTGGCGGCGCCGGCTGGTGGTTCGGCTTCGGTCCGGGTGCCCGCGCCGCGGTCCCCGACGGGCTCGCGGGCATGACGGTGGCCGCGGCCGAGCTCGCGATCCAGGAGGCCGAGCTCGTCGTCGGCGAGCCGATTCAGCGGCACGACGCCGAGATCGCCGAGGGCCTCGTCGTCACCACCGAGCCCGGCCCGGGCACGAGCCTGCTCCGCGGCGAGCCCGTGCAATTGGTCATCTCGCTGGGTCCGCGGAGCCTCCCCGTCCCGCAGGTGATCGGCCTGCCCGAGGACGAGGCCCTCGCCCAGCTCAGCGACTTCACGGTCGATCCCGACGCCACGATCCAGCAGTTCAACGCTGAGGTCCCCGCTGGGAGCGTCATCGACCTCCTCGATGCTGACGGCAACTCGCTCCAGGGTGTCCCGGAGATCTTCGAACGGTCCGCCGTCACCCTCGTCGTCTCCGTCGGCGCCATCCCCGACGTCACCCGGCAGTATCTGGAGGGCGCCACGAGTCTGCTCACCGCCGCCGGGCTCCAGATCGGCGCGACGACGCAGGAGTACAGCGACGATGCCCCCGTCGACACGGTGATCCGGCTCGTGCCGACGACCGACCCCGTGCGGGTCGGCGACACCGTCGACCTCGTCTTCTCCCAGGGCCCCGCACCGATCGTCGTCCCCGATGTCATCGGCTGGACCTGGGCGGATGCCAAGCCGGCGCTCGAGCAGGCCGGATTCAAGCTCTCGTACAGCCCGCTCGCGGACATCTCCCCCGGTCAGGTCGTCGTCAACGCGGTGAGCCCGAGCGTCGGCACCGAGCACCCACGCGGCACCGTCGTGCAGGTCTCCTTCGCGTTCTAATCGGCCGAAACAAGGCGAATCGCCCGAGGCGAGGTGTGTCCCAGCCGATTCCGCCTTTCCTCGGCGAAACCACCTTGCTCAGTGCCGGCTCAGAACGCCGCGAGCTCCTCAGCAACGAGGAAGGCGAGCTCGAGTGACTGCATGTGGTTGAGCCGCGGGTCGCACAGCGACTCGTAGCGCGTCGCGAGGGTCGCCTCGTCGATCTGCTCCGCGCCGCCCAGGCACTCGGTGACGTCATCGCCGGTGAGCTCGACGTGGATGCCGCCGGGCACAGTGCCGACCGCCTTGTGCGCCTCGAAGAAACCCTGCACCTCGTCGACGACGTCCTCGAACCGGCGGGTCTTGTAGCCGTTCGGCGTCGTGAGCCCATTGCCGTGCATCGGGTCGGTGATCCAGACCGGCATGGAGCCCTCGGCCTTCATCGCCTCGAGGAGCGGCGGCAGCTTCTCGCGGATCTTGCCCGCCCCCATTCGAGTGATGAACGTGAGGCGGCCGGGCTCCCGCTCGGGGTCGAGCTGGTCGAGGAGGCGGAAAATCGTCTCCGCGTCGGTCGTCGGCCCGAGCTTGACCCCGATGGGGTTGCGCACCCGGGAGAAGAAGTCGACGTGGGCCTCGTCGAGCGCCCGCGTGCGCTCCCCGATCCAGAGGAAATGCGCGGAGGTGTCGTACGGCAGACCGGTGCGGGAGTCGATGCGCGTCATCGCCCGCTCGTAGTCCATGAGCAGTCCCTCGTGCGCGCTCCACACGTCCGTGCGGCGCAGATCGTCCGAGTAGGCACCCGCCGCCGCCATGAACTTGATGGCGCGGTCGATCTCCGCCGCGAGTTTCTCGTAGCGGCCCATGATCGGCTTCGCCGCGAAGCCGCGATTCCACGAGTGCACCTCGCGGAGGTCGGCGAAACCACCCTGTGTGAAGGCGCGCATGAGATTCAGGGTCGAGGCGGAGGTGTGGTAGGCCTCGAGCATCCGGCTCGGGTCGGCCGCGCGCGACTCCGGTGTGAAGTCGTAGCCGTTGACGATGTCCCCGCGGTAGGCCGGCAGCGTCACGTCGCCACGGGTCTCCGTGTCGCTCGAGCGCGGCTTCGCGAATTGCCCGGCCATCCGCCCCATCTTCACGACGGGCTTCGACGCGCCATAGGTGAGCACGACCGCCATCTGCAGCAGCGTCTTGAGGCGGTTGCGGATCTTGTCGGCCGTCGCCCCGGCGAAGGTCTCGGCGCAGTCGCCACCCTGCAGGACGAATGCGTCACCCGCGGCCGCGACGCCCAGTCGCGCGCGCAGGTTGTCGGCCTCGCCGGCGAAGACGAGCGGTGGCAGCCCGGCGAGCCTCGCGCTCACCTCGGCGGCGTGCTCCGGATCCCCCCAGGCCGGCTGCTGCCGGATCGGCAGGCTCCGCCAATAGTCGAGCCCAGCGAGGACCTCGGGGTCGGCGCTGATGACGGGCTCAGGAATGTCGGACACGGCGGACAAGCCTACTCGGCTCCGCTGTGCCGAGGCTCACCGGGCCGCCGCCCTCGCTTTGACGCTCGTGGCGTAGACGTCGACGTATTCCTGACCCGATAGTCGCTGCAACTCGTACATGATCTCGTCGGTCACCGACCGCAGCACGAAGCGGTCGGATTCGAGCCCCGCGTACCGTGAGAAGTCCATCGGCTCCCCGAAGGCGACGCCGACCTTCCCGACCTTCGGCAGCTTCGCGCCAATCGGCAGCGCCTTGTCGGTGCCCCACACGACGACGGGGATGACCGGCACCCCGGTCTCGAGGATCATCCGGGCGACACCCGTGCGCCCGCGGTAGAGCCGACCGTCGGGGCTGCGCGTGCCCTCGGGGTAGATCCCGAGGATCTCGCCGCGGGCGAGGACCTCGAGCCCGCTGTTGAGCGAGGCCTCCGAGGCCTTGCCGCCGGAGCGGTCGATCGGCAGCTGTCCGATGCCGAGGAAGAACATCCGGGTGATCCAGCCGCGCAGGCCGCGCCCCGTGAAGTAGTCACTCTTCGCAAGGAAGTAGACGCGACGGTCGATGACGAGCGGCATGAAAACGGAATCGAGGAAGCCGATGTGGTTGCCGACGATGATCGCCGGTCCGTCGTGCGGCACGTGCTCGACCCCCGACACCGCCGGCCGATACACGGTCCACAGCATCGGCCCCACGAGGACGTGCTTCAGGAGCCACCACAACACGACGACCAATCTAGTCGGCCCCCGGCGCTGCTGACAGCCGACCTAGAATGTCCACACACACCGACGTGTCCACCCGAAGGAGCCACCGTGCAGGAGATCGACGTCCCCGCCATTGTCGCCGCTGACCCGAGTGCGAATGCCACCGACCTCCTCATCGACCGGGTGCGCGCGACCCCCGATCGCGCGCTGTTCGCCGTGCCCGACGGGCAGGGCGGCTGGCGGGACGTGACCTCGCGCGAATTCCACACGGAGGTCATCGAGGTCGCCAAGGGGCTCATCGCCGCGGGCATCGAGCCCGGTGACAAGATCGGATTCCTCGCGAAGACGAGCTACGAGTGGACCCTCATCGACTTCGCGATCTGGTTCGCCGGGGCGACGATGGTGCCGATCTATGAGACGAGCGCGCCCTCCCAGATCAAGTGGTACCTCGAGGATTCCGGTGCCATCGCCGCGATATTCGAGACGACCGAGCACTTCGCCCGCTTCGACGAGGTCCGGGCCGACCTGCCGCTCGTGCGCACCACGTGGCAGCTCGACCTTGGCGCGATCGACAAGCTCAAGCAGCAGGGCGTGGCCGTCCCGGACGAGGAGGTCGAGCGCCGACGCACCCTCGCCAATGGGGAGGATCTCGCGACCCTCATCTACACCTCCGGCTCCACGGGCAAGCCGAAGGGGGTCGTGCTGACGCACGCGAACTTCGTCGAGCTGGCGAGGAATGCGACGGTCGCCTTCCCCGAGGTGCTCAACCCGGACGCGAGCACCGTCCTCTTCATCACACTCGCCCATGTCTTCGCCCGATTCATCTCCGTGCTCGGCATCGTGAGCGGGTCCAAGATCGGTCACCAGCCCGACACGTCCAAGCTCGTCGAGTCGCTTGGAAGCTTCAAGCCGACGTTCCTCCTCGCGGTCCCCCGCGTCTTCGAGAAGGTCTACAACTCGGCGGAGCAGAAGGCGGAGGGCGGTGGCAAGGGCAAAATCTTCCGTGCCGCGGCGGACGTGGCGGTCGCGCATTCGAAGGCGGTCGAGGCCGGGCACGTGCCGCTCGGGCTGCGCCTGAAGTTCAAGCTCTTCGACCGTCTCGTCCTGTCGAAGCTCCGCGCGGCGCTCGGCGGCCGCGTCGAGTACGCGATCTCCGGGTCGGCCCCGCTCGGGCTCCGGCTCGGCCACTTCTTCAACTCGGTCGGCGTCAAGGTCCTCGAGGGCTGGGGCCTCACCGAGACGACCGCGCCCGTCACCGTCAACATCCCGTCGAAGAGCAAGATCGGCACCGTCGGCCTCCCGCTGCCCGGGAACGCGGTGCGCCTCGGCGCGGACGATGAGCTCGAGGTCCGAGGGATCTGCGTCTTCCAGGAGTACTGGAACAACCCGGCGGCGACCGCCGAGTCGTTCGACGGCGAGTGGTTCAAGACCGGCGACATCGGCTCGATCGATGAGGACGGCTTCGTGACGATCACGGGGCGCAAGAAGGAGCTCATCATCACCGCGGGCGGCAAGAACATCTCGCCCGCCGCACTCGAGGATCCGATCCGAGCCAACCCGATCGTCGGCCAGGTCGTCGTCGTCGGTGACCGGCGACCCTTCGTCGGCGCGCTCATCACCCTCGACGAGGAGATGCTGCCGGTGTGGCTCCACAATCAGGGCGAGGATGCCCAGATGCCCCTCGCGGTCGCGGCGAAGCACCCGAAGGTGCTCGCCGAGGTGCAGCGCGCGGTAGATCTGGCGAATGCGTCGGTGTCCCGAGCGGAGCAGGTCCGCAAATTCGTGGTGCTGCCGACGCAGTTCACCGAGGCGAGCGGCCACCTCACGCCGAAGATGTCGATCAAGCGCCACGTCATCCTGCAGGACTTCGCGCAGGTGATCGAGGACCTCTACGCGCCGACGCACGAGGCGACGATCACGACCGCCACCCCGCTCGGGTGACGTCCCTTAATACCAGGACGCGGCGCGGATCTCGCGGAGCGCTTCGCGCTTCACCTCGGGCTCGAGGCCCTCGATGTAGAGGTGACCATCGAGGTGGTCGCATTCGTGTTGGAGCATCTGCGCCATGAGGCCCTCACCCTCGACGACGAGTGCGTTGCCGTCGAGATCAATGCCCTCGACCCGCGCCCACGGATGCCGCAGCCTCGGGTAGCCGAGCCCCGGCACCGAAAGGCAGCCCTCGTCGACGGGCACGGGCTCACCGCGCACCTCGACGAGCACCGGATTGAGAAGGTAGCCGAGCTCGCCGTCGACGAGCCAGCTGAATGCACGGAGCGAGACCCCGATCTGGTTCGCCGCGACACCGGCGCGGCCCGGCACCTGCACCGTGTCGAGGAGGTCCTCGACGAGCGCAGCGTTCCCTGGCGCGCCAAGACGCACCGGATCGCAGGCGCTGCGCAGCACCGGATCGCCGAAACGCCGGATCTCCCGGACGGTCATCCGGGCGTCAGGCCTCGTCGCGGTCGGGCAGACCGTCGACGACCGCCGCGGCGAGGAGCCGCACCGAGTCCTGCGTGAGCGGCTTGAGCGCCTCGAAGCGGATCGTCGCGCCCGTGGCCAACTGCGGGTCGTAGGGGATGCGCACGATCTCGCGCACGCGCGAGGCGAAGTGATCCTCGATCTCCTCGAGCCGCACCAGATTCGTGCCGTGCGTCGAGGTGTTGAGGGCGACCACCGCATTCCTCGCGAGGTCCTCGTAACCGTTCGCCTCGAGCCACGAGATCGTCTCCGAGGTCAGGCGCGCCTCGTCGATCGAGCCGCCCGAGACGAGCACGAGCTGGTCGGCGCGGTCGAGGGTCGCCTTCATGACCGAGTGGACCATCCCGGTGCCGCAGTCGGTGAGGACGATCGAGTAGAAGCGCTTCGCGAGCTCCGCGACGATGTTGTAGTCCTCCTCGTCGAACTCCTTGAGGAGGTTCGGGTCGTGGTCGGAGGCGAGCACGTCGAGTCTGGACAGGTCGCGAGACACCCGCTGCTGGAAGTCGCTGAACGCCTGGATCTCGTCGCGCTCGTCGACGAGCGTGCGACTGGTCGCGTCCGTCGTCTTCGTGATGCGCTCGGCAAGGGTGCCCCGGTCCGGGTTCGCGTCGATCGCGATGATGCGGTCCTCACGAATGGCGGCGAGCGCCTGGCCGAGCAGCGTCGAGACGGTCGTCTTGCCGACGCCACCCTTGCGGGACAGCACCGCGACGAATCGGGTGGGTCCGTCGAGGCGGCGGCTGATCCGGGACTCGAGCTCCTTGCGCTCGCGCACCGGGACGGAGTCGCCGGGATGGACGAGGTGGAGGCTCGCCTCGTAGACGACTCGCTGCCAGGCCCCCTCCGGCGGCTTCCGCTTCGCCTTCGCGCGAGGGCTCACGAGCCGGTCAAGGGTGAGGTCGGCCGGCGTCTCAGGGGCCGCGGCGACGTCGGCGGCGGTGAGCGTCACCGTCGTCGTCGGGACCTGCTCGACGGGCTTGGCCAGGACAGGGTCGACGGCGACATCGTCAATGGCGACCGCCGCCTCGTCGGCTGGCGTCTCGTGCACCGTCTCCGGGAGGTCAATGGTGATGATCGGGTCGGTGTCGACCTTCTTCGTCGAGTTGTCACTTGGTGACGCCATCCGGAGGCCTCCTTTCGAGCGCGGTCAGTCTACCGAGCGGGGCGCACCCGCGCGATTCTGCCGCTGCGGGGACTTATCCGAGCTCAACAAGCAGGTCACCGGCCTCGACCCGCGCGGTGGCCGAGATCGCGACCCGGCGGACAACCCCGGCGACCGGCGCGGTGATCGCGGCCTCCATCTTCATCGCCTCGATGACGGCGAGCTGCTGACCGGCCGTCACCTGCTGGCCAGGCTCGACCTTGACCGTGACGACACCGCTGAACGGGGCGGCGACCTGGCCGGGCACGCTCGGGTCCGCCTTCTCGGCGGCCTTCGCCTCGACCTCGATCCGCTGGTCCCGCACGGACACCGGCCGCAACTGGCCGTTGAGCGTCAGCATGACGGTGCGCATGCCCTTCGAGTCGGGCTCGCCGATCGCTTCGAGCCCGACGAAGAGGTTGACGCCGCGCTCGAGCGGGACGATGTGCTCGACGTCGGGCGCGAGGCCGTACAGGTAGTCGAGCGTGTCGAGCACGCTGAGGTCCCCGTAGGCATCCCGCCACTGCAGGTAGGTACGGGTCGGGCCGGGGAAGAGCAGTCGGTTGAGCGCGGCACGGCGCGTCGGCGCATCCCCGGCAAGCTCGGCCTCGTCCTCGGCGGTGAGCGGGGCGGGGCCGACGGCAACCTCCCGACCGCCTAGCGCCTTCGTCCGGAACGGCTCCGGCCAGCCGCCAGGCGGGTCGCCGAGCTCGCCGGCGAGGAAGCCGATGACGCTCGCCGGGATGTCGTACTGCTGGGGGTTCGCCTCAAAGTCCGCGACATCCGCATTCGCCGCCGCGAGTGCGAGGGCGAGGTCGCCGACGACCTTCGAGGACGGCGTCACCTTCGGGATGCGCCCGAGGATCCGGTCGGCCGCCGCGTAGTACTCCTCGACGGCCTCGAAGTTGTGCCCCTGCCCGACGGCGATCGCCTGCTGCCGAAGGTTCGACAGCTGCCCGCCAGGGATCTCGTGGTGGTAGACGCGGCCGGTCGGCCCGGGCAGGCCGGACTCGAACGGCCGGTACATGGCCCGCACCGCCTCCCAGTACGGCTCGAGCGAGCCGACTGCCTCGAGTGAGATCCCCGTGTCGCGTTCAGTGTGCGCGAGCGCGGCGACAAGCGCCGAGAGCGAGGGCTGCGACGTCGTGCCGGCCATGGGCGCGCTCGCTGCGTCGACAGCATCCGCCCCCGCGGCCGCCGCCGCGAGCAGCGTCGCCAGCTGCCCACCAGCCGTGTCGTGCGTGTGCACGTGGACGGGGACGTCGAAGCGCTCCCGGAGGGCGGTAACGAGCCGCGCCGCCGCCTCGGGCCGGAGCAGGCCCGCCATGTCCTTGATGCCGAGCACGTGCACGCCGGAGGCAACGAGGTCATCGGCGAGCCGCAGCCAGTAGTCGAGCGTGTACAGGTCCTCGGCGGGGTCGAGGAGGTCACCCGTGTAGCTCATCGCGCCCTCCGCGACCGCCGTGCCGGTCGCGAGCACCGCGTCGATCGCCGGGCGCATCTGCGTGACGTCGTTGAGCGCGTCAAAAATGCGGAAGATATCGACCCCGGTCCCGGCGGCCTCGCGCACGAACGCCTCGGTCACCGCCTGCGGGTATGGGGTGTAGCCGACCGTGTTGCGCCCCCGCAGCAGCATCTGGATCGCCACATTCGGCAGCGCCTCGCGCATCGCCGCGAGCCGCGCCCACGGATCCTCGCCAAGGAATCGCAGGGCGACGTCGTAGGTCGCCCCGCCCCAGGCCTCGATGCTGAGCAGTTGGGGGGTCAGCCTGGAGACCGCGGGCAGTGCCGCCAGCAGGTCCTTGCTGCGCACCCGAGTCGCCAGCAGCGACTGGTGGGCGTCGCGGAAGGTCGTCTCGGTGACCGCGAGTTGACGCTGCTCGCGCAGCGACCGCGCCCAGCCCTCGGGACCGAGCTCGCGCAGTCGGTCGCGCGAGCCGGGAGTGAGCGGCGCGGTGACGTCCAGCGGCGGCAGCTTCTTCGCGGGGTCCTGCAGGTCGCCGCGTGACCCGTAGGGCTCGTTCACCGTCGCCTCGGCGAGCCACTGCAGGAGCCGACTGGCCCGGTCCTGGGATTTGCGTGCGCCGAGCAGATACGGCCGCTCATCGATGAATGCGGTGGACAGGTCACCAAGAATGAAGTCGTGATCGTCGACGACGGCCTGCAGGAACGGGATGTTCGACGCGACCCCCCGGAGCCGGAACTCGGCGAGCGCACGGCGGGCCCGCCGAACCGCGGATGGGAAGTCGCGGCCGCGGGTGATGAGCTTGACGAGCAGCGAGTCGAAGTGCGGTGACACGTCGACGCCAGCGGCGACGGTCCCGCCGTCGAGACGGATGCCCGCCCCGCCGGGACTGCGGTAGGTCGTGATCCGTCCGGTGTCGGGGCGGAAGTCCTGCGCGGGGTCCTCGGTCGTGATGCGGCATTGGATCGCGGTGCCGTGCATCCGAATGTCGTCCTGCGTGAGCCGCATCGACTGCAGGGTCTCCCCCGCGGCGATCCGAAGCTGCGCGACGACGAGGTCGACGTCGGTGATCTCCTCGGTGATCGTGTGCTCGACCTGGATCCGCGGATTCATCTCGATGAAGACGTGCTGGCCGGCGCGCTCTCCGGCCGTGTCGACGAGGAATTCGACGGTCCCCGCGTTGACATAGCCGATCGAGCGGGCGAAAGCGACCGCGTCGCGATACAACGCCTCGCGGGTCGCCGGGTCGAGATTCGGCGCCGGGGCGATCTCGACGACTTTCTGGTGGCGGCGCTGCACCGAGCAGTCACGCTCGAAGAGATGGACGGTCTCCCCCGCGGCGTCCGCGAGCACCTGCACCTCGATGTGTCGGGGCCGGAGCACCGCCTGCTCGATGAACATGCGGGCATCGCCGAATGCGCTGGCCGCCTCGCGCATCGCCGCCTCGAGCGCCTCCCGGAGGTCGTCGTGCCGCTCGACGCGCCGCATGCCGCGCCCGCCACCGCCAGCGACGGCCTTGGCAAAGACGGGGAACCCGATGCGGTCGGCCGCGGCGATGAGCTCCTCGATGTCGTCGGTGGCTTCGCTCGAGTCGAGCACAGGGACCCCGGCCGCGATCGCATGCTGTTTCGCGGCGACCTTGTCCCCGGCCATGTCGAGCACGTGCGCGCCCGGCCCGACGAAGGCGATGCCGTGCTCGGCGGCAGCCCGCGCGAGGTCGCTGTTCTCCGAGAGAAAGCCGTAACCGGGGTAGATCGCGTCAGCACCGCATTCCTTGGCGACCCGGATGATCTCATCGACGTCGAGATAGGCGCGCACGGGGTGCCCCCGCTCCCCGATGACGTAAGCCTCGTCGGCCTTCTGCCGGTGGATCGAGCCGCGATCCTCCCAGGCGTACACCGCAACGGTGCGAATGCCCAGCTCGAATGCTGCACGGAATGCACGGACGGCGATCTCGCCACGGTTGGCAACCAACACCTTCTGAAACACGAGTCTCCTGTCGCGATTCGAGCGTGGTGGATCGATCGGGCTCAGGACAGTTTAGTAGTGTCAGTCCTCGTGCACGTGCTCAGCGTCAGTTCGCTCAAAGGCGGCGTCGGCAAGACGACCGTGACGCTCGGTCTCGCCTCCGCGGCCTTCTCGCGGGGGCTGCGGGTCCTCGTCGTCGATCTCGATCCTCAGGCGGACGCCTCGACGGGAATGCGGGTGGATCTCACCGCGCATGGCTCGATCGCCGACGTCCTCGCCGCCGTCAAGGAGAAGACCGTGCGGCACGCGATCGCACCCTCGGGGTGGACGCGCAACCACCCCGGCACGGTCGACGTCCTCATCGGCTCCCCGGCCGCGACGAACTACGACACGCCACACCCGACCGTCCGCGACATCTGGAAGCTCGAGGAGGCGCTCGCCCTCGTCGAAGCCGACTACGATCTCGTCCTCATCGACACGGCACCGACCCTCAATGCGCTCGCCCGTACCGCGTGGGTCGCCAGTGATCGCGTCGTGCTCGTCACGGAGCCCGCGCTCTTCTCGGTCGCCGCTGCCGATCGTGCGCTGCGCGCAATCGAGGAGATCCGGCGCGGCCTGAGCCCCCGCCTCCAGCCGCTCGGGATCATCGTCAACCGGTTCCGCGAGCACTCGGCGGAGCACCAGTACCGCCTGCGCGAGATGCACGACATGTTCGGTCCGCTCGTGCTCGTCCCCTCGTTGCCGGAGCGCTCGTCGCTGCAGCAGGCGCAGGGGTCGGCCCAGCCCGTCCACCTGTGGCCGGGGCCCAGCGCCGTCGAGGTGGCTGGCCTCTTTGATCAGCTGCTCGAGCAGGTCGTGCAGGCCGCCCAGACCGGGGGGAACCCGATCATGGCGACTGCGGCGGCCGAGGAGCCCGTGGCCGCGGCCGAGCCCATGCCGACGGATGACGCGGCGCCAGCAACCGAGTCTCCTGAGACCACCGACCCGAACCAGTCCGAGGACGCAGCGGCTGCGCCGAGCGAGGATGCGCTCGAGGATTCGGTGGGCACCTCAGGATCGAGCGAACGCGCGGCGCGACGGCGCGGCGGGGGCCAGGACCGCGCCGACAAGAAGAAGAACAAGAAGAGGTCGAAGGACGCCTGATCAGGAGGCGGCGCGTGCGGCGCGGCGCTTCGCGAGTTCGTCGATGACGTCCTCAGCCTTCACCGCGTCGATGTCGACGAGGCTCGATTCGACTTCGCGGAGCACCGGGCCGACGGCGATGCCGAAGACGCCCTGCCCGCGATGCACGAGGTCGATGACCTCGTCGGCCGAGGTGCACAGGTAGACGCTCGCCCCGTCGCTCATGAGGGTGATCTGGGTGAGGTCCTGGATACCGGCCTGACGGAGCTGGTCGATCGCCACCCGGACCTGCTGCAGCGACACGCCCGCTTCGAGGAGCCCGGCGACGAGCTTGAGCGTGAGGATGTCGCGGAAGCCGTAGAGGCGCTGCGAACCGCTCCCGGTCGCGCCCCGCACCGAGGGGCTGACGAGTCCGCTGCGGTCCCAATAGTCGAGCTGTCGGTAGGTGATGCCGGCGACGCGGGCGGCGACGGCGCCGCGGTAGCCCTCGCCGTCGGCCAGCTCGGGCAGCCCATCCGTGAAGAGCAGACCGAGATCGTAACGCTGCGGGCGGTCATCCCCGAGATCGCTCATCGCACTCTCAACCTTCACGTTCAACTTGAGACTTAAGCTCCGGACTGAGGCAACCGTACCCGTCCGTCGCGCCCGAGTCCCGCAGCATCGCGGCGACACGCCGAAGCGGAATCGTTCGTGCCTCCACCGTACTCCGCGAGCGCGTCAGCGCGCACCCCGCGCTTAGCGGGCGAGGCGATCGAGCGCCTCACGAATGAGCGCGGTGCGGATCTGCTCGAGACGCGCGGCGACCTCCTTGGCCGTCTCGGCCGCGCGAGTGCGCGAGCCCGGCTCCTTGCGCCGGCGCATCGGCTCGAGTGCGGAATCAATGAGCCCCACCTCGCGCTCCGCGGCCGCCCGGAAGCCCCGCAGGTGCCGTGGCTCCAGCCCAAACCGGGCGAGCTCGACCAGCGCGCGAAGCCGCACGACGTGGTCCTCGGCATACGTGTCGACCGCGGGCAGGATCGAAAAGCTCACCGCGTCCGACAGCATCGCCGCCGTCGCACCCGACTCACGGAGTAGGTCCGCCCGCGTCAGCCGACGCTCAGCGCCCATCGCGGCACCGCTGATCCGGGCTGGCGGGGTAAGCCGCTCGGTCCGGCCCGCATCGAACTCCTCGAGCTGCGTGCGAATCACCTTGAGCGGCATGTAGTGATCGCGCTGCATCGTCAGCACGAACCGCAGACGCTCGATGTCGGCGTGCGAGAACTTCCGGTACCCCGACTCGGTCCGCGCCGGCGAGACGAGCCGCTCGGCCTCGAGATAGCGCAGCTTCGACGGCGTGAGATCGGGGAACTCGGGCGTCAGCTTCGCGAGCACCTGTCCAATGGACAGCAGCCCACCCCCCGCCCCACGGGCGCGCTCCTGCCTCGCACCAGCCGCGGCGCACACTAGCGACCCGCCCGGGGCAGATCGCGCCGCGAGGCGTAAAACGTGAGCCGGAACTTGCCGACCTGCAGGTCCTGGCCGTCCCGCAACGGCATCTCACCGTCAACGAGGACACCGTCCAGATACGTGCCGTTCAGGCTGCCGAGGTCGCGCACGCTGAACACGGTACCGTGTCGGCGGAACTCCGCGTGTCGTCGAGAGACCGTGACATCGTCGAGAAACACGTGGGCATCCGGATGGCGCCCCACGATGACCGAATCCTGGTCGAGGAGGAACCTCGCGCCCGTCCCCCGGCCCTGGTGGATGATGAGGATCGCCGAGCCCGACGGCAAGGCGCCGACCGCGGCCGCCTCCTCAGGCGCGAGCTCGGCGCCATACGCGGCGAGCTGCGCGACGAAGTCCTCGCCGAACCGCGCCGTGCTCTCGTTGCGGCCAGCGCGAACGTCGCCAGCACCGCCGGCAGCGTCGTCACTCATGCGCCCGTCCCCTGTCTCGTCCTGACACTGTAATGGATTGATCCGCCCGCGGTCACGGGGTGGTCTCCGCCACCTCGGCACGCGGCGCGCGCCGCGCATTCATGACGACGAATGCGATGCCCGCCGCCGCGATGACCGCTGCGGCGATGCCGAGGCCGAGATACGCGATACCGGCGAGCGCCACCCCGGCGAGCAGCGAACACAGTGCTCCGGCGAGATTCATGCCGGTATCGGCGGCGCCCTGCGCAGCGACCCGATCGGCATCCGCGACCGAGGCCGTCACGACCACGGCCCCCGCGATCGTCGCCGCGCCCCAGCCCAGCCCGACCAGCGTGATGCCGATCCCGACGAGCAGGTGATCCGCCGCACCAATCCCACACAGCAGGCCACCGACGACCAGGATGACGAAGCCGACGACGATGACCCGCGGCCCGCCGAGGCGGTCGGTCAGCGAGCCCCACAGCGGCGATAACACGTACATGCCGAGATTGTGGAAGGACACGACCACACCGACGAGCACGATCGACGCGCCATGTGCAGCGAGGTGCACGGGCGTCATCGACATGACGCCGACCATGAGGCCGTGCCCGATGAGCACCCCGATGAGTCCCGCGCGGGCGGGGCGGCTCGCCCAGATCGCGCGGAGCCCCGCGAGGAGTCCGCCATGCCGCGCGAGCTGCGTCGTGCCGCCAAGCACACGGGCGCGCAGCAGCGGGTCGGGACGAATGCCGATGACGATGATGAGGAGCGAGATCAGCAAACTGCCGACCGCGATGACGTACAGGCCCGAGAAGAGCTGCAGGCCGAGCGACGCGGCCAGCGCATCACCGACGCCGACCAGGTTCGGGCCGACGACAATGCCGATCGTGCCGAGCCACAGCACGATCGACAGATCGCGGCCACGATGCTGCGGCTCGGCCAGATCCGTCGCGGCGAACCGCGCCTGCAGGTTCGCTGAGGAGGCGAAACCACCGAGCGCGCACCCGGCCAGCATGACCCAGATGGAGTCAACCTCGACCGCCAGGATGACGAGCGCACAGCCCAGCAGTGCGACGAGCACCCCGGTCGTGAGGGCGGGACGCCGACCACGCACCACCGCGAGGCGCGCGAGCAATGCGGCCGCAACCGTCGACCCGATCGACATCGTCGTGCCGGCGGACCCACCCCAGATCGCGGAGCCGCCGAGCTCCGCCGCGATGACGGGCCCCGTCGTGACGAGCGCGGCCGTGCCAACCATCGCGAAGGTCGCCGCGGCGCTGAGCAGCCCGACGGTGCGCCCCTGGATCGGATCAGACATCCCGTCATCGTATGGCTCCGCCGAGGCGCCGATACCCGCGTGTCAAGCCCCTACTGCCGCGACAGGGCGACCTGCTACGGTGCCAGCCCCAGCGCAAGGAGGACGCACATGCCTGGACGGCGCGGCGCCGACCGACTCAAGGACCCCGAACTGTATGAGGCCCTCCGTGACGATGGCGCGTCAAAGGAGAAGGCGGCGCGTATCTCCAACGCCGCCGCTCGGGATGGTCGCCCGGCGGTAGGCCGCCGCGGCGGCAAGGCCGGCGACTACGAGGACTGGACCGTCAAGGAGTTGCGCGCTCGCGCGAAGGAGCTGGGGCTCACCGGCTACTCCGGCCAGCGCAAAGCCGAGCTCATCGACATGCTCCGCAACCACTGAGCCCCCGCTGGCCCGTTGTCAATCCCCTGGGCGACCGCGCCAGCCCGAGGTAGCGTCGGCCGCATGGACGATCAGCTGACCCCAACGCCACACCCGGGCGAGTCCCGACCGACCACGACGCATGCCGCATGGGGCGCCGGCCACCCCCGCCTGCTCATCAGCCGCGGCGATGAGCGACGCATCCACGAGTTCGCCGCTGCGACCACCACGATCGGTTCCGGCCCCGATGTCGGTCTGCACTTGCCCGGCACCGACATCATCCACGCGACGATCACGCACGACGCACGCGACGAATTCGTCCTCACCCTCCACGGCGAGGGCGAGATGAACTCGAACCCGGAGGCGGACGGCAACGCTACTGGCGACCGCACGGAGACGCTGCGCACCGGTGCGCGATTCACCATGGGCGACTGGACACTCGTGTACCAACGGGACGAGTTCGCCGACCATGGACGACCGTACGGCGGCCGGCAGGGCGGGGAATTCTCCGACCAGCCGCAGCAGCCGCCGCGGCCCGACTATCCCGCGGCCGCCCACAGCTGAACTCCTGCCGGAACTCGACACCGACGCGAGACGCGCCAGCCGCATTCCTCCGACCAGGGTTTCCCACTCGCAGCCAGACTGGCTACCGTGGGGCTAGCCGCGCCACGCCGAAAGGGGACGCCGATGGGCCTCGACCTCGTCATTGTCTCCAATCGGCTGCCCGTCGACCGAGTGGTCGCCCCCGACGGCAGCGCGACCTGGCGCCCGTCACCGGGTGGCCTCGTCGCGGCCCTCGAGCCGACGATGCAGGCCGCGGGCGGCGCCTGGGTCGGCTGGTCCGGCGCCCCCGACCTCGAGCTCGAGCCCTTCGAGGTGCGGGGCATGCGGCTCGTGCCCGTCGCGCTCAGCGCCGAGGAGGTCGCAGGCTACTACGAGGGCTTCAGCAACGACACCCTCTGGCCGCTCTACCACGACGTCATCGCGGCGCCGAGCTACCACCGGGAGACGTGGGACCTCTACCGCCAGGTGAATGAGACCTTCGCGAAGGCCGCGGCGAGCGTCGCGACCGAGGGCGCCATCGTGTGGGTGCACGACTACCAGCTCCAGCTCGTCCCCCAGCTGCTGCGGAAGCTGCGCCCCGACCTCGCGATCGGATTCTTCGACCATATTCCGTTCCCGCCATATGGCCTCTTCTCCCAGCTGCCCTGGCGACAGCAGATCATCGAAGGCCTGCTCGGCGCCGACGTCATCGGCTTCCAGCGATCGGCCGATGTCGCGAACTTCGTCACGGCCGCGAGGCGCCTGACCGGGTACAGCACGCGGGCCGTCGCCCGCGGCGCCGACATCGAAGCGGTCGACGCTGCCGGACGCCTCCGCCAGGTCGCCGCGCGCAGCTTCCCGATCTCGATCGACACGCCCGGATTCGAGGCGCTCGCGCGGGACGAGCGCGTCCAGGCGCGCGCCCGCGAGATCCGCGCCGGCCTCGGCGACCCGCAGACCGTCCTCCTCGGCGTCGACCGACTCGACTACACCAAGGGCATCTCGCATCGGCTCAAAGCCTTCGGCGAGCTCCTGCAAGAGCGACGCATTGACCCGGCCGAGACGAAACTCATCCAGGTGGCAAGCCCGAGCCGCGAGCGGGTCGCTGCCTACATGCAGCTGCGGGACGAGGTCGAGCTCACGGTCGGGCGGATCAACGGGGTGCACGCGACCCTCGCGCACACCCCGATCACCTACCTGCACCAGGGCTACCCGAAGGCGGAGATGGCGGCGCTGTACCTCGCCGCCGACGTCATGCTCGTCACCTCGCTGCGCGACGGCATGAACCTCGTCGCCAAGGAGTACGTTGCGAGCCGCTTCGACGAGGACGGGGTGCTCATCCTCTCCGAGTTCACCGGCGCCTCCGACGAGCTCCGACGCGCCATCCTCATCAACCCGCACGACATCGACGGGCTGAAACACGCGATCCTCCAGGCCATCTCGATGCCGAAGCCGGAGCGGCGGCGGCGGATGCGGGCGCTGCGCCGCCAGGTCCGCGAGCGGGACGTCGTGCGCTGGTCGAAAGACTTCCTCGACACGCTCGAGCGGGTCGCCGGCGTCGCGACCCCGAAGTTCTCCGGCACCCCAACCGCGCCACTGCGCCTCCCGTGGCTGGACCGCGCGACCGGCCCGGAGGCGTTCCAACCGCCGACCGCGGACCTCACCACCGCGCTGCGGCAGCTCGCGGCCGTGCCGGAGCTCCTCGTCGCCCTCGACTTCGACGGGACGCTCTCGCCGCACGTCGACGACCCCTCGACCTCGCGGGCGCTGCCCGAATCGCTCGAGGCGGTCCGACGCCTCGTCGCCATCGGCGGCACGAGAGTCGCATTCGTCTCGGGTCGCGGCCGCAAGGACCTCAGCGAGGTCGCCGAGGCACCGGACGGCGTGCTCCTCATCGGCTCGCACGGCGCCGAATTCCCCGATGGCCTCGGCCCGCACGAGCCCGACCCCGTCGAGCAGTCACTGCTCGACGCCCTCGACGTCGTCCTCGAGCACGTCGCGGCGAAGCACGAGGGCAGCTGGATCGAGGCGAAACCGTATGGCCGGGTGCTCCACACCAGGCGGGTGAGCGCCGAGGACGCCGCCGCCGTGCGATACGAGGCCCTCGAGGCGGTGCGCAGCCAGCTCGATGTCGACCGACTGCGCATCCGGGACGGCCATCACGTCGTCGAGTTCGCGACGAGCACCGCGACAAAGGGGCACGTCATCGAGCGACTCCGACAGCTCGTCGGCGCCGACGCCGTCTTCTACGCCGGCGATGACGTGACCGACGAGGACGCCTTCGCGGCGCTGCGTGCCGACGACCTCGGCGTGAAATGCGGCTCGGGTCCGACCGTCGCACCGTACCGGGTGGCGTCCCCGGCCGAGATCGCCGAGGTGCTCACGACGCTCGCGGACCTCCGCGAGGGCTGAGCCGCATTCCTCCCTGGATGCTCAGGTGCTCAGTTGAGCGCGGGCGTGTCCGTCGGCACGACACCGTCGGCGTACAGGTCCTCGGCGAGGTCACGGAGCGCTCGAAGCGCGTGGCGCTGCGTCGTCGGGCCGTAGGAGATGCGCGCGACGCCGAGCGACTCGTACTCCGCGGCGGGCAGGGCACCGGGGAGGCCGATGACGCTGAGCTTGCGCTCACCGAGACCCGCGACGAGCTGCTCGGTCGTCTCGCGATCGAGCACACCGGGGACGAAGACGAGGGCGGCCCCCGCCTCGAGGAATGCGCGGCCTCGTGTGATCGCGTCGGCGATGCTGTCCTCGCGCGGCCGGTCGCCACCCCGGATCATCGCGTCGGTGCGGGCGTTGAGCTGGAACGGGATGCCCTCACGCTCGGCCGCCGCCACGGCCACCTCGACCCGAGCGACCGCCTCTGCCAGCGGCACGAGGCGGTCCTCGATGTTCGCACCGACCGCGCCGGCCTCGATTGCCCGCCGCACCGTCTCCCCCGCGTCACCGAAGCCCGCGTCGAGGTCGGCAGTGACCGGGAGGTCCGTGGCCGCGGCAATGCGCTGGATGGCCGCGATCGCCAGATCGAGCGGGATCTGACCGTCGGCGTAGCCGTGGCTCGCGGCGATCGAGTGCCCCGCGGTCGCGATCGCCTTCGTGCCGGGCAGCGACGCGACCACCCTCGTCGTGATCGGGTCCCACACGTTGACGACCCGGAGGATCTCCGGCGCCCGGTGGAGCTGCTGCAGGACTTCGGCTTTCTCGCGGATGCTCATGCCTCGACGCTACCGACGGATGCGCTGGAGCGCCACGACGGGCGACGGGCTACTCCCGGACGAATGCGGCGACGACCTCGTTGAACCGCGCGCGCTCGTCCGCGAACACGGCGTGCGAGCTCTCCTCGAATCGCTCGAGCCGCGCATTCGGCAGCAACGTGGCGAGGTGGGCCGAGCCTTCGAAGCGGTTCTTCCGGTCGTGCACGCCGTGCGCGACGAGGGCACGCTGCGTGATCTCGGGCAGGTACGGGCGGTGGTCGACCGACTGGAGCGACTGCGACAGCTTCCGGTGGGCGTACACCGACCAGGACACGGCCTGGCCGAGCGCAGCGACCTTCGTCGCGAGGCCCGGATCAGTGTGGAAGAGCCACTGGTCGATGATCCGCCACTCGGACTCGGGGAAGTTCGCGGCTGATCCGGTCATGAGCGCCTCGAGGAATTCGTCACTGAACCCGCCGGCACCATCCTTGTCGCCAGCGAACCAGGGCGCCGCCGCGCAGAGCACGAGCCGCTCACACATCTCCGGGTGACGGTGCACGGCCCGGAGCGTGATGTGGCCGCCAATACCATGCGTGACGACCGTCGCGCCCTCCAGTCCGAGGCCGGCGATGAGCTCGGCGAGGTCATCGGCGTAGCGGTCGACCGTGTACGCACCACGCGGGGTGTCCGAGGCGCCGCAGCCGCGGTGGTCGAAGACGACGGTGCGGAACTCATCCGCGAGCTCGACGACCTGCTGCTCCCACAGGGCGTGGGTGGCACCGCCGCCGTGCACGAACACGATCGGCCTACCCTCCCCGAGGTCCTCGTAATACAGGCTTGTGCCATCCGACACCGTGAACCGAGGCATGTCGTCAACTCCTTCATCGCGGGGCGAGCACTTCGGTGGTTCAGACGTCGCCCATCACCCAGTATGGTCATTCCCCGGAGGACACCACGATGACGACCACGCCGACGCCCACGCCGACGACGCAGCAGCCCAAGAACCGCTTCGACCGATTCTTCGAGATCACCGCGCGCGGCTCCACGATCGGCACCGAGATTCGAGGTGGCGTCGTCACCTTCGTGGCGATGGCCTACATCGTCATCCTCAACCCGATCATCCTGTCGAGCGGCACCGACGTCGCCGGGGCGAACCTGGGCTTCGGCGCCGTCGCCGCCATGACCGCGCTCACCGCGGGCGTCATGACGATCCTCTTCGGGCTGGTCGCACGACTGCCCTTCGCCTTCGCCGCGGGGCTCGGCATCAACTCGTTCCTCGCGGTCAGCGTCGTCGGCCAGGTCACCTGGGCGGAGGCGATGGGCCTCGTGCTCATCAACGGTGTGCTCATCGTGCTGCTGGCGGTCACGGGCCTGCGTCGCATGATCTTCAATGCGGTCCCCGTGCAGCTCAAGATCGCGATCACGGTCGGCATCGGGCTCTTCATCGCCTTCATCGGGTTCGTCAACGGCGGCTTTGTCACCGCCACCGGCGCGAACTCACCGCCCGTCGGCCTCGGCATCGAAGGCTCGATCGCGACCGTCCCGACGCTCATCTTCCTGCTGACGACGATCCTCATCGGGGTGCTGCTGGCGCTCCGCGTCAAGGGCGCCATCCTCATCGGCCTCGTCGTCGGCACGGTGGCCGCGGTCATCGTCGAGGCGACCATGCACCTCGGACCGCAGTTCTCCGACGCCGGCTTCAACGCCGCCGGGTGGGGCCTGACCGTGCCGCAGCTGCCAGCGTCGCTCGTCAGCGTGCCGGACTTCAGCCTGTTCGGCCAGGTGAGCTTCGGCTCCTTCGAGCGGATCGGGGTGCTCGCGGCGACCATGCTCGTCTTCACCCTGTTCTTCACGAACTTCTTCGACGCGATGGGCACCTTCACGGGCCTGTCGCGCGAGGCGAAGCTCGCCGATGCGAAGGGCGACTTCCCGCGCCTCAAATCGGCGCTCGTCGTCGAAGGCATCGGCGCCGTCGCCGGTGGCCTCACCTCCTCCTCGTCGAACACGGTCTTCATCGAGTCCGGCACCGGCATCGGCGAGGGCGCCCGCACCGGATTCGCCAACATCGTCACCGGCGGGCTCTTCCTGCTCGCGCTGTTCTTCACGCCGCTGACCGAGATCGTCCCGACCGAGGTGGCCTCGGCCGCGCTCGTCATCGTCGGCGCGCTCATGATGGCGCAGATCCGCGACATCGACCTCAGCGACGTCGGCGCGCTCATCCCCGTCTTCCTGACGGTGACGATCATGCCGCTGACGTACTCGATCGCGAACGGCATCGGCGCGGGCTTCATCGCCTGGGTCGTCATCCGGTCGCTGTCTGGTCGGGTCAAGGAGATCAGCCCGCTGCTGTGGATCACCGCTGCCGGCTTCGTCATCTACTTCGCACGAGGCCCGATCGAGGCACTGCTCGCCGGCTGAGGCAGGGACGAATGCGACGGGCGGGTCCCCCGCATTCGTCACCGCATCACGGGCGTCAGTCGCGTCGCTTCGCGCGCAGGTCCCGCTGCAGCGTGGCCTTGAGGGTGTCCTCGAAGACCTTCCGCAGGGCGCCGTGGTCGAGCAGCTGGTCAATGCCCTTGAGCTTGTCCTGCACGATGAGGTCGCACACGGCCATCCAGGCGGAGCCGATCGCACCGGTCAGCGTCCCCGCCACCGTCGCGCTCACCACCGAGCCGAGTCCCGGGACGAGCTTGAGCAGGCTCGCGACAGCGGCAGGGCCGCCTGCGGCGGCGAGCGCCGGGAGGAATTCGGCGGCGATCGACACGACGGACAGTTTCAACCCGTAGCAGGCCGAGATGCCGGCGATCATCGCGCCCTGGATCGGCACGAGCACGGCTGCGTCGGCGACCGGGATCGGCACTGCGCCTACGAGCGCCGCCGCGGCAACCGAGCTGCCAACGACCGTCCGAGCGCTCGCGCGCTTGCGGTCCAGGTCGATGCGCTGCGCCGCGGCGACGGCGGCCTGGACCGCATTCGGTACGACGCGAAAGGTGGCATCGAGGAGGTCCTTCAGGCCGTGCTCGACCTGCCCGGTGAAGTCGTCTGGCTCGGCCATGACGAGGACGGGACGTCCGCCGGCGATCGGGAGCCCGAGGCTGGCGATGTGGTCGGCGAGCGCGACCGCGTCAGCGTGATGCGCACCATCGCGCGACGGAACCTGGGTGAGGACGGCGACGACCGGCAGCCCGATCGCATCGAGCCGTCGGATGAACTCGGCCTCGGTGTCCTCGAAGCGGCGATCGGTCGAGCGAATGCAGTACCAGGCGGCGTGGATCTGCTCCGACACCGGCTGCTTCCGGTTCGCCTTGACGAGCTTGTCGATCTCGCCGATCAGCGTATCGGTGTCATTGCCGATCTCGAGCCCGCGTGTGTCGTAGAGCCCGAGGAAGCCGCTGCGATGCACATAGAGGTGGCCGTCCATCGTGACCGGCTCGCCGATCCCCGTCGGGGCGACGTCCTCGCCGAAAACCGCGTTGATGAGCGTCGACTTGCCGACGCCCGTCTTGCCGAACACCGCGAGGTTGAAGCGGCCGATCTTCGCCGCCTGCTCCTCGTACTTCTGCCGGAACTGCTCCGCCGACCAGGCCTCGTCCGCCATCACACGCTCCCGTTCCGCGCCGTCGACGCTCGGCCAGGATATGTCCCGGGCGGGAGGTGGGCCGTGAGGGGCTCGAACCCCCGACCCCTGCGGTGTAAACGCAGTGCTCTGACCAACTGAGCTAACGGCCCCTGTCCGCCCGGAGAGCCTAGCCGGACGGCTACTGCCGCGTCATCCGGAGCTCGCCGTCGACGGTGCTGATCGTGAGGTTGGTAGCACCGCAGGTATAGGGCGCGTTCGCGTACGAGGCGGGCTCAGGTGCGATGGTCATCTCCACGGCACCCGACAGTTTCAGCTCGGTGCCGATAACGGTGTCTCGGAGGCTCAGCGTCGTATCGT
>DATMFQ010000040.1:0-14663 GCA_035556075.1 Microbacteriaceae bacterium | reverse complement strand
CTCGGAGAACATCCAGGCGGCGCTCGACGAGATCCTCCGGGCGAAGCCGGCCTCCGCGAAGGGCCGCTACATCCAGAAGGGCTCGGTCTCGACGACCTTCGGCCCGGGCATCCCGCTCGACGTCGCGTCGATCGGCTGATCAACGCAATCGATGAGGCCCGCCGGTATTGCACCGGCGGGCCTCACGCTTTTCGGCCGATTGCCGGCCCGCAGACGCCTCGCCGATGCACCTGCGGATTCCGATGCATCGCACCGAAAATTAACCCCGTGAGGAATGTACGGGTACACATTCCTCATTTATTTCCCTAATGCGCCTCCGGACTTTAATATTGTGGAATGGCAATCAAAACCGTGCTCATTGACGACTTTGACGCAACCCCGCTTCCGGCATCGGCCGCGACAACGACGTTTGCGCTCAATGGGGTGCAGTACGAGATCGACCTCAGCCCGGCGAACGTGGCGAAGCTGCAGGACGCGCTCGCGCCATTCATCAAGGCAGGTCGTCGGGTCGGGAGCGCCACGGGTCGCGCGTCGGCTGCGGGGAAGCGCCGGCCAGCGTCGCGCTCGGACCTCGGCGCGATCCGCGAGTGGGCGCAAGCGAACGGCTACAAGGTCGGCGACCGCGGCCGCATCCCCGCCGACATCGTCGAGGCCTATTCGAAGCGCTGACGGGACGCGTCAGCCGGCACGTTCGCGCGTGCTAGACTCGACGACTGCCAAAGACCGCAGGTTCGTTCCGCTCGCAAGGCGGGACGACGAAGGTCCGCGAGAGCGGCGCCAGCGCAGGTGAACGAAGCAAAGCATCCCGGATCTTCGGGACATCTCAAGGCTCCGTGCATCTGCACGGGGCCTTTTCTTATGAGCCAGGTCATTGGCATCCAACCCACGACAATCACAGGAGCACCATGGCTGACAAGCAGTCGACGGTCGCCGAGTTGACGGAGCTGTTCCGCAACTCAAACTCCGTTCTGCTCACCGAGTACCGCGGGCTCACGGTCGCGCAGCTGAACGCGCTGCGGGGCAGCATTCGCGAGCACGCGTCGTACGCCGTCGTGAAGAACACGCTGACGAAGATCGCGGCGAACCAGGCAGGCATCTCGGACCTCGACGATGCCTTCACCGGTCCGACCGCCATCGCATTCGTGCACGGTGACGCGGTCGCCGTCGCGAAGGCGCTGCGTGACTTCACCAAGGCGAACCCCCTCCTCGTCGTGAAGGGCGGCTACTTCGACGGTGCCGCCCTGAGCGCCGCGGAGGTCGACAAGCTGGCGAACCTCGAGAGCCGGGAGGTGCTGCTCGCGAAGTTCGCGGGTGCCGCCAAGGCCTCGCTGTTCTCGGCCGCGTACCTCTTCAACGCCCCGCTGTCGCAGGCCGCTCGCGCGGTCGACGCGCTGCGGGAGAAGCAGTCCGCGTAATCACGCGGGCACCCGCATTCATCCACCGAATAGTTTCATCAAGCACAAGCAGGAGTAACACATGGCGAAGCTGACGAGCGACGAGCTCATCGAGGCGTTCAAGGAGCTCACCCTCATCGAGCTCTCCGAGTTCGTGAAGAAGTTCGAGGAGGTCTTCGAGGTCACCGCTGCCGCGCCGGTCGCGGTCGCGGCGGCCCCGGCGGCCGGCGGCGCCCCCGCCGAGGCGGTCGAGGAGAAGGACTCCTTCGACGTCGTGATCGAGGACGCCGGCGCGTCGAAGATCCAGGTCATCAAGGAGGTGCGCGCCCTGACGAGCCTCGGCCTGTCGGAGGCGAAGGCCCTCGCGGAGACCGCGGGCGCGAAGGTGCTCGAGGGCGTCAACAAGGAGACCGCCGAGAAGGCGAAGGCACAGCTCGAGGGCGCCGGCGCGAAGGTGTCGCTGGTCTGACGCTCGAGTCAACCGACTCACTACCGAATGGGGTCGTCGCCGTAAGGCGGCGGCCCCATTCGTCGATTTACCGGAAACTCCGGGTGGCAACCGGCCTGCGCCGCATTGCGTCCTTAGAGTGCACGTGTGTGGCGTCTGGAGAATACGGCTGAGTTGCCTCGCGGCACCGGACCGGATGCGGCCGGGCCGGAGCCGCAGGTCGCCGCGCCCGAACGCGTCAGTGGTGCCGAGCTCGGCGATCCGGACCTCCAGCTCGTCGACCCGACCGAGTCGGCGCGCCGTCGGTGGCGCGAGGAGATCGCCGCGCTTGGCGGTCCGAGCCCACTGCTGAGCTTCGAGGACAGCCCGCGCGCGCGCATCGACATCACCTCGACGCACCCCGGCGGCCTCGCCCGGCTCATCGCCGGCAAGCGGACCCGGCTGTCGTCGCTCGTGCGCGAGAGCTTCGCGGCACGCACCGCACAGCTTGCTGCGGAGGCGATCCTGCAGAAGTCGAGCGAGCTGTCGAGCGCGCGTGGCATCGACGCCATCCGCCTCGGGATCGCGGTCGCGGAGTGGGCGGCGCCGCGGCAGCTCGGTGACGGCACCGAGATCACCGAGCACCACATCGCCCCGGTCCTGCTCCGCACGCTCCGGATGCGTCGCGTCGGCGACGACTTCGAGCTCGTGCTGCGTGGCGCGACCGAGCTGAATCCGTCCTTTGCGGCGGCGCTGACCAGGCAGTACGGCATCGAACTCGACCCGATCGCCTTTGCGCGCCTGGCGTCGGTCGACGGTGGCTTCACACCGAATGCGGTGCTCGACGGGATCCGTCAGCTCACCGCGCACCTCCCCGAATTCCAGGTCACGCCCCGGCTCGTCATCACGACCTTCGCTGAGGTCGCCGGCCCCATGGTCGCCGACGCCCAGCTGCTGGCGCACCCTCTGCTCGACGCGATCGCGGGCAATCAGTCCGCGGTCGAGACGGTCCGCGAGACGTGGCGCACCGCCGAGCCGGTCCCCGTCGACCAGCGCTCGCCCCAGACGGACGACCTGCTGCTGGATGCAGACGAGGAGCAGGAGCGTGTCGTCGCGCAGATCGCCGCGGGCAACTCGATGGTGGTGCGGACCCTGCCCGGCGCCGGTGAGACCCAGACGGTCGTGAATGCGCTGGGTGCGCTCGTCGGCGAGGGCAAGCGCGTCCTCGTCGTCGGCCCGCGCCGGGAATCGCTTCGGGCGGTGCGCGACCGGCTCGACGCCCTCGGGCTCACCGGGCTCACCGCGAGCCCGGGCACGGCACGACGCGACACCGTGCTCGCGATCACGCGCGCCGAGCGGGCGGCGCGTCCCGAACTCGATGACGTCGACGACGCCCTCGTGCGGCTGCGCTCGGTCATCAAGGACTACCGAGACGGGCTCGTGCGTCCCGACCCGGTGCTCGGCGTCACGGTGCTCGACTGCGTCTCGGAGCTGTCGCGGCTGGCGATCGCCGCACCGCAGGCGACGACGACCGCGCGGCTGAGCCGGGCCAGCGTCGAGCGGCTGGCCGACCTCGACGAGCGGCAGCGGATGGCGCGGCTCGCGCAGGAGGCATCGCGGCTCGGTGAGTTCCGCCGCGCGCCCGGCTCGAACCCGTGGCTCGGTGCCCACTTCGCCACCGCCGATGATGCGACCCGCGCTCAGGAGATTGCGCTCAAGCTGCACCGCCGGAGCGTGCCCGACCTCGTCGACAAGGGCCTCGCGCTCATCGAGGGCACGCACATGCGGCCGTTCCAGCACCTCCATGAGCTCGGCATCTACATCCGCCTGCTGCTCGACCTGCGCGACACGCTCGACCGTTTCCAGCCGAGCGTCTTCGACCGCTCGATCACCGAGCTCATCGCGGCGACGGCGCCGAAGCGTGATCATCCCGAGTTCACGAATGCGGAGCGCCGCAGCCTCATCAGGCACGCACAGGACTACCTGCGGCCGGGCGTGCGGGTCCCCGACCTGCACGAAGCCCTGGTGCGGGTGCAGAAGCAGCGGGTGCTCTGGCATCGCTATGTCGCGGAGGGGGCGGTGCCGCGCGTGCCGGTCGGCATCGCCGAGTGCCAGGTCGCGCTGCAGGCCGTCGAGCAGGACCTCGCCGAGCTCGACACGCGGCTTGGCCGGACCGACGATGCGCGGCTGAGCCGACTTCCGGTCGCGCAGCTGCGCGAGCTGCTCGCGGCCCTCGCCGAGGAGTCCGAGGCGCTGCACAATCTTCGCGAACGCACAGAGCTCCTCGGTGGGCTGCAGGCTGCCGGGCTCGACCCGCTCATCGCCGACCTCGCGGCGCGGCATGTCCCCGTCGAGCACATTCCCGCCGAGCTCGAGCTCGCGTGGTGGAAGTCCGCGCTCGTCAGCATGCTCGAGGGAGAGCGAGCGCTGCTCGGCGCGAAGACCGAGGTCGTCGACCGGCTCGAGGCCGACTTCCGGCTCGTCGACGAGGCGCACGCGCGGGCGAATGCGCCGCGACTGGCGTGGCGGCTCGCCGAGCAGTGGCGGATCGGGCTCGTTGACTGGCGCGAGGAGGCGGAGCTCCTCAAGCGCGTGCTGCGCCGCGAGCAGGTCGATTCGGCCGACCTGTACCGCGCGGCACCGCACCTGACCCGGGCGCTCACGCCCGTGTGGCTCGCCTCGCCGTATGACATGCCCCGCATCGACGCGACGATGCCGTTTGACACCGTCATCCTGCTCGACGCGGGGGCGATGACCGTCGCGGAGGCCGCGCTCGCGATCCGACGCGGGCGTCAGGTCGTCGCCTTCGGTGACCCCGTGACCCAGACGCCGAGTCCCTTTGAGACGCGCGTGCGCGACCAGCGCGGTCGGACGACGGCTGAGGAGGCCCCCTCGGCCCCCGAGTCGCTCGTCGAGGTCCTCATGCGGCTGCTGCGCATCGCGACGCTGACCCGCAGCTATCGTGCGGGCGGTGAGGACCTCACCGAGCTCGTCAACCGTCGGTGGTACGACGGCCGGATTCTCGCGCAGCCCTGGGCCGGGACCTACTTCGGGCACCAGACCCTGCGCGTCGACCACGTCGAGGGGGCGCGAGGTCAGCTCAACGAGCAGGCCTCGGCGGCGGAGTCGCCCGACGCGGAGGTCGCCCGCGTCGTCGACCTCGTCGCCGCCCACGCGAAGCAGCGGCCGACCGAGTCGCTCATGGTCGTCTCCCCGTCTCGGCGACACGCGACGCGCGTCATGGGCGCCGTGCTCGAGGCCTCGGTGCGACGGCCCGAGCTCGCCGCATTCCTCGCTCGGGAGTCGTGGGAGCCGTTTGACTGCGTCGCCCTCGATCACTCGGTCGCGACCTCTCGCGACCATGTCATTGTGTCGCTCGGCTACGGTCGGACGGCGCACGGCCGGGTGCTCACCGACTTCGGTCCCCTGGGGGAGCCCGGCGGCCAGCAGCTCCTCGCATCGGCGATCACCTCCGCGCGCCGCGCCTGCCGCATCGTCACCGCGGTGGGCGTCGACGACATCGACCCGGCGCGGGTCACCCCCGGGGTCGCGGCGTTCCGCGAGGTGCTCGAGGACATTGCGCAGCGCACGCCACCGGCCGACCGCGACGGGGACGGCGATCCGATGATCATCGATCTCGCGGAGCGACTCGGCGCGCTCGGCGTCACGACCCGGCTCGGCTACCGTGGGGCGTTCCCGCTCGTGGCGAGCTACAGCGGCCGCGCGGCCGTCATCGAGTCCGACACCGACCTGCTCGCCTCGAGCCTCCGGGAGTCGCTGCGCATGCGACCGGCGCTGCTGCACCGACTCGGCTGGCACTACGTGCGGGTCCACGCGTTCGAGCTCTTCCAGGCGCCGGACGCGATCGCGGCGCGGATCGCCGAGATGCTCGGCGTGCCCGACGGCGCGCCGCCCGTGCCTGGCCCTCGACGTGCCGGCGATGTCGCGTCGGCCACCCCGATCCAGGACGTCCCCGTCCAGAGCCTCCTGGCCTCGGCCGTTCCGACGGCGCCCCCGGTGGAGCCCGGCCCCGCCGCGGTCGAAGCGTGGCACCCCGAGGCACCGCCGACCGCGGCCTCGCGCGCGAGCGAGCCACGCGGTTCCTGGTCACTGGCTGACCCGCCCGCGGGTGCGACTGATGACGGGCCCGGCGGTGCGCCCGTGGGTGACGCGCGGTCCGAGTTCGTGGGTGACGCGCGGTCGGAGTTCGCGGAGCCCGTCGCCGCGCCGCCGGATGCGGCGACGCCCCCCGACGACGGCGGCGACGACACCGCGGCCGAGCCCGAACCCTTCGCGCTGCGGGACTCCGTCGAGCACGCCTTCGTCGCGGGTGACCTCCGCCCGACCTCGGAGCTCCCACCCCTCGGTGCGCAGGACGCCGCGCTGCCGTCGACCGAGCCCATCACCCTGCCGGGACTCGACGGCGACTTCCGCTAGTCGTGGACGTCGAGCCGGGCCGGGAGCGGGGAATCTCGCCGGATGAGGGCGCGCCGCGCGATCCCGGACCACCCTCGACGCCACGCCGCCGCCGCGCCCGCACCGAGCCGCCGCCCGGCTCGGATCCGCACCCGGCACCCGAGCCGGATCGGCACGACACCAGGGAGAACGACGCGCGCCTGCGCGCCGACAAGCCGCCGCACTACTGATCGGCGTCCGCACCGGCAGCCCGTAGTCGGCGCCTCGCGAGGGATGGGCTGCGGTCGGCCGTACCACCGCATTCGTCCCGAGTCCTTCCCTGACGAGCGGGAAGGAGACGCGCCTAGCGCTGCTGGGCGAGCAGATCCCGGATCTCCGCGAGGAGCTGCTCCTGCGTCGGGCCGGCCTCCGGCTCGGGGGTGACGGCGGCGCGGCGCGCCTGGCGCTCCTTGAGCTTGTTCATCGGCAGCACGAGCGCGAAGTACACGACGAGCGCGATGGCGACGAAGTTGATGAGCGCCGAGATGATCGCGCCGATGCCGAAGGACGCGGTCGCGAAGATGCCCGGCACGTCGAGCGTCCAGGTCGCGAGATCACCGGAGGGCAGGAATGCGCCGAGCAGCGGATTGATGACCGCATCGACGATCGCGGTGACGATCGCCCCGAATGCGGCGCCGATGACGACCGCGACTGCGAGGTCGATCACGTTGCCCTGCGCGATGAATTCCTTGAAGCCCTTGAACATGAGGGGTCCGCCTCTCCAGCCGGGATGTCCGTGCCGAGCGACGCGGATGCACCAATCTCACCGCACCGGGGCGTCCCGGACAAGGAGGCGCGGCGGTCAGCAGGAATGCGTCAGTCGCCTGACGAGCCGCTGGCCGCGGTGCTCGCGGGGGCGGCGGAACTGCTGGTGCTGCCCGCGGTACCGGAGCCGGAGCCCGACTCGGATCCCTTGCTGCCAGCGCCGGTGCTCGAGCTCGCGCCGGCCTTCGCCTCGGCCCGCGAGTCGGTGCGGTAGAAGCCGCTGCCGCTGAAGGTCACGCCGACCGCGCTGAAGAGCTTGCGGAGCCGGCCGGAGCAGGACGGGCACTCGGTGAGGGAATCGTCCGTGAAGGCCTGGACGATATCGAAGGCGGTGCCGCACTCAGTGCAGCGGTAAGAGTAAGTCGGCATGTCGGTTCAGAAGGTCAGGATGCGGGTGGGAGTGACCACCCCGTCGAGCCGTTCGTCATGCTCGTCGTGCGGCACCTCGTCGAGGAGCTCGTGGTCGAAGATCACAGCATAGACGGGCGGCCTGGATGCCATGGAGCCGAGCGTCCGGTCGAAGTAGCCACGGCCCCAGCCCATCCGCATGCCCGTGAGGTCGATCGCCGACGCGGGCGCGAGGATGAGGTCGACGTCATTGATCGCGATCGGCCCAAGCAGCTCACTCGTCGGGATGAGCATGCCGTGGATATCGCGGTCCTCGACCCCCGCGTCGTAGGGCGCCCAGTCGAGGAGGCCGTCGTCGCGCGAGATTGGCAGGAGTGCCTTGATGCCGTGCTCCTGCGCCCAGGCGAGGAATCCGCGGGTGTCCGGCTCGTGCCCCATGGAGAGGTAGGTCGCGACGGACGTGGCGCCGAGCCGCTCGGCGAGCTCGATGAGGCGCGCCGTGTGGCCCTCGGCGTCCTGGGTGCGTTCGGTGGCGGTCGCGATTCGTCGGCGCTGGCGAATCTCGGCGCGGAGGGCTCGTTTCGCACTGAACACATCACTGGCCATGCGGCCATCCTAGGCAGGCCGGTCATTGGCGGTGGGCCGTAGGCTGGACGCCATGGCGACAGTGACGAAGGCAGTGATCCCAGCGGCCGGCCTCGGGACTCGTTTCCTTCCCGCGACGAAGGCGATGCCGAAGGAGATGCTCCCGGTCGTCGACAAACCGGCAATTCAATACGTCGTCGAGGAGGCCGTCGCCGCGGGCCTCGTCGACCTCCTCATGATCACGGGACGCAATAAGAACGCGCTTGAGAACCATTTCGACCACAACTACGAGCTCGAGAGCGCGCTGGAGGCGAAGGGTGACGCGAAGCGGCTCCGCGAGGTCATGTACTCGGCGGAGCTCGCGGACGTCCACTATCTGCGCCAGGGTGACGCGCTCGGCCTCGGCCATGCGATTCTCAAGTCCCGCCAGCACGTCGGGCAGGAGCCGTTCGCCGTGCTCCTCGGTGACAACATCTTCGCTGACCACGATGCGCTGCTGCGCAAGCTCATCGCCGTGCACGAGGAGACCGGGGCGAGCGTGATCGCGCTCGAAGAGGTGCCGGCGAGCGAGGTGCACAAGTACGGTATCGCGACGATCGAGGCCTTGGGCGACGATCCGGACGTGGTGCGCATCACCGGCCTCGTCGAGAAGCCCGCGCCCGGTACCGAGCCCTCCCGGCTCGCCATCTCCGGCCGTTACGTCCTCACGCCCGAGATCTACGACACGCTGGAGACGACCCAGCCGGGCGCTGGCGGCGAGATCCAGCTCACCGACGCATTGCAGCGGCATGCCGAGACGGGTCGTGGCGGCGGGGTCATCGGCGTGGTCTGGCGCGGCCGTCGCTACGACACGGGTGACAAGCTCGAGTATCTGAAAGCCATCGTGCGGATCGCGACCGAGCGCGACGACCTGGGCCCGGAGTTGCGTGCCTGGCTCAAGGGGTTTGCGGCGGAGCTGTAGATGCGCCTCGCCCTGCCCACGCTGCATGACCCGGTCGTCACGGTCCGCCCGATTCGGGTCCGCGACGCGCGGGTGCTCGAGGCGGAGTTGCGGACGGGTCGTGGGTGGCTGCGGCGCTGGGAGGCGACCAATCCCGGGAGTGGGCCGTCCTACGGCGCGCGCGCCGGCATTCGTCTCCTCCGCGACATGGCCCGCGAGGGCGTCGGCCTCCCCTTCGTCATGGAGGTCGGCGGCGAGTTCGCCGGGCAGCTCAATGTGTCGCAGATCTCCTTCGGCTCGCTGTCGTCCTGCGCGATCGGCTACTGGGTCGCGGAGCGGTTCGCGGGCCGCGGTGTGACGCCGACGGCGGTTGCGCTCGTCGCGGATCACTGCTTCACCGAGCTCGGGCTGCATCGGGTCGAGATCTGCATCAGACCGGAGAATGCGGCATCGCTGCGGGTGGTCGAGAAGCTCGGCTTCCGCTACGAGGGGATCCGGCGGCGCTATATCCATATCGACGGTGCGTGGCGGGATCATTTCGCGTTCGCGCTCACCGTCGAGGACGTGCCGTTCGGGGTGCTCGAGCGGTGGCGCTCGGACCGCGTCGACCCGAACTGGGCGCGGGTGCCCGCGATCGACCGGATCGCAGCGGGTCTCGCCGGCTGACCGGGCGACATGGGGCCGGGCGCGGGGGACCGGCGCGGGGGACTGGCGCGGGCAGCTTCAAGTAGTTGTTGAATGTTCGGTGTGGCAGATCGAGAGAATGCGCTCCGCCGCTTAGCCTGACCGCCATGGAGTCGTGGTTCGGCGGAGGGATCCTGTTCGCGGTCGCAGCCGTGCTCTGGCTCGCCTATCTGGTCCCGAACTGGCTGCAGCGCCGCGAGTATCTCGCGAGCGAGCGCAATGCCGTGCGACTCCAGCAGACCATCCGCGTCCTCGCCGAGACCGCTGAGGCGCCCGAGGCGCTGCGGCTCGAGAATGCCGCGAAGGCCCGCATCGCCGCGTCGCGGCTGACGAAGCAGCAGGTGCTCGCCGAGGCGCGCGCCGCGGTCGACGTGCGCGCGGCGGCCGCCGCACGGCTGCGCCGCACCCGCCTCGCCGTGACCGCGGTCCTCGTCGCTGCGCTCGTCGTGCTCGGCTGGCAGGGTTCGCTCGCCGTGACCGCGGGCGTCGCGGCGGCGAGCGGGATCGTCGCGGTCATCGCCGCCCTCGTCGCGGTCGGTGCCGGTGCCCTGCAGCACGGGATCAACACGACCGCGCGGGAGCGCGCCGCACGGGCTGCCGCCGAGGAGCGGGCGCGCCGCGCCGAGGTTGCGCGGGAGCGTGTGTCGCGCGCGCCGCAGCACCGGGTCCGGCAAGCACCGTCGTCGCCGTCCCGCACGTGGACTCCGCAGCCGCTGCCGCAGCCGCTTGCGCAGGTGCGCCGCGAGGCGATGCTCGCCGCCGCGCGGGCCGAGGCGCTTGGCCAGTCCGTCGGGGCTGCCGAGGAGAACGCGCGGATCGCTGAGGTGGAGGAGCGCCGCCGTGTCGCGGCTCGTGCGGCAGCTGGCGCGTCCTCGGTCGCTCCCGTCGAGAGGATGAATGCGCGGGACCGGGAGCCCGTCGGGGTCACCCAGTCGACAGCACCGGTGTCTGCGCCGGCGATGACGACGTCGAGCCGGTACGCGAGCATGGGCATTGTCGGCGATGACGCCTCCGGTGTCGCGATCGACCTGGATTCTGCGCTCGCGCGGCGCCGCGCCTCCTAAGCCTCTGTTACGATTGACGCCGCACTTCACCCCGCGTGGAGCGCGGGCCCTTGGCGCAGTTGGTAGCGCGCCTCGTTCGCATCGAGGAGGTCAGGAGTTCGAATCTCCTAGGGTCCACCCTGTGATGTCTCGCGACATGTGTCTCATATGTCGCGAGACATCTGTCGCTTCTGGCGCCATGCTCGATGCTGATGCCGATGTGGTTCATCCGGCCGGCACGGCGCAGACGCGACTTGCCGTTCGCTGTGTCGATATCGCCTCGCTATCATGGGGCTATGGCGACGGGCACGAGCGGCGAGATGCTGCGGCGCAGGCGGCAGGAGGCTGGCCTGTCGCAGCGTGAGCTTGCCGCGCGATCCGGTGTCCCGCAACCGAATATTGCTGCGTACGAGCGGGGCCGTCGGGTCCCCGCGGCGGCGACTGCGGAGCGCCTCGACGCCGTGCTCCGGGTCCCGACGCTCGAGCGGCTGCGTCAGGTGCGGACTCCAATTCTCGCAGCCGCCGCGGCTCGCGGGCTGAGCGAGGTTCGGGTGTTCGGCTCGGTCGCGCGTGGGACTGCCGGTGCCGTCTCCGACGTCGACTTGCTCGTGCACCCTGCGCCGGAGGCGTCGGTGTTCGACCTCGCGGGGTTCATGGCCGAGGTCGAAGAGCTGCTGGGGGTCGGGGTCGACGTCGTTTCCGACCGAGGCACCGGGCCGACGATGGAGCGGATCCTCGCCGAGGCCGTCGCGCTGTGAGCGGGGACGAGCTCGATCGCGTGCCGGTGATCCTCGCCGACATCGCCCGTTTCGCGGTCACCGCTCGACGGGTCGCTGACCGTGGACATGAGCGGTTCATCGACCCGGACGATGATGACCAACGTCGCATTGCCCGGTCGCTCGTCGTCGACCTGTCCGCTGCCGCTGATCGGCTGGCCGAGTCCTTCAGGGACGCGCATCCGGAGATCGACTGGCGCGGCATCCGAGCCGTCCGCAACTTCATCGCCCACGACTACGACGGCACCGACGAGGAGATCCTCTGGCAGGCCATCGCGGTCCGGTTCCCCGAGATCGCCACCGCCCTCGGCCTGGACTAAGCGCCCGCGGGGCCGCTGCGCACCAGATCCCGCTAGCCGATGACAGTCGCGGCGATGCAGATCGCGAGCATGCCGAACCAGGCGAGCGCGCCGACGAGCGCGTGCATGGCCGGCACCGGGCGGCGGAAGCTCAGCACGTCCCCGCCGACGGCGAGGTAGCCGGGTTGCGCGACGCCGGGCCGGCGGGCGCGGTACGAGGCGAACATGAGCAGGTCACCAAGCACCTGGCCGAGGGTGATGATGACGAATGCGGCCCAGGCGGCGGCGACGGCTCCGGAGACGACGAAGGCCACCCAGACCGCGATGGCGACCAGTTGGAGCGCGAGGTGCGTGACCGCCTTCGCCGTGGGGAAGGCAGCTTCGGGGTGCCGGAGCCAGCCGAGTAGCGAGGCGAGCCCGAGCGAGGCGGCGGCCACGAGGAGGACGAGGTCGGCGATCGCAAGCGCGGGGATTGGCGACATGCGCTGAATGTACTGCCGCGCCACCCCGGGCACAACTACGAATGTAGTTACCATGATTCCATGGCGTCGAACCGGGAGCGTTCGCTCCGAGCCGCGATCGAGCTCCTCGCGGCCGAGGGGATCCGCGGACTCACCCACCGTCGCGTCGACGAGCGCGCCGGGCTGCCCGAGGGCTCCACCTCGAACGCATTCCGCACCCGCGAGGCGCTGCTCGTCGGCGTCACGACGCACATGGTCGCGACGGAGCTGCCGGCCGTCACCCGCCAGCTGATGGCCGGCTCACCGGGCGACCTCGCCGACTCGCTCGTCGCGATCTTCGCCGAGCAGGTCGGGCCGCTGCGCGCGCTGACCGCCGCCCGCCTCGCGCTCTACGTCGAAGCCGGGCACGACGAGGCGGTCCGACACATCCTCGATGCACGGCGCACGGAGATGCTCGCGCCGGTAGGCTTCGCCTTCGCCGAGCTCGGTGCGCCGGACCCGGAGCTCGCGGTTCGGCTCCTTGCGAGCTGCTTCCAGGGCCTCTTCCTGCAGGTGCTCGGCAGTGACCGACCGGTGGAGCCCCGGCCGATCATCACCGCGGCGGTGTGGGCCGCGCTGCGCGTCGCGTGACGAGCCATGCGGACAGCGGACCGAGGATGAGGAGGGCTGCCCACGTGATCTTGCCGGCGTCGGCACCCCACAGCAGCGCGACCGGAATGGACGCGAGGAAGACCGCGGGGACGACGAGCCAGTCAAGGACGAATGCGGTGTGCGCGCGCAGCGAGAGGCGATCCGTTTCGAGCCCGCGCCGCCGTGCGACCTCGAACATGGCGAGCTGGGCGATCGAGGCGGTCGCGATGTTCACGGCATAGAGGATGGTCGGCAGGACGTAGTTCTCGGAGGCGGGGTCGCTGATGCCTTGCGTCGTGAACGGGATGAGCACGACGAATGCGGCCGCCACGAGATTCATGGTCGTCGTCGCCGAATCCATCGCCGACACGCGTTTGACGAGCCCGAGGTTGACCCGCCAGAACGCGGCGATGACGACGAAGCTCAGTGCGAACCCGCCGAGCTGGCGCACAACACCCGTGTCGAGCAGGGTGCCGAGATCGTGCCAGGCTTCGGCAGGTGGCGCGTCGACGTTGGCGATGAGCAGCGTGATGGCGAAGGCGTAGATCGCGTCGAAGAAGCTGAGCCCGCGGTCGAACTCGCTCGTCTCACGGGAGATGAGCTGCGTGGGCGTGCCAGTCTTCCCCGCCCGGGCACTCAGATCGGGGTCGTGCTGCTTCGTCGTCACCTTCCCAGCCTGGCGACCGAGCGCCGACGGCGCAACACGCGGGGCGCGCTCAGATGACGGGGTCGTCCCGATCGCTCGTGACGCGCTCGACACGCTCCCCGCTCGCGGGGTCGATGACCGTGCGGCTCACCGTGTCGGTGCGGCTGCGCCGGGCCATGAGCACGATGCCAATGATGATGCCGACGAGGCCCGCCGCCATCAGGATGTAGCCGATCATGGTGAGATCGACCCACTCGGTCTCGACGTTGACGGCGAAGGCAAGGATCGCGCCAATGACGAGCAGTCCAATTCCGGCTCCGAGACTCATGGGGGCCTCCTTCAGGGTGTCCAGTATCGAGGGCGGCTCGCGCACCACCACGACGCCTCAGTGTGGGACGCGAGCCGCGGGGTCAGGCTAGGCCGGATCGTCGGGACCAGGCAAGGCCTTGACATTGACCCCAGCGTCCCGGTATTTGCTGCCAGTCGTAGGCTGAAGGCATGGCGATCTGGGCACTCCGACTCATTCTGCCGAGCGTGTGGCTGGGGATCCTCGGCGCGCTCGCATTCATCGAGACGCCACTCAAATTCCTCGCACCCGGCGTGACCGTCGAGATCGCGCTCGGCATCGGCCGACTCGTCCTGACCACGGCAGACCTCATCGGCGTCGGCATGCTCCTCGTCATCACCCTGCTGTCGATCCGGCCGCGCTCGAGCCGCAGCATCTGGGCGGTGCTCGAGGCGCTTTGGGTCGTCCTCATCGTCCAGGTCGCGGTCGTTCGACCGATGCTCAACGCCCGGACCGACATCGTCCTCGCTGGCGGCGAGGCGGGCGAGTCGCAGCTGCACACGGTGTACATCGTCACGAGCTTCCTGCTCCTCATCGGCATCGTCGTCCACCTGGTGCTCGTGGCACGCCGAGTGCCGCGCGCGGTCTGAGGGCGTGCTGCACTGCTGCACCCAGCTCCTCGGCGAGCTGAACGTCGGTCGCCGCGGTTAGCATTCGTGCATGGGTACCCCAGCCCGACGCACTGGTGTGCTCGTCCGCTGGGATGACGCACGCGGGTTCGGATTTTTCGAGGAGACGGACGGCGGCCGCCGGGTGTTTGTCCACCACAGTGCCTACCCGAGTGGGGCGCCGCGACCGAGCGAGGGCGACGAGGTCGAGTTCGCGGTCGGGGTCGGCCGCAACGGGCGTCCCGAGGCGATCGAT
>DATMFQ010000039.1:0-47251 GCA_035556075.1 Microbacteriaceae bacterium | reverse complement strand
GACCGCCGCGTTCGCGCTGCCGTTCCTCTCGCGGCTCGACGTCACGCAGAAGCTCCCGCAGGCGCTCGTCCTCTCCCCGACGCGCGAGCTCGCGCTGCAGGTGAGCGAAGCGTTCGAGGCGTACGCCGCCCACCTGCGCGGCGTCAGTCTGCTGCCGATCTACGGCGGCCAGGCCTACGGGGTGCAGCTGTCGGCGCTGCGGCGTGGCGTCCACGTCGTCGTCGGCACGCCCGGCCGAGTGATGGACCACCTCGCGAAGGGCACGCTCGACCTCAGCGAGCTGAAGTACCTCGTACTCGATGAGGCCGACGAGATGCTGAAGATGGGGTTCGCCGAGGACGTCGACACGATCCTCGCCGAGACGCCGGAGGACAAGCAGGTCGCGCTCTTCTCCGCGACCATGCCCGCTGCGATCAGGCGCATCGCCGCGCAGCATCTGCGCGACCCCGAGGAGATCACCGTCGCGGCGCGGACCACGACCTCGGCGAACACGACCCAGCGCTACCTCATCGTCTCCTACCAGCAGAAGGTCGACGCGCTCACGCGGATCCTCGAGGTCGAGGACTTCGACGGGATGATCATTTTCGTCCGGACGAAGACCGAGACGGAGACCCTCGCCGAGAAGCTCCGGGCGCGCGGCTACTCTGCCGCGGCGATCAGCGGCGACGTCGCGCAGGCGCAGCGCGAGCGGACCGTGCAGCAGCTGCGCAGCGGGCGACTTGACCTCCTCGTCGCGACCGACGTCGCCGCCCGCGGGCTCGACGTCGACCGGATCACCCACGTCATCAACTACGACATCCCCATCGACACCGAGTCGTACGTGCACCGCATCGGCCGGACCGGCCGGGCTGGGCGGTCCGGCACAGCGATCAGCTTCGTGACCCCGCGCGAACGGCGACTCCTCGACGCGATCGAGCGTGCCACCCGGCAGCCGCTCACGCCGATGCAGCTGCCGACCGTCGAGGATGTCAACGTCACCCGCCTCGCCCGCTTCGACGACGCCATCACCGCGGCGCTGACGCAGACGGACCGCATCAGCGACTTCCGCGACATCATCGACCACTACGTCCGACATCACGATGTCCCGGAGTCGGACGTGGCCGCAGCGCTGGCGGTCGTCGCGCAAGGGGACGAGCCGCTCCTGCTGGCGGCGGATGATCCGCGTTTTCGGCGGACGGAGCATCGGGGGGATCGCGGCGGACGCGACGGGGCTCCGACGACTCGGGACGAGCGGCGGGACCGAGGCGGCCACCCAGCGCGGGGCGAGCGGCGCCTTCGGTCGACCCAGCCCATGGCGCCGTACCGGATCGAGGTCGGCAAGCGGCACAAGGTCGAGCCACGGCAGATCGTCGGCGCGCTCGCCAACGAGGGCGGGCTCGGCCGCGACGACTTCGGACGCATCGACATCCGGCCTGACTTCTCGATCGTCGAGCTCCCGGCCGACCTGCCCGGCGACGTGCTTGACCGACTCTCGGGGACCCGGATCAGTGGCAGGCTCATCGACATCAAGCCGGATCGGGGCGGGCGCGGTGGGACCTCCCGCTCCTGGGGGGATCGGCCGCCGAGGAAGTCCCGGCAGGACTGAGAACTCGCCCTCGCGACTTCTCACAGGTGTCTTGGCGGACCAGTTATCGACTGGGACGAGCGGCGCCGCGCGCCAGGGTCGGCGGTCGCTAGCAGGATCGGAGCAAGCGTTTCACAATAGGAGCGTGACCATGTCCGTCGAGACGATCACCACCGTGATCAGTGCTGCAGCCTTGCTGCTGAGCTTCTTCGGTGCGTTCGGCTGGATGATTCGCCGCATGGACGCCATGGAGGTGAGGCTCGAGCAACGGCTCGGGGCACGGATCGACGGGGGTGACGAGAAACTCAGCACGCGGATCGATACGCTCGACGAGAAGCTCACTGCACGCATCGACGGCGTCGAGCGCGAACTCGTCGAGGTGAAGATCTCGGTTGCCCGGCTCGAGGGCCCACCGCGCCATCTGCTCCCCGCACGCTGAGGCGGAGCCGACCCACGCAATCATCCCGAATACAGCGAGAGCCGACCTACGCATTCATCCCGAATACGCGGTGGTCACCTCGACAGCTGGAGCGCCGCGTCCGTCTCGGCGAGCAGGCGGGTGACGAGCGCCGGATCGTCGGCAAGCTTGACCCCGTAGCTCGGGATGAGGGCCTTGAGCGTCGGCTCCCAGGCGAGCAGCCGGTCCGGGAAGCAGCGGGCCACGAGGTCGAGCATGATCGGGACCGCCGTCGAGGCGCCGGGTGAGGCGCCGAGCAGGCCCGCGATCGAGCCGTCCGCGGCGGCGACCACCTCGGTGCCGAACTGCAGCGCGGCCTTGCCATCGGCGCCGCGCTTCATGATCTGCACGCGCTGGCCGGCGGTGATCTTGTGGAACTTCGACGTGTCGATGCCGGGGGCGAACTCCAGCAGCGCCCGCTCCTGCTTCGTCCTCGACGCGAGCACCTCGCTGATCAGGTACTTCACGAGCGCAACGTTCTTGAGACCGACCGCGATCATCGTGCCGAGGTTGTGCCACCGGAGGCTGCCGAAGAGATCGAGCAGCGAGCCGTGCTTGAGGAACTTCGTCGAGAAACCCGCGTACGGGCCGAAGAGGAGGCTCCGCTCGCCGTCCACCACGCGGGTGTCGAGGTGCGGGACCGACATGGGCGGGGCGCCGACCGATGCCTTGCCGTAGACCTTCGCGAGGTGGCGCTGCACAATGTCCGGGTCATCAGTGCGGAAGAACTCGCCACTGATCGGGAAGCCGCCGTAGCCGCGGATCTCCGGGATCCCGCTCGATTGCAGCAGCGGCAGCGCCGCACCGCCGGCGCCGACGAAGACGAATCGGGCCGTCACCTGCTCCGGCGTGCGCCCCACCTCGTGACGAGTGTGCAGTCGCCACAGGCCATCCCGGGTCCGGCGCAGTTTCGTCACCCGGCGGTCCGTGTGGAGCGTCGCCCCGCGTGCGAGCAGCCCATCGATGAGGTCATGCGTCTGCGCGCCGAAGTCGACGTCCGTGCCGCCGACGATGCGGGTCGCCGCGATCGGCTGGTCCTTGCGGCGCCCCGGGATGAGCAGCGGCGCCCACTGCCGGATGACGGCTGCGTCCTCGGTGTACTCGATCGAGGCAAAGAGCGGGTGGTCCTTGAGCGCCTCATACCGGCGGCGCAGGAAGTCGACATTCGCCTCCCCCCACACGAAGGTCATGTGCGGGACCGGGCTGAGGAAGTCCCGCGGCGCCGGCAGCGCCCCCTCCGCGACGAGACTCGACCAGAACTGGCGCGACACGAGGAACTGCTCGCTCACCTTCACCGCGTTGGCGATCGCGATCGAGCCGTCCGACTGCTCGGGCGTGTAGTTGAGCTCGCAGTACGCCGCGTGGCCGGTGCCCGCGTTGTTCCACGGGTTCGATGACTCCTGTGCGACGTCGCCCCGCGCCTCGAAGATCGCAATCGTCCAGTCCGGCTGGAGCCGCTGGAGGAGGGTACCGAGGGTCGCGCTCATGATTCCGCCGCCGATCAGGGCGACATCGACGTCCGGGCTCACCCTGCAATCCTACCGAGCGCGCTCAGTCCTCCCGTCCTCACCGAGCGGATGGGGCGACCCACCGCATTCATGCACGAATGCGGGGCGCGCGACCCGCGATCAGGCGACGGCCGCCGCGGCGGTGAGGCGCGCGGCGACGAGCTCCGCGATCTGGACGGCGTTGAGTGCGGCGCCCTTGCGGAGGTTGTCGTTCGAAATGAAGAGCGCGAGACCGCGGCCACCCGGCACCGACTGGTCGGTACGGATCCGACCAACGAGGCTCGGGTCGGCGCCGGCGGCATCCAGCGGCGTCGGGATGTCGACGAGCGCGACACCGGGCGCGGTCGCGAGGAGCTCGCGGGCCCGGGCGGGGGTGATCGGCTCGGCGAACTCGGCGTTAATCGACAGCGAGTGGCCCGTGAAGACGGGGACGCGCACGCAGGTGCCGCTCACCGCGAGGTCGGGGAGGCCAAGGATCTTGCGCGACTCGTTGCGGAGCTTCTGCTCCTCATCGGTCTCCTCGGAGCCGTCGTCGACGATCGAGCCGGCGACGGGGACGACGTTGAATGCGATGTTGCGCGGGAACTTCACCGGCGTCGGCAGCGCGACCGCGTGGCCGTCACGGACGAGGCCCATGAGGTCCTGCTCGGTACCGATGCGCACCTGCTCGGCGAGCTCCTCGCCACCGGCGAGGCCGGCCCCGGAGGTCGCCTGGTAGGTGCTGACGATGAGGCGCTGGAGGCCGGCCTCGTCGTCGAGGACCTTGAGGACCGGCATGGCGGCCATGGTCGTGCAGTTCGGGTTCGCGATGATGCGCGGGCCATCGGGCGCGATCGCGGCATCGATCTCGTGCGGATTCACCTCGGCGACGACAAGCGGAATCGCCGGGTCGAGGCGCCAAGCCGAGGAGTTGTCGATGACGACGACGCCCGCGGCGGCGAAGCGCGGCGCCTGCACCTTGCTCATGGCGCCGCCGGCGCTGAAGATCGCGAGGTCGAGTCCGCTCGGGTCCGCCGTGGCGGCGTCCTCCACGGTGATCGGCGCGCCGGCAAAGTCGATCGTGGTCCCCGCTGAGCGCTCGCTCGCGAAGAAACGAAGCTCCGCGATCGGGAAGTCCCGCTGTGCGAGTAGTTCGCGGACGACCGCGCCGACCTGACCAGTTGCTCCGACGACGCCGACTCGAACGCCCTGGTTGCTGCTCATGGGCGTCAATTGTACGGGGGCGTGCTGGGCGTGCCCTCCTGTCAGGCCGACCTCCGCGGGATGTACGTCAGATCAGATGCACATCGGAGGAGAACATGCACCTCCGACGAATGCGGTACTACCGCCCGGTGCCGGCGTAGACGACCGCCTCGGTGTCACCGTCGAGACCGAACGCGGTGTGGATCGCTCGGGTGGCGGCCTGGACGAGGTCGGCGCGCGTGACGACCGACATGCGGATCTCGGAGGTGGAGATCATCTCGATGTTGATGCCGGCCTCGCTCAGCGCGGTGAACAGCCTGGCGCTCACCCCGGCGCTCGAGCGCATGCCCGCGCCGACGACGGAGACCTTCGCGATGTCCTCGTCGTGGATGAGCCGGTCGAACCCGACCTCCTCCTGCGCCGCGCCGAGTGCCTCGAGGGTCCGGGGCAGGTCGGCGGTCGGCAGCGTGAAGGAGATATCAGTACGACCGGAGCCCGTGGTCGAGATGTTCTGCACGATCATGTCGATGTTGGCGGGCGCGTTCGCGACGATCGTGAAGATGCGCGCGGCCTTCCCGGGAATGTCCGGCACGCCGACGACCGTGATCTTGGCCTCGGACAGGTCGGTGGCGACCCCGGTGACGACTGGTTCTTCCACAGTCTCCCCCTCTCGGGCATTGCGGACGATGGTGCCCGGCTCGTCGCTGAATGACGAGCGGGCGTGGATGGTGACGCCGTGCCGACGAGCGAACTCGACGGCACGGGTGTACAGGACCTTCGCGCCAGACGCGGCGAGCTCGACCATCTCGTCGGCAGTGACGAAGTCGAGTTTCCGCGCGTGCGGCACGATGCGCGGGTCGGCGGTGAAGATGCCGTCGACGTCGCTGTAGATCTCGCAGACCTCCGCGCCCAGCGCGGCGGCGAGGGCGACCGCGGTCGTGTCGGACCCGCCGCGGCCCAGCGTCGTGATGTCGCCGGTCTGCCGATTGAACCCCTGGAAGCCCGCGACGATCGCGATCGCACCCTCGTCGATCGCCGCCTGGATGCGCATCGGGGTGACTTCCTGGATGCGGGCGGCGCCGTGTCGCTCGTCCGTGATCATGCCCGCCTGGCTACCGGTGTAGCTGCGGGCGTCGAGGCCGAGGTTCTTGATCGCCATCGCGAGGAGCGCCATGGAGATGCGCTCGCCGCTGGTCAGGAGCATGTCGAGTTCGCGCGGGGCGGGGATGGCGCCGCCCACGACCTGGGCGGCGATGTCGAGGAGCTCGTCGGTCGTGTCGCCCATGGCGGAGACGACGACGACGACGTCATGCCCGGCCCGCTTCGTCTTGGCGATGCGTTCGGCGACGCGGCGGATGCTCGGCGCGTCGGCGACCGACGATCCGCCGAACTTCTGCACGATGAGGCTCACAAGCCCACAATCGTACCGCCCGTCGCACGACCCCGGTTCAAGCCTGCCAGAGCGGTTGCGAGGTGCCGCATTCATCGCGAGGAATGCGGCAGGGCCGCGGTCAGTGCGCGGCGAGGAACTCGGTGATGACGCGAGCGGTGTCGGCCGGGCCCTTCACCGCGACGGCGCGAATCCCGAGGGAGAGGACGGGGTAGTCATTGCCGTCGGGGTCGAGACGATCGCCGACGAAGACGGTGTCCTCGATCGGGATGCCGGACAGCTCGGCGAGACGGCGCATGCCGTAGGCCTTGTCGATGCCCTTGCGGGTGATGTCGATGCTCGTCGAGCCGCCGGAGCGGACCTCCAGCTCGGGCAGCAGCGGGGCGACGGCGTCGCGGAGGGCGGACTTGCGGGCACCGGTCGGGTCCCAGGCGCGCTTCGCGTCGACGGGCGCGGACTGCCCAAGCGCCGAGAACGTGACCTGGGTGCCACGATCCTCGAGGACATCGCCCCAGACGGTCGAGCCCGGGTTCGCGGGCTCCCAGTCGCCGAGGCGGCGTGCCTCCTGCTCGAGCACCGCGAGCGCCTCCGCCCGCGCGTCGGCCGGCAACTCCTCGGCGTACTGCTGTCGCCACTCGGCGTCCTGCCAGCGGTAGTACTGCGTGCCGCAGGTCGGCAGCAGGTGGAGGCGGCCGAACCCGAACGCCGCCTGCTGCGCGCTCGATGAGGCCTCGAGCCCCGTGAGGAGCTGGGTCTCGAACTGGCCGAACTGCCCGCCGGAGATCACCGCGACCGGCACAATCGACAGCAGCTGCGCGAGGAGTCGGCCCATCTCGGGCTCGAGCGGCGACTTGCTCTCCGCCAGAGTGTCGTCGAGGTCGAAGGCGACGAGCCGGGCATCGGTCGGGATCTGGCTGACAAGCACGGGCGATGAGCATACCCGGCCGAGGTGACACTCCGGGGGACTGTTGCAGCTCGCGTCAGATCCCCGACAGCATGGTGCTCGTCAGCCGACGAGCCGGCGCCCCTCGAACGCGCGCCCGAGCGTCACCTCGTCCGCATACTCGAGGTCGCCGCCGACGGGCAGCCCGGAGGCGAGCCGGGAGACCTCGAGTCCGGGGAACTGCAGCAGCCGCGTCAGGTACACCGCGGTCGCCTCCCCCTCGATGTTGGGGTCAGTCGCGATGATGACCTCGCGCACGCTGCCGTCGCCGAGGCGCGCGACGAGACTCGCGATGCGCAGGCTGTCGGGGCCGATGCCGTTGATCGGGTTGATGGCGCCGCCAAGCACGTGGTACAGCCCCCGGAACTCCCGCGTCCGCTCGATCGCGACGACGTCCTTCGCCTCCTCGACGACGCAGATGAGGCCCTGGTCGCGGCGCGGGTCACGGCAGATCGCGCAGCGCGCCTCCTCGCCGATGTTGCCGCAGACCTCACAGAATCGGACGCGCTCGCGCACCTCGGTCAGCAGGGTCGCGAGGCGGCCGACGTCGAAGGTCTCGGTCTGCAGGATGTGGAATGCGATGCGCTGCGCCGACTTCGGACCGACGCCCGGCAGTCGGCCGAGTTCGTCGATGAGTTCCTGAACGATCCCGTCGTACATGCTCAGCGGCCCTCCGCCCAGCCGTCATCCGGCGGGTAATCGTCATAGGCGGGCTCGTCGTCGAACGCAGGGGCCTCGTCGGCGGTGGGCTCGTCGGAGCCCGCGGTCGACGGATTCGCCCCCGGCAGACCCGACTGGTCGAAGCCGTTGAAGGCAATCGCGTCGGTGTCGAGCGATTCGGTCGGCGCCCCCGACGGCGAGTCAGTCGCGGTCGGGAGCGGTTGCTCCTCGATATAGCGCGCGCCGAGCAGGTCGCGCACGACCGCTTCGCCGCGGGTCGGGCCCGTCTTGGTGGGCATGGGGGCGGCAGCGGGCGGCGCCGCAGGTGTCGACGCAGCGGGGGCGGCCGCGGGCGTCGGGGGTGCCGCATTCGTCGCGTCGGGGTCCGACTGCGGAATCTGCGCAACGACCCAGTCGTCGGGGGCCGGCACGGTCGAGGTCGGGGCGGCCGCGGCCGCGGAGGGGGTCGACCCCGCCCGGTCGGGCGCCGAGGCCACGGGTGCTGCTATCGCGGGTGGCGGGACGGTCGGGACAGCGCCGGTAGCCTGACCGTCGGCCTTCGCCGTGAACTTCACCCGGATGCCGACCACGGACTGGATCGCATCCCGCAGCAGCTCGCTCTCCGGACGGAAGGCCTCGATGTCCCGCTGCGTCGGAAACCCCAGCGCGAGCACCCCGTCCCGGAAGTCCCGAACCTCCGCCAACGCAGCGACCCGGGCCGCGATGCCGTCGGCTGGCAGTGCGCCGAGCACCCGGGGCCATACCGCACGGATGTCCTCGGCGCCCCGTGGCGCCGCCACTGTCGGGGCCGCTGGTGCCGAGGACGCTACCGGAGCCGCCGCCACCGACTCGCCAGAAGCCACCCTCGCACCCGCTCCAGCACCCGCCGGAGCCGGGACTGCTGCCTCCCGAGGCGACTCGGCCCCGACACCGGGCTCGCCCTCCAGCGCCACGAGCAGGCGCGCGGCGAGGAGCTCGAGATGCAGTCGCGGCGAGGTGGCGCCGCCCATCTCGGTCAGGGCGTCGTTGGCGATGTCGGCGGCGCGGGACAGCTCGGCGGGCGCGAACGAGCCAGCCTGCGCGCGCATCGCCGCGAGCTGGTCGTCCGGCACACCGCGGAACAGCTCATCGGCACCGCCGCGCGAGGCCGCGACGATGATGAGGTCGCGGAGTCGCTCCAGGAGGTCCTCGACGAATCGCCGCGGGTCCTGGCCGGTCTGCACGATCCGGTCGACGGCGGTGAAGAGTGCCGCGCCGTCACGGGCCGCGAGCGCGTCGATCGTCTCGTCGAGGAGCGCATCGGGGGTGTATCCGAGGAGAGCGACTGCCCGCGCGTAGCCGATCATGTCGCCGTCGGTGCCCGCGATGAGCTGATCCAGCAGCGAGAGGGTGTCGCGGACGGAGCCGCCGCCCGCGCGCACGACGATCGGCAGCACGCCGGGCTCGACCTCCACACCCTCCTGCGCACACAGCTCAGCGAGATAGTCGAGGAGCTGCGCGGGTGGCACGAGGCGGAACGGGTAGTGGTGCGTCCGGGAGCGGATCGTCCCGATGACCTTCTCGGGCTCGGTCGTCGCGAAGATGAACTTCACATGTGGCGGCGGCTCCTCGACGATCTTGAGCAGCGCGTTGAAGCCCTGCGGCGTCACCATGTGCGCCTCGTCGAGGATGAAGATCTTGAAGCGGTCCCGCGCCGGGGCGAAGACCGCCCGCTCACGCAGGTCCCGTGCGTCATCGACGCCGTTGTGCGAGGCGGCATCGATCTCGACGACGTCGAGCGAGCCGCCACCGTCACGGGACAGCTCGACGCAGCTCGGGCAGACACCACAGGGCGTATCGGTGGGGCCCTCCGCGCAGTTGAGGCAGCGGGCGAGGATGCGCGCGGACGTCGTCTTGCCACACCCGCGTGGACCGCTGAAGAGGTAGGCGTGCCCGACCCGGTCGGTGCGCAGCGCCGTCCGCAGCGGATCGGTGACCTGTGCCTGGCCGATCAGCTCAGCAAAGGTCTCCGGCCGGTAGCGACGGTAGAGGGCTGCGACCACGCGCACAGCCTAGCCGGGGCCACCGACAGTGGCGGTGGCGCTCAGAGCCCGAATGCGGCCCGAACGATCAGCGTCAGCCCGACGACCGAGACGACGCACGACGCCGCGAATCCCGCGACGGCCACCCGCGCGAATCGCCGCGACTCGCGACGCACTGACGGTGTCCCACCCGTGACCCGCTCGAGCAGCGCAGTCCCGGGCACGTGGGGCGCGGCGCCGGGCGGGCGCGGAATCGCCCGGGCACGATACGTCGAGACCGCCCCCGCCCCGCTGGCGCGCACGGCCCGCTCCCCGTAGCCCGCGGGCACGGGCGCCGGGTGCAGCCCGCGGCGACGGCGACGCTTCGGAGCCGACATGACCGGCTTGCCGCTGCGCCGCGGGGCGCTGGGACGCGGGTCGGACGAATGCGGTGGTCCCGCATTCCTCGCTGCCGTCGGTGTCCGCTCCGCAGCGCCCCCGGACATCGCGACGGTCGCATCGTCGTCGCGCGGGCGCCGCACGGTGTCGTCCTCGCTGACCGGGACGGTTGCGTCGTCGTCAGCGGCAGCGTCGGCCGCGACACCGGCGTCGGCAACCCCAGGTCGCCGTATCGCGACGGTCGCATCGTCATCCCCTGCCGCAGCCGGTGCTGCCGCGGCAGGCCGCATCACGACGGTCTCGTCATCCTCCGGCATCTCGCCCGGCACATTCCCGGTCGCACGCTCCGACGTCATGACGGTGATCCCACGACACCGATCGGCGCCGTGCTCTCGTCGGTGACCTCGTCCGCGCGCGCGAGGGCCGCACCCTCGGTCATCTCGTCGACGTCGAAGTCGAGCCCGCCGGTAAGGACATCGATGACGATGACGGAGATGTTGTCCCGGCCGCCGGCTCGCTTGGCGAGCTCGATGAGTTCGAGCGCGGCGGCGCCGGGCGTGGCGTCCCGGCTGAGGACCTCGAGGATGGTCCGGTCCGGGACCTCGCCCGTCAGCCCGTCGGAGCACAGCAGGAGGCGCTCGCCGTTGCGCACCGGCATCATCCAGCTGTCGGCGGTCGCGTCGGCGGCGCCGATTGCGCGAGTGATGACGTTGCGCTCCTTGAACACCGCGAACTCGGCCGCCGTGATCCGCCCGGCCTGATACAGCTCCTGCCCGAGCGAGTGATCGATCGTGATCTGCTCGAGTGCCTGACCCGCGTGCCGGTACACGCGAGAATCCCCCACATTGAAGACGACCCAGTGCGGGGTGCCGCGCTGGACGACGACCGCGGCGCCTGCGACCGTCGACCCGGCGCCGCGGGAGGTGCGCGAGGCGACCTCGGCGACCCCCTCGTCAGCGAGGTCGAGCGCGGCGGTGAGCTCCTCGAGCGTCAACGACTCGCGGCCTTCGGCGACCCGCTGGAATGCCTCGACGATCGCCCGGCTCGCCTCGTCGCCAGACTCGTAGCCGCCCATCCCGTCCGCGACCAGGTAGACCGCGGGGAGGACGAGGAGGGCGTCCTCGTTGTGCGGGCGCTTCAGGCCGACGTCGGTCGCGGCGCCGACCACGATGTCGAGGCCGCTCGCGGCGAGATGGATCGTCGTCGTCATCGCAGGGAGTCCGGACTGTGCTGCATCCCCGGGCGGCGCAGCGCCTCAGGGTTGCGGACGAGGACGAGCCCGACCTCGCCGAGTACGAACCTCCCCCGGACGACCTCCGAGCCGCCGCGCTCCAGGAGCCGCTCGCGGCCGCCCGGCTCGACGATGGCCGTGCCGTTCGTCGAGTCGAGATCGGTGATGGTCCATTGCTCGCCGCGGAGGTCAAGTCGAGCGTGCACCTTGGAGAGCGTCTTGGTCGGGTCCGGCACGGTCACGCCCGGGACGCCGTGCTCGGTCGCGGCTGGGCGGCGGCCGAGCACCACCGAGTCCGCCTCGATGCCGATCCGGTCGCCCGTGTCCAGGATGAGCAGCCACGGCGCCGGTCCCTGCCCGCGCCCGGCGATGAGCACGGTCGACTCGTCCTCGACGGCATCGAGGTCGGATGCGGGATCGAGAGCTGGCGCGGGCGCGGGTGTGGGCTCGGGCTCGGGCTCGGGCTCGGGCTCGACAGCGAGCGGCTCGACCGACGCCCCGCCCCACGGGTTCGCGAGCGGGGACGGCACCGCGAAGGAGCCGGTCGTGTACCCGAACGGCTCGGGGTCGTCGGCCGAGCCGACGATGTCCTGCCAGGCGGGAATGGGCGCCGCCGCCGCAGGCTCTCCCGCACCTGGCTCCCCCGCACCAGGCTCCCCGCCCGCCAGCACGGTCGGCGCCAGCGGCGCCCCGTCGGCGGACCCAGTCCGATCGTCCGGGGACGCATCGCCCGACGACCCCTCCCCGACACTCGACCCGCTCACCGAGTCCGCCGGCGGCGCCTCGGGGCGCGGCGCCACAACGAATGCCGCGGAGATCGAGCTCGACTCGGATTCGACGCTCGGCACCTGGTATGCGGCAAACGGCGAGGTGTCGGCGAGCGTGGGGCCGATGCTCGGCGGCGCGGCCGCAGTCGCCGACCGGTGTCCGCGACGCACGAGCGCGATGACGATCGCGACGATGCCGCCGAGCACGCCGAGGCCGATGACGGCGATGCCCACGATGAGTAGCACGCCCAGGGGGTCCATGCTCACGGGCTCCACGCTCACCTCGTCTCCCCCGCGAGGCTGGTGCCCCGCGAGCTCGTGCTTCTCGTCCGCACCGGCGAGCGAGCGCCCAGGTGCCGGATGAATGAGGTCGGAGCGAGCGCCGCCCTGACCCGGTGCCAAAACGGTACCCCCTCCCGCAGACCCTCGCGGGCGTCGGCCAGGTGCGCCCAGGCCGCCTCGCGGTCGGTGTCGCTCGGGGCGCGCTCACCAAAGACCGCCCGATCCGCGAGCACCGCGAGCCGCTCCGCCGCAGGATCGCCCAGTCGCGCGGCGAGCCGCCGACGGGTCCCGATCTCCGCGTCGAGCACACGGTGGTCGATGGCGAGGTCGATGAGCTCGTCCCAGGCGCCGACGATGGCGGTCTCGGGGTCGGCGGCCCAGCGGCGGTGACGCCGCAGCGCCTTCGCCGCGAGCAGGAATGCGGCTGGCAGCGCGAGCAGTCCGGCCACGCCCACCGCGACACCGATGATGCGCACCAGGGGCATGACCTGGCCCGGAAGCGCGACGAGCGGGTCCTCGGGCGCGGCGCCGGCGTCACCATCGGCGGGGGTGGCATCGGGCGGGTCGACGACGGAGCTCACCGGCCGCTCGGGTTGCGTGCCATGCGGCGGGGGGAGCTCGCCTTCGCGATCGGCGCGCGGCGGGTTGGCGAACTGCGGGGAAGTGTCGAGCGGGAGCCACTCGCCGCCGACGAGGACCTCAATCCAGGCACCGACGTTGCGGCCCGCGCACACCTTGCCGTCAGCGACGACGTCGCAGGCCTCAATGGCAGGCGGGCCACCGCCGGGAGGCAGCATGGCGTCGGTCTCCGCGAGGTGGACGCCGATGACGACGCGGGCGTCGAAGCCGAGCGACCAGGCCAGCAGCGCGCCGGCGGCCGCGAACTGTTCGTCGTCACCGATGCCGGCGACGAGGGCCGCCTCATTCGTGCCGGCCGCGAGGACGCCGCTGGCCCCGACGACCTGGCGCTGCCGCTCGGTCAGTTGCGCGAAGAGTGCCTCGAGCCGGGAGACGGAGTGTCCGGCGCGAGACTCATGGACCTGGAAGCCGCTGACCCGCGCCGACGCGTCCATGACCCAGCTCGCGCCCTCGTCGGCGAGGAGCGCGTGGCTGAGGTACCCGCGGGCGCGGAGCGCGTCGATGACGTCGAGCAGTCCCGCACCGCCGGAGGAGGCCCGCTGCGAGGCGACCCAGCGGACGAGCTCGGGGTACGTGTCCTCATCGATGCCGTGGATGGGGTCGCCGCCGTCTGCACCGGCGATCGCGGTGCGCGCCTCGGCCACGGTCGCGCCGCTCGTGACGACGACGTCGCCCGTCCGGAGCCCGACGGCACCGGTGTCATCCTCGATGAGGACCACCGCATTCGAGCCATCCATCGCGTAGTAGGTGCGATCCTCGAGCGCGAGGGCCCGGTCATGGTCGACCGGATAGTCGGCGGCCTCGGCGAGGTCCCCAGGGATCGGCAGCCACGGCCCCCGGTACCCGTCGCGGACCTCGATGCGCGCGGTGCCACCCGCGACCGGCCCCGGGCTGACGAGCCGCGTGAAGCGCGAGGCACCGTCCGGGTCGGCGACGTGGAAGCGAGTGCCGTCGTACTCGTCGAGCACGACGAGTCGGAGTCGGTCGACGTCCCCGGTCGTCGTCACGGCGAAGAGCTCGGCGTCGTAGCGCTCGTCGAGCATCCACTGCCGGTACGCGCCGAGCGGGCTCGCCTCGGGGCTGCTGAGCTCGATGGGCTGCACCCCGTCACGAATGACCTCGCGGTCGAGTTCGAGCGCGGGCACCGCGATCGCCCCCGCGACCGCGAACGCGACAATGAGCATGCCCGCCGCGAGCCCGCCGCGACGCAGCACCGCCCCTCCCGAGCCACGGTGGACGCGCACCGCGGTCTGCGCGACCCCGGCCGCGCGCTCGAGCGCCGCACGCCGCTCCTGCCGCGCGCGCAGCACGAACCACACAATGATGAGAACCACGAGGAGCAGTCCCGCCACCACGAGCACGACCCAGGTCGGCACGCGGCCGATGCCGGGGAGCGCGGGCAGGGTGCGGTACGGCTCGCTCGAGGCGATCTCGCTCGTGCCGAAGGCGATGCCGAAGCCGAGCATGGCGACGAGGAGCAGCGGGGAGAGGATGATCGCGCGGCCGGCGGTAACGGCGATGCGGGTCGCGGCGTACGCACCGAAGAGCGTGACGACGAGGAGCGGGATGAGCACCGCCTGGTAGGTGCCGAGCGGCAGGTCGAGGGTGACGAGCTGCTTCCACCCGACGACGACCCCGACGACGGCGTCGCGGAGCCCGTCGAGCCAGCGGCCGGGGAAGCTCCCGGGGATCGCGAGCGGCACCGCCACCGCGAGGTAGGCGGCGACGGCGATGAGTCCGTCGACCCACCAGGCCAGTCGCGTCAGTCGGCCGATGAGCGCGATGCCGACCCCGAGGAGCGTGCCGGCGGCACCGACGAGGAGGGCCTGCGGGTGCTGGTAGATGGGCCACGCGACGGCGGTGGCGAGGAGCCCACCGACCAGTACATAGCTCGCGTCGAGCAGGATCGCGGAGATGGGGCGGCGCGGACTCATCCGAGTGCCCCCCGCGCGATGAGGTGCTTGAGGTCGCCGAGCGCACCGACCGTCAGCACCGCGAAGTCGCGCGTCGTGCGCAACGTCGGCTCCGCGCCGGGCTCGGCCCGGACAATGACGGTGACGACGTCGATCGGGAAGGCATGCGCGGCCCGCCGGAGCTCCTCGGCCGTCGCCCTCGAGCCGGTGACGAGGAATGCGATGGACAGCTCGCGATATGTCTGCGCCGTCAGGGCGGTCACCGCGTCGAGGCGGTCGGCCTCGGGCGCGGTCTCGATGGTGCAGGTCGCGTCGAGCAGGGCCTTGGGGGTCCGCGTCGGCAGCGTCGTGATCGCCGCGGTGAGCCCGCGGCGGCGCGCCCGCCGTCCGGCGGTGACCATGAGAACGTCCCGGCCGTCACGAATCGACTGGAGCGCGAGTGAGGCGGCGGCACTGACGGCGAGCTCGAATTCCTCCTCGGACTCCTCCTGGTAGGCGGTGGCGAGCAGGTCGAGCACGACGGCGACGCGGGCCCGACGCGACTCCTCGAACTGGCGGACCATGAGACTGCCGGTCTTCGCGGTCGACTTCCAGTGCACGTGCCGCCGGGAGTCGCCGGGCACGTACTCGCGGATCGCGTGGAAGGCGAGGTCGGAGTCGACGATGGTGCGGGTGGGCTGCCCGTCGACGTCCTTCATGAGCCCGGCGCTCGTCGGCGGCAGCGGCGTCGTGACGGGGTGGACGTGCACGAGCTCGACCTGCGGCCAGGACAGGTCGCGCCGCAGCAGCCCGATCGGGTCGCCGCGGGTGATCGTCATGGGCCCGACCTGGATGATGCCGCGGCGGCCGGCGGCGATGCGGACGGTCTCGCGGTGCTCGGCGCCAGGGCGCAGCAGCGGGACGTAGCTCTCGACGAGCCCGGGGCCGACCGGGATGTCGAGCACACCGGGCAACGCCACCCGGTGCGAGGTGTTGCGCACCGCGAGCGCGGCACCGACCTCGCTCCCGGCGACGACGCGATCCCGGTCGAGGTCGAAGCGCACCTCATAACTCACCCCACCGAGCAGGAACGGGACGGACAGCGCCAAGAGCACGAGCGCGACGGCGGCGACCGCCCACCCCTCGACGAGGCCGAATCGGGCGCCGACGACGACCGCGACGACGAACAGGATGGTGAGCACCCAGCCGAGCGGCGTCACCGTCTGACCGAGCCAGCCGGTCGCCGCCCGGAGCCCGCGACCGACGCGGCCGCCCGCGTCCTGCAGCGCGAGCAGGGTGGCGTCACCGCGGCGCAGTTGCTCGGTCCGCGTCACCGTCTCGCCGAGACGGGTCGAGGTCGCCCCGAGGCGCGTCGCGCCTCGGGTGCCGGTGCCCGTCTCCGTCGTCATCGTGCGGTTCGCTCAGCCCGTGCTCGGTCCGGTCGCCAGCCCCGCGAGCCAAGACGCATCCCGCGCATCCCGCGCTTCCCGCTCATCCCTGCTCCGCCGCATTCTCCCGGGGCGGCTCGACGTCGAGCAGGATCTGACCGATGACGGCCTCGGCGGTGACCCCGTCGAACTCGGCCTCCGGGTCGAGCTGGATACGGTGGGAGAAGAGCGGCACGGCGAGCTGCTGCACGTCGTCGGGGAGGACGTAGGTGCGGCCGCGGACGAGCGCCCAGGTGCGCACGAGCCGGGTCGCGGCGATCGCGCCGCGGACGGAGACGCCCAGGCGCACCTCAGTCGCGAGCCGCGTCGCATTGACGAGCCGGGTGATGTAGTCGAGGACGAGCGGGTTCACGTAGGTGTCGCGCGCCATCTGCGCCATCGTCAGCAGCGTGTCGAGCTCGACGATGCCGTCGACGCGGCGCGGCACCTCAGCGGTGCCGGCGAGGATGCGGGCCATCGCCGAGTCGTCGGGGTAGCCGATCGAGGTCTTGATCATGAACCGGTCGAGCTGGGCCTCAGGGAGCCGGTAGGTGCCGGCCTGCTCGATCGGGTTCTGCGTCGCGATGACGAGGAACGGCTGGCCGACCGGCCGGGTGACGCCGTCGACCGTGACGTTGCCCTCCTCCATGACCTCGAGCAGTGCGGACTGCGTCTTCGGGGACGCACGGTTGATCTCGTCAGCGAGCACCACATTGGCAAACACCGGTCCGGCATGGAAGTCGAACTCGCCGCGCCGCTGGTCGTACACGGTGATGCCGGTGACGTCGCCCGGCAGCAGGTCGGGGGTGAACTGGATGCGAGTCGAAGTGCCGTTGATCGTCTGGGCGAGGGTGCGGGCGAGCGCCGTCTTGCCCGTGCCGGGGACGTCCTCGAGGAGGACGTGGCCCTGCGCGATCGTGGCCGCGAGCACGAGCTCGACGACGTGGCGCTTGCCGAGGATCGCCTGCTCGATGTTGTCGCCGATCTGGCGGAAGGCATCCGCGAACCAGGCCGCCTGCTCCGGTGTCGTCGTCATGGCTCCCTTTCGATGGTGATGGAGGAATGCGCGGGCTCAGCCACAGCCATAGCTCGCGTAATCGGTCGTGATCGCCTCGACGAGGTAGTCGGAGGCGAAGGCCGGGGTCCCGGTGATCCCGCCGAGCTGGTAGTGCAGTCCGGTGTAGCGCCGGTTGCCGTCGTCGAGCGCGGTGACGACGACCCCGCTGAACGGTGCCGCCGGGCTGCCGACGAAGCCGCTCGAAGTGATGGCGGGCGCGGTCGGCGGGGTCGCGAACGCGGTCGCCTCGGCGCCCTCCCGCACGGCGCCGTCATCGGCCGCCGCGTAGTAGTTCGCGTACTCGGGCGTCCCGGGCGTCGTGCCCTGGACGTAGACGCCGTCGTAGGCGGCCTGCCCGACCGCGTCGATGCGCGCCTGCGCGCTCGTCCGGCCCGCGGCCGGGCCGCCCGCGTTGTAGCCGGGCTGGCCGCTCGGGTACCCGTCGAAGAACGCCGTCTCGAGTGCGGGATCGCCGCCGAGGTTCGGGTTCGGCGGCCCGGGCGGACCCGTGTACGTCGCGAGGGTCGTGTCGAGGTGCGACTGCAGCGGCGCGGTCGCCGCGTTCCGTGCGGTGCTCGCGTCCGCGGCGGCGAGGCTCGCGAGCCGGGCGAGGACCGCCTGCTCCCCCGCCTGCGCGATCTGCGCATTCCTCGCATCGACCGCCGCGGTGCACATCGCCGCGGTCGGCAGCGTGACGCTGCCCGTGCCGCCGAAGGCGATGCCGACGGATGGGGTGCTCGACACGATCGGCGCGGAGCGACTCGAGCAGAAGTCCTGGCCGTCCGCGGCGAAGCAGAACTTCGCGAAGAAGGTGGAGGTGTTGTCGTCGATCGCCGCGCGCGTGTAGTCAGCGGGGTTGTTGCTCGCGACCGTGGCGTAGCGCAGGCCCCAGGCGCTGCCGGACGGCGCGGGGGTCGCCGCCTGGATCGCGGCGAGCTGCGCCGCCAAGTCGGCGGCCGCGTCGTTGACCGGGTCAGTGTCGGGCACGGTCCAGACGAACGCGGGCCCGTCGACCCCGGGGCCGGGGTCGGTGAGGTAGCTCGCATTCATCGTGTCGGCACGCGCCGCCGGGGTGTACGTCATCGTCGCGGACGTCGGTGCGCCCGGGTCCTGCACGAGCCACACCGGGGCGGTCCGCTGCTGCGCCCACCCGTAGCCGACAGTGACACACGCTGCAAAGACGTACTGCCGATTCGGCTCGAGCCCTGAGGCCGAGCCATCGACCTGGAAGGTCGCGGTCGTGCCCGTCGTCTCGATGACCCGCGCCGTGCCGCTCCCGGCGGTCACGGCGAAGGAGTTGTCGACGAATGGGGTGCCACTGTCCGACGTCGCGCCGTCGGCGCTCGCGACGCACGTCGGCGGGGTGGTCCCGGGCTGGCCGGGCGCCCACGCGAGGAATGCGACCTTGCGCGTGCCATCGCCGGCGTGCCGGTCGAATGCGACGCTGAGCGCGACCGCGGTACTGCCCGCGTTCGGGGTCGCCGTGACGCTCGTCACGGTCGGGGCGCCGCGCACGAGGACCGACTGGTGATCGGCACCGCCCTCGCCGGAGCCGGGGACATTGCCGATGATCGGCGGCGTGAACCGACTGATCGGGGTCGCCGTGAGCTGCACGCCGCCGGGCGCGGGCGTGAGCCCGTCGAGGTCGGTGCCGCCGGGCACGCACCCGGTCGCGTCGACCGACTTGGTGAAGGTCCGCCTCGTCACGGAGTCGGTGACGACGAAGCGGATCCGCTCGGCGTCCGAGTCGGCACAGGCCTGGCGGACGAGGAGGATGCCCGTTGTCGGCGTCGTGCGGGCGTCGAACTGCTGGGTCGCGTAGCTCGGTCCCGCCGTGAAGGCGGGCGCGCGGTACGCATTCGTCGGGTATGCCATCGCCGTCGGGGCGGAGTCGCCCACCGCATTCGTCGTCACCGCTCGCCAGGTGTGCTCGACGCCGTTGGCGAGCCCGGTGACGCGGCAGCGGAAGGCGCCGACGTCGAGGCGCTCGCAGGTCTGGCCGGCGACCGCGGTCGTGCCGTCCAGCAGCCGCACGCTCGTCACCGGGGGCACCGCGGTCGTCGCGGCCCCGATGGGGACATCGATGTCGACCCAGTCGGCGCCGTAAGCCGCGGTGACGGGGGTGCCCGGTCGCTGCGGGAAGCCGTCGGCGGCGAAGGTGACCTGGCCCTGCCCGGTCCGGCCCTGCACATCCTGCACCGTGAACGGCATGACGCACTGCCCGCCAAAAGGCTTCGCCGGGTCGTCGCCGGGCAGCCAGGTGAAGCGGAGTGCGCCGCCGCGTACCGCGACCTCGGCGACGCCCGTGCACACGGCCGTCTGCGCGGTCCCGCCCCCGACGCCGACGAGGCGCAAGCTCGTGTCGCCGGCGGCCGCGCGCACGGGGTTGAACTGCCCCGACACGTCCGCCGGCAGGATGACCGGGATCTCGCAGCCCGTCGGGTCGTTGCGCGCGTTGCAGCTCAGGGCCAGGCTCGCGCCGCTCGGGTGCTCCGGCGGGGCCAGGCCGACGTAGAGCACGATGTTGACGGTCTCGTCGAAGGCGAAACCGTCGACGGTCGTATAGGTGAGCCCGACGCGGATCGTCTCGCGCGTGCCCGTGCTCGCCGTGCCGCGCGCCTGCACCGTCACCGCCTGGTCCGGCCCGGTGCCCGCGCCGCTCGGCGGCGTCACCTCGAACTGACTGCCCGCGTACGCCCACGTGAAGCTGAGGTCGCTGAGCGGGTCGAGCGCGCGATTCCCGTACCAGGTGACGAGGCTGTCGTAGAGGTCGATCCGGGTCGGCGCCTGCGTGATCGACAGCGTCAGGGTCATCGGGGTGAGGATCGCGAGCGGGTCCTTCGGCTCGACGTCGATCGGCACGACGATCGTCGACCAGGCGTCGTCCGACTGGCCCGTCAGCCGCGCCTGCAAGGTGCACGAGTCGGTGAACATCGGGAAGTAGCCCGCGTGATACCGGATGACCGAGCCGCCGACGGGCTCGCAGGCCGAGTCGGGCCGGTGCACGGTGAAGGGGCCGTCGGCGCGCACCTCGACCGTGTCGGTGTCGCCGATCGCGAGGATGTCCTCGAGGTCGATCTCGCCGCTCGTCTCCTCCCGGATCGGTGCGGGTTTCGCCTGGACGGCCAGCCGCAGATCGTCGAATGCGGGGATGCGGAGGAAGCCGTACGTCGTGAACGCCTCGCCCGTGCGGTCCGTCCCCGACACCTGGAACGGCACGATCGCGCCCGCCTCCGGCAGCGGCCCCTGGATGCGGCTCGTCCCGGGCCGCACACTGAAGCCGGCCGGTGCCCCCGGGGCGAGCTCGAGCGTCGAGGTGAGTGCGGCGACGTCGCCCGTCGCCCAAGACACACGTCCGGTGAGCACGTCGATGCCGCCACCGCGCACCCGCGCACGGTCCGCCGCCGTCACGACCGTGTCCCGGATCGTCGGTCGGTCTGGTGCAGACGCCTCCGTGACGGTGAGCACGATGAGCGCCTGCGCCGTCGAGGTCGTCTGGCGGGACTCCACCGTGTAGAGGTACGTGTAGGTGCCGGGCAGCGTGTCCGCGGTCAGCTCGAAGGCGACGACCCCGTCGGGGTACGGGTCCGGCGAGCGCCCGGGCGTCGCGGTCGTCGGGCCGGTGGGGGCGACCATGAGCGACGCGGCCGCCGAGTAGGGGGACGTCGGGTCCGTCGCGAGGCCCGCCATGCTCGGGCGCAGGTCGATGATGCGGAGCCCCGAGGCCTGCTCGCCCGAGGTGACGAGGCTCGCCTGTGCCGGGTCGGTGTCGTTGCGCAGCGGCTCGACCGTGATCCGGCCGGTCGTGCCGGCCTGCACCTGCACGTGGTCGGTGAAGACGACGGGGGTCACCTCCGCGAAGTCCTGCACGCTCACCCCGACGCGGACCGTCGCGGTGTCGGTCTCGCCGCCGGCGTCGCGCACCGTGTACTCGAAGTCGGCCTGCCAGCCGGGGGTCGGCTGCTCCTGATTCGCCTCCGGCGCGGTGAACCGCAGTGATCGCCCGTCCGCCCCGATCATGACGGCACCGAGCTGTGGGCGGGACGGCTGCGTCACGGCGGCGAGGACGACGCGGTCGCCGTCGGGGTCGATCGAGGCGAGGTCGACGGGGATGTCGATGCTGCGCCCGGCGAGGACGCGCGCCTCGATGTCCTGCGCCTGCGGGGCCCGGTTCGCACCCGCCGCGAGCACCTGGACGGTCACCTGCGCTCGGGACAGCAGCGTCGGGGAGCCAGGCAAATAGGCGTAATAGAAGACGGTGTACACCCCGGGCACGTCCGGCGCGCGGTAGCGCAGCTGGGAGCCGGAGGCGAAGGCGAGCTCACCGGGCGTCCCGCTCCCTGACACGTCCGGGTGGAGGGCGAGGCGCTCACCGCGGGGGGCGACATCGTTGTCGAGCACGTCGATGTCGATGAGTCCGCCGGCGCGCACGGTCGCCGCGTCCGCGAGCGCGATCGGCTGGGTGCTCGTCGCGGCCGCGACGAGGAACACCGTCAGCGAACCCGCGACCGTACGCCCATCCGCCGTCGTCGCGGTGAGGCGGATCGTGCCGATCGGGCCCTCGCCGCGGCCCGCCGCGGTCGCCCGGATCTGCAGCGAGGTCTCGTCGATGATCGCCGCAGCCAGCGCGCCGGTGTCGCTCACCGCATTCGTCAGGAGCAGCACCTGGCCGGTCGTGTTCGACGCCGCCGAGAGCACATCGACGACCGTGTCCTCCCCCGGGCGAACGAATGCGGTCAGCGGCGGCATCGCGGCGGCCTCGAGCGCCGGGTCGGTGACCTCGACGCGGAGCATGAGCGTGCGCTGCTGCTGCGTCGCGGCGTCGACGACGAGCACCGACACGAGGTGGCTGCCGACCTCGGCCGCGCGGAGATCGAGGGTGCCGCTGCCCGGATTCCAGTCGAGGTCGAGCCCGCCGAGCGTCGCGGAGACGTCGACGGCGTCCGCGATGCGGAAGGTGCCGCTGCCGCCCGCGGCGAAGTCGCCGATGTCGGCGCGGGCCCACTCGCCCACGCGGCCGAGCACCAGGCCATTGGTCACCGCGAAGCCCGGGAGCGCCTCCACCGTCACGAGCAGCTCCCGCGGCTCGGACACCAGGCCGCGGGCATCCATGACGCGGACGTCGATCGCGTACTGGCCGGCGCCACCGCGATCCTCCAGGTGCGCGATCGCGAGCGAGCCGTCCGCACCCGGCATCGCGACGAGCGGCGCACCCGGCTCGGGGATCGCGGAGGCGAGCACCATGGGGTCGCCGTCGGGGTCGACCCAGCCCTTGAGGACGTCGACGCGGACCGTGCCGCCGACCGCGAGCTGCGGCGACGGCCACTGTACAAAGCACTCCGGCTCGACCCACTCGTCGCACCACACGGGCGCCGCGTCACCGGTTGATCGGGTGAGCGTGACCGTCGTCGGCGGGCTCGACGACGTGCCGTCCGTCACCCGGTAGCTGAACGACGCCGACTCGACGGCGCCGACGACATCGATGACGAGGCTCTGGTTGCTCCCCACGAGCGCGACGGTGCCGAATGCGGGGTCGAGTCCCTCGATCGAGGTCGGGTCGATGCTGAGCACGTCCGTCGAGTTCGGGTCGTGGTCGTTGTAGACCACCGGTAGCACCGCGAGCGCACCCGCCCGCACCCCGAAGGCATCCGGCTCCGCGACAGGCGGCTCCGGCACGGCGGCATCCGGGACCTCGACCTGGCCCTCCTGCGGCGGCGGCTCGCCCGCCGTCCATGCCGCCAGCGGAATGAGCACCCCGTCCGGCACCGACCAGAGCATGCCCGTCGTCGACTCGACGAGCACGGCGCGGTCGCCGTTCGAGGCGATGGTCGGGGTGACATCGACGTTTTGCTCGAACTCGCCGCCGTCGATCACGAGCGGGACGAGCCCGCCGGCGGACGACCACAGCGTGCCGCCGCCCGTCGTCAGCCAGGCCGCGGCGAGACCGTCGCCGACCGCAGCCGGCCGAGCCGGGGTGCCCGACGCGGCGACCGTCTCGACGGCCCCGTCGCTGAGGTGGACGAGCGCGAGCCCGCCCGCGTGCGCGATCGCCACCGAGTCCGCGGCGGCGCCGGGCGACTGCAACAGCCCCTCCCCGCCGACACCGGGCAGCGCGAACGGTGCCGCCGCGCCCTCGACCCACAGCCGGGAGCCGCCCCCGCCCGCCGCGACGAACAGCACCCAGCGGTCACCGACGAAACTCAGCTGCAGCCCGGCCGCCGACTCGGGGGGCGACGCAATCGCCGCCCAATCCCAGGAACCCGTGCGGGTGTCGTGCACGACGACCCGGCGCTCGGCCGACTGGGTGGAGTACAAGGCGACCAGCCCATTCCTCGACATGCTCGATACCGCCGCCACGTACGCCGGGTCCGACTCCGGTGCGCCGAGCCCCGCGGCGGGGTCGAGCGGGTGGATGCTCGGGGCATCACCATCGAGCGTGCTCGCGAGCCCCCAAGCTGGCGCCGGCCCGGTGAATAGCAGATACGGTCCGACCGCGACACGCCCCGTCGTGCCCGCGGGGCTCTCGACGCCGGCACCGGCTGCCGCCGCCTCCTCGGCACTGATGTCGACCGGGACGGCGGGGTCGAGCGGCCAGTAGCGCGTGTGACCGGAGCCGAACACGACCGCGGCGGAGCCGGCCTGCGCGACACCCGCGAGTCCCTGCGCCGTGTTGACCGACACGATCTCGGCAACGTCCGTGTTGACCATCGCGTACTGGCCGCCGGCCGCGGCACGCGCGACCCACACGCTCGTCTCGACGACGGGGAGGTCCTCGGCGTCATAGCCCTGCGCGACTGCGGCGCCCGTCACGAGCAGGACCGCCGCAGTGACGCCGCCGGCCCAGGCCACGACCGTGCGCGCCCGGGGCCCGCGCCGGCCCACCATCAGCCGAGCGCTCCCGTCGCGAGGAGCCCGACGATGATCAGCGCGAGGACCCCGAGCGTCACGCCGACACCGAGGAGCCGACGCCGCGCTCCGTCACGCCGAATCGCCTCCTCCTCGAGCCCCTCCACACCGACCGTCGCGCGCTGCCGCAGGTCCCGTTCCGCGCGCGCCGCCCGCCGCGAATCCGGCCGCACGGTCGAGAGCACCGGCCCACGCTGCTCAGCCGCGGCCGCCTCGCTGAATGACGAGGCGCCATGCGACTGCGCCCAGTGGTGGCCGACGACCTCGATGGGGGTCGCGAGCAGACCGAGCTGTGCCTGCAGGCCGCGCAGGTGCTCCCCGACGTCGAGCATCGAGGCGTGGCGCTGCTCGGGGTCCTTCGACATCATGCGCGCGAGGAGGTGCTCGACCTCCGGCGCCACATCGGGGCGGCCAATCGGCGTGTACCTTGCCCGGACCACCCGGATCTTCATGAGCTCGCGGGTGTTCTTCTCCCGCGTCGCCTCCGCAAACGGGGTGCGACCGGCGAGGAGGGTGTACAGCGTCGCGCCGAGACTCCACACCTCGGTCGCGACGGAGCCCGTCGACACCTCCCGGATCACCTCCGGGCTCGACCACGGCACCGACATGGCGACGACCTGCGCATCGGCCGCGAGCGGCCCCACGACCGTCGCAATCCCGAAGTCGGCCAGCACCGGCCGGCCGAGGGTCGTCACGAGGATGTTCGAGGGCTTGATGTCACGATGCAGCACCCCGCTGCGGTGCGCCGTCTCGAGCGCCCCCGCCATGCGCACCCCCGCGTCGAGGACGAGGCTGACCGGCAGCGGGGCCTGCTTGTAGCGGTCGCCAAGCGACTCGGGGCAGTACTCCGTCACGAGATACGGGCGGCCATCCGCCGAGATCGACGCCTCGAAGATCGTGAGAATGCTCGGGTGGGCACTGAGCCTGGCCATGACGTCCGCCTCAGCGACGAACTGCGAGCGGGCCTGCGCGTTGACCGCGTCCGCGAACAGCACCTTCACCGCGACCGAGCGCCGCGGCATGTCCTGCTCATAGAGGAACACGTCCGCGAAACCGCCCGCGCCGAGCGGCCGGACGAACGAGAATCCCGGCAGCACCGGTGGCTGAGACTGCGGACGACGCGCCACTGAGCCTCCGATCTCGTCGCTGGAGTGAGCGGGTGTGGGGCGGCCTTCCCCGCCCTGGAATGCTAGTCGCCCCCGCCGCGCGGTGCCCCGCCGTGACCCGCGCGTGTGGACATCTCGCGAGTCGGACCCACAGGGCACAGCGCACGGGGATGAATGCGGCAGACGCGCCCGGTAGGATCGCTGACGGCTCCCCGCGTGGCGCCATCCAGGCCAACTCCCCCAGGGCGGAGACGCAGCAAGGGCAACCGGGCTCTGGCGGGTGCGCGGGGAGTCTTCCCATCTCGGGCGCGGCAGCTCGGACGGGCTCTGGCACCCCGTCCGGTAGGATGGTGGGCGGTCTCGCGGGGCACGCCCCGCTGGTCCATCCGGAGGTGTCGCCTAGTGGCCTATGGCGCACGCTTGGAAAGCGTGTTGGGTGCAAGCCCTCGCGGGTTCGAATCCCGCCTCCTCCGCCGAATGTAGTCTCCGTGCGGCTGAGCGCCCGGCTACCGCTTCTTGACGATGACGTCGAAGATGCCGCGGAGGATGCGGCCGCCGACGGCGCCCTTGCGGCGCGAGCCGAGGAAGCCATCGACCGTGTCCGCGACCATCTCGCCGACACGGGCGCCGTCGACGCCCTTCGACTTCTTCGCGCGGGAGGTCGTACCGGTCTTCGCGGGTGCCTTCGCGGTGCCACGCGCGGACCCCGTCGCCACGGACGCCTCCTGTGCCGCCCGCTCGGCCGACGCGGCCATGCGCGCGGTGAGCAGCTCGGTCGCCGACTCCGGGTCGACCGCCGTCGCATACTGGGCGTGCAGCGGGGAGGCGAGCACGGTCTGGTCGATGAGCGCAGGGTCGCTCGGCGACATCGAGCCCTGCGGTGCGCGCAGCCGCGTCCAGGCGACCGGCGTCGGCGCACCCTTCTCGTTCATGACCGTGACGATCGCCTCGCCGGTCGCGAGCGAGGTGAGCACCTGCTCGAGGTCGTAGCCGGAGCGCGGGTAGGTGCCGACGGTCGCGCGCAGCGCCTTCGCGTCGTCCGGTGTGTGCGCACGCAGCTGGTGCTGGATGCGCGAGCCGAGCTGGGCGAGGATGTCGTTCGGCACGTCCTTCGGCGTCTGGGTCACGAAGACGATGCCGACGCCCTTCGAGCGGATGAGCCGGACGATCGCGGTGATCGACTCGAGGAATGCCTTCGAGGCGCCCCGGAAGAGCAGGTGGGCCTCGTCGAAGAAGAAGACGAGCTTCGGCTTGTCGAGGTCGCCGACCTCGGGCAGGTCATTGAAGAGGTCAGCGAGCAGCCACATGAGGAAGGTCGAGAACAGCTGCGGCTTGTCGTAGACCTCGGGGATCTCCAGCAGCGAGATGATGCCACGGCCGTCGAGGGCGGTGCGCAACAGCTCGCGGGTGTCGAACTCGGGCTCGCCGAAGAACACGTCGGCGCCCTGGTCGGCGAAGGTCACGAGCTCGCGGAGGATGACGCCCGCGGTCGACTTCGACAGGCCGCCGAGCGCGGCGAGCTCTGACTTCCCCTCGTCCGAGGTGAGCCACTGCAGCACCGCGCGGAGATCGCCCAGGTCGACGAGCGGGAGCTCGTGCGCGTCGGCGTAGTGGAAGACAAGGCCGAGGCTCGACTCCTGCGTGTCGTTGAGGCCGAGCACCTTCGACAGCAGGATCGGCCCGAACGACGTGACGGTCGCCCGGATCGGGATCCCGGGCCCCTGCCCGCCAAGGGAGAAGAACTCGACGGGGAAGCTCGCCGGCGTCCAGTCCTGCCCGATCGACTCGGTGCGCTCGAGGAGTTTCGGGCTCGACGGTCCGGGCGTCGCGATGCCGGAGAGGTCGCCCTTGATATCGGCGGCGAAGACCGCGACCCCGTGCGCGGATAGCTGCTCAGCCAACCCCTGCAGCGTGCGGGTCTTGCCCGTCCCGGTCGCCCCGGCGACGAGCCCGTGGCGGTTGAGCATGCCGATCGGAATGCGGATCTGCACGCCCGGCAACGGCTCGCCCTGCACGAGGGCACCGACCTCGATGCTCGGCGCGGTGAACGCGTAGCCATCGCGGATCGCCGCGATGCCCGCGGCGTCCAGCGGCCCCTCCCCGACCTCATCCCCGGGGGCGGACACCGCATTCGCCGCCGCGAGCGCGGCCTGCGCCGCGGCGAGCGCCTCCTGTGCGGCCTGCAGCTGGGCCTGGAGTTCCGCTGGGGTCGGGTCCGCCATGCGCCAAGACTACTCAGCCCGCACGGCGCGCTGGCGGTAGGGCTGACCCAGGGTTCAGCGCGCGCGCCGCGCCCCAGTCATGCCCGGATTCCTCGCCAGCACCGTCAGCGCCGTGTATTGGTGCGCGGTCACGCCGTGCGGTGACACGATCTCGTCGAGATGCGATTTCGCGGCGAGCTCGACCTGCTTGATGAGATAGACGAGCGAGGGGATCCCCCACCACTCGGACGCCGCCCGTGTCGCACCATCGCGCCCTCCTTCGCCACTCACGCCCGCCATCGGGCATCCGGCGTGACTTGCCGCCCTGACGATCATGGGGGAAAATCAGGCGCCCTGCCAACCAACACGGCCGCCGAGTTTGTGCGGTCGAGGAGCGAAGACGCACCATGACCGACGCCATCCCACCGCTGCCCTGGCACCTCAACTGGTCGACGGTGTGGGACCGCGTCGCGGCGGCGGTCCCGGATGACCCGGCGATCATCTCTCCCGCGGGCGTGCGCACCTACCGCGACCTCGAGGACCGTGCCTCGCGCCTGGCCGCCGCGCTCCATCGGCACGGGGTGCGCCGGGGGGATCGGATCGGCGTGTACCTGTACAACCGTCCCGAGTTCCTCGAGACGGTGTACGCGGCGTTCAAGCTCGGTGCCATTCCTGTCAACATGAATTTCCGGTACCGCGCGCAGGAGTTGGCCGACCTGCTCCGCATCTGTGGTGCATCGGTGCTCGTCCACCCGGCGTCGCTCCAGGCGGAGGCCGCCGGCGCCGCCGAGCTCGTCGACGGCCCGCCGCCGGTGCGCCTGGTGATCGCGGACGAGCCGGTCACCGCGGGTGGCCACGAGTACGAATCCCAGCTCGAAGGCCGCTATGACGGCCCGGACGACCGCAGCGGCGACGACCTCATCTACGTCTTCACGGGCGGCACGACCGGGACCCCGAAGGCGGTCGTCTGGCGCCACGGCGACCTGCTCGACGCGCAGACGGTGTCGACGTTCCTCGCCGCGGACCTGCCGATGCCCACCCGCGACGAGGACTTCTGGGCGCACGCGGGCCGGGTGCCGGGCGGGCCGCCGCGGGTGCTGCCGCTCGCGCCGCTCATGCACCTGACGGCCCTCGTCAGCGTCATGAATGCGATGGTCATCGGCGGCTCGGTGGTCCTGCTCGACAGCCCTCGCCTCGACCCGGTGCAGGCGCTCCAGGCGATCGTCCAGCACCGGGTGACCCGGCTCATCGTCGTCGGCAACGCCATCACGAGCCCGATCCTTGACGCGATCGACGCGGCGGCCCTCGCGGGCGCCCCCTACGATGTCTCGTCGATCACCTCGATCATCTCCTCCGGCATGGCCTGGACGGACGACCGGAAGGCCGAGCTCATCGAGCGGATGCCGGCCGCGACGCTCATGGACATCGTCGCCTCGACCGAGGGCGGCCCGTACGCGATCTCCTTCGTCCGCTCGCTCGATGATCTGCCCACCCGTCTCATGCTCGCCGCGGGGGCCAGCGTCATCGACGAGGACGGCCACCCGGTCGCGGTCGGCGAGTCGGGCATCCTCGCGTACTCGGGCGCCATGCCGATGGGCTACCTCAATGAACCGGCGAAGACCGCCGAGGTGTACCGGGTCGTCGACGGCGTCCGCCGAGTCTCACCCGGCGACTGGGTGCGACTGATCGACGAGGAGGGCGCGGTCGAGTTCCTCGGCCGTGGCGCAGCCGTCGTCAATACCGGTGGCGAGAAGGTCTACCCCGCCGAGGTGGAGGAAGTGCTCCTCGCGCACGAGGACGTCGTCGATGTCGCCGTCTTCGGGGTCCCGGACCCGCGCTGGGGGCAGGCCGTCGCCGCGGTGGTCGCGAGGCGTCCGGGAGCCGACGTGACGGCGGACGCGCTCCGCGCATTCGTCGGCGAGCGCCTGGCTGGCTACAAGAAGCCCCAGCGCCTCCTCGTCCTCGACTCGCTGGAGCGGGGACCCTCCGGCAAGGTCGATCTCGCGCACCTGCGCGACCTCCTCCTCGCGGCACGCTGACGAGCAGCCGCGACAGACGGCGACCGGCTGCGGCCCGCTGCGTCGAGTTCGAGGGCGACCGGGCTAGTGTGCAGATCGTGCCCAAGATTGTCGACAAGTCGGCCCGGCGCGACGAGTTCATCGATGTCGCCTGGCGGATCATCCGCGACCACGGCTTCGACGCCGTGACGCTGCGCGGCGTCGCCGCAGCAGCCGGGTACTCGAATGGGGCGCTCAAACCGTACTTCGCGTCCAAGGACGAGCTCCTCGTCGCCGCCTACGCGCGGGCGTACGACCGGGCCGTCGCGCGGGTCGAGCGGGCGATCCGCGGGACGTCGGGGATCGCGGCACTCCGGCTCATCTGCTACGAGATCATGCCGCTCGATGAGATTCGGGAGCTCGAGGCGGCGGTCATCGTCGCATTCTGGGGACGCGCACTGACCCTCCCCGGGCTCGCCAAGCAGTTCCGGGTCAACGACACCGCGTTCCGCCGACAGCTCGCGAAGCATCTCGATGAGGCGCGCGTCAGCGGCGAGGTCACGACCGAGGTGTCGAATGCGGACATCGTCGACTCCCTGATGTGGATGATGATGGGGCTCCAGGCCATGGAGCTCTTCACCCCGCAGCGCACGACGCCCAGGCGCCAGCGCGCCGCGCTCGAGCGCATCCTCGCGACCCTCTGAGCCGGTGTCGACCGAGCGCCGCCCGAGGCAGTGCCAAAAAAGGTTGCTCTCCGATGGGAGAATCAAAGTAGATTGGCTCGCGACACCGGCACGGTGACGAACCGCGACACGCAGCGACGATGACGTCGCATACAGGGTGGGGCGTGGCCACAGGTGCGGGCGTCGCTGACCGAATCAAAGGAGATCAGGTGTCCACCGAACCCACAGCTGGCAAGCTCCGGGCAAATCAGCTCGGCGTCCCCGCCATTGTCTTCCTCGTCCTCGCAGCCGTCGCGCCGCTCACGGTCGCGATCGTCGTGCTCCCGCTCGCGATCGGGCTCGGCAACGGCGGCGGCACTCCCGTCGCGGTGCTCATCGTCGCCGCCGCGCTCCTGCTCTTCGCCATCGGCTACGCGCAGATCACGAAGGAGCTCGTCAACACGGGCGGGTTCTATGCGATCGCTGTGAAGGGCCTCGGGAGGCCAGCCGGTCTCGTCACTGGCCTCATTGCGACGCTCGGGTACAACTTCTTCGTCGCGGGCGCGACCGGCACCCTCGGCTTCTTCACGGGCGTCGTCGTGCTCCCTGAACTCTTCGGCTTCGAAGTCCACTGGTTCATCGCCGGGGCCGTGCTGTTCATCATCGCCTACCTGCTCGCGCGCTCCGGGATCCAGATCTCCGCGCGGGTACTCGGCGTCGCGCTCGTCCTCGAGATCCTCATCCTGCTCACCTTCGCGTTCTCGGTGCTGGCCACCAAGGGCTTCGACGTCGCGGCCTTCACGCTCGCCCTCGGGCCGGAGGTCATCACGACCGGCTCGATCTGGATCGGGCTGCTCATGGTGGCCACCGCATTCATCGGGTTCGAAGCGACCTCGCTGTTCAGCGAGGAAGCGCGGGAGCCGCGCCGGACGATCCCGCGCGCGACGTACACCGCGATCATCGTCATCGGCGTCCTCCACGCGTTCGTCGCGTGGGCGATCGTCAGCGCGGTCGGCGTCCGGGAGGCACAGGACGTCGCGGTGTCGCACCTCGAGGCGGGCGACCTCACGATCGGCCTCGTGTACGAGTACCTCGGCCCGATCCTTGGGGCGGTCCTGCTCGTGCTGCTGGTCGTCAGCCTCTTCGCCGCACAGCTCGCCTTCCACAACTCGGCGTCGCGGTATCTCTTCGCGCTTGGCCGGGCCCGCGTCCTGCCGCATTGGCTCGCGAAGACGAACAAGCGGGGCGTGCCCGAGCGCGCGCTCGTCATCAACCTGCTCTTCGGGCTCATCGTGGCGGGTGTCTTCGCCCTCACCGAGTTCTCGCAGGCGGAACCGCCGCCGCCGGTGGTCACGCTCGTCCCGGTCGGCATCGGGTTCGGCACGCTCGCGGTCATGATCGTGCAGGCGATCGCGGCACTCGCCGTCGTCGCACACTTCCGGCGCACAGCTGACCGGCGCTGGTGGAGCACCTTCATCGCGCCAGGACTTGGCTTCCTCGCGCTCTCCGTGATCAGCATCTTCGCGCTGATCAACTTCCCGCTGATCGCCGGTTCGGAGGAGCTGTACGTGGTGATCCTGCCGTGGCTGCTCGCGCTCACCCTCATCGGCGGGCTCATCTACGCCGCCGTGCTCCGCGCCAAGCGGCCGGCGGTCTACGAGGGCCTCGAGGCCGACCTCGAGAAGTTCGAGGAGACGCCGGTGGCGTAGCCCCACGAATGCGCGGGCCCCGCTCGACCGTCGGGTCGGCGGGGCCCCGCACGCTTGGCTTCCAGCCAACCGCCGTATTATTCTCCCCAGGGAGAATATCCCGTCAACGCCGACGTCCGAAGGGGACCTTGATGCCCACCGCCCCCCACCCACTCAGCCCGCTCACGCCCGCCGAGATCGAGGCCTTCCGGACCGCCGCTGAGGCCGCCGGGCTCGTCGACGAGGCGACCCGCTTCGCGTACGTCATGCTCGAGGAGCCGAGCCGTGTCGACTACCGAGCGTTTGAGGCGGGCGCGCAGCTGCCCCGGCTCGTCTCGGGCCTCGTCATGTCGCTCCGGCACCCCCGCACGAGCCGCATCGTCGTCGATGTCGCCAGCGGCCAGATCGTCGCGACCGAAGCATTCGACCCCGTCACCGACGGCATGGGGCCGGTCATCGAGGAGGACTTCGCGGCGGCCGGTGACATCGTCAAGGCTGACCCTGGGTGGCGGGCCGCGATCGAGCGGCGCGGCATCACCGACCTCGACGCCGTCTTCTGCTGCCCGCTGTCGGCCGGCTCTGGCTACTACGACGGCGAGGAGGGCCGCCGGATGCTCCGGGTGCTCTCCTTCCGCAGCGACTACCCGGGCGACTCCCCCTGGGCGCACCCGATCGACGGCCTCGTCGCGCACATCGACCTCATCGAGCGCAACGTCGTGCGACTCATCGAGATGGATGAGCGGCCGATCCCCGCCACGAGCGGCGACTACACGAACGAGACCGTGTCCGGTCCGCCGCGCACGAGCCTCAAACCGATCTCGATCACGCAGCCCGAGGGCGTGTCCTTCACGCTCGAGGACCACGTGCTCGAGTGGGAGGGCTGGTCGATCCGCGTCGGCTTCAACGGCCGCGAGGGCCTCACCCTCCACGACGTCCGCGTCGACGGCCGCAAGGTGCTGCACCGCGCCTCCGTCTCCGAGATGGTCGTGCCCTATGGCGACCCGACACCGATGCACGGCTGGCAGAACTATTTCGACGCGGGCGAGTACGAATTCGGCAACCTCGCGAACGCGCTCGAGCTCGGCTGCGACTGCCTCGGCGACATCACCTACCTCGACGCGGTCACCTCCGACAACCACGGTCGCCCCCGCGTGCTGCCCAACGCGATCTGCATCCACGAGGAGGACGCGGGCGTCCTCTGGAAGCACCGCGACGACTTCATGCCCAGCAGCGAGACCCGCCGGAATCGGCGCCTCGTCATCTCCTTCTTCGTCACGATCGGCAACTACGACTACGGCTTCTACTGGTACTTCGGCCTCGACGGCACGGTCGAGCTCGAGGGCAAGGCGACGGGCATCGTCTTCACCTCGGGCCTGCGCGACGAGGACCGGCCGTATGCGACGGAGATCGCCCCGGGGCTCGGCGCGCCCGTCCACCAGCACCTCTTCTCCGCCCGCTTCGAACCGTGGCTCGACGGGCAGCCGAACGCGGTCGAGGAGCTCGATGCGGTCCGCCTCCCGATGTCGGAGACGAACCCGTGGGGCAACGCCTTCACCCGCAAGGTCACGCGCCTGGCCACCGAGCAGCAGGCGCAGCGCCTCGCCGACACGACCGTCGGCCGCGTCTGGCGCATCCTGAGCACGGGCACGACGAACCACGTCGGCGAGCCCCCCTCCTTCCACCTCGAGCCGCAGCCGACGCCGGTCCTCCTCGCGGCGGACGACTCGCCGATCGCGAAGCGCGCCGCCTTCGCGACGAAACACCTCTGGGTCACGCGCGATGCCCCCGGCCAGCTCTGGGCCGCCGGGTACCTGCCGAATCAGCACCCCGGTGGCGCGGGCCTGCCCGCGTACAGCGCGGGCGACCGAAGCGTCGACGGCGAGGACATCGTCGTTTGGCACACCTTCGGCCTCACGCACTTCCCGCGCACCGAGGACTGGCCGATCATGCCGGTCGACAAGGTCGGCTTCAAGCTCCGTCCGCACGGCTTCTTCGACCGTAACCCCTCGCTCGACGTGCCGGACCTGTCCGGCACGAGCGCCTGTGCGAGCGGTGCCTGCGCGGCGGGCGGCTGCACCTGCGGCCACGGTGGACACGGTGGCGGGAGCACCTGCGCCTGCGGTGACGACTGCCGATGCGGGACGAATGCGGACCGCGGCCACGCGCATTCCTCACGGCACGACGGCAGTCACGATCACCGCGGGTCAACCGCCCACGGCCCCCAGCCGAAGGTCGATCACCCCGAATGGTGGGGTCCGGCGCGGCAACTCACGCCGCTCAAGTACCCGAAGCCGCGGAAGTCGGCCGACTGACCGGTGATCGTGCGCGCGAGGACAACACCCGCGCGCACGACACCGGGCATGATGGAGTGACCCCTCTTCAGCGACACGAAGGAGTGCTGCATGTCCGCCCTCGACATCGTCAAGGCCCACTACGCCGCAGGCGCCGCGGGTGACCCCGCGGGGATGGCGAAAGACTTCGCCGACGACATCGTCTGGATCGAGGCGGAGGGTGGGCCGTTCCCGGGACGCTTCGTCGGGATGCCGGCGATCGGCGCGGGCGTCTTCGGGCCACTGAACGAGACCTTCGACAACTTCCGCGTCCTCACCGACGAGTTCGTCGTCGACGGCAAGGTCGTCGTCATGATCGGCCGCTACGCCGCGACCGCGCGGGCGACCGGCAAGCCGGTCGAGGCCCGCGTCGTCCACAAGTGGACCGTCCGCGACGACAAGGTCGTCGAGATGGAGCAGATCGTCGACAGCCACCTCATGTGGCTTGCGCAGCAGCCCTGATCTGGCCGGGCGCCTGCCTCAGCCGAGGCGCTGCAGGATCAGCGGGAGCTCGGCGATCTCGTCCATGACCGGGAAGAGGCCGTCGAAGGTGTCGACCCGGATCCCGTTGACGATGATCGCGAAGGCGAGGTCGCGGCCCGACGCGGTCGTCAGGTAGCCGGCATACGACTGCGCGAGATAGACCAGCCCGCCCGTCGCCGGGTACTCGATGATCCGGCTGCCCGTCTTCGCCTGAATCATCCCGTCCGACGCCGTGCCCGCGCCGAGGGAGGCGAGCGAGCCGTCGACGCCGGAGATCGGCATCGCCGCGTGCCAGACCTCGCCCCACGGGCGCGTCCCCGCACCGAGCAGCAGGCCGACCTGCGCTGCCGCGCTCGACCGGTCGTTGTCGTCGGTCCCGGCTGGGTCGAAGACGAAGGCCGCGCCGTCCGGCGTCCCGAGCGTCGTGATCGTATCGAGGATGATCCGCAGGCCGTCCCGGCAGTCGGTGCTGCCGGCATCGACGGCGAGGAGGCAGCCGAGGAGGTCCGCACCCCGGTTGTAGCTGATCTTCAGGATGACCTTGGCGAACTCCGCGGTCGTCGCCGAGTCGCGGCTCGCGAGCGGCACCCCGAGGTAGCCGCCCGGCGCGGGCAGTGACTCGACAGGGTTCGTCGCTGCGGTCCCGTCGACCGGAATCCCCGCCTCGCCCAAGATCTCGAGGAATGCGCGGCGCGCGAATTCGGCCGGGTCGCCGATCTGGGCTCCCCGCACGGTCAACCCCGCGTCGACGCCGATCGTGCCGCTGACGCGGACCCGGAGGTCGCCGAGATCCTCGACGAGGAGGTCGACGCCGTCCCCGGCGACCGTCCTCGCCTCGTTGACGAGCTCGAGACCGCGCAGCGCCGGGCGCAGCTCGACCACCGGACTCGTGCCGACGGTGCCCGGGGTCAGGAGCGCGTCGATGAGGTTCTCATTCACCCAGATCGAGTCGATCCGGCCGTCAGGCCAGCGGTGCTCCGGGTCGAAGCGGCGGTTGTCGACGACGACGTCGCCCGCGATGCGCGTCACCCCGGCGGCCGTGAGCTGCCCGGCGAGGTCCCGGAGCCCGGCGAGCGGGTCGCCGGGCGGGAGGTCGGGGGCGAAGAGTCCGGTGTTCGCCTCATTGTGATCGAAGCCGCCGACCCAGAGCGTGCCGTCCGGCTCGTCGCGGAGCCCGAAGCTGAAGTCGCCCGCGCCGACGAGCGCCAGGCCGCCGGCGAGCACACCGTCACGCAGCTCGCCGAGGCCGTGCACCGTCGTCGTGACCCGCCGGTCCGCGCCGAGGAGCTCGAGCGCCGTGGCCGTCGTGAAGTTCTTCATAATCGAGCCGGGCACCAGTGGCGCGGTCGGGTTGACGGCGAGGACCTCCTCGCCCGTCGCGCGGTCGACCGCGAGGATGCTCCACGCGCTGTTCGCGAACCGCGGTGCGGTCGTGAACGCCTCGACCGCGGCGGTGAGGTCGTCGCCCGCCGGGGAGGCCGTTGGCCCGGTCGAGCCGGGCGATCCCGGCCATCCGGTCCCCGCACAGGCGGTGAGTCCGAGTCCGGCCGCCAGGACGATCGCCGCGAGGCGACCGAATCGTGACCGCGGTCCTCGTGCTGTGTCGCGCATCCGCATTCCTCCCCGCGGCTCGGCCAGCCGGCGGCGGGTCGCTGCATTCAGGGTAGCGCTCCGCCGCGGCAGCGAAGCGGGGTGTTGCTGAACGCTTCGCGAGCGGTGGCTGCGCCGGCTGGTGGCGGGAGGAACACGCGGGCTAGGGTGGCGACGTGCTCGTCACCGCCGCCGTCGCGACCGGGCCGCAGCGCGCATTCGTCCGCACGGAGCTCGAGCTCGACGAACCCCGCGCGGGCGAGGTGCGGGTCCGCCTCGTGGCGACCGGCGTGTGCCACACCGACGCGAAGGTCCGCGACCGGATGGCGCCCGGCGCGCGGCCGATCGTGCTCGGGCACGAGGGCGCGGGGGTCGTCGAGGCGCTCGGGCCGGTCGGCGACGGCGTCTCCGCGCCGCAGCTGGCGGTCGGGGACCATGTCGTGCTGAGCTTCGACCACTGCGGCGCGTGCCGCCACTGTCGCGCGGGCTTCCCGTCGTACTGCGTCGAGTACGACGCGCGGAATTTCGGCGGGGCACGAGCGGACGGCTCGACGGCCTTCCGGCTCGATGGCGCACCGGTCGGCTCGCACTTCTTCGGGCAGAGCTCCTTCGCCGATCGGACGAATGCGGCCCTCGCCTCCGTCATCCCGGTCCCGCGGGACCTGCCGTTCGAACTGCTCGCACCGCTGGGCTGCGGGGTGCTGACGGGGGCGGGCGCGGTGTGGCACGCGCTCGAGGCCCAACCGGGCAGCTCGTTCGCCGCCTTCGGCGCGGGCGCGGTCGGGCTCTCCGCCGTGATGGCCGCCGTCGTCGCCGGCTGCGACACGATCATCGCCGTCGACCGGCACCCCACGCGGCTCGAGCTCGCCGCCGAGCTCGGCGCGACGCACATCGTCGACACGAGTCAGGAGGACGCCGAGGCGCGGATCCTCGACCTCACTCGCGGCGGGGTCGACCGGGCGCTCGACACGACGGGGGTCCCCGCCGTCTTCACGACGATGCTCCGCTCCCTCGGGATCCGGGGCCGCGCCGCGGGGGTCGCGGGGGCGCCGAGCGTCGACTTCCCGACGCAGCACCTGCTGCTGCGGGGCGCCGGCGCGACGATGCTCGTGCAGGGGGATGCCCGCCCGCGCGAGATCGTGCCCCGGCTCATGCAGCTGTGGCAGGCCGGCCGCTTTCCGCTCGAGCGCCTCGTGCGGACGTACCCGGTGGCGGCGATCAATGACGCCGTCGCCGACTCCGCGAGCGGGGCCACGATCAAGCCCGTGCTCGTGCGCTGAGCGGGCCGGGCGCCCTGATGTTCGGGGTCCGGGGCCCAGGGGTCGCACCTGGGGCGGCACCGCGCGGCGCGGGCCTCAGGCCCCGCGCCGCCGCGCGAGCATGAGCCCGCCGGCCGCCGCCCCGCCGAGGACGAGTGCACCGCCAAGGGCGATCGCGACCCAGGCCAGCGGCGGGAGCCCGGCGGCCTCTGGCGCAGGCGCGGCCGTACCGTCATCCTCGTGGACGCCCCCGCCGTCCTCGAAGCGCTCGCTCGGCCACCGCTCGGGGTCGAGGACGAAGCCGCGCTCGGCGTCCTGCGCCCGGGCCGCCGGCGACGGGGTGCCGTCTGACACCGCCGACGCGCCGCCGGCGCTCCCAGCGCCCCCAGTGCCGTCGGCACCACCGGTGCCCCCGGACTCCCCGTCACCCGATCCCCCCGGCCCCCCCGACCCGCCGCCAGGCTCACCCTCGGGGCCCACGGCGGCGGCGATCGTCACGGGCTTCACGACGAGGAGCGGATCGCCGCCGCTCCCGGTGCCGCGGAGCACGACCGTCTGACTGCCGGTGCCGATCCCGGCGGGCACCGGCACCCCGCCCGAGACCGTCCCGCCGCTGGGGGTCAGCGTCGTTGCGACGACGCCACCGACCTCGACGCTCACCGGTCCGGCGAACCCGGCGCCGGCGACCGGGATCGGCCGGTCGAGCGGGATCGGATCGCTCGCGGCGAGCTCCGGCGCGAGCGTGACCCGGACGGGGAAGCTCGAGGTGACGACACGGTCCGCGGCGTCCCGAGCCGTGCAGGTGACATCGGTCGTGCCGAGCCGGTAGATGCCGGTGCCGTCCGGGGCGCAGTCGAGGACCGCCCCGATCTCGGAGGTGACGGTCGGCGAGGCGAAGGGCGCCCGCGTGCCGGTGAAGCCCGCCGCCGGCGCCGCGGCGATGACGTCGACGGCACCGGGTGCGTCGATCACCGGGGCGGGCGAGGCGGGTGCCGCGGTGAGGTCGATGTCATAGGCGCCGTACGGGCCGAAGACGACGCAGTTGCCCGCGAGGTCGCAGACTTCGCGGGAGTTGGTCGCTACTCCGGTGGCCGCGGTCCCTGGCACGACCGCGGTGCGCAGCACGAAGTCGAGCGTCGCGCCGGTGGCGAGCCCCGAGTGGTCGTCGCTCGCGGTGCAGGCGATCGTCACGTTGAAGTCGTAGGCGCCGTCGACCGGCCCGACGCAGCTGACCCTCGGGTCGACCCGGTCGATGCGCACCGGCATCGGCAGCGGGACCGAAGTGCAGTTGCCGACGGCGTCGCAGATCTCCGGCTTCGGCGCGACGAAGGCGACGGTCTCGCTCGCCGTGCCGGTGAACGCGGTCGCCAGCACGAATGCGGCGTCTGCCGGATCGACAAGCCCACTCCCGCCATCGCTCGCGGTGCACGCCACCGTCATGTCGGCGCGGAGCCAGCCGGTGGGCGCGGCCGCACAGGTGACGGTGGGGGCGAGGTCATCGAGGCCGACGCCCGCGAGCGCGGGGAGTCCGGCGCAATTGCCCGCCGCGTCGCAGACGCTCCGGGGCTCGGGGCGCAGGCCGGTGGACTGGGTGCCCGCGGGGATGGTGAGCTCGACGGCGAAGGCCGCGTCAGCACCCGGGTCGGCGAGCCCGGAGGCCCCGGCCTGGTCGGTGGCGGTGCAGCGCAGCGAGCGGCTCGTGCCCGCGGTCCACGCCGGGAGCGGGTCGCAGGCGACGAGGGGGGCCGCCCGGTCGATCCGGATCCCGGTGAGCTGTGGGAGGGTCGCGCAGTTGCCGACCGCATCGCAGACCCGGGTGACGGCGGAGGCGGCAGCCGGGTCGACGGTGCCCGGGGGGACGCTCGTGGTGATGGTCGTCGTCGCCTGCGCCGCGTTCGCGAGACCGGACCCGGCGTCGCCGATCGCGCAGTCGACATGCACGTCGTCGCGGAACCAGCCGCTCGGCGGCACCACATACCCCTGGCAGTCGACGACCGGCGCCTTCCGGTCGAGCTTCGCGGCGGCGACCGCCGGCACGCTGATGCAGTTGCCGACGGCATCGCAGATGTCCGGGTGCCCGGTGTAGGCGACCGCGGGGTCCTCCGCCGGGGTCGTCGCGTCGAGGGTCGCGACGCGCTGGAATGCCGCGTCGGCTGCCTCGGCGAGGCCACTCGCGGCGTCGCTCGCGGCGCAGGCGATGGTGCTCGTCACGGTGCCGTCCGGCGGGGTGGCGTCGACGCCGTAGAGCCAGCCGGTCGGCACGGCGTCGCAGCCGAGCACGGGGGGCGCGTTGTCGATCTGCACCGAGGTGCCGACGCCGACCTGCACGCAGTTGTCAGCGAGGTCGCAGACGAGCCGCGCCTCGGGGTACACACTCGCGGAAGCGGTGCCCGCCGGGGCTGAGACGGTGAGCGTCACGGTCGCCGTCGTCGCGGTGACGACCTCGAACCATTCGGTCTCGGGGTCGAGGAGGCCACCGGGGTCCTCGACGGTGCAGTCGATGACGACGGGGGTCTCGGTCGCGCCCGCCCAGGTCCGCGCCCAGTCGGTGCTCCCCGTCGCGACGTCGCTCGCGCAGGACCAGGTCGGCGCCGCGAGATCGGGCGGCAGGATGCCGCTGATGTCGCCGAGCAGGGTGAAGGGTCCGTCGCCGACGACCCGGAGCAGCAGCACCTCGCCCGCGTTCCCGGTGAGGCCCGCGACCCCGCCCGCGACGAGGTCGTCACGCGGCGCGAACACGCTCGGGTCGAACTGGCCCACGGCCTCGCTGTCCGGCGGAGTCCAGCCGCCGGCGTCCGGTGGCAGCTCGTCGAGCGAGGAATCGACGACGACACCCTCACTGTCGGCCGCTGCGGGGTCCAGCCGCTGGAAGGCCTCGAGGTCCACCGCGCCGCTGCCGACCGTGACGTCGAGGCGGCCGTCGTCCTGCGGGACGACCCAGGAGTACCAGACCGAGCCGGTGGCGCTCCCCGCGGGCGGTTCATCGGCCTCCAGGGTCGACAGCGCCGCCGTGCCCGACGCGAGCGCGACGTCGACCCCGTCGAGGTTGCCGTTGACGACGAGGTCGAGCGACTCGGCGTTGACGAGATCGTCGTTGGGCGGCCCACCGGGGGTCGGCTGCCAGATCGACATGAGGAATGCGCCGGGCGAGCCCGTCTCGACGCCGATATAGAAGTACTCACCGGGTGCGAGCTCGGCGAGGTCGAACTCGTACGCACCCGTCGCCGGGGTGCTGGCCGTCGGGACGAGCGGGGCGCTCAGGTCAGCCTGCGTCGCGGTCTCGGGGCCGACACGAAGCTGCACGGTGGCGGGCACCCCGGTGCCGCTGTCGTAGAGCAGGTAGGCCGTGCCGGGGAGCGAGGCCGCGTCCGCCGCATTCGTCCGCCACCGGTACCACAGCACCTGGCCGACCGTCGCGCCATCGCCCTGCACTCCGGACATCCCGGTCGTGTCGCCCTGGAGCACCCCGGTGCCGATGTCGAGCGGGAACGCGTCGGCGACGGCGGCATTCGCATTCGTCGCCCCGTCGGACAGTGCCCGCTGCGGCTGCACGAGCACGACGACGACGGCCGCCGCGGCGACGAGCGCACCGACGACGGCCAGCACGATCCACCGCCAGGCGGTCGTACGCTTCGTGGTCTGGGTCGTCGTCATTGCTGGTGTCCGGTCATGTCGTGTAGAGGCGCGAGGGCGGTTCGTAGCAGCCGCCGATCGTCCACCTCTTGATGAGTTTGAACGACTTCGAGCCGCAGAACTTCACGGGATTGAGTTTGAAGGACGCATTCGTCGTCCAGTTATTGCAGCTCTTCTCGGTGCCGGCCTTGGCACAGCCGTGCACCTTGAATTTGGCCGCCCCGGCGACGTAGAGCCCCGCCTTCGAGAAGGTCACTGCCTCGGCGCACTTGCCCTTCTTGTCGACCGAGACGCAGACCGAGCCGGGCCCGCTCGCGATGCCGAGCGTGACGAAGATGTCCCGGACCACGAAGTCGCCGCTGAGCCCGACACCGAGGTACGTGAGATTGACGCCCTTTTTCACCGTCGGCAGCGACACCTTGGCGGCCGCGACGAATCTGTCCATCGACACGAGCGACGCCGCGACGTACATCCCGCTCCATACCTCGGCCCTGGCCTCGCCACTCCACTGGCCGCCCTGGTGACAGACCTTCGCGGTGCCCTTGACCTCGACGATCTTCGCGTCCCCCGTGACGCAGAAGTCGCCATTGGCCGACAGCGTGCCGCTGCCGCTGAGCCGCACGAGCCCCGCGAGGTCCCCGCCGAACTGCAGCGAGGCGGTGAGCGTCGGCTTGCCGAATTCGAGCCGTGGCGGGAGCCCGGGGACGAGTTTGAGCGAGGGCACATACTGGAAGCTGAGCGTCGCCGTGGCGAGCGTCGAGCCGAAGAGCCGCATCGACGCCTCGCCACGGAGGTCGAACTGGAGGCCGTCCTGCCACCAGAGCTCACCGGTCAGCGCGGCCGTCACCGGCCCGGCGCGGAGGTCCCCGGCGAGCGTGAACCACTCGTCGTCCGGCGACTGCCCCATGTCGAACTCGATGTCCGTGACCCGATAGCCCGCGATGCTCGCGCTGCCGACCCCGGACAGCGACCAGGCGTAGCCGGCGCCGGACTTCGCGAAGTCGCCCGCGAGCCGCACGCTCGACTGGATCGGCGCGTTCACGTCGCGCAGCAGCGCGAGCTCCGCTTCGGCGCTCGCCCACGCCGAGGCGCCGATCTTGCCGAGGTCGACGTCGAGCCGCGCCCCGAAGCCGCCGAGCAGCGACGCGTTCGCCGTGCCACGCATCCGGAAGTCGCCGTTGCTGACGACGACGGGGCTGCCCGCCGCATTCGTATCGGTGACGAGGCCGGCGGCGACGCGCGGGCCGTAATAGAAGTGCGCGTCGGTGATCTTCGCCGTGATCGCGCTCGTCAGCTGCACGCTCGCGACGGGGATCGCGAGCCCGGTGCCGTCGACCCGGCCGTCGAAGGTCGCCTCGAGGCCCGCGCCCGGCACGACGAGCGAGCCGCTCAGGCCCAGTCGCACGGGGTCGAGGGTGCCCGGCCGGACCGACACTCGCAGGCACGGGCCGTTCGTCGGGAATGCGGGCGGGGCGGCGCCGTCGGGGAGGATGCCGCTCACGTCGCCGCAGCCGACGCCGGTGATCGTCGTCCCCCCAACGTGGAGCGGCTCGGAGGCGCCGACGAGGTCGTAGCCCTTGAGGCCGGTCGAGTCGAGGTCGACGGCGCCGATGACCGAGACTTCATGGCCGAAGATGCCGACCGTCGCGCTCATCCCGTAGGCGAAGGCGGCCGGTGGCACGCGGAGCCCGAGCTCGACGGGCAGCTCGCGATGCGACCAGATCTCGACGTCGTGCACCGTCGCGACGCCGCCGATGCTGATGTCCTCAAGGGAGGCGCTGAAGTCGAGCAGCAGGTAGCCGTCGGCGGCGCCGTCCGCGAACGGGCGGACCGGCGGGGAGGCTGCCGGGGCGGCGGGTCCTGGGTCTGGTGGAGCGGCACCGGAGGGCACGACCGTCGACGTCATCGCCCTCGCCGGGACGAACCGGTCGGGGGGCGGGCCGGTGCCGACCTCGGCACTGAGCAGCAGCTCGACCATGCCGTCGCCGCCGGAGCCGCGCGGCGCGGTGAAGTGGAAGGACGCCATGGGATCGAGCCCGTCGAGCGCGAAGGCGAGCCGCGCTTGCGTCATCGTCACGCCGCCGATCGACCACGCGCCGACGCCGATGTCGGCGGACATCTTCACGCCCCAGAGGTCGGCGTTCGCAGCGATGTCGAGGTCGAGGCCGAAGACCTCCATCGCGAACTCGAGCGTGACGCCCCAGGGATACACGCGATCGCCGATCGTGCCGCCGAAGGGCGAGACGATGAGGCGGGCGCCGTCGATCGCGATGACGTCCGCGACCTCACCCCCGGCGACCTTGAGCGGCTTCATGAAGGTGTTGCCGTCGACGATGCCGAGCTGCCAGTCCCAGATCGGCGACTGCTTGCTGAATCGGGTCGACATGACGATCGGCTCATCGCCGACGATGCCGAGCGCCTGCTCGATGATGAGGGGGAGGCCGACGATCTCGGCGCGGAACGCCCAGTCGATCCAGGACTGGTAGGCCCCGGAGGTCGACACGATGTCCCGCTCGAGGGTGATGCCGCCCTGCAGGATGACGTCGCCGACGTCGAGGCCGGGCACCCCGAAGGCGTCGAGCCACGGATCGCCGGTCTTCTGGATGAAGGCCTGGAAGGTGTGCTCCTTGATGTAGTTCGTCCCGAAGGTGACGCCGATGCCGACGTCGAGTCTCGAGCGGTCGTCGGGTGAGCCCTCGCGACCGTTGCTCATGACGTGGAGCAGATTCGGCAGTGTCACCTCGCCGTCCGAGATGAGCTGCAGCATGAGCGGGGTGTAGATGAGGCGTACCCCGGTCATCTGCACCTCGAGACCGGAGGATGAGTCGCTGAACAGCGTGCTCGCCCCGCCGGAGAGGTAGATGGTGCCGCGCGGCACCGCGGTGATCGGCGTGATCATCGGCATCGTGCCGGCCATGCGCAGCCCGATGCCGCTGACGAGCTCGCAGAAGCCCGCGTCGACGCGGTAGCTCGCCACGGCGCTGAAGCCGGCGGTGACGGGAATGTCCTCATGACGCGTCGGCGTGCCGGTGCAGACATCGGGGTCGTGGTCGGAGCCGCGATCGAGCCGGAACCCGGGGATGTCGGACAGCGAGGACAGCTCGTCCGGGGTGTAGAGCAGGTAGCCGTCGTCGCCGTAGTAGAGCGAGATGTCCGACATCGAGGTCTCGATCCACAGCGCGAACCGCGTCGCCCCGTACCCCGGGTCGTCCATCCCCGGGACCCACACCGCCATGGTCGCGGGACCGTCGGCACCCTGCGACTGCGCGGTGCCGACGAACTCGTGGCGTTCCTTCGCGTCCCCGTCGCCGGGCGTCCGACTCGAGTAGAAGGACACGTCGCGGAAGGTGAGCGTCTTCGGCACGTCCTTGATGTCCATGCGCGCGATGGGCACCGCATTCGTCAGATTCCATCCGACGCCGGCGACGACGCAGCCCTCGATGTCGAAGCGCAGGTTGCTCTCGACGGTGTCGCGGCCGTACCAGTCGATGTCGGCGACGGCGCGGAGCGCGAGGATGACCGCATCGGCCGGTGCCTCCGCCGCGACGGCGCAGCCCGGCGGCGCGGTGTCGACGATGGTGAGGTGGATCCGGCTCAGGGTGAGCGGATCGTGCGCCCAGAGCGTGTCGGCGTCCGGCTCGCCCTCTGGTGCCGGCTCGTCGGGGCGCGGGATCGCGAGCGGGTGGACGATCTGCGTGCCGACGCCGAAGACGCCGGCCTCGACGTCGATCGGTCCATTCGCGACCCAGCCCTCCAGGTCGAGCCCGGGCGCGATGCGCCACGGGGCGGTGATCGGCAGGTTGTACATGGGTGTCGGCACCACGGGGTCGATCGTCGGCGTCGGCACCGGGCCGAGGCTCACCGTGCTGCTCGTCGTGCTCGGGGCACCGGTCGGGCCGGTGAGCCCGTCCGTCGCGGTGAGCCCGAGGTCGAGCTGCGTCACCGCGGTCGGCCACACGAACTCGAGCAGCTGGACGGTCGGGGTCGACTCCGGCAGTGCGGTGAAGACGACGCCGGCGGACTTCGGGGCGCTGAGCCAGGGCGTCAGCGTCACCCGATCGCCGTCCGCGTCGGAGACCGTCACCCGCAGCCGCAGCGGCGTCCCGGCCGCCTGCGGCGTCGCGAGGTCGGGCAGCGCCACCCACGAGGAGCCGTCGTGGCTGAGCAGCTCGACGGCCTCGATCACCGGCACCGAGTTCCCCGCGCCCGAGACGGTAACGGTCGTGACCGCGTCGGCGACGACCAGGCCGTCGGTGACGAGGAGCCGCAGCGACACCTCGGCGCCGTCGCGCGCCTGCGGGGCGAGGAACGTCGCGTCCGCCCCGAACCAGTGGTCGACGCCGGCGGTGAAGCCGCCCGCCAGGCACTCCGCCGGTGACCCCGCCGGGAAGGCCGGCAGCCCATCTGCGCCGGGGGCGACCGCCGCGTCACCCCCGCCCTCGACCCAGGTCACCGCCGGTCCACCCAGCTGCACCCAGCAGTAGGCGACCGGGGCGCTGCGTGCGCCGGTGACCGTGCCGGCCAGTCGCACCGTCGTCGGGACGATCTCCGGATCGCCGCCGGAGCCCTTGACGACGACCGTCGGCTCGACCGACTGCGGCGCCCCCGCATCGGCGAGGAATGCGATGCCCTCGACGAGCGCGGTGCTCGGCTCGAGCAGCGCCCCCGTCCCCCCGGCCGCGAGCGCCGCGACGATCGCCGCCGAGTCCGAGCCCGTCACGAACCCGGCCGCAAAGCCGAGCTCCCCCTCGACGTGCCGCGCCGTCTCGAAGGCCACCTCGACAGCGACGCTCGCCCCCTGCGGCACCGGCATCGTCGTCGTGCAGACGACGGCATCGCCCGCACCGGGGAAGGGCCCTGCCGCGGCGGCGAGGAGGCGGCATTCGCCCCACTCCGGCACGGTCGTCGCGCCGAAGCCCTGCAGGGCGACCGACACACCGGTCGCCGCCACCGCGTCCGGCAGCAGCGCGGCGAAGCTCCGGGCCGCCGCGGGGCCGGCCGCCGGATCGCCGGCGAGCGTGATCGTCGCGCTCGACGACTGGCCGCCGCGCAGCGGGGTGTGCCGGGGCTGGATGGTGAGCGAGGACGAGGCCGGCACCGGCAGCGGGGCGACCTCGACCAGGGCCTCCACGGGCTCACCCACGATGCCGTCGTGTGCGGCCTGCGCCTGCACCTGCCAGCGCCCGGCCGCGGCGAGCGCCTCGGGCAGCGGCTCGGTCGTGAGCAGCGGGCCGACGACCGTCGCACCGGGGCGCAGCACCCGGTTCGTCGTCGACGTGCAGTCGACGGTCGTCCCCGTCTGCGCGCAGTCCCATCCGGGAGGCGCCGCGGTGAGGTCGAGGTCGACGCCGCTCGGCAGGCGCAGCACGAAGCCGAGCGGGGCGCTGCGGGAGTCGCCCCCCGCATTCGTCACCTCGGGGCGGAACGCACTGCGACCTGCGGGCAGCGCCGCCGGGTCGCTGACCGTGACCGCGACGAGCAGCGACGGTGCCGCGCCGAGGCCGGGCGTGCCGGTGAGGCGGGCCTCGGCGGAGACGGTGCCGTAGGCGTCCTCGGCGGTCGCAGTCAGCCCGATCGGCAGCGCCTCGCGGATGCCCGCGGACCAGAGCGTGTCCGGCGTGAGGAGCGGGACGACGAGCTCCGGGGCGACCGCCCCCGGCAGCAGCGCGCCGCCGAGGAGGTACCCGGCGTTGGCGGCACAGCGCACGTCGGCGCCCGGAGCCGACTGCGCACACGACCAGGCGTCGCTGCCGTGACCGCTGCCGAGTCGGGTACCGTCGGGCACGTCGACGACGAGCGTCGGCGGACCGACCGTCGTCGCGGTCCCCGAGTTGCGGAGCGTCACGCTGATGAGGCCCGGGTTGGCGGGATCGGCGCTGAGCGTGCCGTCGAATGCGGTGCCCACCTCGAGCGCGGCCCGTTGAATGGCCTCGATCTCGAACGCGAACGGCTTCGAGCTGCCGGTGCCGAGCTCCCCCGACGAGTTCGATCCGGACAC
>DATMFQ010000038.1:0-2593 GCA_035556075.1 Microbacteriaceae bacterium | reverse complement strand
ATGCACCCGGTAGTAGGCACCGTCGACGCCGAGCTCCTCAGCCGCCTCGGCGAGCTCGATCGCCTGCAGCAGCATGTCGGAGGCGCTGCGCGCCTGACTATGCGGCGAGTTCGACCAATGGCCGAAGGAGAGATACCCGATGGACTTGGTCATGCGGGGGATCAACCGCGGGGCCGCGCCGCGCATTCCTCCCCAGGTGGCGACCCGGGGTGCAACGCATGACTCGCCAGAATGTACCCTCGACCCGTGCCATTTCGACGCCAGAGCCGGACGGCCCTCGTCACCGCCGGTGCGCTCACCGCGCTGACCCTGTTCCTCGGCGGCTGCGCAGCCGCCAGCGGGATCGTCCCGGACGATGGCGACTCGGCGAGCGCGAGCCAGCAGGCGGCGTTCCCCGAGCTCTACGGTCAAACGATCGACTGGCACCGCTGCGGCGGGGACGCGGAGACGGCCGCACAACTCGAGGCCGCGCTGCGCGACGCAGGCGGTCGGATCGACGGGATGCGGTGCGCTCAGGTGACGGCGCCCCTGGACTGGACCGACACATCGACCGGGGCGACCATCAAGCTCGGCATCGTCCACATCCCGGCGACCGGGGACGCCGCGCCGATCGGCACGTTGCTCAGCAATCCGGGCGGTCCCGGCGCGAGCGGCATTGAGTACACCATCGGGATGGCGGTGAGCCCGAGCTTCGCCACCGTGCACGAGCGGTACGACCTGCTCGGCTTTGACCCGCGCGGCATGAGCGCGAGCACGCCGATCGAGTGCGATGCGGAGAGCTCGATCCTCGAGCTCAATCTCGCGCGCTGCGCGGAGGCGGACCCGCTCGCGGCCTCGATGGGCTCCGCGCAAGTCGCGCGGGACATGGACCTGCTGCGTCACCTCGTCGGGGATTCGCAGCTCCATTACACTGGCTTCTCCTACGGCACGGTCATCGGCGCGAGCTATGTGACGCTGTTCCCCGAGCGCGTGGGGCGCGTGATGCTCGACAGTGCGTGGCCGAGCAATTGGTCAAGCCCACTCGGCACGTACCAGCAGCAGGAGGCGATTGTGGCCTCGACCGTCGAGATGCTCGAGCGCTGCGGCGAGCTGTACCACGTCGACCGGTGCCCGGCCGAGGGCGAGGCGAGCCTGCTCGCGCTCCTCACCGAGCTCGACGCCACGCCGCTCATCGCCTCGGACGGGACCGCGCTCACCGGATCGATGCTCCGCGGCTACCTCACCTCGGCGCTCTACCAGCTGCAGGCCGGACGCACGGACGCGCTCGACGTGGCGGGACGCGCGGTCGCGGGTGAGGTGTCGGCGATCGACGCCCTCACCGCCGCGATGCGCGACGGCGGCTCGCGTGTCGGGCTGAGCGGCATGATCGTGCGCTGCCTGTCCTCGCCGCGCGATCCGGACGTGCTCGGGGTGTATCGGTACATCGAGGGACACGGCCTGCCCGTGCCCCTCGGTGGACCAGAGATCACCGACGACAGCGTGAAGCCGTGGCTCGACCTCGCGTGCGACGCCCTGCCCGACAGCGGCGAGGACCACCTCCGCTTCTCGAACGCGAGCGAGCATCCGGTCCTCGTCTTCGGGGTCACTGGCGACCATGCGACCCCGTTCGCGGGCGCGCAACAACTCGTCGACGAGCTCGGCCATGCGACGCTCGTCACAGTCGAGAGCAGCGGCCACATCGCGACGTTCAACGGTCGCTCGAGCTGCGCCGACGACATCGCGATCGCGTACCTGCTGCGTGGCGAGATGCCGGCAGCGGGCGCGGTGTGCGCCTCCGGATGATCTCCCGCGGACTGGCGAGCGCGAGGCGCTCACGGGGCGCACCTGCGCATCCCTCCCACGCCGCAGCGTCGGCGGACGAGTGGGGCTCGACGGCGACTCAGCCCTCGAGTGCCGCGTCGACGGTGATCTCGGCGCCCGCGAAGAGCCGGGACACCGGGCACAGCGCTGACGCCTTGTCAACCGCCGCCTGGAACGCCGCGTCGTCGAGTCCGCTCAGGCGGGCGCGCACCTGAATCTGCGACGTCGTGATCGTCGGGGCGCCGTCAACCTCGGCAAAGACGACGGTCGACCGGACGCGGACCTGCTCCGGCTCGACGCTGAGCTCGCCGAGCACGACGTTCAGCGCCATGGCGAAGCAGGAGGAATGCGCGGCAGCGAGCAGCTCCTCCGGGCTCGTCTTGCCGTCCGGCCGGACCGTCCGGGAGCCCCAAGTAACGCCCTGGCCATCCAGGACGCCGCTCGAGCTCTGCCCGAACTCCCCACTTCCGGCGGTCAGCGACCCCGTCCAGGTGGTCTGTACGACCCGTTCTGCGATGCTCATGTCGATCCTCTCCGTCTGGCGTCGGCGCCAATCGTCGACGACGAATGTGTGTGGTCCCACACTAGCCCGGCGCCCGGACCAGGGGTCGGGCCCCGTCGCGGATGCCGAACTCGGCGAGACGCAGCTCCGCGATGCGCTCGCCGACGAGCACCGCCGTCGCGGCGGTGCCGCGGGAGGGGGCGGACGGCAGGATTGAGGTGTCGGCGATCCGAAGTCCTGCGACGCCGTGGACACGGCCGTGCGCGTCGGTGACGGCGCCGAGGTCATCGG
>DATMFQ010000037.1:0-22932 GCA_035556075.1 Microbacteriaceae bacterium | reverse complement strand
ATACTGAAGGGATGAATGCGATGCGCGGCATCCGTGCGGGTCGTCCCGCATCGCCGGAGGCGGGGATGACGCTCGTCGAGGTCCTCGTCGCCATGACGATCTTCGGCCTCTTTGCCGCCGCATTCGCCCCGATCATCCTGCAGGGCCTCGTCATCGCCCAGCGCAGTGCCGTGCAGGTCACGGCGAATCAGACGGTCGGCGAGATCATCGACGCCGTCGTCGTCGAGACGACGTGCACCGCGATCGCCGCCCGGGCGAGCAACTGGAGCGGCGGCGTCGAGGCCAATGGCGGCGTGCACCTCGCGGTCGACGTCGTCATCGACGCCTGCCCGACCGCATTCCCCGACACCGTCCACGTCGCGGTCGCGGTGACCGGCGATGACGTGGCCGCCCGCGCGGAGACCCTCGTCGTCGTGCAGGGGAGCTGAGCGATGCTGCCGCAGCGACGGGACCCCGCGCATTCCTCGCGGTCCGCTGAGCCGCCCGGTGACGCCGGCTTCACACTCACCGAGCTGCTCGTCATCGTCGTCGTCGGCGGGATCGTCCTCGTCATGATCGGCTCCTTCCTCGTCAGCTCGATGCAGGCCGACCGGCAGGTGCGCAGCCTCAATGACGCGACGACCCGCGGCGAGCTCGCGCTCGACACCCTCCGCACGGTCCTGCACTCGGCGGCGACCCCCATGGCGATCGGTGCCGGCACCGCGAGCGGTGACCTCGTGCTCCGCGCGAAAGTCGCCGCGACCGGCTCGGGGCCGGTCGTCTGGGACTGCGTCGCCTTCTACTTCGACGCCGCGCGCGGCGAGCTGCGCTCGCAGCGCAACGCCGGCACCACCACGACCCCTGCCGCCCGCGTCGCCGACCCGGATGCGAGCACGCTCGCCGGCTGGCCGATCGTCGCCGCGGGTCTCCTACCACCGGAGACCGGGGAGGTGTTCGCACTGCGTGACCGCGACCCGGGGCCCGGCTACGAGGCCGATCCGGGTGCGCTCGAGGTGCACTTCCGGGCCGACGCGGGCTCGCTCGGCGCACCCGCCTTCGGCACCGCGATCGTCGCGCGGAGCCAGAGTCACGGCGGTGCGACATGCGCGCCCTGACCCGGCGGCTCGACGCCGCACGCCGCGACGACCGCGGCGCCGCGCTCGTCACCGTCCTCACCGTCATCGTCATCTGCTCCCTCCTCGCGGTCGCCATCCTCATCTCGACCGTGTCGGCGGTCTCGGTGACGACCGGCGGCAAGGCGATGGTCGAGGCGCGCGCCGCCGCCGAGGCGGGGCTCGCCGAGGCGGTGCTCGCGCTGCGCACCGACACCTGCGTCGACGGCGTCGTCGCGAGCACGCCCGGCACGCTGCCCGAGTACCGCTACGAGGTGTTCACGGGTGGCACCGCCGGCTGCCCGAGCGGCTCCGGCGAGGTCGTCGTCCGCGCGGTCGGCGTCGCGCAGCAGCCGAGCGACTCCCCGCTCGGCGGCGAGTACACGCTCGAGGCCGGCTTCGTCATCTCCTCCTCCTTCGGGACCGGCTCGGCGGTGTTCATCGGCTCCGGTGGCAGCCTCGGCAGCTTCTCGGTGACCGTCGCCGAGGGGCAGACCGTCTCGGGCGACCTGCAGATCGCCGAGGGCAATCTCAACTGCAACAACGCGAGCAACATCCAGGGCGATGTCTACGTCGCGAACGGCAACATCGACCTCACGAACACCTGCAATGTCGCCGGTGACGTCTACGCCTCCGGCAAGATTTCGCTCAACAGCAACATCAAGGTCGGCGGTGACGTCGTCTCCCTCACGAACGACGTGTCGCTGACGAACAACGTGAAAGTCTTCGGTGACGTCTATGCGGCGGGCCGGGTGACCTTCTCCGCCAACGTCGAGGTCGGCAACACCTCGCCCGCGGAGGGCCCGGTCCAGCGCGGCAGCGTCTACGCGGCCGGTGCCGGGCTGACGAATGCGATGAGCAATACGACGGTCCGCATTCATGGCGACTGGGTCGTCGGGGGCAGGATCCAAGGCTTCCAGGGGAAGGTCGACGGCGACGTCATCGCGGTCGGCGACATCAGCGACATCTACAAGGCGTGGGTCGGCGGCAACCTCTGGGCCGGGGGGGCCATCCCGACGCTCGGCGAGGCCTTCGTCGGCGGCGACGCGACCTCCGCGAGTGGGACTGGCACGACCCAGGTCCCGCCGACGACGCGCGTGCTCGGCAACTTGAAGGTGCGTGGCGCGCTCAGCGGCTGGAACTGCACTGCCGTGAGCGGCTACGCCTGTCTGACCGCCTGGTCCGGCTCGAAGTCCGCGCTGCAGAACGTCAAGGACACCGGCATGGCCGGACGCGACGCCGGCAAGGTCGTCGAGGTCGGGGTCACTGGGCTCCCCGTCCCGAGCGCCCCGACGATCCCCGCCGCGCCACCGGCACCGAGCTGGGTCGACTGGCACTACGACCAGGCCGACTGGAGTGCCGCGGGACTGTCGAACGTCATCACCGTGCCGGCCGGGAGCCCGAGCTGCGGCGCGATCTACGCGAGCTCGGCGGCCTCGCCCGGCCTCCAGTACGCGCTGAGCCAGCCCGTCGGCACCGTCTATGACGCTCGGGCCTGCAGTGAGGTCCGTTTCGGCAACGGCGCGGCGACCGACGTCCTCCTGTACGCCGACGTCATGATCGTCGGGCGCACCTTCCATGTCCCGGGGATTACCTTCAAGTCGGGCGACGGCCAGCCGCACCGGCTCTGGCTCATGGTCGAGGACGGCGCACCGGGCACCGCGGGGCCGCAGACCCCGGCTGGCGGCTGCGGCAACATCACCGTCGGCGCGGGGGCGCGCACATACTTCACCGACGACATCCAACTCATGGCCTATACGCCGTGCACGATCCAGATCAACAGCCAGACGCAGTGGCGCGGGCAGCTGTACTCGAACAAGCTCGCGCTCTCCCTCGGCGAGGGCCTCGTCTATGTCCCGACCGGCATCCCCGGCACCGACCTCGGCGGCGGCACCCCCGAGGACTCGCCGGGCGTGCTGAGCCCGATGCAGTACGTGCGGCGGGTCGCCGGCTGACATGCTCGCCCTGACCACCGTCCTCGTGGGCGTCCTCGGACTCCTCGTCGGCTCATTCCTCAACGTCGTCATCCATCGCGTGCCCGCCGGGCGGTCGGTCGTCACGCCGCCGAGTGCCTGTCAGGAATGCGGTGCCCGCATCCGCTGGCATGACAACATGCCGCTGGTCTCCTGGCTCGTGCTCCGTGGTCGATGCCGCGACTGCGGTGCGCGGATCTCGGCCCGCTACCCGCTCGTCGAGCTCGGCACCGGGGTCGCCTTCGCGCTCGTGGCCCTCGGCCTCGCGCCTGACGGGCTGCTGCCCGCCCCGGCCCGTCTTCCCGATGCCGCGCAGTGGCTCGTGCTCGCCGCCTACCTCGCCTTCGCCGCGGCGGGCATCGCGCTCGCGATCATCGACGTCGAGCTCCGGCGGCTGCCGACCCCGATCATCGTCGTCGCGGGCAGCATCGTCGGGGTTTGCTTCGCGGCGGCCGCGGTGCTGCGCGGGGACCTCGCCGCCCTCCTCACCGCCGTCGTGACCGCCGTTGCGATGGGCGCGCTCTACCTCGTCATCGCGCTCATTCGACCCGACGGCATGGGGCTGGGCGACGTCCGTCTCGCCGTCCTCGTCGGCCTCGTGACGGGCTGGGTCGGCTGGCCGGCCGCGGCGCTCGGCCTGCTCAGCGCATTCCTCCTCGGGGCGCTCCTCGGGATCGCGATCCTCCTCGCCCGTCGCGGCGACCGCCGCACCGCGATCCCCTTTGGCCCGTGGATGCTTGTCGGGGCATGGATCGGCATCCTCGCCGGTCCGGCTGCCTGGCAGTGGTACGGCGGGCTTCTAGGATTGGCGTGAAGGAGCAGTGATGGCACATCGCGTCGTCGGGATCGACGTCGGACACGACCTCATTCGCGGGGCCGAGGTCGAGGACCCCGGGACGGCGCGGGAGCGCGTGCTCCGTCGCGGCACCGTCGAGCTTGCGCCGGGCGCGGTCGTCAGCGGTGAGGTGCGGGATGTCGCCGCGGTGGCCGCGGCGCTCAAACAGCTCTGGCAGCAAGCCGGCTTCAAGACCCGCCGCGTCGTCCTCGGACTCGGCAACGCGCGCGTGCTCGCCCGCGACCTCGACGTCCCGGTGCGCCCCGCCGCGCAGATCCGCGAGCAGCTGCCCTTCCTCGTCGCCGACCTGCTCCCGATGCCCCTCGAGCAGGCCGTGCTCGACTTCTACCCCGTCCGTGAGTACACGGACGAGCAGGGCATCGACATGTACGCCGGGATCCTCATCGTCGCGCTCAATGAGGTCGCGGTGACGAATGCGCGGGCCGCGCAGCAGGCCGGGCTCGAGGTCGTCGGCATCGACATGATCCCCTTCGCGCTCGTGCGCCGCCTCGCCGAGACGGACTCGGGCGAGACCGTCGCCTTCGTCGATGTCGGTGCGACGACCACGAGCATCACCGTCGCCGAATCCGGCACGCCCGTCTTCTGCCGCATCGTGCCGGTCGGTGGCGAGGAGGTCACGCGATCGCTCGTCGAGCTCGGCCAGCTCAGCCGCGAGCAGGCGGAGCAGGTGAAGCGGACGATCGGGCTCTCCGCGGAGGGCGTCGAGCCGAGGTACCGGCCCGTCGTCGAGCTCATGGTGACGCGCACGAGCGACCTCATGACCTCGATCCGCGACACGATCACCTACTACGACGACACCCGCGCGGCACGCATCTCCCGCATTCTGCTCACCGGTGGGGGTGCCCGCCTCGGTGGCTTTGCGCCCATGGTGGCGGCGTGGACCCGGATCCCGACCGAGCTCGTCGACCTCGGCGAGCATGGCGACTACCTGGTCGCCGAGGCGCTCGCCAGCGGCGCGCGGGGCGCGGCGACTCGCGGCGGCGTGGCACGACGCACCGCCGGGCCGACGGCCCCCCCGACCCCGACCGCGCCGGTGCCGGTGCCGGACCTGCCGGTTCCCGCGGGGGGACCGCCGCCCGCGCCCAGTGCTCCACCCGGTGCCGTGCCGGCGACCGCGGCCGCCGACAGGGGGTCCGCCGCTCCGGTTGCCACCGAGCCAGAAGTCGTACCGGCCGCTCCGCCACCGGTCACCGACGCGGCGCTCGGCATGCCGGGCGGCATGATGCCCGCACCACTCGGTCCGCCCGAGGCGGGATCGCGACACGGACGAGGGGAGCGCGGCCGATGAGCGCCACCCCACCCGACGGCCGCCTGGTCGCCGCGACCCCGCGCGCGGACCTGCTGCCGAAGGAGATCCTCCGACAGGCCGCCGTTCGCGCCACGCGCCGCATCGTCGTGCTCCTCGTGCTGCTCGCGCTCGTCATCGTCGGCGCGGGACTCGTCGGCGCCAGCCTGCTGCGCTCACAGTCGCAGGCGGCCCTGGCCGCCGCCCAGCAGCGCACGACCGAGCTCCAGGCGCAGCAGGCGGAGTTCGTCGAGATCCGTGCACTCCAGCGCGTGAGCCGGCAGTCGGCGGAGGTCGCCGCGGTGCCCCTCGCGTACCGGGTGGATTGGGAGGCGCTCATCGGCTCGGCGGTTGCCGCGTTGCCGGCCAGCGCATTCGTCACCTCGGCCGAGTTCGCTGCGGACTCGCCGACCGCGGCGGTCGAGCAGACGACCGGGCCGTTTGCCGCGCCGCGGATCGGCTATCTCGAAATCCAGCTCTACGCGACACAGCTCGAGGAGCTCAACGCGTGGCTCGACAAGATGCGCGCGGACCCCGCCCACTCCGAGGTGAGCATGCTCACCGTCGAGCTCCTTGACGGCTGGTCCTCGACGGCGACCCTGTCGATCTCGCCGGACCTCACCGCGGTGCCGCTCGAGGAGGAGGGTTCGTGAACACCAAGCTCCTGTGGCAGATCGTGGGCACCCTCCTGGTCGTCGGCATCCTCGCCGGCGGGTGGTTCCTCGTCGTGCAGCCGGTCCTGCAGTCGGTCACCGCTGACCGGGACGAGCTCCTCGCCGTCGAGGCGCAGCACGAGCTCATCACCGCGGACATCCGGGCGATGACCGAGCTCGATGTCCGGCAGCTCGAGCGCGAGGTGGCCGCGCGGACGGCCCAGCTCCCGTCCACCCTCGATGAGGCGGCGATCTACCGGGAGATTCAGCCCATCGTCGATGGCACCGGGGCGTTGCTCACCCGGGTCGCGATCACCCCGCCGGCCGAGTTCGTCGGCGTGCCGAGCGCCGCGGTCCTCCCCGAGGAGCTCGCCCCCGCGAGCACGCCCGAGGCGCTCACGGCCGCGGCGGAAGCCGGGCTCGTGGTCGCCCCGGTCTCGATCGAGTTCACCTCGGAGTCGGTGGTGCAGGCACTCGAGGTGCTCAGTCGGCTCGCGGCGGCCGACCGGATCTATCTCGTTTCCTCCGGCACGCTCTCGGAATCCGCCACGCAGCGGATCGTCGCCGAGATCTACTTCCTGCCGCGCGACCCCGCGGACGTCGCCATCCTCGAGGGCGGGTAAGCACGACTGGCGGCCTGTCGACTGCCGGAGGTGGGTGGGGGACCCTAGACTTCTGCCAACCAGACCACGGGAGGCGCCATGGCCGACGACCAGCACGAACCGCAGCCGTCCACCGAGCCCGGCACCGCCGAGCCGATCGGCGAGACCGCCGCGGCGCCGAGCGCGCCTGCCGGCGCCTCACCCGTGAGCGATCCCGCCACCCCTGACGTCTCCCCGGGCGACACGGCCGTCGCGGAGCCGGTGGCGCCGAGTGAGCCCGTGGAGCAGGTCGAGATCGTCGAGGCGGAGATCATCGAGACGGAGACTGTGATGGCCGACCCCGTCGCCCCCGACCCGGCCGCACAGGCGAGCGAGTCCCTCGCGGCGGCCGCCGCGGCAAGCGGCCACGTGGACGCGACGAGTACCCCGACCGACGCCCCCGCTGGCGACGCCCCGAGCCAGTGGCAGCTGGACGATGCGCAGGAGCCCGCACCGCAGTATGTCGTCGTCGAGGCGCCGCAGCTCCCGCGCCGGCGCGGCAACCGCGGTGTCGGCGTCCTCCTCGCGCTCGCGGGCGCCGTCATCTTCGGCGGCATCCTCGTCGGGGTCGGCTGGGTCCTGCAGTACCTGGTCGGGGAGCCGGGCATCGCCTTCCTGCAGGACTGGCACTTCTACGTGCCCGTGGCGGTCTTTGCCATCGCATTCATCCTCCTCGTCGTGCTCGTCAACCGCGCCGGCTGGTGGTCCTATATCCTCGGCAGCTTCATCGTCGGCCTCGTCGTCTACTTCGGCACCGCGGGCCTCGGCGCGCTCCTGGACGAGTGGACGCGCTCCGCGACGCCGCACACGGTCGCCCAGGGCCTGCAGGAGCCGTTCGTCATCCTCGCGGCGATCATCGCCCGTGAGGTCGCCGTGTGGTGGGGCTCGCTCATCGCGATGCGGGGGCGCCGCGTCACGGCGCGCAACCGCGCGCAGCGCGAGGCCTACGACCGCGACCTCGAGGAGTTCCGCGCGCGATACGGCGGCTGATCAGGCCACGCCCACCGCGCGCGCGACGATCTCGAGGAGCACCCCGTCGCCGACTTCGACGATGGTGCCGACGGGGACGGTCCGGCTCGCGCTGTCGCGCAGCAACTCCCGCGTGCCGTCGGGCAGCCGCAGCAGTGAACCATTCTTCGACCCGAGGTCCCGCAGCCGCGCCGCCCGGCCGTCGCGCTCGATGAGCAGATGCGTCGCCGACACGAGCCGTTGCGGCGACGGGACGACGACCGGGACCGTCGGTGCGCCCGCCTCGCTGAGGCCCGGGGTCGGCCGACGCCCCACGACAAGCGGGAGTTCGAGCCCGAGGAGCGGGCCGTCGTCGACACGGATCGCAGGCTCGGTCGCGGGTCGGTGGTCGCGTGCGGTGGTGGTTTCGTGCGCGGCCGGCTCCCCGGGGGTGGCGGCGGTGGGCGCGCGCGGGGACGGCGGCGGTGTGGTCGCCTGTGCGCCGGTGTCCGCCGCGGCATCGGCGCGTCCCGGCCGCCACCGGATCCAGTCCGCGCGGACGGCACCACCCGCGATCGGCAGCGTCTCGACCCCCGTGCGCGCCGCACCGAGACCGATCATGACGCCCTCGACGCCAAGCCAGGTCGACTCGCGCCACGTCGCCAGGCCCGCCCCCGTGACGGGAGCACCCACCACCCCGAGTGCCTCGGCGACCGCGTCGCCGTGGACGAGTGCTCGGACCGTGCCGGCGCCATCGTCGACGATCTCCGCGATCGCGAAGGCCGGTGCCGTCGAGACGCCGCGGCCCGCCAGGATCGCAAAGAGGTCCTCGAGCCTCGTGTCCGCGTCGGTCAGCAGCGGCCAGATGGCAGGAATGCTCGCCTGCAACCCGTCGGCGACGGCCAGCAGATACCGCCCCGCGGCGAGACAGTAGCCCGCCGCGGTGTCGCTCGGTACGACATACTCGAACACGCGCCCAGCGTATCCGGCGGCCCGTGGCGGTGGCAGGTCCAGCGAATTGACCGGCGACCGCGCAGCGGGTAACCTGGGACGTCGCCTTTGGCGCTTCGTCGGGATCGACGGGGTGACACGGACGCACGGGAGCCTTGGACCATTCCGGGACCTCCCCCACGGCATACCCGCCGACCACGTCTGACGTTTCGACCGCGGACGGGCGGGTGTCGCGATTCGCACGAGTCGCGCTGTCACCGTGCAGCAGACGAAACCAAGAAAGAAGAACTGTGCCCACTATTCAGCAGCTGGTCCGGAAGGGCCGCTCGCCGAAGGTCGCGAAGACCAAGGCGCCGGCGCTGCAGTCGAACCCGCAGCAGCGGGGGACCTGCACCCGCGTGTACACCACCACGCCGAAGAAGCCGAACTCGGCGCTGCGCAAGGTCGCTCGCGTCAAGCTCTCCAACGGCACCGAGGTCACCGCCTACATCCCCGGCGAAGGCCACAACCTGCAGGAGCACTCGATGGTGCTCGTGCGCGGCGGCCGGGTGAAGGACCTCCCGGGCGTGCGCTACAAGATCGTCCGCGGCGCACTGGACACCCAGGCCGTGAAGAACCGCAAGCAGGCCCGCAGCCGTTACGGCGCCAAGCTGGAGAAGAAGAAGTAATGCCGCGCAAGGGACCGGCGCCAAAGCGCCCCGTCATCGCCGACCCGGTGTACAACTCGCCGGTCGTCAGCCAGCTCGTCAACAAGATCCTCGTCGCCGGCAAGAAGGACCTTGCCCAGCGCATCGTCTACGGCGCCCTCGCGGCGGTCGAGGCGAAGTCGTCGAACGACCCCGTCGTGACGCTGAAGAAGGCGCTCGACAATGTCCGCCCGACCATCGAGGTCAAGTCGCGTCGCGTCGGTGGCTCCACCTACCAGGTGCCCGTCGAGGTCAAGCCGCACCGTGCGAACACGCTCGCGCTGCGCTGGCTCGTCAGCTACGCGAAGGGCCGCCGTGAGAAGACGATGACCGAGCGGCTCACCAACGAGATCCTCGACGCCTCGAACGGCCTCGGTGCCGCAGTCAAGCGCCGCGAGGACACGCACAAGATGGCCGAGTCGAACCGCGCCTTCGCCCACTACCGCTGGTAGACCCCACTTTTTCGCAGTTCGCACACGAATCCAAAGGACGACACACCAGTGGCACAGGACGTGCTGACCGACCTCAAGAAGGTCCGCAATATCGGCATCATGGCGCACATCGACGCCGGCAAGACCACGACGACGGAGCGCATCCTCTTCTACACCGGGGTCAACCACAAGCTCGGCGAGACGCACGATGGCGCCGCGACGACCGACTGGATGGCGCAGGAGCAGGAGCGTGGCATCACGATCACCTCGGCTGCGGTGACCTGCTTCTGGAACGGCACCCAGATCAACATCATCGACACGCCCGGTCACGTCGACTTCACGGTCGAGGTCGAGCGCTCGCTGCGGGTGCTCGACGGCGCGGTCGCCGTCTTCGACGGCAAGGAGGGCGTCGAGCCCCAGTCGGAGACGGTGTGGCGCCAGGCGGACAAGTACGACGTCCCGCGCATTTGCTTCGTCAACAAGATGGACAAGCTCGGCGCGGACTTCTACTTCACCGTCGAGACGATCAAGACCCGTCTCGGGGCCAAGCCGCTCGTCATCCAGCTGCCGATCGGTGCGGAGGCCGGCTTCGTCGGCGTCGTCGACCTCGTCGAGAACCGCGCCCTCGTGTGGGAAGGCGACTCGAAGGGAGACGTGAGCCTCGGTGCCTCCTACGAGGTCCAGGAGATCCCGGCGGAGCTCCAGGAGAAGGCGGCCCAGTACCGGGCCGAGCTCCTCGAGACGGTCGCCGAGACCTCGGAGGAGCTCCTCGAGAAGTACCTCGAGGACCCCACGTCGCTCACCGTCGCCGAGATCAAGGCCGGTATCCGCCAGCTGACGACCAATAGTGAGGTCTACCCGGTCCTCTGTGGCTCCGCATTCAAGAACCGTGGCGTGCAGCCGATGCTCGACGCGGTGGTCGACTATCTTCCGAACCCGCTCGATATCGGCAAGATCGACGCGCACGACCCGCGCGACGAGGAGGTCGTCATCGAGCGGCATGCGGATGCGAAGGAGCCGTTCGCGGCCCTCGCGTTCAAGGTCGTCACCCACCCGTTCTTCGGGCGGCTGACGTACATCCGGGTCTACTCGGGCGCGCTCGCCTCCGGCTCCCAGATCGTCAACTCGACCAAGGGCAAGAAGGAGCGCATCGGGAAGATCTTCCAGATGCACGCCAACAAGGAGAACCCGGTCGAGTCGGTGACCGCGGGCCACATCTACGCGGTGATCGGCCTCAAGGACACCACGACCGGCGACACGCTGAGCGACCCGGACAAGCAGGTCGTCCTCGAGTCGATGACCTTCCCGGAGCCCGTCATCGAGGTCGCGATCGAGCCAAAGACGAAGGCTGACCAGGAGAAGCTCGGCGTCGCGATCCAGAAGCTCGCCGAGGAGGACCCGACCTTCCGCACCGAGCAGAACCCGGAGACCGGTCAGACGGTCATCAAGGGGATGGGCGAGCTCCACCTCGACATCCTGGTGGACCGCATGAAGCGCGAGTTCAACGTCGAGGCGAACGTCGGCAAGCCGCAGGTCGCCTACCGCGAGACCATTCGCGGCACCGTCGCCAAGTACGACTACACCCACAAGAAGCAGACGGGTGGCTCGGGCCAGTTCGCGAAGGTCCAGATCACCATCGAGCCGCTTGAGGTGCACGGCGAGACGATCTACGAGTTCGTCAACGCGGTGACCGGTGGTCGCGTGCCGCGCGAGTACATCCCGTCGGTGGACCAGGGCATCCAGTCCGCCATGCAGGTCGGCGTCCTCGCCGGCTATCCGACGGTCGGTGTCAAGGCGACGCTCGTCGACGGGCAGGCGCACGACGTCGACTCCTCGGAGATGGCGTTCAAGATTGCCGGCTCGATGGCGTACAAGGAGGCTGCCCGCAAGGCGAATCCGGTGCTGCTCGAGCCGCTCATGGCCGTCGAGGTGCGCACGCCCGAGGACTACATGGGCGACGTCATCGGCGACCTCAACTCCCGCCGCGGCCAGATCCAGTCGATGGAGGACGCCACCGGCGTCAAGGTCGTGCGGGCGCTCGTGCCGCTGTCGGAGATGTTCGGCTACGTCGGTGACCTGCGGTCGAAGACCTCGGGCCGTGCGGTGTACTCGATGCAGTTCGACAGCTACTCCGAGGTCCCGCGGAATGTGGCCGAGGAGATCGTCCAGAAGTCGAAGGGCGAGTAGCCACGGCGCCTCGCTCTTCCGCGGGGTGTCGAACACCACCCCGCAGCATCCCCTAACATAGTCAAGTCCCAAATCGCGAGGCCTCCCGGCCAAGCACGTGAGTCCTGAGGAGGACACCAAAGTGGCCAAGGCCAAGTTCGAGCGGACCAAGCCGCACGTCAACATCGGAACGATCGGTCACGTCGACCACGGCAAGACCACGCTGAGCGCAGCGATCTCGAAGGTCCTTGCTGACAAGTACCCGTCGGCGACCAACGTTCAGCGCGACTTCGCGACGATTGACTCGGCCCCCGAGGAGCGTCAGCGCGGTATCACGATCAACATCTCGCACATCGAGTACGAGACCCCGAAGCGCCACTACGCGCACGTCGACGCCCCCGGTCACGCTGACTACGTCAAGAACATGATCACCGGTGCGGCCCAGATGGACGGTGCGATCCTCGTGGTCGCGGCGACCGACGGCCCGATGGCGCAGACCCGCGAGCACGTGCTGCTCGCCAAGCAGGTCGGCGTGCCGTACCTGCTTGCCGCTCTCAACAAGTCCGACGCGGTCGAGGACGAGGAGATCCTGGAGCTCGTCGAGCTCGAGGTCCGCGAGCTCCTCGCGAGCCAGGGCTTCGACGAGAACGCGCCGGTCGTTCGCGTCTCGGCGCTCAAGGCGCTCGAGGGCGACGAGAAGTGGGTGCAGTCGATCGTCGACCTGATGCAGGCCGTTGACGACAACGTGCCGGACCCGGAGCGCGACCGCGACAAGCCGTTCCTCATGCCGATCGAGGACGTCTTCACCATCACCGGTCGTGGCACCGTCGTGACGGGTCGTGCCGAGCGTGGCACGCTCGCGATCAACTCCGAGGTCGAGATCGTCGGCATCCGCCCGACGCAGAAGACCACGGTCACGGGTATCGAGATGTTCCACAAGCAGCTCGACGAGGCCTGGGCCGGCGAGAACTGTGGTCTGCTCCTGCGCGGCACGAAGCGCGAGGACGTCGAGCGCGGTCAGGTTGTCGTGAAGCCGGGCTCGGTCACGCCGCACACCAACTTCGAGGGCACGGCGTACATCCTGTCCAAGGACGAGGGTGGCCGTCACAACCCGTTCTACGCGAACTACCGTCCGCAGTTCTACTTCCGCACCACCGACGTCACCGGCGTCATCACCCTGCCCGAGGGCAAGGAGATGGTCATGCCCGGCGACACCACCGACATGACGGTCGAGCTCATCCAGCCGATCGCGATGGAGGAGGGCCTCGGCTTCGCCATCCGCGAGGGTGGCCGCACCGTCGGCGCCGGCAAGGTGACGAAGATCAACAAGTGAGCTGACGCTCGCTGCCAAGAGGGGTCGGACCGTGAGGTCCGGCCCCTCTTCGCGTCCCCGCCGTTCCCCATTCCCGCCGAGGGTGCGTCCATGCGCCGAGGGTGCCGGTTCGTACAAGCACCCTCGACGCTTCGAGGCACCCTCGGCAGATATCCAGACGCGGACGAGTTATCCACCCACGACGAATGCGGCGGGCGCGCCCGTCGCCTGTGGATAGCCACTGGAGGTGGTCGCGTCGCCGACCAAGCTCGGGGCATGTCCAACATTCCCGTGCTCCGCAGCCGCGACCTCGTCGTCCGCGAAGGAAGTGCTCGCCGTGTTTTCGCACGAGTCCGCGGCGCTGCTGCTCGAGATGCCGATCATCGGCGAGTGGCCGACCCGTCCGCACGTCACGGTGCCGCGTGGGGGTGGGAAGTCGAGTCCGATCACGCACCGCACCGAGCGGGCACTCCCGCCGGAGCTGCTCGCCGGGCGGAGCGCCGGTGAGGTAGTGCTGGCGGAGAAGCGACGGGAGGACGAACTGCGGGACCGAGCCCGCGCATGCCTCCGCGTCAGTTGGGCGGACGCCTGGGCGGGCACGGGCCTCGAGCGCAAACTCCTGCGCGCCGGCGTCCCCCGGCTCGTGCGCCGCGGCCCCCTCACCTTCTAGTCTCCTACCCGCTCCACCCGCTCACCCCATCCGCCGAGGGTGCGCCCAAGTGCCGAGGGTGCCGGTTTGAACACGCACCCTCGGCGCGTCGACGCACCCCCGACGACAACGGGGCGCAGGGGCAGGGCCGCACATAGGATCGTGGGGTGGATGAGCCAGCGGTCGCGACGGCGCCGACCCCGCCGTCCATCCGGCCCGAGCGGGTGCGGCCGATCACCGTGGGGGTGCTCGCCGCCGCGATCGGCGCGACCGTCGAGGGCACGGGCGACGCACAGGTGACGGGGGCGACGGTGAGCTCCGCGACGGCTCGCCCTGGTGACCTCTTCGTCGGCATGCCGGGGCAGCACCAGCACGGCGCGCAGTTCGCCGCCGAGGCGGCTGCCAGCGGCGCGGCCGCACTGCTCAGCGATGCGGCCGGCGTCGATCTCGCCGCGAAGGTCCTCGCCGCCGCGGGCGCCGCACCGCTGCCGGCCATCGTCGTCGAGTCGCCCCGCTCGGCGCTCGGCGCGGTCGCGGCGCGGATCTACGACTTCACGCGGGACGAGCCACAGCTCTTCGGCGTCACCGGGACGAATGGCAAGACGAGCACCGTGCACCTCCTGGAGGGCATCGCGCGCGCCCTCGGCGAGACGACGGGACTCAGCTCGACCGCCGAGCGCCACATCGCGGGGCGCGTCGTCGTCTCGGGCCTCACGACGCCGGAGGCCAGTGACATGCACGCGCTCATCGCGACGATGCGTGAGGCGCGGGTGACCGCGGCCGCGATCGAGGTGAGCGCGCAGGCACTCGAGCGCCACCGGGTCGACGGCCTCTGGTTCGGCACGGTCGGCTTCACCAATCTCTCGCACGACCATCTCGACGACTACGGTGATCTCGAGCGCTACTTCGCCGAGAAACTCAAGCTCTTCACCCCGGAGCGCGCTGGCCGGGCCGTCGTCTCGCTCGACACCCCGTATGGCGCCCGCGTGGTCCGGCACAGCGGCATCCCCGTCGAGACGATCACGAGCCACGCGGATGTGGCCGCGGACTGGCGCGTGCGCACACTCGACGTCGCGCGGGCGGGCACCCGGCTCGAGGTGACCGCACCCGACGGACGCTCGCTCCGCGCATTCATCCCGATCATCGGCGAGCATCATGCGGCGAATGCGGGGCTCGCGATCGCGATGCTCGTGACTGCCGGTCGGGACTTCGACACGATCCGCCAGGTGCTCGCGGATGACGCCGCCGTGCCGCCGATGCCGGGGCGCACGGAGAACGTGTCGGGACCGGGGGCGCCGGCCGTGTACGTCGACTTCGGGCACTCGCCGGACGCCTTCGCGAAGACGCTCGACGCGGTGCGCGCCGTGACGACGGGTCGGGTCATCATGGTGTTCGGCGCGGACGGCGACCGGGATGCACTCAAGCGCCCCGACATGGCCCGGGAGGCGGTGACGCGCTCGGACGTGCTCGTCGTCACTGATCACCACCCGCGTTTCGAGGACGCCGCCTCGATCCGCCGCACACTGGTCGCCGCCGCGCGCGCCGCGCGACCCGACGGCGAGATCCACGAGGTGTCGCCGCCGCCGGCCGCGATCCGCGTCGCCGTCGGGCTCGCGGGTCCTGAGGACTCGATCCTGTGGGCGGGGCCGGGGCACCAGGATTACCGGGAGATCCGGGGTGTCAAGACCGCGTATTCGGCCCGCGAGGAGGCCCGACAGGCCCTCGAGGAGCACGGCTGGTCCGCCCTTCGCTGAGGCCCATCCGGGCGCGACACGCCCGAGTTGCAGGAAATGCCGAGGCCTGGCACAATCTTCTAGTTCGATATTCCGTCTCGCGCCCGTCACGGGGGTGACGACGGATCACTCTCAGGCAGTGCATAACTCGTGAGTGGGGCGCCGGTTCCGGTGCAGCCCCAGACCGCAGCTAGGCCGCAGAGAGCAGGACAGGTGCCTGTGCCCACGGATTCGTCCGTGCGGCCACGACATCAGCACCTTGACATCAGCACAGTGCGCAATTGGAAGTGCGCCGGACGCGGCTCGCCGCGGCCCGGACGCTGCACCCAGTACCCAGGAGAAGGAAGGCGAGAGCCATGGCGGGACAGAAGATCCGCATCCGGCTGAAGTCGTACGACCACGAGGTCATCGACTCGTCCGCTCGCAAGATCGTCGACACGGTCACCCGTGCCGGCGCCAGCGTGGTCGGCCCTGTGCCGCTCCCGACGGAGAAGAACGTGGTCGCCGTGATCCGTTCGCCCCACAAGTACAAGGACAGCCGCGAGCACTTCGAGAAGCGCACGCACAAGCGGCTGATCGACATCATCGACCCGACGCCGAAGGCCGTCGACTCGCTCATGCGTCTCGACCTGCCGGCCGACGTCAACATCGAGATCAAGCTCTGACCCGCTGACTGCCACTAAGGGACTGAAAACCATGACTGCCACCAGGACTTCGAAGGGCGTGCTCGGCATCAAGCTCGGCATGACCCAGGTCTGGGACGCGAACGGCAAACTCGTGCCGGTCACCGCCATCAAGGTGGACCCGAACGTCGTCACCCAGATCCGCACCCCGGAGGTCGACGGCTACGCCGCTGTCCAGATCGCCGCGGGCGCCATCGACCCCCGCAAGGTCACCAAGCCGCTCGCCGGCCACTTCGAGAGGGCCGGGGTCACCCCGCGCCGCCACGTCGTCGAGGTCCGCACGGCGGACGCCGCCGAGTACACGCTCGGGCAGGAGCTCGACGTGACCGCGTTCGAGGCCGACCAGCTCGTTGACGTCGTCGGCACGAGCAAGGGCAAGGGCTTCGCCGGCGTCATGAAGCGCCACAACTTCCAGGGCGTCTCGGCGAGCCACGGTGCGCACCGCAACCACCGCAAGCCCGGCTCGATCGGCGCCTCGGCGACGCCCGGCCGTGTCTTCAAGGGACAGCGCATGGCGGGCCGCATGGGCGGCGACCGCGTGACGGTCATCGGCCTCAAGATCCAGTCCGTGGACGTCGAGCGCGGCATCCTCCTCGTCAAGGGCGCGGTCCCTGGCGCGAAGGGCCGCCTCGTCTACGTCCGCACCACCGTGAAGGGCGCCTGACGATGACCGCCATCGACGTCTTCGACACCAAGGGCAAGAAGTCCGGCTCGATCGACCTCCCCACCGAGGTCTTCGACGTCCAGACGAACGTCCCGCTCATCCACCAGGTCGTCACCGCGCAGCTCGCGGCGGCGCGCCAGGGCACGCACAAGACCAAGACCCGTGGCGAGGTCTCGGGCTCCGGGGCCAAGCCGTTCAAGCAGAAGGGGACCGGCCGCGCGCGCCAGGGCTCGATCCGCATGCCGCAGCACCGCGGTGGTGGCACGATCCACGGCCCGCAGCCGCGCGACTACTCGCAGCGCACCCCCAAGAAGATGATCGCGGCCGCGCTCCGTGGTGCCCTGTCTGACCGCGCCCGCGCGGGCCGGCTTCACGTCGTCGAGTCGCTCAGCATCGACGAGGTGCCCTCGACGCGGACCGCCGCCTCGCTGCTCGCGACGCACACGACGGGCCGCAATGTGCTCGTCGTCGTCGCGAACGCGCAGGGCCCGTGCGCCAAGTCGGTGCGCAACCTCCCGGGCGTCTCCGCGATCGCCTGGGGTCAGCTCAACGCCTACGACGTGATCGTCTCCGACGACCTCGTCTTCACCAAGGCCGCGATGGAGGCGTTCCTCGCCGCGCAGGCCGCGAAGCAGGAGCCCGTCGCTCAGGACAAGGAGGTGACCGCGTGACGCTCACATACAAGGACCCGCGCGACATCATCATCGCCCCGGTCGTCTCCGAGAAGAGCTACGCGCTCATCGATGAGGGCAAGTACACCTTCGTCGTGGCGCCCGACGCGAACAAGACGGAGATCAAGCTCGCGATCGAGAAGATCTTCGATGTGAAGGTCGCGTCGGTCAACACGCTCAACCGTGCCGGCAAGACCCGCCGGACCCGGTTCGGCCTCGGCAAGCGCAAGGACACGAAGCGTGCCGTCGTCACCCTCAGGTCCGGTTCGATCGACATCTTCACGGCTGTCGGCTGAGGACGGGAAGAAGGAACATGTCTATCCGTAAGTACAAGCCGACGACCCCGGGTCGTCGCGACTCCTCGGTCGCCGACTTCACTGAGATCACTCGGTCGACGCCAGAGAAGTCGCTGCTCAAGCCGCTGCCGAAGACCGGTGGCCGCAACAGCTCGGGTCGCATCACCTCCCGGCACATCGGTGGTGGCCACAAGCGTCAGTACCGGGTCATCGACTTCCGTCGTCATGACAAGGACGGCGTGAATGCGAAGGTTGCGCACATCGAGTACGACCCGAACCGCACGGCGCGCATCGCGCTGCTGCACTACGTGGACGGCACGAAGCGCTACATCATCGCGCCGAACAAGCTGTCGCAGGGCGACATCGTCGAGTCGGGTGCCTCCGCCGACATCAAGCCCGGGAACAACCTGCCGCTCAAGAACATCCCCGTTGGCACGGTGATCCACGCGATCGAGCTCAAGCCCGGTGGGGGAGCGAAGCTCGCCCGCTCGGCCGGGGCCAGCGTCCGTCTCGTCGCGAAGGACGGTCCCTACGCGCAGCTGCGGCTGCCCTCGGGCGAGATCCGCAACGTCGACGTGCGCTGCCGCGCGACGATCGGCGAGGTCGGCAACGCCGAGCAGGCGAACATCAGCTGGGGCAAGGCCGGCCGCATGCGCTGGAAGGGCGTGCGCCCGACGGTCCGTGGTGTCGCCATGAACCCGGTGGACCACCCGCACGGTGGTGGCGAGGGCAAGACGTCCGGTGGTCGTCACCCGGTCTCCCCGTGGGGCAAGCAGGAGGGCCGCACCCGTAAGCGCGGGCTCGAGTCCGACAAGCTCATCGTCCGCCGCCGTAACGTCGGCAAGAAGCGTAAGTAGGAGTAGCCCAGAATGCCTCGCAGCCTCAAGAAGGGTCCCTTCGTCGACGAGCACCTCCTGCAGAAGGTGGTCAAGGCGAACGAGTCCGGCGCCAAGAACGTCATCAAGACGTGGTCGCGCCGCTCCATGATCATCCCGGCCATGCTCGGCCACACGATCGCGGTGCACGACGGACGCAAGCACATCCCGGTCTTCGTCACCGAGACGATGGTCGGCCACAAGCTCGGCGAGTTCTCGCCGACCCGCACCTTCCGCGGTCACGAGAAGGATGACAGGAAGGGACGGCGCCGCTGATGGTCGAGTCAATTGCCAAGCTCCGCCACATCCGCATCACGCCGATGAAGGCCCGTCGCGTGGTCGACCTCATCCGCGGTCGCCAGGCCGTCGAGGCGCTCGCGATCCTCAAGTTCTCGCCGCAGGCCGCGAGCGAGCCGATCTATAAGCTCGTCGAGTCGGCGATCGCGAACGCCCGCATCAAGGCGGACAACGCGAACGAGTACCTCGACGAGCAGGACCTTGTGATCGCTCGCGCCTACGTGGACGAGGGCACCACGCTCAAGCGGTTCCAGCCGCGTGCGCAGGGTCGGGCCTTCCGCATTCGGAAGCGCACGAGTCACATCACCGTCGAGCTCGCGACCCCCGAGCGCGTCGAGACCAAGAAGGCAGGCAAGTAATGGGACAGAAGGTCTCCCCGTACGGGTTCCGCCTCGGCACGACGACGGACCACATCTCACGGTGGTTCTCTGACTCGACGAAGCCGGGCCAGCGGTACAAGGACTACGTCGCCGAGGACATCAAGATCCGGTCGATGCTGCAGTCGAAGCTTGACCGCGCGGGCATCGCGCGAATCGAGATCGAGCGCACGAAGGACCGCGTCCGCGTGGACATCCACACGGCCCGTCCCGGCATCGTCATCGGTCGCCGCGGCGCGGAGGCGGAGAACATCCGTACCGCGCTCGAGCAGCTCACCTCGAAGCAGATCCAGCTCAACATCCTCGAGGTGAAGAACCCCGAGGCGGAGGCGCAGCTTGTCGCCCAGGGTGTCGCGGAGCAGCTCGCGGCGCGGGTGGCGTTCCGCCGCGCGATGCGCAAGGGTCTGCAGGGCGCGCAGCGCGCCGGCGCCAAGGGCGTGCGGATCCAGGTCTCCGGCCGTCTCGGTGGCGCGGAGATGTCCCGCTCCGAGTTCTACCGCGAGGGCCGGGTGCCGCTGCACACGCTCCGCGCGAACATCGACTATGGCTTCTATGAGGCCAAGACGACGTTCGGCCGCATCGGGGTGAAGGTCTGGATCTACAACGGCGACATCACCAACAAGGAGCTCGCCCGCGAGCAGGCCGCCCAGAAGTCCTCGCGCCCCGAGCGGGGTGACCGCGGCCCGCGCCGTGGCCCGCGCTCGGACGCGCCCGTCGCCGCAGGAGTTGAGGCGTAACCATGCTTATCCCACGCAAGGTCAAGCACCGCAAGCAGCACCACCCGGGTCGTGGTGGCCAGGCCACCGGCGGCACGAAGGTCAGCTTCGGCGAGTTCGGCATCCAGGCGCTCACCCCGGCGTATGTGACGAACCGGCAGATCGAGTCCGCGCGTATCGCGATGACTCGGCACATCAAGCGTGGCGGCAAGGTGTGGATCAACATCTACCCGGACCGCCCGCTCACGAAGAAGCCCGCCGAGACCCGCATGGGTTCCGGCAAGGGCTCCCCCGAGTGGTGGATCGCGAACGTCAAGCCCGGTCGGGTCCTCTTCGAGGTCGCGGGTGTCGACGAGCAGCTCGCTCGCGAAGCCCTCACCCGTGCCATCCACAAGCTGCCGCTCAAGGCACGCATTATCAAGCGTGAGGAGGCTGACGCGTAATGGCCGTCGGTTCCAAGCAGCTCCGCCCGACGGAGCTCGACACCTTCGAGGACGCTCGTCTCGTCGACGAGCTGAAGAAGGCCAAGGAGGAGCTCTTCAACCTCCGCTTCCAGTCGGCGACTGGTCAGCTCGACGCGCACGGCCGCATTCGTGCCGTCAAGCGTGACATCGCCCGTATCTACACCGTGATCCGCGAGCGTGAGCTCGGGATCCGGGCCACCCCCGCTGCGCTCGAGACCCCCGCAAAGGGCTCGAAGGCGAAGAAGTCCGCCAAGACCGAGGCCCCGGCCGAGGTCGAGGCCGAGAAGGCTGAGTGATCCGCATGGCTGAGTCGAAGACCGAGACCAAGAAGCCGGCCGCGAAGAAGACGGCCGAGGCCGCGCCCGCCGTCGGCCACGAGTCGGCCGAGCACGACGTCCGTGACGTGAACGCCCGCGGCTACCGCAAGGCGCGTCGTGGCTACGTCACCTCCGACAAGATGGACAAGACCATCGTCGTCGAGGTCGAGGACCGGGTGAAGCACCCGCTCTACGGCAAGGTGCTCCGCCGCAGCTCGAAGGTGCACGTGCACGACGAGGGCAACACCGCCGGCATCGGCGACCTCGTCCTCATCAACGAGACCCGCCCGCTGTCGGCGACGAAGCGGTGGCGTCTCGTCGAGATCCTCGAGAAGGCGAAGTAAGCGATGATCCAGCAGGAATCCCGGCTCAAGGTCGCCGATAACACCGGCGCCAAGGAGCTGCTCACCATCCGTGTGCTCGGTGGCTCGCGCCGCCGCTACGCCGGCCTCGGCGACACCATCGTCGCGACCGTCAAGGACGCGATCCCCGGTGGGAACGTCAAGAAGGGCGACATCGTCAAGGCGGTCATCGTCCGCACCTCGAAGTCGACCCGTCGCCCGGACGGCTCCTACATCAAGTTCGACGAGAATGCCGCCGTGCTGCTGAAGAACGACGGGGACCCGCGTGGCACCCGTATCTTCGGGCCGGTCGGCCGTGAGCTTCGCGACAAGCGGTTCATGAAGATCATCTCGCTGGCCCCGGAGGTCATCTGATCATGAGCAAGAAGATCAAGACCGGCGACCTCGTGCAGGTCATCTCCGGTCGCAAGCAGGTCCGGGGCGGTGACCGCGGCAAGCAGGGCCGCGTCCTGTCGATCATCGGCGAGCGCGTCGTCGTCGAGGGCGTCAACCTCGCGACGAAGCACGTCAAGGTCGGCCAGACCCAGCGGGGGACGCAGACCGGCGGCATCGAGCACGTCGAGGCACCGATCCACATCTCGAACGTCGCGCTCGTCAACCCGGAGACGAAGGCCCCGGCTCGTGTCGGCAGCCAGATCGTCAACGGCGAGAAGCAGCGCGTCTACAAGGCGTCGCGCTACGCCGCGAAGCCGGAGAAGCCGGCGGCGAAGAAGAAGTCGTCGAAGCCGGCGGACGAGGCGGCCGAGCCCGCCACCGAGGAGAACTGAGTATGAGCACCACGACTGCCGCGCCGGCTGGCACGCCTTCGGAGAAGGTCCAGCCGCGCCTCAAGCAGAAGTACCGCGACGAGGTCATCCCCGCGCTGACCAAGGAGTTCGGCTTCACGAACCCGCACCAGGTGCCGCGACTCGTCAAGGTCGTCGTCAACACCGGTGTCGGTGAGGCCGCTCGCGACTCGAAGGTCATCGAGGGTGCGATCCGCGACCTCTCCCTCATCACCGGGCAGAAGCCCCAGGTGACCGCGGCCCGCAAGTCGATCGCGCAGTTCAAGCTGCGTGACGGCATGCCCATCGGCGCCCACGTCACGATGCGCGGCGACCGCGCGTGGGAGTTCGTCGACCGGCTCGTCACGCTCGCGCTGCCGCGCATTCGTGACTTCCGTGGGCTCTCCCCGCGGCAGTTCGACGGCCACGGCAACTACACGTTCGGCGTCACGGAGCAGTCGATCTTCCACGAGATCGACCAGGACAAGATCGATCGCGTCCGCGGCTTCGACATCACGGTCGTCACGACCGCCGACAACGACGACGAGGGCCGGGCGCTGCTCAAGGCTCTCGGCTTCCCCTTCAAGGCCGCGGCGACCGCCGAGGCCTGATTCGCAGAGGCCGGCCGGGGTGGACCCCGACGCCGGAACCGACGAGAAAGAGAACCAGCACATGACGATGACTGATCCGGTCGCCGACATGCTGACGCGGCTGCGCAACGCCAACAGCGCGCACCACGACACCGTGTCCCTCCCGGCCAGCAAGCTCAAGGCGAACATCGCCGAGATCCTCAAGCGCGAGGGCTACATCGCCGACTTCGCGCTCGCGGACGCGCGCGTCGGCCAGACGCTCACGCTGACGCTCAAGTACGGCCCCGACCGCGAGCGGTCGATCGCCGGCATCAAGCGCGTCTCGAAGCCGGGCCTGCGGGTCTACGCGAAGTCGACGGAGATCCCGAAGGTCCTCGGCGGCCTCGGCGTCGCCATCCTGTCCACCTCTTCCGGCCTCCTCACGGACAAGGAAGCGACGAGCAAGGGCGTGGGCGGGGAAGTCCTCGCCTACGTGTGGTGA
>DATMFQ010000036.1:0-49155 GCA_035556075.1 Microbacteriaceae bacterium | reverse complement strand
AGGAGGCTGACGCATAATGGCCGTCGGTTCCAAGCAGCTCCGCCCGACGGAGCTCGACACCTTCGAGGACGCTCGTCTCGTCGACGAGCTCAAGAAGGCCAAGGAGGAGCTCTTCAACCTCCGCTTCCAGTCCGCGACGGGTCAGCTCGACGCGCACGGTCGCATCCGTGTCGTCAAGCGCGACATCGCTCGCATCTACACCGTGATCCGTGAGCGCGAGCTCGGGATCCGGGCCACCCCTGCTCCGATCGAGGCTCCGGCCAAGAAGTCGGCAGCGAAGAAGTCCGCCAAGGCCGAGGCACCCGCCGAGGTCGAGGCCGAGAAGGCTGAGTGAACGACATGGCCGAGAAGGTTCAGAAGGCGCCGGCGAAGGCCGCGGCCGGCCACGAGTCGGCTGCGCACGACGTGCGCGACGTCGCCGCCCGCGGGTACCGCAAGGCCCGCCGCGGTTACGTCGTGAGCGACAAGATGGACAAGACGATCGTCGTCGAGGTCGAGGACCGGGTGAAGCACCCGCTCTACGGCAAGGTCCTGCGCCGCAGCTCGAAGGTCCACGTCCACGACGAGCAGAACGCCGCCGGCATCGGCGACCTCGTGCTCATCAACGAGACCCGTCCGGTTTCGGCGACGAAGCGCTGGCGTCTCGTCGAGATCCTCGAGAAGGCGAAGTAGGCGATGATCCAGCAGGAGTCCAGGCTCAAGGTCGCCGACAACACCGGCGCCAAGGAGCTGCTCACCATTCGCGTCCTCGGCGGCTCCGGCCGTCGCTACGCCGGCCTCGGCGACATCATCGTCGCGACGGTCAAGGACGCGATCCCCGGCGGCAACGTCAAGAAGGGCGACGTCGTCAAGGCGGTCATCGTCCGCACCGCCAAGGAGACCCGCCGTCCCGACGGCTCCTACATCAAGTTCGATGAGAACGCCGCCGTGATCCTGAAGAACGACGGGGACCCCCGCGGTACCCGCATCTTCGGACCGGTCGGCCGTGAGCTTCGCGACAAGAAGTTCATGAAGATCATCTCGCTCGCACCGGAGGTGCTCTGAACATGGCGAAGATCAAGAGTGGCGACCTCGTCCAGATCGTGACCGGGCCGCGGCCCGAGCGCGGCGGCGACCGGGGCAAGCAGGGCAAGGTCCTCGCGGTCCTCGGCGACCGCGTGCTCGTCGAGGGGCTCAACCTCGCGACGCGGCACACGAAGGTCGGCCAGACGCAGCGCGGGACGAAGACCGGCGGCATCGAGCACGTCGAGGCGTCGATCCACATCTCGAACGTCGCGCTCGTCAACCCCGACACGAAGGCCCCCGCTCGCGTGGGCTCGGAGATCGGCAAGGACGGCAAGAAGACCCGCGTCTTCAAGGCCTCGCGCTACAGCGCGAAGGCCGAGAAGCCTGCGGCGAAGAAGTCCACGGCCAAGAAGGCCACCACGAAGGCTGCTGACGCGACGGACGAGTCCGCCGAGACGCCGGCGACCGAGGAGAGCTGAGTCATATGAGCACCGCTACTGCCGCGCCGGCTGGCAAGATCCAGCCGCGCCTGAAGCAGAAGTACCGCAGCGAGATCGTCCCCGCGCTGACCGAGGAGTTCGGGTTCACGAACCCGCACCAGGTCCCGGGCCTCGTGAAGGTCGTCGTGAACACGGGTGTCGGCGAGGCCGCGCGCGACTCGAAGGTCATCGAGGGCGCGATCAAGGACCTCCAGCTCATCACGGGCCAGAAGCCCCAGGTCACGAACGCCCGCAAGTCGATCGCGCAGTTCAAGCTCCGCGAGGGCATGCCGATCGGCGCGCACGTCACCCTCCGCGGTGACCGCGCGTGGGAGTTCGTCGACCGCCTCGTGTCCCTCGCGCTCCCGCGCATCCGCGACTTCCGCGGCCTGTCGCCCAAGCAGTTCGACGGTCACGGCAACTACACGTTCGGTGTCACCGAGCAGTCGATCTTCCACGAGATTGACCAGGACAAGATCGATCGCGTCCGCGGCTTCGACATCACGGTCGTCACGACCGCCAAGAACGACGACGAGGGTCGTGCGCTGCTGAAGGCGCTCGGCTTCCCCTTCAAGCCCGCGGACTCGCAGGCCTGAGATCGCACAGGCCGGCCGGGGTGGACCCCGAGTCGGAACCGACGAGAAAGAAGAACCAACCATGACGATGACTGATCCGGTCGCCGACATGCTGACTCGCCTTCGCAACGCGAATGGGGCGCACCACGACACCGTGGCGCTGCCGGCGAGCAAGCTCAAAGCGCGCATCGCCGAGATCCTCAAGCGGGAGGGCTACATCGCGGACTTCGCGGTGTCACCGGACCGCGTCGGCGAGCTCCTCACGATCACGCTGAAGTACGGCCCGAACCGCGAGCGGTCGATCGCCGGCCTCAAGCGGGTCTCCAAGCCGGGCCTGCGCGTCTACGCGCGCTCGACGGAGATCCCGAAGGTCCTCGGCGGCCTCGGGGTCGCGATCCTGTCCACTTCTTCCGGGCTCCTCACGGACAAGGAAGCAATCTCGAAGGGCGTGGGCGGGGAAGTCCTCGCCTACGTGTGGTGAGCTGACATGTCGCGAATCGGACGTCTGCCCATCACCGTCCCCGCCGGGGTCACCATCGATCTCGACGGGCAGCGGCTCACCGTCAAGGGCCCGAAGGGCGAGCTCGTGCACGAGGTGCCCGCGCCGCTTGCGGTCGAGCTCGAGGACGGTCAGCTCACCGTCACCCGTCCCGACGACGAGCGCGAATCGCGCTCGCTGCACGGGCTCACGCGGACCCTCATCTCCAACAACATCATCGGCGTCACCGAGGGCTACAGCAAGGGCCTCGAGGTCGTCGGCACCGGCTACCGCGTTGCCGCGAAGGGGCAGTCGCTCGAGTTCGCACTCGGCTTCTCGCACCCCGTCGTGTTCGACCCCCCGGCCGGGATCACCTTCACGGTCGAGGGCAACACCAAGATCACCGTGAGCGGGATCGACAAGCAGGCCGTCGGCGAGGTCGCCGCCCGGATCCGCAAGCTGCGCAAGCCTGAGCCGTACAAGGGCAAGGGTGTGCGGTACGCGGGCGAGGTCGTGCGTCGCAAGGCCGGCAAGAGCGGGAAGAAGTAAGCCATGGCTGTCAAGACCAAGTCCGAGGCAAAGGCCCGCCGTCACGCGCGCCTGCGCAAGAAGATCGTCGGCAGCGCGGAGCGTCCGCGCCTCGTCGTCACCCGCTCCGCGCGGCACGTCTTCGTCCAGGTCGTCGATGACGCGAAGGGCCACACCGTGGCCTTTGCCTCGACGCTCGAGGAGGGCCTCCGGGCCCTCGACGGGGACAAGACCGCGAAGGCGAAGAAGGTCGGCGAGCTGGTCGCCGAGCGCGCGAAGCAGGCCGGCGTCGAGTCGGTCGTGTTCGACCGCGGCGGCAACCGCTACGCGGGACGCGTCGCGGCGGTCGCCGACGGCGCCCGAGAGGCAGGACTGAGCCTGTGAGCGAGGAAACTGTGAACGAGAAGGAGCAGGCCGTGAGCGCCGAGGCCGCCGAGACCCAGGCCGCCGCCCCCGCGGAGGCCGCGAACGAGCCTCGCGAGGCGCGTCGCGGGAGCCGTGAGCGCAACCCGCGCCAGGAGCGTGGCTCGCGAGCGGGTGCCGACGAGCGGGGCAACCAGTTCCTCGAGCGCGTCGTCACCATCAACCGCGTGTCGAAGGTCGTCAAGGGCGGTCGTCGCTTCAGCTTCACGGCGCTCGTCGTCGTGGGCGATGGCAACGGCCTCGTCGGGGTCGGCTACGGCAAGGCCCGCGAGGTGCCGCTGGCGATCTCCAAGGGCGTCGAGGAAGCGAAGAAGCACTTCTTCCGCGTGCCGCGTGCCGGCGCGACCATCCCGCACCCAGTCCAGGGTGAGGCGTCGGCCGGCGTCGTGCTGCTGCGCCCGGCCTCGCCCGGTACCGGGGTCATCGCTGGTGGCCCGGTGCGTGCCGTGCTCGAGTGCGCCGGCATCCACGACGTGCTGAGCAAGTCGCTCGGCTCGTCGAACACGATCAACATCGTCCACGCGACCGTCGCGGCGCTGCAGCAGCTCGAGGAGCCGCGCGCCGTCGCCGCCCGTCGTGGGCTCGACGCCGACCACGTCATCCCCGCCCGCCTGCTCAAGGCGGAGGCGGAGACGGCCGCGGCGGCACACGCGAAGGCAGGTGCCTGATGGCGCAGCTGAAGGTGACCCAGATCAAGTCCAAGGTGAGCGAGAAGCAGGACCAGCGCGACACGCTGCGCAGCCTGGGCCTCAAGCGGATCGGCCAGACGGTCCTCCGCGAGGACAACGCCCAGAACCGCGGGTACGTCCGCAAGGTCGCGCACCTCGTCAAGGTTGAGGAGATCGACTGATGGCCGAAGAGGTCGAGAAGAAGACCGCGGCGTCGAAGTCGGCCGCGGACAAGCCGGCCGCGGCGAAGAAGGCGCCCGCCAAGGCGGCCGCGAAGCCCGCCGCTCAGGCGCCGGCCAAGGCCGCGACCGCGGCGAAGGCGGAGAAGCCGGCGGCGAAGCAGGCCCCCGCGAAGGCGGCTGCCGACAAGGCACCGGCCAAGGCGGCGTCCACGGCGAAGGCCGCGAAGCCCGCGGCCACGAAGGGCCCCGCGAAGGCGGCGGCCCCGGAGGCGAAGGCCGAGCGCGTCCAGCTGCTCAAGGCACACCACCTGCGCCCCGCGCCGGGCGCGAAGAAGGCGCCCACCCGCGTCGGTCGTGGTGAGGGCTCGAAGGGCAAGACCGCCGGTCGTGGGACCAAGGGCACGAAGGCCCGCAACACGGTGCGCGTCGGACTCGAGGGGGGCAACCTCAACTCGATCATGCGCGCGCCGAAGCTGCGTGGCTTCAAAAACCCGTTCCGCACCGAGTACCAGGTCGTCAACGTCGCGCGACTCGCCGAGCTCTACCCGAGCGGTGGCGCGGTGACGGTCGACGACCTCGTCGCCAAGGGTGCGGTCCGCGGCGGCCAGCTCGTCAAGGTGCTCGGCGACGGTGACCTCGCCGTCAAGCTCGACGTGACGGTCGACAAGGTCTCGAGTTCGGCGCAGCGCAAGATCGTTGCCGCCGGCGGCAGTGTCGCCGGCGCCCAGGACTGACGTCCGCGGTTCATCCCTGAACCACGCGCTCGTGAACGGGCCCTTAGACTGAAGGGCCCGTTCACGGCGCAGGAACGATACTGGAGAACTCGGTGGCAGTCGGCAAAAGCGGCAATGTGATCAAGCGGATCCTCACGACCCCGGACCTGCGACGCAAGATCGGCTTCACGCTGCTCATCGTCGCGCTGTTCCGTCTCGGCTCGCAGATCCCCGCGCCGTTCGTCGACTTCCGCAATGTGCAGATCTGTCTCGGTCAGCAAGGCTCGCCCGGCGGTCTGTATGACCTCATCAACCTGTTCTCGGGTGGGGCGCTCCTCAGCCTCTCGGTCTTCGCCCTCGGGATCATGCCGTACATCACGGCGGCGATCATCGTGCAGCTGCTGCGCGTGGTCATCCCGCACTTCGAGGCGCTCCACAAGGAGGGTCAGGCGGGCCAGTCGAAGCTGACGCAGTACACGCGCTACATCACGATCGGCCTCGGCCTCATCCAGTCGACGACTCTCATCACGGTCGCGCGCAGTGGCCAGCTCTTCCCCGCCTCCGGCGTGCCCGAGTGCTCGCAGCTCATCCCCGATGACAGCTGGCAGGCGATGCTGCTCATGGTCATCACGATGACCGCCGGCACCGGTCTCATCATGTGGCTCGGCGAGCTCGTCACCGAGCGCGGGGTCGGCAACGGCATGTCGCTGCTCATCTTCGCCTCCATCTGCGCCACCTTCCCGAGCGCGCTGTGGGCCATCGCCGTCAACGACGCACACGCCGACGGCACACCGAACATCGAGCTCCTCGCGCTTGTCATCGCCGTCGGGATCGTCATCATGGCGGGCGTCGTCTTCGTCGAGCAATCGCAGCGACGCATTCCTGTCCACTACGCGAAGCGCATGGTCGGCCGCCGCACCTACGGCGGCAACAACACGTACATCCCGATCAAGGTGAATATGGCGGGCGTCATCCCGGTCATCTTCGCCTCATCGCTGCTGTATCTGCCGATGCTCATCGCGCAGTTCAACCAACCTCCGGCCGGCGAGAGCCCGGCCGAATGGGTGGTCTGGATCCAGAACAACCTCGCCTCCGGCGACAGCTGGGTCTACATGGTCGTGTTCTTCCTGCTCAACGTCGGCTTCACCTACTTCTACGTCGCGATCACCTTCAACCCCGAGGAAGTCGCTGACAACATGAAGAAGTACGGCGGGTTCATCCCCGGCATCCGTGCCGGGCGTCCGACCGCCGAGTATCTCGACTATGTGCTGACGAGGATCACACTGCCGGGCTCGCTTTACCTCGGCATCATCGCGCTCATCCCGCTCATCGCGCTGTCGATCGTGAGCACGAACATGAACTTCCCCTTCGGCGGGGCCTCGCTGCTCATCATCGTCGGCGTCGGGCTCGAGACCGTCAAGCAGATCGACTCCCAGCTGCAGCAGCGTCACTATGAGGGCCTGCTGCGATGACCCGAACGGCGGTGGCCACTCTGAACGCGCGACTCCTCATCATCGGCCCGCCCGGTGCCGGCAAGGGCACGCAGGCGGGACGAATCGCGGCAGCGTACGGGATCCCCGCGATCTCGACGGGCGACATCTTCCGGGCGAACATCAAAGAGGGCACCCCGCTCGGCGTGCGCGTCAAGGCGATCCTCGACGCCGGCGATCTCGTGCCCGACTCGCTGACGAACGAGATCGTCGTCGCGCGGCTGGCCGAGTCGGATGCCGAGCACGGCTTCCTCCTCGACGGGTACCCGCGGACCGAGGAGCAGGTCAAGTTCCTCGACGCTCACCTCGCTGCCGGCGGGACGCGACTCGGCGCGGTCATCCGGCTCGTCGCCGATGAGGACGAGGTGGTGCGCCGGCTCGCGCTGCGTGCCGTCGAGCTCGGTCGCTCGGATGACACCGTCGAGGTCATCCGGCATCGCCAGGAGGTGTACGCGCGGGAGACGGCGCCGCTCATCGCGGTGTTCGCGCAGCGCGACCTCCTCGTCGACGTCGACGGGCTCGGCTCGGTCGACGACGTGACCTCGCGCATTCTTGCCGCGCTCGCCGAGCGCGGTCTCCAGCCACCAAGCGCGTGAGCGCGTGGTAACCCGCCCCGAGGAGAATGGGGTAGGATAGACCCTTGGCGTTTTGTGTGTGCCCAGGCACGCCGTGGGACGCCCACCCGCAGACCAGCGGGCCGATGAAGTAGAAGAAGGATATGGCCAAGAAGGACGGCGTCATTGAGATCGAGGGCTCGGTCCTCGAAGCATTGCCGAATGCGATGTTCCGAGTCGAGCTCAGCAACGGTCACAAGGTGCTCGCCCACATCTCGGGCAAGATGCGGCAGAACTACATCCGCATCCTCCCGGAGGACCGGGTCGTCGTGGAGCTCTCCCCGTACGACCTGAGCCGCGGCCGCATCACCTACCGCTACAAGTAGGCCGCCACCCCACTTCGGGGCGCTGAGAAGTAACGGCGGCATCCGACCGGATGCCCAGCCGAGGACGGCGAGAAAGAACACGAATATGAAGGTCAACCCGAGCGTCAAGCCCATCTGCGACAAGTGCAAAGTCATTCGTCGCCACGGCCGCGTCATGGTGATCTGCGAGAACCCGCGTCACAAGCAGCGCCAGGGCTGAGCAGCCGACCCACAACTGAATACCGAGCGAGTCCACGAATCGGCGCATGCCGAGGACACCCGAGGCGCGATGGCCTCGGCACCGGGCCCGCACCACACCGTCGCAATCCAATCAGGAGCAATTGAGCAATGGCACGTCTTGCCGGCGTCGACATTCCGCGCGAGAAGCGCGTCGAAGTCGCACTCACCTACATCTACGGGGTTGGCCGCACTCGCAGCCTCAAGGCCCTCGCCGAGACCGGGATCGACCGCAACACCCGCGTCAAGGACCTCAGCGATGACCAGCTCATCGCGCTGCGCGACTTCATCGAGGGCAACTTCAAGGTCGAGGGTGACCTCCGCCGTGAGGTCGCTGCCGACATCCGCCGCAAGGTCGAGATCGGTTCCTACGAGGGACTCCGCCACCGTCGGGGCCTGCCGGTCCACGGTCAGCGCACCAAGACCAACGCCCGCACCCGCAAGGGCCCCAAGCGCACCGTCGCCGGCAAGAAAAAGCCGGGTCGGAAGTAAGCACTGACGGATTCGTAGGAGAAGCAGCACAACATGGCAGCACCGAAGGCCTCCGCCGCGCGCAAGCCGCGCCGCAAGGACAAGAAGAACATCGCCGTGGGCCAGGCCCACATCAAGAGCACCTTCAACAACACGATCGTCTCGATCACCGACCCCTCCGGGGCGGTCATCAGCTGGGCCTCGTCCGGCGGCGTCGGATTCAAGGGCTCGCGCAAGTCGACGCCGTTCGCTGCGCAGCTCGCGGCCGAGTCGGCGGCCCGGCAGGCGCAGGAGCACGGCATGAAGAAGGTCGACGTCTTCGTCAAGGGACCCGGCTCCGGCCGCGAGACCGCGATCCGCTCGCTCCAGGCCGCCGGCCTCGAGGTGGGCTCGATCAACGATGTGACGCCGCAGGCGCACAACGGCGTTCGCCCGCCCAAGCGTCGCCGCGTCTGACCCGTCGCCCAGCCACCGCGCGCGGTGGCGATGCGTGACGGACCCGCCCGATCGGACCGACGCGCACCCCGCATTCCTCACATAACTGCACAGAACTGACGGACTAGCCAACCGTCACGCAACCCAAAGCGGACGTCAAATGGCGGACGTCCAGCCGAAAGGACACCGCACGTGCTCATTGCGCAGCGCCCCACCCTCACCGAGGAGCCGATCAGCGAGTTCCGCTCGCGGTTCATCATCGAACCGCTGGAGCCCGGCTTCGGCTACACCCTCGGCAACTCCCTCCGTCGCACCCTGCTGTCCTCGATCCCCGGCTCGGCCGTCACGAGCATCCGGATCGACGGCGTCTCGCACCAGTTCTCGACGGTCGAGGGAGTCAAAGAGGATGTCATCGAGATCATCCTCAACCTGAAGAACCTCGTCGTCTCCTCCGAGCACGACGAGCCGGTCGCCGCGTACCTGCGCAAGCAGGGCGCGGGTGAGGTCACCGCCGCCGACATCTCCGTGCCGGCCGGTGTCGAGATCCACAACCCGGAGCTCGTCATCGCGACGCTCAACGAGAAGGCGAAGTTCGAGCTCGAGCTGACCATTGAGCGGGGCCGCGGCTACGTCTCGGCGGCGCAGAACCGCTCCGACTTCGCCGAGCACGGGCAGATCCCGATCGACTCGATCTACTCCCCGGTGCTCAAGGTCACGTACAAGGTCGAGGCGACCCGTGCCGGTGAGCGCACCGACTTCGACCGCCTCGTCGTCGACGTCGAGACGAAGCCGGCGATCAGCCCCCGCGACGCCGTCGCCTCCGCCGGGCGCACGCTCGTCGAGCTCTTCGGCCTCGCTCGGGAGCTCAACACCGCGGCCGAGGGCATCGAGATCGGCCCCGCGCCGGTCGAGGCGGTCCTGTCGACCGAGCTCGCGATGCCGATCGAGGACCTCGACCTGTCGGTCCGCTCGTACAACTGCCTCAAGCGCGAGGGCATCAACTCGGTCTCCGAGCTCGTCGCCCTCTCCGAGGTGCAGCTCATGAACATCCGCAACTTCGGACAGAAGTCCGTCGATGAGGTGAAGGACAAGCTCATCGAGCTCGGCCTGTCCCTCAAGGACGCGGTCCCCGGCTTCGACGGCGCGCACCTGTACAGCGCGTACGACGAGGACGAGCCGAGCGCCTGACCGAACGCCTCACCAACCGAAAGCCAAGCAACTATGCCTACCCCCTCCAAGGGCCCGCGCCTCGGCGGCGGCCCCGCCCACGAGCGGCTCCTCCTCGCGAACCTGGCCGCGGCACTGTTCACGCACCAGTCCATCAAGACGACCGAGACGAAGGCGAAGCGCCTGCGTCCCCTCGCCGAGCGCCTCATCACGTTCGCGAAGCGCGGCGACCTGCATGCTCGTCGTCGGGTCCTGTCGGTGATCCGCGACAAGGAGGTCGTGCACGTCCTCTTCACGCAGATCGCGCCGCTCGTGGCGGAGCGTGAGGGCGGCTACACCCGGATCACGAAGCTCGGCTTCCGCAAGGGCGACAACGCCCCGATGGCGCAGATCGAGCTCGTCCTTGAGCCGGTCGTGAAGAAGCCGTCCGCGAAGAAGGCCGCTGCCGCAGCGGAGCCCGTCGCGGCGCCGGTCGCGGAGGCGTCGGCCGCCGACGAGGTCGTGACCGAGGACGTCGTGTCGGATGAGGTCGTCGTCACGGTCGACCCGGAGACGGGCGTCGAGACGGTGACGACCGCTGCCGAGGCCGAGGCGCTCGCCGCGGAGGCCGCCGAGGACTCGGTCGTCGAGTCCGGTGACGCGGAGGGCGACGGCGAGGGCGTCAACGGCTGAGCCACGCAAGCTGGTCCGAGGGGCCTCGCCGATTCCGTCGGCGGGGCCCTTCGGCGTTTGCGGCGTCGGGCCCCCGGTCCCGTCCGGCCGGCGCGTACCTGCGGTCGGACCCCCGCCTCGGCCCAGCGCGATCCGCGGGCCTTGGTCCAGCGCTCAAGGAGCCCGTTTTCACCCGATGTGCCCGAAAAATCATGCGTACCGGGTGAAAACGTGCACATTGAGGGGGAGGGGAGCAGGCGGCGGGAGGAATGCGGGGAGCGCGCTGGGCGCGGTGAGTACGCTGGGGCGGTGGTGACACGGCGGATCCGGCTCGACCTCGGGTACGACGGGGCAGGGTTCCTCGGGTGGGCGCGGCAGGCCGAGGGGCGGACGGTGCAAGGCGAGCTCGAGGCCGCGCTCATCACGCTGCTGCGTGCCACTGCCGAGCGCCCCGCCCCGCGTCTCGTCGTCGCTGGCCGCACCGACGCGGGCGTCCACGCCCGTGGGCAGGTCGCGCACCTCGACTTCGACGAGGACCAGTGGGACCGCCTCGCCAGCCTCGGCCGCCCGCCCCGGGACCCGCTCGCCACGCTGGTCCGCAAACTCAACGGGCTTGCGGGACGCGTCGGCGACCTCCGGGTGCATCGCGCGACCCTGGCACCGGAGGGCTTCGACGCGCGGTTCGCCGCCGTCTGGCGACGCTACGAGTACCGGATCGCCGACACCGCGGCGACGAAGGACCCGCTCGCCCGCGGATCCACGCTCTGGCACCCTCGGCCACTTGATGTCGCAGCGATGGATGCCGCCGCTCGCGAGCTCGCCGCTCCGGGGCTCGCCGATTGGGCCGCGTACTGCCGGCCCCGGGTTGGGGCGACGACGATCCGCGACCTCCAGGAGTACCGCTGGGAGCGGGGCCCGGATGGGGTGCTCGTCGCGCGAGTCCAGGCGGATGCGTTCTGCCACTCGATGGTGCGGGCGCTCGTCGGCGCGTGCGTCGCGGTCGGGGAGGGTGCGCTCCCGCCCGAGGCACCGCGCGAACTCCAGCGGGCAGGTGCGCGCACCCAGGCATTCAAGGTGGTGCCCGCCCACGGGCTCGTGCTCACCGAGGTCGGCTATCCACCTGCTGCGGAGCTCGCCGACCGCGCGGCGCAGACCCGGGGCCTGCGCACACTCGACGAGCACCCTCCGCGGGCATGAAGAGGGTCGTGAGACCCGCATTCCTGCCATGTACGAATGCGCGCCTCACGACCCGAGTCGCGAGTTCCTGTGGCACCTCAGGCGCGGGGGGAGCGTCCGGAGATGGCGCGAAGCAGGAACATGATGATCGCCACGATGGCGAGTGCGACTCCGACCCAGAGGAGCCACATCAGACCCTCCATGAGTCCGCCGGTCAGCGCCAGGATGATGGCGATGATAATGATGATGATCGCTGCGAGATTCATGGTGGATCTCCCTTCGGGGGGCCGAGCGATGATCGGCTTGGGTGCCAATCACCGTAGGGAAGTCGGGGCGTGGCCGACAGGGGCTTGACGTCATCGTTGCAGTTGTACTACCGCGCGCTGCGATTGTGTGGCTGCTGCTCTGCGATGATCTCCTGGTGAAGTACGACCCGGCGATCGAGCGCGGCCCCCTGCCGCACGCGCCGTTCAAGGCGCTCACCGTCCCGCGGCCGATCGGCTGGCTGTCCACCGTGAGCGCCGACGGCGTCGCGAACCTCGCGCCGTTCAGTCAGTGGCAGAACCTGACCTTCGACCCGCCGATCGTCATGTTCGCCGCGAACCGGCACTCCGGTGGTGTCCCGAAGGACACAGTGAGGAATGCGGAGGAGACCGGGTGGTTCGTCTGGAATATGGCGACCTGGGCGCTGCGCAAGGCGGTGTCGATCACCGCCGCACAGTTCCCCGCCGATGTCGATGAGTTCGCGCGGGCGGGCCTGCGCGCCGTCATGGCGGACCTGTGCCCGGTGCCGATGGTCGCCGACAGCCCCGCGCACTACGAGTGCAAGGTCATGGACATCCACCGCCTGAACGGCCGCACCCCCGACACCGCGGTCGACGTCGTCTATGCCACGGTCGAGCGGCTCCACCTCGATGACGGCGTCATCACCGACGATGGCCGTGTCGACATCGCGCAGATCCGGCCCATCGCCAGGATGGGCTATTTCGACTATGCGGTGATCGACGAGACCTTTGCGATGCGGACCCCGGAGGCGAGCGAGGCCGAGCTCGCCGGGCTCGAGGGGACGCCGCGGGATTAGGGACGAAGCTCTGGTAGCATGGTCCGTCGGCTCGCGATGCGGGCCGGATCGAGTAGCCCTCCACCGGGACGAGCCAGCCGCTTCTAGCGCGGGGACGCACCACCCAACGGAGTGGGATTCACGAACCTCTACCGACCGAAAGCAGGATTCGAAGTGACTCGCACGTTCACGCCGAAGGCCGACCAGATCACCCGCGAGTGGCTCGTCATCGACGCCGCCGATGTGGTCCTCGGCCGCCTGGCGACCCACGCGGCCGCGCTGCTGCGCGGCAAGCACAAGCCCACCTTCGCCAACCACGTCGACATGGGTGACTTCGTCATCATCGTCAACGCGGACAAGGTCGCGCTCACCGGCCAGAAGCTCGCGCAGAAGAAGGCGTACCGCCACTCCGGCTACCCGGGCGGCCTCACCGCGACGACGTACGCGGAGCTGCTCGAGTCGAAGCCGGAGCGCGCCGTCGAGAAGGCGATTCGCGGCATGCTGCCGAAGAACTCGCTCGGCCGGGCGCAGTTCACGAAGCTCAAGGTCTACGCCGGCCCGGAGCACCCGCACGCTGCGCAGCAGCCGAAGCCGTACACCATCTCCCAGGTCGCCCAGCAGGCCTGACCGGACCCGACCCAAGGAACGAAGAACCGTGGCTGACACCGAGAACACCACCACCGACACCCAGGTCGCCGAGTCCTATTCGACCGAGACCCCGGCAAGCGAGGCCCCCGCGGCCCCCCGCGCCATCCTCAACGTCCCCGGCGCGGCGGTTGGCCGACGCAAGGAGGCGATCGCTCGCGTCCGGCTCACCCCGGGCACCGGCACCGCGACCGTCAACGGCCGTCCGCTCGAGACCTACTTCCCGAACAAGCTGCACCAGCAGGCCATCAACGCCCCGTTCAAGGCCCTCGACCTCGTCGGCGCCTATGACCTCAGTGCCCGCATCACCGGCGGCGGCCCCTCGGGCCAGGCCGGTGCGCTGCGGCTCGCGGTCGCCCGAGCGCTCAACGAGATCGACCGGGAGCACAACCGCCCGACGCTGAAGAAGGCTGGCTTCCTCACCCGTGATGCCCGCATCATCGAGCGGAAGAAGGCCGGTCTCAAGAAGGCGCGCAAGGCCTCGCAGTTCTCGAAGCGCTGATCCGGCCTCGGCTGCATCGCGCACGAGACGAGCACCGGCATGGGTCGTCTGTTCGGCACGGACGGGGTCCGGGGGTTGGCCAACGGTGAGGTCATCACCGCGCAGCTCGCCCTCGACCTCGCACAGGCCGCTGCCGCTGTCCTGACGCAGGGCCGGCACGCCGACGAGAATCGGGCGGCGGGCCGCCGCCCACGCGCGGTGCTCGCCCGCGATCCGCGGATCTCCGGCGAGTTTCTCGCCGCTGCGGTGTCGGCCGGACTCGCGTCCTCCGGCATCGATGTGCTCGACGCGGGGGTCATCCCGACGCCCGCCTGCGCATTCCTCGTCAGCGACACGCGCGCTGATTTCGGCGTCATGATCTCCGCGAGCCACAATCCGGCGCCCGACAACGGCATCAAGTTCTTCTCGTTCGGCGGCGTCAAGCTGCCCGACGAGGTCGAGGACCGCATCGAGGCGGCGATCGGCAAGCGCGAGCTCACGCCCACCGGTGGCGACGTCGGTCGCATTCGTCGCTTCGCGGATGCCGAGGACCGCTACATCCTGCACCTGCTCGCGACGCTGCCGGCGCGGCTCGAGGGTATCCATGTCGTGCTCGACTGTGCGCACGGTGCCGCCGCGGGGGTCTCGCCGCAGGCATTCGTGAATGCGGGGGCGCAGGTGACCGTCATCGGTGCGGACCCGGACGGGCTCAATATCAACGACGGCGTCGGCTCCACGCATCTCGAGCAGTTGCAGGCGAAGGTCGTCGAGCTCGGCGCCGACCTCGGTATCGCGCACGACGGCGACGCGGACCGGTGCCTCGCGGTCGACCACACCGGGCAGGTCGTCGACGGCGACCAGATCATGGCGATCCTCGCCCGCTCGCTCAAGGAGCGGGGGCTGCTCAAGGACGACACGCTCGTCGCGACCGTCATGTCGAATCTCGGGCTGCGGCTGGCGATGGCCGAGGCGGGCATCCACGTCGAGGAGACGGCGGTCGGCGACCGCTACGTGCTCGAGCGGATGGCGACGACCGGCGCGAGCCTCGGCGGCGAGCAGTCCGGCCACATCATCTTCGCCGAGCATGCGACGACCGGAGACGGCCTCCTCACGGGCCTGCAGCTCGCGGCGGAGGTCGCCAGGACCGGACGGTCGCTCCGCGAGCTCGCTGCGGCGATGACGGTCTACCCGCAGGTGCTCATCAACGTCCGCGGCGTCGACCACACCGGGCTCGCCCGCGAGTCGCTCATCGCCGAGGCGGTCGCCCAGGAGGAGGCCGCCCTCGCCGGGACCGGCCGCGTGCTGCTGCGCCCCTCTGGCACCGAGCCGATGGTCCGCGTCATGGTTGAGGCGGCGGATGCGGAGACGGCGCAGTCGGTCGCGGAGCGCCTCGCGGAGGTCGTGCGCGAGCGCCTCTCGCGTTAGCGCATCTGGCGGCATCCCCCGCGCGGCTGGCGCGCGTCTCGACCCCGGTGACCCGAGGCCTGGCGCGCCGAGGCGTCGATGACGCCGTCCTGGCGAGGCGGTCCTCCGACATTCCGCACGACAGAATACGACGCCGACCGCGCTTGAAGTATCGATTCGTTCCGGATCAACTGGCTGATATCGCCGGATGACCCTATTCGCGGGACGAGCAACGACGTTCGGAACAAATGAGGACGACGTGCGCAATTTCAACAATTCCATTGCACGACTAAGGATCGTTACAGGCAGACCATGGGACTGAAGAACACGGCACCGCCGCTTCGCATCACGCCGCGGAGGCTCGCTCCCGTGATGTACGGGCTCATCGGATTCGCGGCGCTCTTCCTCATTCTCGAGGTGACGGGTGCGCTCGCCGGCGTCAACCGCCTCTATCTCCCCTCGGTCACCGAGTCGCTGGCGACCGCGGTGCAGCTCGTGGTCAACCCGGTCTTCCTCGCGAATGTCGGCGCGACGCTCCACGCGTGGATCGTCGGGCTCGCGATCGCGTTCGTGCTCGGGGTCCCGCTCGGGATCGTGCTGGGCTCGTGGAGCCGCGCGTACCGCGCGAGCACGATCCTCATCGAGTACCTGCGTCCCATCCCGTCGGTCGCGCTCATCCCGCTCGTCATCCTCATCTTCGGGACGAGCCTCGAGATGCGCGCGTCGCTCGTGGTCTACGCGACGATCTGGCCGATCCTCTTCAACACGGTGTACGGCGTGCACGACGTCGAGCCGCTGCTCAAGGACTCCGCGCGCGTGTTCGGGTACTCGCGGTTCGAGATCCTCTTCCGGGTCTCGTTGCCGTCCGCGCTCCCGTACATCTACTCCGGGCTCCGGATCGCGACGTCGATCGGGCTCATCGTCTGCATCAGCGCGGAGCTGCTCGCCGGCGGTGGCCAAGGCGTCGGCTCCTGGCTGTTCAACATCCGCGCGAGCGGCTCGCCCGCGGTGATGATGTATGCCGGCACCCTGCTCGTCGGCGTGCTCGGAGTGATCATCAACCTGCTGATGGAGTGGATCGAACGCCGGTTCATCGGCTGGCAGCCAGCACTACGGGGGTCCCGGTCATGAGCGTCGCACGCACAACCCGTCCGCGCGCCCGGGGAGGCGCCGTGTCGAGCCGTCGCCGGGCCGTGCTCGGCCGCGCGAACGACCTCGGCTGGCAGCTCGCCGTGCTCGGAGCCTTCTTCGTGGTGTGGGAGATCGTCACGCTGCTCGCGGCGAACCCTTACTTCCCTCGGCCGTCGATGATCTTCGCCCGGCTGTGGAGCACCTGGTTCGTCTCCGAGGACGGGCTGGAGTTCGCGTACTCGGCCGAGACGATCCTGCCGAGCGTCGCGGTGTCGATCGGCGGATGGCTCGTCGCCGCGGTGCTGAGCATCGCGGTCGGCATCGGCATCGGGCTGTCCGTGCGGGCGTCGTGGATGCTCCTGCCGGTGATCAACTTCATGCGCTCCATCCCGCCGCCGGCGCTGCTGCCGATCATGATCCTGCTCCTCGGCTTCGGCGCGGACATGCGGTTCGCGCTCGTCGCACTCGGGTGCGCGTGGCCGATCTTGCTCAACACGATCGACGGCGTGCGCAACATCGATCGGGCGCTGCTCGAGACGGCGACGGCGTATCACATCCCGAAGTCGCGTCGCTTCTTCCGGATCGTGCTGCCGGCGGCCTCGCCCTACATCTTCTCAGGAATGCGGATCTCCATTTCGATTTCCCTGATCCTTATCGTCATTGCAGAATCGATTTCCGGGTCCGAGGGCCTCGGCGCACATATTCTCACCGCGCAGCGGAGATTCCAGATCCTGGATATGTGGGCAGGAATCGCAATGCTCGGAATTGTCGGATATCTCTACAGCCTTTTGCTGATCATCGTTGAGAATCGCGCCCTCGCCTGGCATCGGGGCGCTCGTGGAAAGAGTGCATGACTTGAGCAACGCCGAATCGATCTCATCGACCGGGACCGCGGTCGCAGCCGCCCCTCTCGCGCTGGAGGCACGGCGCATCCACCACGAGTACGTCAAGGACCGGACCGCCTCGACGGCCATCGAGGACATCTCGATCGAGGTCCGCCAGGGCGAGGTCGTCTGCGTCGTCGGGCCGTCCGGGTGCGGCAAGAGCACGCTGCTGCGTATCCTCGCGGGCCTGCTCACGCCGACCTCAGGCGAGGTGCTCGTCGGCGACGAGCTCGTCGACGGCGTGCCCCGGTCGATCGGGGTGGTCTTCCAGGACTACAGCCGGTCGCTGTTCGCCTGGATGACCGTCGCCGACAATGTCGAGTTCGTCCTCCGGCACTCCGCGCTGAGCAAGTCGGAGCGTCGCGAGCGCGTCGCCGAGAGCCTCGAGGCGGTCGGACTCGCGAGTGCCGCGAGCAAGTATCCGTGGGAGCTGTCCGGCGGTATGCAGCAGCGCGTCGCGATCGCGAGATGCCTCGCCTACCGGCCGACGATCATGCTCATGGACGAGCCGTTCGCCTCGGTCGACGCGCAGACCCGGTTCGAGCTCGAGGATCTGGTGCTGCGAGTCCGGCGCGAGTTCGACATGACGATCCTGCTCGTCACCCACGACATCGACGAGAGCGTCTACCTCTCGGACCGGGTCGTCGCGCTGACCGGGTCGCCGTCGAGCGTCTGCGAGGTGTTCGAGAACGACCTGCCGTGGCCGCGTCAGCAGATCGAGACCCGGGCGCAGCCGCGTTTCGTCGAACTGCGCGCGCAGGTCGCCTCCACGCTCGTCAAACCCTGACCTACGCACCCCCGACGGCTCGCCCCGTGGCAGCCGACCACAGATCACCCACCACTCAACGAGGAGAAGCAATCATGAACAAGTACCGTCACCGGATCATGGGCGTCGCGGCCGCCATCGGCCTCGCCGTCACCGCCGCGGGCTGCGCCGGCTCGCCGGCCCCGGCGCCCATCGACGACTCGTCGGCCACCGCCGAGCTCACCGACGTCCGCGTCGCGATCATGCCGCTGTCCGGGCTTGCGCCGTTCTTCCTCGCGCTCGACAACGGCTACTTCGAGGAGGAGGGGCTCCGCCTCGAGACGGAGATGGCCGCCGGCGGCGCCGCGGTGATCCCCGCCCTCATCGCCGGCGACTACGACATCGGGATCGGCAACGCCTTCAACTACATGAATGCGGCGGGGTCCGGACTCGACCTCCAGATCATCACGCACATCTACTCCGTCACCTCCGGGACGCAGTACGACGGCATCTTCACCATGCCGGACTCGGGCATCAAGACGCCGGCCGACCTCGTCGGCAAGACGATCGCCATCAACACGATCCACTCGGTCTCCGACTTCCAGATCGTCGCGGAGATGGAGTCGCTCGGCTTCGACCGGGACGACTACCAGTTCGTCGAGATGCCGTTCCCCGACATGCCCGCTGCGCTCGAGCAGGGCCACGTCGACGCCGCGATGATGGCGGAGCCGTTCTTCACGCAGGTCCAGGAGCAGATCGGCGCCACCCCGGTGCTCAGCTCGCCCGACCGCTTCTCGTCGATCCCCGACATGGCGAACCTCCCGTTCGGCGTGTTCTCGGCGACGGGCGGCTTCATCGCGGAGAACCCGGAGATCGTCAGCGCCTTCCAGCGCGCCTTCGACCGCGCCCGCGACGAGGTCATCAAGGACCCGCAGCTCGGCCTCGACGCCTTCCTCAACCACTCCGACATGGACCCGAGCCTCGCGTCGAAGCTGAGCTGGCCGAACTTCGAGCGCGCGCAGGTCGCGGACTTCGAGCGGATGCTGCGGCTCATGGACGAGGTCGGCTACCTCGAGGGCGACCTCGACGTCAACGACGTCCTCGCCTTCTGACCGACGCGCTCGAGCACGTGAGAAAGTAGACGACCATGTCAGATCGCTACCCCACCGGCATCGTGAAGCCGGCGAGCAACATCCGAGAGCTCCTGGCGTGGCCGGTCGCGCACGTCAGCATCGATGTGCAGAACGCGTACTGCTCGCCGCGGGGGCGCGTGGCCTCGATGGGCTACGACATGTCCTGGGCGGACCCCGTCGCGACGACGATCGCGGAGTTCACGGCGCAAAGCCGCGAGCTCCTCGACTCGACCGTCTTCGTGCGGACCGAGCACCCGGAATGGCGCTCTCCGGCCCTGAGCCGGCAGTTCGATCGCACCACGCTCGGGTCGTTCGCGGCCTGGGACGGGCTCTACGACTGGTACGGCGACGTCCGGCCCGGTCCGCAGGATGAGGTGATCACCAAGACCCGGTACTCCGCATTCGTGGGGACGACCCTGGCGGCGCACCTGCGGGCCAAGCGCGTCGAGACGATCATCGTCACCGGTGTGACGACGGACGTCTGCGTCGACAGCTCGGTGCGGGACGCGTTCTTCCAGGATTTCTCGGTCATCGTCCTCGCCGACGGGACCGGGGGATCGACGCCGGAGCGGCACGAGAACGCGCTCGAGATCCTCGACCTGTACTTCGCGACCGTCTCCGACAGCCAGAGCGTGCTCGCGGAGCTCCGGGCGAAGCGCGGCGGCGCATGAGGGTCGTCGCGCCGTTCTCGGCGCAGCAGATCGAGGTCATCGACCGGGAGGCCGGGCGGCGCGGGCTGACGCGCGGTGCATTCATCGCCGCGGCGCTCGAGGGGTTCGCGCAGCAGGAGGACCTGTCGCGCGTCCCCGCCCTCTCGAGCGAACCGCTCGCGGCGCCGCCCGTGACGCCGGGAGAGGTGCTCGCCGATGTCGAGCTCCTGCCGGTGTCGGGCAAGGCCTTCGCGATGCGCGCCGGCGATGTGCTCCGCATCACCCAGGTCGAGGCCCGGCAGTGCGTCGACTTCAACGCGTTCAGCCTGCACGACGGCCGGGAGCAGTTCTCCGCCGGGCAGACCCGCACGCAGGGGTTCCGCCTGCACGAGGGCGGGGTGCTCCTGTCGAACCGCGCTCGGCCGATGATGCAGGTCAAACAGCTGCCGGCGAGCTGCGTGACCGACCTCCTCGGAGCGCGATGCACGGTCAAGCTCTACGAGACTCGATTCGGCATGGAATGGCACACCAACTGCCACGACACGCTCACCGAGACCCTCAGGGAGTTCGGCCTCGGCGCCGATGACGTCCACGACTCGTTCAACATGTGGATGAACACGCAGTGGGACGGCAACGGGCACTGGTGGTCGGAGTGGAGCTCGGGGCGCGTCGGCGACGTCGTCGAGCTCGAGGCGCTCACCGACGTCCTCGCGGCGCCGGTCATCTGCGGCGGCGGGGACTTCTCCCTGACCTCGAACTACCGGCTCAAGCCGATCCGGGTCGAGCACGTCCGGCCGGCCGGGGTCGGCGCACCGGAGGTCGGCCCGGGCACGCTGCAGGCGGATCCGGGTTACCGGGCGCAGTTCTGCTCGTATCCGCTCGCGCAGGTGCACGAGCAGGTCGAGATCCCGGAGGCCGCGGTCGACTCGATGCAGCAGCTCGTCGCGAAGGGACGCGCGATGATGCTCGACGAGGCCGTCGTGCAGGCGGTCATGGTCTGGCTGCTGCGCAACGTCATCCCCGCGTCGTCGCCCGATCTCGGCCGGTTCCGCTGGTGACCGTCACCCTTCCGCTGCCTCGGCAGCGGAAGGGTGCGCCCGGAGATCCGCGCGGATGTAGGCGGCGCACTCGCGCAGCCCGATGACGAGCTCGCGGACCCGGCTCGCGGGGATCCGATCGGTCGGGGCCGAGATTGCGACGGCCGCGATCGTCCTGCCCAACTGGTCCCGCAGCGGCACGGCGATCGCGCTGAGCCCGACCTCGCTCTCGCCGTGGTTGATCGCGTAGCCGGTCATAATCACGAGGGAGAGCTCCTCGAGCAGCTGCGTGAACGTCTTCGTGTGCGGCGTCAGCTTCCGCAGCCCGCCGGGGTACATCTCGCGGAGGGTGTCCCGCGGCAGCTCGGCGAGCAGCACCTTGCCGCCGGAGGTCGCGTAGGCCGGCAGAAGCGTCCCCGTCAGCACGCCGGAGCTCGGCTGCCGACGCCGTCGGTCGTACCCCGCGATGAATCTCGTCGAGGTCCCCTGCAGCACGAGAACGTTGACCGCTTCCCCGGTGCGCTTGCCGAGTTCGTGCAGGTGCTCGAGCGAGGCGGCCCGGAGGTCGTACGATCCGACGCTGCCGACGCCGAGTTCGATGAGCGCGGGTCCGACCCGGTACGCCCGCGTCACCCGATCCTGGGTCACGAAATGCCGCGCCGCCAGCGTCGTGAGCAGCCGGTGCACCGTCGAGGGCGCGATGCCGAGACGCTGCGCCGCCGAGGTCACCCGGAGCTCGGGCTGCTGCTGCAGGAGGAGCAGCAGTCGCAGCGCGTTGTCGAGCGACTCCACGCGATACCGGGGATGGTCCGCTGGCCGCTGCATAGCCGGAATGCTACCCGGGCCGCCGGTCCAGGCCTCGCGCACGCTAGAGCTCGTCCACCGGCTGCGCGGAGATCGCGGCGAGCCGCACCGTGACGACCGCGGGCCGGCCGAGCTCTGCGACCTGGCGCAGGCCCTCGAGGAGCGCGGGCGCGAGGTCGTCGAATGCCTCGACCGTCGCGCCCCATGCGCCGCCGGCCGCGGCCGCGATCCCCGCGAAGTCGCTGCTCTGCTGGAGATTGACCCAGTACCGGTCGTGCTGCACTGCGCGCCCGTCGCCGTGCTGGAGCCGGAGGTTGCGCTTCGTCGCGTTCCAGCCGCCGTTGTCGAGGACGACGGTGAGCACCGGGAGCCGGTAGCGGTCGGCGATCCAGTAGGTCGAGGCGGGGGCGCTGAAGAAGAACGTCCCGTCGCCGACGAGGCTCACGACGGTCCTCGCGCGATCGGCGAGCTTGATCCCGAGCGCCCCGCCGCCGGACCAGCCCAGCGACGTGCCGCGGTTGCTGAAGAGCGTGCCGGGACGTTGCCGAGGCAGCTGCTTCCAGACGGCGGGCGCCTCGGAGATCGCCTCGTTCACGACGATCGTGTCGTCGTCGATCAGCGTTGCGAGCACGTGGGCGACGCTCGCCGCGGTCAGCTCGCCGGCCTCGACCTCGCGCCGGACGCCGTCGGCCCACGCGTCGCGGATGCCGGCGGACCGGGCCGCGATGCCGGTCGCCCGCTCCCGGACGGCTCCCGCGTCGGCCGGCGCGCGCCGAAGCAACTGGTCGAGCACGGTCTCGCCGTCCGCGCGGACGAATCGGTCGCCCGAGAGGTACCACAGCGGGATCGACTCCTGGAGCGGGTCCTCGTTGACGACGTAGACCGCGGCATCCGGGCGAGGCCGCGACGCGGCGAGCAGCCAGGGGACGTCGGTCTCGAGGGCGACGACGACGTCGGCGTCGGCGATCGCGGCGTGCGCGTCGTCGCCGAGGTGCAGCTCGTGGTCGCGCGGGAAGCTCAGCACCTCGGCGTGCGGCTCGACGACGCCGAGGCCGAACCGTTCGGCCACCTCGACGAGCTTCGGCACGGCCTCCGGTCGCCGGCCGAGGTACGAGGTTACGAGCACGGGGCGACGGGCAGCGGCGAGTCGCGCCGCCATCTCGTCGACGATCGCATCCGGGGCGGGGATCCGCGCGATGGCCCGCCACGGCCTCGGCTCGAGCTCGGGCGCCGGGACGGACTCCGCGAGCACCTCGCGCGCGGCGCTGACGTACACCGGACCGGCCGGTGCGCTCGCCGCGAGCTGGAGTCCGCGGTGGACGATCTGCGGCAGGTTGCGGCCGGTGCGCACGTCGTAGCTCCACTTCACGTACTGCCGCACGAGCGCGTGCTGGTCGGGCGCATCCTGCAGGTGGTTGATGTGCGTGTTGCGGGATCCGGCCAGCTCGCCTTCGAGCGTGTACGGCGTGAGGCCGGCGAGGATGAAGACGGGGATCCTCGAGCGGGCCGCGTTGTGGACGGCGCCGCCGAGATTGGCCGTGCCGACATCGGTGTGCACGAAGACGGCCTGCGGCTGTCCGGTCGCGGCGGCGTAGCCGTGGGCCGCGGTCAGCGCGCTGTACTCGTGCGGGCAGAGCACGACCGCCGGAGTCGTGCGGCCCCGCTCGCGGTCGGCCGCGAGCGCTTCGATGATGGCCGGATGATCGCTGCCGAAGTTCGCGAAGATGTATTGCACGCCGGCGTCCCGGAGGGCGTCGACGAGGAGCGAGGCGGCGGTCACCGGTGCCATCATGCGCCGGCCGCTCCGCGCGTCGCCGCGGTCTGGACATCGACGCTGTGGAACTGCAGATACTCCTCGAGCCCGTGGACCGATGACTCCCAGCCGATGCCGCTCTGCTTCCAGCCGCCGAAGGGGATCTCGCGGGTGCCCACCGGAGTGAACAGGTGATTGTTCACGATCGTCATCCCGGCCTCGATGCGCCCCGCGACGCGCAGCGCGCGGTCCTCCGATTCCGACCACACCGAGGAGCACAGTCCGTACTCGGTGTCATTGGCCCACTCGATCGCCTGCGCTTCGTCGTCGTAGGCGATGACGGGCAGCACCGGCCCGAACTGCTCCTCCCGGACGAGCTCGTCGCTCTGCTCCGCGTCGAGGACGAGCACGGGCGGCAGGAAGAACCCGTCCTCCCAGCCCTCGGGGTCCAGCCGGACGCCGAGCTCCCGCACGTCCCGCCCGGCCTCCGCGCTCCGGTGGACGAGCTCGCGGACGCGGTCGAACTGCTGGGCGTTGTTCACCGGGCCCATGGTCGTGCGCGCATCGAGCGGGTCGCCGACGACGATCGCATCGACGTGCTCGATGAGGCGCTCGAGGAACTCGGAGCGCCGCGCCCGGGGCACGTAGACCCGCTTGACGGCGAAGCACACCTGTCCGGCGCGGCGGAACGCCGACACGGCGATCCGCTCGGCCGCGCTGTCGAGATCGGCGTCGTCGAGCACGATGGCGGGGTCGTTGCCCCCGAGTTCGAAGTGCACGGGCGTCAGCGTCCCCGCCGCCTGGCGCATGATGTGTCTCGCGGTCGCCCCGCCGCCCGTGAACGACACCTTCCTGATGCGCGGGTGCTCGACGAGGGCGGCTCCGACCTCCTCGCCGCCGTTGACGACGTTGAGGACGCCCGGCGGCAGCTCGGCGGCGACGATCCGCGCGAGCCGGCTCGCCCCGAGCGGCGATGCCGGCGACGGCTTGAGCACGACCGTGTTGCCGGCGCCGAGCGCGGGCGCGATCTTGTTCGCCGTAAGGATGAGCGGCGCATTCCACGGCACGATGCAGGCGACGACGCCGAACGGCCGCCGCTCGATGCGGACGAAACGGCCCTGCGGCGAGGCATCGTGCACGACGGGCCGCAGTCCTGCGTCGAGCCGGGACGCCACGTCGCGGAATGCGGCGGCCGCGCCGGCCGCCTCCCAGCGGACGATCGCCTTCGCGCTCCCGTTCTCCCGCGCGACGAGCTCGGCGAGTGCGTCGGCATCGGCGTCGACGGCGTCGGCGGCCCGACGCAGTGCCGCCGCCCGCTCCGCCGGCGTGGTGTCGCCCCAGCCCGCGGCGCCCGATGCGGCGGTCACCGCCGCGGCGCCCTGCTCGCCGGATCCGTCGTCGACGACGCCGACCAGCTCGCTCCGCCTGGCCGGGTTCCGGATCTCGATCGTGCGCGCGCCGAGGACGTCGCGCCCGCCGATGAGCTGCCCGAGTCGCAGCGCCTCGGCCGCTGGGGAGGGGGTGGTCCGGTCGGTCATGCGTCGTCGCCCAACGTCGTGCCCGGATGCGTCAGAGGCCGAGGAGGCGCTGCACGTTGCCGTGGTAGATCGCCTCGCGGTCGGCGTCGGTGAGGATGTCCATGTCCTGGAGGTTGCCGATCGTCGACCGGATGTAGCCGGGGCCCTTCTCGGGGTCGAATGGGCTGTCCGAGCCGAACAGCGTGTGCTCGACGCCGAAGAACTTGATCGCCGTGCGCATCGAGTCGCCCGCGCCGAAGTAGGCGGTGTCGACGTAGAAGTGCTTGAAGTAGTCGATGGGGCGCTTCGTCAGCGGGTAGCCGGTGACGTCCTCGACCTGGTCGGCCGGAGTCCGCGTGCCGAGCTGGTCCCATCCGGGTCCGACCCGGCCGGCGAAATGCGGGATCATGGCGCCGCCGTGGTGGATGAGGAACTTGATGTCCGGGAGCCGCTCGAAGATGCCGGCGAACACGAGCCGGGACATGAATGCGGAGAGGTCGTACTCCCAGCCGAGCGTCCACCAGATCTCGAACTTCGAGCGCTCCTCGGTCTTGTAGTCGGCCCAGCTCGCGTCGCGGCACGGGTGGACCTGGATCATCTTGTTGCCGCGACGGGCGACGGCCTCGTAGAACGGGAAGAACCGCTCCTGGTCCATCGGGCCGCCGTTGACGTGCGTGTAGATCTGGACGCCGACCGCGCCGAGCTCGTCGAAGGCGCGGTCGGCCTCGGCGATCGCGGCGTCGACATCGTCGAGCGCGATCGCCGCGCAGAACCCCGCGAAGCGATCCGGGTGGTCGGCGACGAGCTGCGCCATCCCGTCGTTGGCGACCTGGGCGAGCTCGGCCGTGCGGCTCGTCGGGCCGAGGTCGTCGAGCGGCGGCGCCGCGGAGTTGATGATCTGCCGGTAGTCCGGACCGAACTCGTCCATGATCCGGAAGCGGACGTCCATGTCGACGAGCGAGGGCACCCCGGCTACGCGCTTCTGGATGTTGCGGGCCACCGGGCTGTCGTCGATCGCGAACAGGCGATCCGCGTAGGCACGCGGCAGCAGGTGGCAGAACGCGTCGATCTTCTTCATGGCGGTCTCAGGTCCCTTCTCGGCCGGGCAACGGCGCGACGTCAGCCAAGCAAGCCCCTCGGCCAGGGACAAGGCCGACCGCGCCCGGATTCCGCATCACAGAATGGCCGTCACGGTCGTGCGGCTGCTCCAGGGGCGCCGATCGCGGCGCGCAGCGTCGCCGGCGCGTCGGCCTCCGACGGGTCCCCGGCCCAGGCGACGAACTGGTCGGGTCGGACGAGCACCGCCGGCGAGCCGTACGCCTCGGCCGACGCGTCCGCGATCCGGAGCACCTCGAGCGGCGCGCCGAGATGCCGCGCGGCCGCCTCGAAGCCGTCGCCGATGGCGTCGCCGGCGACGAGCAGCGTGAACCACGGCCCGAGCGCGTCGAAGACCGGCTCGCCGCCGGCCGTCAGGCCGGGGGCGAGGTGATGGCCGGCGCGCGCGGCGCTCACGTGATCGCCGAGCGCCGAGGGGGCGCCGCCGCTGTCGGGGACGATCGGGGATCCCGAGTAGTTCGGTGCGAACTCGCCGACCTCCGCCTCGGCCTCGAGTGCGCGCTTCGACCATGCCGCTTCGAACGCCGTCGGATCCGCGGCCGGGGAGTATTCGGCGAGGAAGTCGCGGTCGCGGTGGATCGAGCGCTCGATGAAGTGGTCGCGCGTCGACGCGAAGACGGGCCGGCGCTCCGCGTCGTAGCTGTCGAGCAGGTCGTCCCCCGCCCACCCCTGGATCGTCGCGGCGAGCTTCCAGCTGAGGTTGACGGCGTCCTCGAACCCGGTGTTGATGCCGTAGCCCCCGTAGGGCGGATGGCTGTGCGCGGCGTCGCCGGCGATGAGTATGCGGCCCCGGCGATACGCGTCGGCGAGCGCGAACCGCAGGTCCCAGAATCCGAGGTAGCCGAGCTCCACGTCGATCGCGCTGCCGCTGGCCCGCTCGAGGAGGCCATCGATGTCGATGTTGTCCTCGGACGTCTCCGGATCGACCGGCGCGTGGAAGAACCACGACTCGGAGGCGTCGACGCGGCCGAAGAACTGCCAGTAGCCCTCGAGGTCCGGGTGGAGCACGCTGACGAAGCTCGCGGGCGGGAGCGTCGACACCAGGCGGTCGAACTCCTTCGAGCGGAAGACGGCGAGCACCATCCGCCGATCGTGGTCGCTCAGGGTCTGCGTGATCCCCGCGGCCTCGCGCACGCGCGACCTGCTCCCGTCGCAGCCGACGGCCCAGCCGCCGTGGAAGACCCTGCGCGCCCCGCTCGCATCGACCGCCTCGACCTCGACGCCGTCCGCGTCCTGCGCGACGCGGTCGACCGTCCAACCGGACAGGAAGGTGATGAGCGGCAGCTCCGCGAGGCGATCCCGGAGTACCCGCTCCGTCTCGTACTGCGGCAGGCGCTCGTTGACGGCGGAGTAGTAGCGCCCGACCCGGCTGCGCCGCAGCCATGGATAGTGGATGCCGCTCATGAGCGTGTCGTAGGCGACCAGCCCTGCCGTCGGCTGCCCGGCCGCGAGCGTGCGGGCTGCGTGCAGGGGCTCATCGAGCCCCCAGCGACGGAAATGCTCGACCGTCCGCTGGGTCAGGTTCTGGCCCTTCGGCACGGGCTGCGGCTCGAGCCGGCGCTCAAGCACGGTGACGCGGATCCCGCGGCCGGCGAGGTCGATGGCCAGTGCGGCGCCGACAGGTCCGCCGCCGATGATGATGACGTCAGTCGGGTGTGCCACGAATTCGACTCCTTCTCCCACGGCCCTCGAGCCGGTCCAGACGCGCGCTGATGATGAGCATTTGTCTACCGGGGAACGTTCGCAGCCGACCCCGTCGCGCTCCAGATGTTCTGGCTTGCGGAACGGGACCGCCCCGGCGTTACGGACATCCCGCCGGGCAGTGCCCAGGGGGTTATCGCCGCGCGCCGCGGGCCCCCCGAGCACCCGAACCGCGTTTCCCGATAGCAGGGTGCTGAGATACCTGTTTTACAGGGACAGGCCGGATGGAGCACAGTAGGAGGTGACCTCCGACAGGACCAGGGAGCCCGCATGTCCACGACCGCACTCACCGGCACCACGGTCATCGAGCTCGCCGCCAACGGCCCGCTCGAACTCGCGGGCATGCTGCTCAGCGACCTCGGCGCGACGGTCATCCGCGTGCTGCGTCCCGGCCAGGCGCCCAAGCCGAATGTCTCGCTGCGCGGCCGAGAGCACGTGACCATCGACCTCAAGACTGACGCCGGTCGCAAGGCGCTCCTCACCCTCGTCGCCGACGCCGATGTGCTCCTCGAGGCCATGCGCCCCGGCGTGGCCGAGCGCCTCGGCATCGGACCCGCGGATGCTGCGGCGGTCAACCCGCGCATCGTCTACGGCCGCATGACCGGCTGGGGCCAGGACGGTCCGCTCGCGAGCAAGGCCGGCCACGACATCAACTACATCGCCGAGACCGGCGCCCTCTGGGCGATCCGCGCCCCCGGATCGCGCCCGACCATCCCGCTCAACGCGATCGGCGACTACGGCGGTGGCGCGCTCTACCTCGTCAACGGGGTGCTCGCCGCACTGCTCGCCCGTCAGGCCACGGGCGTCGGCGAGGTCATCGACGCCGCGATCGTCGATGGCACCGCGAGCCTCCTCCAGGGCGTCCGCGGCTTCCAGTCCGAGGGCTGGTGGGTCGACGAGCCGCACTCGAACATGCTCGACCACGGCTTGCCCTGGTACGACACCTACGAATGCGCGGACGGCGGCTGGATGGCCGTCGGTGCGATCGAGCCCCAGTTCTACCGAGACCTCCTCACCGGGCTCGGCCTCGCGGACGCACCCGACCGCGAGGACCCGGCGAACTGGCTGGCGCTGCGCACCGCATTCGCCGAAGCTTTCCGCACCCGGACGCGCGACGAATGGGTCGAGGTCTTCGCCGACCTGGATGCCTGCACGACCCCGGTGCTCAGCCTCAGGGAGTCGCTCGACAGCCCGCACCTGACCGCTCGCGGGACGTGGTACCGCGACACCGACGGCTGGTCTGCCGCACCCGCGCCCCGATTCCTGCCGCTGACGACGTCGCCCGAGGACTGATATGAGCCTCATCATTGAGAACCTCGACACCGGGCACCTCCTGGCCGGCGCCGACACCCCGCTGCTCATCGAGCCATACACGGGTGAGACGGTGACCTACGGCGAGGCCGTCGCCTTCAGCCATCGCTTCGCGCACGCGGTCCGCGCGCACGGGCTCGGCCCCGAGTCCAAGATCTCGACGCTCGCCAAGAACTCGCCGCTCATGTACTCCGTCGCGCTCGGCATCTACCGCTCCGATGCGATCTGGCTGCCGCTGTCCGCTCGATCGGGGACGCAGGAATGCGTGGAGCTGCTTAAGCGCTTCGACGGCGACGTGCTCTTCTACGAGGCCGAGTACGAGGACGTCGTCGCGGGAGTCCGCGAACGCGGCCTCAAGATCGAGTGCGTCCCCCTCGGCCGCGCCGCGGTCGAGGCCTGGATCGGCGAGCAGCCCACGACCGAGTATCCGACCCCCGGCGACCTCGACACGGTGTACATCATCCAGGCGACGGGCGGCACGACCGGGCTGCCCAAGGGCGTCATGTTCTCGTACCGCAACGGTCGGTACATGCGCGACACCCAGTCGGCTGCCATCCCGCACACCGTCACAGCGGACCGCCCGCGACCCGTCTTCCTGGCGAATGCGCCGCTCACGCATGCGGCCGAGCGCGTCATGGAGGTCGTCATGCACCGCGGCGGCACGGCGATCGTGCCGGGGGCCGCGACACCCGACCAGTTGCTCGAGCTCATCGAGCGGTACGGGGTGACCACCACATTCCTCCCGCCGACGATCATCTACGGCATGCTCGACGCGCCCTCCCTGCGCGACCATGACTACTCGAGTCTGCAGAGCATCATCTACGGCGCCTCGCCCATGGCCCCTGAGAAGCTCGCGCGCGCCGTCGAGGTCTTCGGGCCGGTGCTCGTCCAGATCTATGGACAGACCGAGTGCGGCTTCCCCGCGCTGCTGCTCAGCCCCGCCGACCATTTCGTCGACGGAGATCCGGCGAAGGGGATCGCGAGCGACTTCCGGCTCGAGTCCGCCGGCCGCATCACGCCCGGCACGGAGATCGTCCTCCTCGACGACGAGGGCGGCATCGTGCCGCGCGGCGAGCCGGGGGAGATCGCGATCCGCAGCGAGGGCGTCACGCCCGGCTACTACCGCGACCCCGAGGCGACCGCGGCGGCGCAGTCGACCGGCTACCACCGCACGGGCGACATCGCCTTCGAGGACGAGGAGGGCTACTTCCACCTCGTCGACCGCAAGAAGGACATGATCATCACGGGCGGCTTCAACGTGTACTCGGCCGAGGTCGAGCGCGTCGTCCTCGGCTTCCCCGGCGTCGGCGAGGCCGCCGTCATCGGCATCCCCGACGAGAAGTGGGGCGAGCAGGTCATCGCCCTCGTCGAGCCCTCGCCCGGCGCGCACATCCTTCCCGAGGCGCTGCAGCAGCACGTCCGCGACGCCCTCGGGCCCGTCAAGACGCCGAAGCAGGTCGTCGTCGTCGAGCAGCTCCCGCGCAGTGCCGCGGGCAAGGTCCTCAAGCGCGAGCTGCGGGCCGAGTACTGGCGTGACGCCCGGCGTCAGGTGTCCTGACGGGCTCGAGCACGCGCATTCCTCCCCGACCATCCCCGAAGCAATGGAGACCCACGTGACCCAGGAGCCCACCGCCCCCGCGGAGCCGACCGTCCTCGTCCGACCGGAGGGGCGCGTGCTGCGCATCACCCTCAACCGGCCGCGCCAGATCAACGCGCTCACCCGCGAGATGCTCGCGCTCATCTCGGACGCGATCGAGGCCGCCCGCGACGACGACGCGATCGAGGGCATCCTCCTCGACGGCGCGGGCGAGCGCGGGCTGTGCGCCGGCGGCGACATCACGATGACCGTCAACGGGACGCCGGAGGAGCTCAAGGCGTTCTGGGCGGAGGAGTTCGACCTCTTCATCCGGATCAACCAGTACCCGAAGCCGTTCGTCTCGCTCATGGACGGCATCACGATGGGCGGCGGCATCGGCCTGTCCGCGCATTCGGCGATCCGCGTCGTCACGGAGCGCTCCCGCATCGCGATGCCCGAGGTCCGCATCGGCTTCATCCCCGATGTGGGCGGCAACCACATCCTCGCGAATGCGCCGGGCGAGCTCGGCACGCATCTCGCGCTCACCGCGGGCGACGTCTTCGGCGCCGACGCGATCCTCGCCGGCTTCGCCGACCACTACGTCGACTCCGCCTCGCTGCCCGCGCTCGTCGAGGCGGTCGCGCACGGGTCTCGGCCGATCGCGGATGAGGTCCGCGCCTTCGAGATCGAGCGGCCCGAGTCGGCGTACGCGCCGCACCGCGAGTGGATCGCCGAGGCCTACGCGGGCGACGACCTGCTCGAGATCCTCGCGCGGCTCGACGCGCGTCCGGAGCCGGCGGCGCAGGAGGCCGCGGCGGCGATCCGCGCGATGTCGCCGAACTCCGTCGTCACGGCGCTCGCGGCGATCCGGCGCGCGCCCGCGCTCGACCTCGCCGGCGTCTTCCGCATGGAGGCGGCCGTCGGCCACGCATTCATGCCGACGTGGGACTTCAAGGAGGGCGTCCGCGCCCAGATCATCGACAAGGACCGCAACCCGCAGTGGCGGCCGAACCGGGTCGAGGACGTCGACCTCGCGTGGGTGCGGGGGATCTTCGACCAGGAGTTCTAGGAGCCCGTCCCTTCGTCTCGCCTGCGGCTCGCCCAGGGACCGGCCGCTGAGCGAGCGCAGCGAGACGAAGTGCCTCGGCTCAGATCTTGCGGAGGTAGACGCGGTCGACCGCGTGGTCGCGCTGCTTGCGCAGGACGAGGGTCGCGCGCGGCAGCGTCGGGGCGATGTTCTCGACGAGGTTGCGCCCGTTGATGCGTCGCCAGATGTCGGACGCCGTCGCGCGGGCCTCCGTCTCGGAGAGGCCCGCGTACTTGTGGAAGTAGTTGCCCGGCTTCGCGAAGGCGCTGCGCTGCAGCTTGAGGAATCGCCCGACGTACCAGGCCTCGATGTCGGCGGGGTCGGCGTCGATGTAGATCGTGAAGTCGAAGAGGTCGGCGACCGTCAGCGCCTGACCCTGCGGCGCCGGCTGCAGGACGTTGAGCCCCTCGACGATGAGCACGTCCGGCTGGTGCACGATGACCTCGGAGCCGGGGACGATGTCGTACGCGAAGTGCGAGTAGTACGGTGCGCGGGCCTCCGCGACCCCCGCCTTGATCTTGGCGACGAACTCGAGGAGGGCGCGGCGGTCGTACGACTCGGGGAAGCCCTTGCGCTCCATCAGCCCGCGGCGCTCGAGCTCCGCGTTCGGCAACAGGAAGCCGTCCGTCGTCACGAGCTCGACGCGGGGGGTGTCTGGCCATCGCTTGAGGAGCTCCCGGAGGACACGCGCGATCGTCGACTTGCCGACCGCGACCGAGCCGGCGATGCCGATGACGAACGGGGTCACCTTCGGCCGTGCGGCACCATTGCCAGCGCCGTCGAGGAATGCGGTGGTGTCCGCATACAGCCGCCGCGAGTCGGCCGCATAGATCGACAGCAAGCGGGAGACCGGGAGGTAGACCTCGCGGACCTCGGTCATGTCGAGCTCGTCACCAAGTCCCTGGAGCGCGAGCAGCTCGGCGGGGGTCAGCGGCGACTCCATGCCGGCGGCGAGGGCCGCCCATTCCTCCCGGCGGATGTCCTGGAACACGCCGTCGGTGAGCGACCCGGCGGTGCTGGCATCCATGAGCCACCAGCCTAGGCGTCCGAGTGGGTCGGCTGCGCCGCGGGCACAGCCCCGAATGAGACAATGTGCGCCATGTGCGGAATCATTGCCTACGTCGGGCCACGCGACTCGACGGCGATCCTGCTCGCCGGGCTCAAGCGGCTCGAGTACCGCGGCTATGACTCCGCCGGTGTCGCAATCCTCGACCGCACGGGCCACCTCGGGATGGCCAAGCGTGCTGGCAAGCTCGGCAACCTCGTCGAGGTGCTCGCCGAGGGCCACCTCGCCGACGGCACGACCGGCATCGGGCACACCCGCTGGGCGACGCACGGCGGCCCGACGGACCAGAACGCGCACCCGCACCTCAGCGAGGACGGGCGCCTCGCCGTCATCCACAACGGCATCATCGAGAACTTCGCGGAGCTGAAGGCCGAGCTCGTCGCCGACGGCGTCGTCTTCCAGTCGGAGACCGACACGGAAGTGGCCGCCCACCTGCTCGCGCGCGCGTATGCGGCGACGCCGGACCTCACCACCGCGTTCCGCACCGTCGTCGCCAGGCTGCGCGGCGCATTCACCCTGCTCGCCGTCCACGAGGCCGAGCCGGGCGTCGTCGTCGGCGCGCGCCGCAACTCTCCGCTCGTCGTGGGACTCGGCGAGGGTGAGAATTTCCTCGGCAGCGACGTCGCCGCATTCGTCGAGCACACGAAGCGGGCGCTCGCGATCGGACAGGACCAGATCGTCACGATCCGACCGGACGGGGTGACGATCACGGACTTCGTCGGCCACCCCGTCGAGGGCGAGGAGTATGAGGTCGCCTGGAGCGCCGACGCGGCCGACAAGGGCGGCTGGCCGACCTTCATGGCGAAGGAGATCTCGGAGGAGCCCGAGGCCGTTGCCAACACCCTGCTTGGTCGCATCACCGACGGTGACATCGACCTCAGCGAGCTCGATGAGGCCTTCGACCAAGCCTCCCTCGCGGCGATCGACCGGATCGTGCTCATCGCCGCCGGTACGGCGCACTACGCAGGGCTCGCGGGCAAGTACGCGATCGAGGAATGGACGGGCATCCCCGTCGACGTCGAGCTCGCGAGCGAATTCAACTACCGCGCCTCCGTGCTCGGGCCGCGGACCCTCGCGATCTCCGTCTCGCAGTCTGGCGAGACGATGGACACCCTCCTCGCCGTCAAGCGGGCGCGCGAGGCCGGGGCCCGGAGCATCTCGGTGTGCAACACGCAGGGTGCGACGATCCCGCGCGAGTCCGACGCCGCCGTCTACACGCACGCCGGCCCGGAGGTCGCCGTCGCCTCGACGAAGGCCTTCGTCGCGCAGATCACCGCGCTGTACCTCATCGGGCTCCAGCTCGCGAAGTCCCGCGGCACCCTGCGCCTCACGGAGCGCCGGGAGATCCTCGCATCGCTCGGCGAGGTCCCGGACCAGATCCGCACGGTCATGCTCGACGTCGAGGACCGCGTCGAGCAGCTCGCGCACTGGATGGCGGACACCCGCTCCGTCCTCTTCCTCGGTCGCCACCTCGGCTACCCCATCGCCCTCGAGGGCGCGCTGAAGCTCAAGGAGCTCGCGTACATCCACGCGGAGGGGTTCGCCGCGGGGGAGCTCAAGCACGGGCCCATCGCGCTCATCGATCACGGGCAGGTCGTCTTCGTCGTCGTGCCGAGCCCGCGGCACTCCCAGCAACTCCACGAGAAGGTGCGGTCCAACATCCAGGAGATCCGCGCCCGTGGTGCCCGGGTCATTGCGATCGCCGAGGCGGGGGACACCGCGATCCTCCCCTTCGCCGACGAGGTCCTCGCGCTGCCGCTCGCCTCGCGCTGGACCGAGCCACTGCTCGCGGTCGTGCCGTTGCACATCTTCGCGATGCACCTGAGCGCCGCGAAGGGCCTCGACGTCGACCAGCCGCGCAACCTCGCGAAGTCGGTCACGGTCGAGTGAGCCGGTGCGACGGACTGGGGGCGGTGCGGTGAGCATCGTCGGTGTCGGCGTTGACCTCGTCGACATGGCCCGCTTCGAGCGGGCGATGGCCCGCACCCCGCGCCTCGGGCCCCGGCTCTTCGCCGAGGCGGAGCGAGTGCGTGACGGCGCGCCGCTGTCACTGCGCTCCCTCGCCGGCCGCTTCGCCGCGAAGGAGGCCCTCATCAAGGCGCTCGGCGACTCGTACGACATCCGCTGGCACGACATGTCGGTCGTCAGCGATACGCTCGGCAAGCCGGGCTTCGCGCTGGCCGGGGCCGCGGCGGAGGCGACCGAGCGGCTCGGCATCCGCCGCATTCATCTCACGATGTCACACGACGCGGGCCTGGCGATCGCGTTCGTCGTCGCCGAGGACTGAGCTCGGATGGATCGGCACGACGACACACTGGCGCGGGAGGCGCGGATCGACCTCGACGCGCTGCAGCAGAATGCGCGGACGCTCGCCGAGCGGGTGGCCCCGGCGCGCCTGCTCGCCGTCGTCAAGGCGGACGCGTACGGCCACGGCATGGTGCGGGTCGCGAGCGCGCTTGAAGAAACCGGTGTCGTCGGCGCGCTCGGCGTCGTCGACCTCGATGAGGCGCGGCTGCTGCGCCGCGCGGGCATCGCGCTGCCGATCCTCGCCTGGATGCTGCCCGCGGAGGCGGACCTGCGCTGGGCGATCGTCGAGCGCGTCGAGCTCGGCATCAGCGACGTCGCGACGCTCGAGCGCCTCGCCCGCGCGGCGACCGCCGTCCGGGCCTTCGCGACGGCCTCGATGGCCGAGCCGCCCACCGCGATCGTCCACCTCAAGGCGGACACCGGTCTCGGTCGGGCGGGTGCGACGGCGGCGGACTGGCCGGAGCTGGTGGCGCGCGCCGCGGAGTTCGAGCGCGCGGGCCTCATCGAGGTCAGGGGTGTCTGGTCGCATCTGGCGAATGCGTCGACCGCCTCGGACGCTGCCCAGTTCGAGGCCTTCGACGCGGCCCTGCGGCACGCGCGGCAGGCGGGGCTGACGCCGAGCGTCGAGCATCTTGCGGCGAGCCAAGCAGTGCTGACCTATCCCGCGCAGCGCCGTGACCTGGTCCGCGTCGGCATCGCGCTCTACGGCATCTCCCCGTTCGCCGGCCGGCCCGCGAGCGAGTTCGGGCTACGGCCGGTCATGCGGCTCGGCGGCACCGTGCTCAGCGTCAAGCGGGTGCCCGCCGGCCACGGCGTCTCCTACGGTCACCGCTACGTCACCGAACGCGAGACGACGCTCGCCCTCGTCCCGCTCGGCTACGCGGACGGGCTGCCGCGCAGCGCCCGGCGCCCACCGGTGTGGATCAACGGCACCCGGTACACCGTCGCCGGCACGATCGCGATGGATCAGGTCGTCGTCGACGTCGGGGACGACCCCGTCGCCGTCGGTGACCTCGCCGTCTTCTGGGGTGACCCCGCCCTCGGTCACCCGAGCGCGCAGGACTGGGCGGATGCCGTCGGCACCATCCCGTACGAGATCGTGACCCGGGTCGGTCCGCGCGTCCCGAGGCGGCCGGCGTGAGTGCGGCGGAGTTCGTCGTCACCACGAGTGACGAGATGACTGCCCTCGGCGAGCGGCTCGGTGCCGTGCTGCGCCGCGGCGATCTCGTGGTGCTCAGCGGTGAGCTCGGCGCGGGCAAGACGACGCTCACCCGCGGCATCGGGGCAGGAATGCGGGTCCGCGGCCCCGTCACCTCGCCGACCTTCGTCCTCTCCCGCGTCCACCCGGCCCTGGATGGCACCGGCGTGCCGCTCGTCCACGTGGACGCGTACCGGCTCGGCTCCGCCCTCGAGCTGCTCGACCTCGACCTCGACTTTGCGGGCGCCGCGGTCGTCGTCGAGTGGGGGGAGGGGCTGCTGGATGGGGTCACGGACTCCTGGCTGCTCGTGCGGATCGAGCGGGGGCTGGGGGCGGGGTCGGCTTCGCCGAGTGGCGGGGAATTGGACGAATGGCGGGCTGCGGAGCACGATTCGCCCGCCACTGGTGGGATTGCCCGCCACTCGGTGGATGACGCCGAGTTCGACGGCGACGCGCCTCGGACCGTGCGGCTCGAGGGCCACGGCCCCGCGTGGGCGGATCTGCGGGGGCTGGCGTGATCCTCGCGATTGACACCTCGATCGGCACCGCCGTCGCGCTCGTCGATGATGACGGCCATACGGTCGCCGAGCGGCTGTCCGCCGACACGCGCGGCCACGCCGAGGCGATCGGGGGGCTGCTCGCCGGGGTGCTCTCGGACGCGGGGCTCGGGCCGGAGGCGGTGTCGGCGGTCGCCGTCGGCGTGGGGCCCGGCCCGTTCACGGGGTTGCGCGTCGGGATCGCGGCGGCCCGCGCATTCGCTACGGCCCGTGGAGTCCCGGTCCTGCCGGTGCCGAGCCACGAGGCAGTGGCAGCAGCGCTCGCCGAGCGGGGCCAGACCGGCCGGGTCGTCATCGTCACGGATGCCAGGCGCCGGGAGCACTACTGGACGGTCGTCGAGCTGGGCGACCCGATCCACGCGGTTGCCGGTCCGGGACTCACGGCGCTCGAGCAGCTCGCCGAGGTCGCCGGCATCGGCGGCGAGGTGCCGCGCCACGAGCCGACCGAGGTGAGCGCTGCGGCCCTCGCGCGCTGCGCGCTGCGGCAGCGTGCCGCGGGCAGGCTGGGGTCTGGCGAGCCCCTCTACCTCCGCGAGCCCGATGTCACCCCGTCCCGTGGCCCGAAGCGGGTGACCGGCTGATGGTGGCCCTGCGCACGGCCGTCGCCGGTGACCTCGACGCGATCATGGCGATCGAGCGGGCCGAGTTTCCCGCGGACGCCTGGTCCGCGGACCTGATGGCTGCGGAGCTTGCCGCGCCCTTCGGCCGCTACGTCGTGGCCACCGACGCGTCCGACGCGGTGATCGGCTATGCCGGTGTTCGCGTCGGCGGTGCCCAGTCGGACGTGCAGACGATCGCGGTGGCGCCCGCGCACCGCCGGCAGGGGGTCGGCCGTGCGCTGCTCAGCGCACTCCTGACGGAGGCGGTCGAGCGGGGCGCGAGGGAAGCATTCCTCGAAGTGCGAGCGGACAACCCCGGAGCACGACAGCTGTATGAGGACCACGGTTTCGCGGAGGTCGCGGTCCGCCCCGGGTACTATCCGGACGGCGTCGATGCGGTGGTCATGCGGGCGCGGTTGGAGGACACGCGATGAATGCGGCACTCGCGACCGACGGCCCCCTCGTCCTCGGCATCGAGACGTCCTGCGATGAGACCGGGGTCGGGGTCGTGCGCGGCACGCGCCTGCTCGCCAATGTCATTGCGAGCTCGATGGAGGAGCACGCGCGCTATGGCGGTGTCGTGCCCGAGGTGGCCGCGCGCGCCCATCTCGAGGCGTTGACGCCGACACTCACCGCTGCGGTCGCGGAGGCGGGCATCCGGCTTGAGGACGTCGATGCGATCGCGGTGACGAACGGTCCCGGGCTGTCCGGGGCCCTCATGGTCGGTATCGGTGCGGCGAAGGCGCTCGCGGTCGCGCTCGGCAAACCGCTGTACGCCGTCAACCATCTCGTCGGCCATGTCGGTGTCGACGTGCTGGATGCCCGCGGCGCGCTGGAGATGCCGACGATCGCGCTGCTGGTCAGTGGCGGCCACACCTCCCTGCTCCTCGTCCGTGATCTCGTCGACGATGTCGAGCTGCTCGGCGAGACGATTGACGACGCGGCGGGCGAGGCCTTCGACAAGGTCGCGCGGCTGCTCGGCCTGCCGTACCCGGGCGGTCCGGAGATCGACCGCGCGGCGGCGGGCGGTGATCCTCGGGCGATCCGCTTCCCGCGGGGCCTCTCGCGGCCGAAGGATCTTGAGCGCCACCGCTACGACTTCTCGTTCTCGGGGCTCAAAACGGCGGTCGCGCGCTACGTCGAGGCACGCCAGGACGCAGGGGAGCCGGTGCCGGTCGCCGAGGTCGCGGCGTCGTTTCGGGAGGCCGTCGCCGATGTGCTCGTCACGAAGGCGGTCGCTGCCTGTACTGACCTCGGCATCCCGCGGCTCCTCTTCGGCGGTGGCGTCACGGCGAACGCCCGCATTCGTGAACTCGCCACCGAGCGCTGCGCCGCAGCCGGCATCGAGCTGCGCGTCCCACCCCTCGCGCTGTGCACTGACAACGGCGCGATGATCGCGGCCCTCGGCGCCCAGCTCGTCATGGCCGGACACGCGCCGAGCACGCTCGACTTCGGCGCCGACTCGACCCTGCCCGCCACGGTCGTCCAGTCCTGACCCCGCGCGCGTGAGCGCGGGCCACAGCGTGTGCATGGCGCCACGGCCACGGGAGGAATGCGGGGAGCAGCTCGTCAGCTCAGTCGCGTCGCGAGGATGGCGCGGCGGCGGCCCGCGATGCGTGTGGCGATGAGGACCGGTGAGCCGGGGCCGGTGCCGCGGCGAGTGGCACGGGGGTCGAGTCGGAGGGCGTTGCGGAACTCGGCGGGGTCGAGGTCGACGCCGCGCTTCTTGATCTCAAGAGCGCCGATGTCCCGCGCGATGAGCTCGCGCCGGATCGACTTCGCGTCGAGGGGCAGCTCGGCCACCACCTCGAAGGCATGGCCCAGCCCGCTGAGTGCCGCCGGGTCGGGCTGCTCGTCGGTCGTGATCCACGCGATGGTCGGGTCGAGCATGCGGGCGTCGGGGTCGAGGCGACGCGCGAGGGCACCGATGAGCCGCGCCCGGATGACGGCACCATCGGGCTCGATCAGCACGTGGCCGAGCGGGCCGGGCTCCGCATCGGGGGCGTCGTCGGCTGCGGTGAGCTCGACCGTGTCGTCCGGCTCGGCGCCAAGCACGAGTGCCGCGCGGCGCACACCCGGTCGGGCCACATCGCCGCGCCACACGACGAGCTCGACGACGTCGCCCGCGACGCTCACCCACTGCGCCTCGGCGTCGTCGGGGATGAGCTCGCGGTCCATACCCGGACCGAGCTTGACGCCGGTCGCGATCCGATCGCCGAGCCCGAACGCGAAGTCGAGGGACGGCGACCAGTCCTCGGGCCGCAGCCGGACCGGCCCACCGTTTCCACCGCGACAGGCGCCCTGCCCGCGCCGAGTCGTGTGACGCTCGCGCCGGTGGGCACCGCCCCCGCCCTGGTCCGCCCCGCTGCTGCGGCCACCGGCTCCCGGCCGCCGCGCCGGGTCGAGCCACACCCCATCGACGCCGTCGAGGTCGGTCGCCTCCGCGTCGCCGATCCGCACCTCGGCGTCGGGCAGCGCCGCCAGGTTGTACTGCGCGATTGCGGCGGTCACGGGATCCTGCTCGACCGCGAGGACGCGGAGCCCGAGTCCGGCCGTGGCGAGCGCGTCGGCCCCGATGCCGCAGCCGAGGTCGGCGACGCACGTCAGCCCGGCAATCGCGAATCTCGCGGCATGTCGGGCGGCCACCGACAGCCGCGTCGCTTGCTGCAGCCCGTCCGCGGTGAAGAGCATCCGCTCGGCGAAGGCCCCGAACTTCGCGACGGCCTTGGTCCGCAGCCGCGCCTGGGTCATGGCGACGGCCACGACGTCAGCGGGATGACCGGCGCGACGCAGCCGGGCGATACCAGCCGCAACCGCGTCGGCCGAGTCGATCGGGCCGAGGTCGTCGATGAGGGCGAGTGTGCCGGGGGCGAAGAGGAGGCCGAGTTCGGCTTCATTCATGCGCCGCGCCGGAGGCGGTCGCAGAGCGCGGTGAGCGTTGCGAGCTCCTCGTCGTTGAGCGTGTCCCCGAATCGGCGTGCGATCGACGCCGCGTGCACGGCGGCGGCGCGGCGGAAGGCCTCGTAGCCAGCGGCGGTGAGCGTGACGAGGACGCCGCGGCCGTCGTCGTCGTCGGGGGTTTTCGTGACGAGGCCGCGCTCGGCGAGCCGGTCGATGAGCCGGGACACACTCGGTTGGCTGAGCAACAGGTATTGGTGGAGGTCGCGCGGGCGCGCCCGGTGGCGCGGGAGCCTCGACAGGTTGAAGAGCAGGTCGTACTCGACCATCGCGAGCTGGCCGGTCGGGAATTCGGCGGTCACGTCCCGCAGCACGCTCACTTGGGCACGGAAGAGCGCCTCCCAGGCGGCGACGATGGCGCGGGTGTCAGGCACGACGCCATCGTAGGGGCGAATGCGGGCCCTCGTGCCCGGTGGCGGGAGCGACACGCGCAGCGAGTGTCCGCCGAAATGAGTTGAGGGCCGGCGCCTTGCGGCTGGCCGGCCCTCGCACCCGTTGCACCAAGAGTGTCCTGCAATCACATGTATCCCGTCCGCCACAGCTTCGGGCGGGATGCCATCACTATATAACGGAATGGTAACGAACGCTAGTGATTCCGAGAACGTGATCTGAGGAATGCGAGGCGTGCGCCCGACGCGGACGGTGCCCGGAAACGAGTCGAGGGCCGGCGCCTGCACTGGCCGCCGACCCTCTCCTCTGCACCAAGAGTGTCCTGCAATCACATGTACGAGACCGCCACAGCAAACGATCTGCGTAGTGATCAAACTATAACAGAATGGTAACGACGGCAAGTTTGAGATCTCGGGTCGGGGCCAACGCGCACCCCGACCCGAGCACAACCGCCAGGCAACTCGCCTAGCATGGAGGCGACGAAAGGACCCCGAATGACTGAGCCCCAGCCCCTGCAGCTGATCGACATCAGCGAGCCCACCGACGGCATGTGCGGCCCGGACGGCTGCTGCTGCGGTTCCGCGGAGGCCCCGGCCGACGCGCCCGTCGCGCAGCCCGTCGTCACCCAGTAGGCGAGGCGCGCCGCGGACCACGCCAGCCTGACCCGGCGGGCGCCTCAGAACAGGTCCGGCGAGGGCCCGCTCGGGAACTGGATCGACACGTCCGCGTGCCGGTCGAAGCGGTACCCCGCGCCGCGCACCGTCCGGACGATGTCCTCGTAGTCACCGAGCTTCGCGCGGAGGCGACGAATGTGGACATCGATCGTCCGCGCATTCGGCACCTCCTCCTCGCTCGCGTCCGCCCACAGGCCCGCGATGATCTCCTCCCGCTCGACCGTGCGGCCCTCGCGGAGCACGAGGAAGCGCAGCAGCTCGAGCTCCTTGTACGTCAGGCCCGCGACCTCGCCATCGATGACGACGCGTTTGCGGGAGAGGTCGACGACGATGCCGGTGCGACGCTTCGGCTCGGCCGCGAGCTCGGCCTCACGGCGCTTCGCGAGCGCCGGGTCGTGCAGCGCGGTGCGCACGACATCGAGGTCGCGCCCGCCGACGCCGATCGGCGCGATCGCGACCGTGGCGTGCGTCTGGGCGTGCGGGGCGAGCTCGGCCACGAGCGCCCGGATCCGCTCGGCGATTTCGGCGAGCGAGACGCCGTCCTCAGCGGCCTTCGCCTCGTCGAGGCCAAGGTAGAGGGCGAAGCCGCGCGCTTCGATGTGGCGCACGGGCGGTGTCGGGAGGTGCCGGTCGGCTGGCCTGGTGGTCGAGTCGGTGGTGGTGGAGTGCGCGGTGAGCGTGGACATGTCGATGAATTCCTCAGCGTCGAGTGTGTGCGGTGCAGGGCCCGTCTCGGGCGGTGTGATCCTGCGGGGTAGCGTCGAACCAGGTCGGCCAGTGGCCGGACCGGTGGGATCCCGGGGCTCGGTCACAGCGACCATGGTGGGGATCCGGCGGGGACTGGCGGACTACGCGCACATTCGACAACGCGCCGCCGCCGACATCATCATGTCGACGGCACCCATCGTCGCGACGGACGAGGAGCTGGTGGCGTACGTGGTCATGCGGTGCAGTATAGCGCGCGGCCAGGATTGCGCCACCGGCGGTTCGTCACACGACGCCGCGCGCGGTCGGACCTGACGCCTCAGACGGTCCCGTACAGCCGGTCACCCGCGTCACCAAGGCCGGGCACGATGTAGCCCTTGTCGTCGAGCCGTTCGTCGAGCGCGCCGATGACGACGGTGAAGTCGCGCCCCTGCGTCGAGCGCTCGAGCAGGTCGACGCCCTCGGGTGCCCCGATGAGGCAGATCGCGGTGATGTCGCTCGCGCCGCGCGCGTAGAGGTAGTCGAGGGTCGCCGCCATCGAGCCGCCCGTCGCGAGCATCGGGTCGAGGACGAAGACCTGACGGCCCGTGAGATCGTCGGGCAGCCGGTGCGCGTACGCGGTCGGCTGCAGCGTCTCCTCGTCTCGGAGCATGCCGAGGAAGCCGACCTCGGCGGTCGGCAGCAGTGCCGTGAGCCCGTCGAGCATGCCCAGGCCCGCGCGGAGGATCGGCACGATGAGCGGGATCGGCGCCGCGATCTGCACCCCCGTCGTCGTCGTCACCGGGGTCTGGATCTCGATCGGCGTGACCCGCACCCGCCGGGTCGCCTCGTAGGCGAGCAGGGTGACGAGTTCCTTCGCGAGCGCGCGGAACGTCGAGCTCGCCGTCGTCCGGTCGCGCAGCACCGTGAGCTTGTGCGTGATCAGCGGGTGGTCGGCGACGATGACCTGCATGGGAGAAAGCATAGGGTGGGCGCGTGGAGCGGTACCGCGCGTGGATGGCCGAGGCGCTCGCGCTTGCTGCGGCGGCCGGCGCGGCCGGGGAGATCCCGGTCGGGGCACTCGTCATCGCCCCCGATGGTGCGGTGCTCGGTCGGGGTCGCAATGACCGCGGCGGGACGAATGCGGTGCCTCCGCCCGACCCGACCGCACACGCCGAAGTGCTCGCCATTCGCGAGGCCGCGGCCACGCTCGGCACGGCCCGCCTCGATGGCTGCACGCTCGTGGTGACGCTCGAACCGTGCGTCATGTGCGCCGGCGCGGTTCTGCAGTCCCGGCTCAGCCGCGTCGTGTTCGGCGCCTGGGACGAGAAGGCCGGTGCCGTCGGCGGTCGGCTCGATGTCGTCCGGGAGGGCGGCCTGCCGCACGACGTCGAGGTCGTCGCCGGGGTCCGGGCCGAGGAATCCGCGGCGCTGCTCACCGCATTCTTCGAGGCGCGGCGGTGAGACCGCACCCTCGCATTCGTCCCGTCAGTTCTCCGACTGGAGGATGATCGCGTCGGTGGGCGGGCTCGGGTCGCTCGAGAGCTCCGGTCGCCACACATCCGGCTCGAGATAGATGATCCGCGCCGCGGGGACCGCCGCCCGGATGTCCTGCTCGAGCGCGTCAATGCGCGGCGCGAGCTCCGCGATCGTCGTGCCGCCGGACACGGCGACCTTCGCGCCGACCATGAGCTCCTCGGGGCCGACGTACAGCGTCTTGAGGTGGATGATGCGGTCGACGACCGGGTGCCGCGCGATCGCGGCGCGGATCCGTGCGACGTCGTCGCGGTTCGCGCCCTCGCCGACGAGCAGCGAGCCCATCTCGATACCGAGGATGATCGCGACGACGACGAGGAGGGCACCGATCGCGAGCGTGCCGATGCCGTCCCACACCCCGTTGCCGGTGAGCTGGGTCAGGCCGACGCCGATGAGTGCGAGCAGCAGGCCGAGCATCGCCGCGATGTCCTCGAGGAGCACGACCGGCAGCTCGGGGGACTTGGCGCGGCGCACGAAGTCGACCCAGCCGCGGCCGTCTCGCACCTTGTTGGATTCGCGCACGGCGGTCGCGAGCGAGAACCATTCGAGCACGATCGCGATCACCAGCACGACGAAGGGCAGCCACCACCAGTCTGGGTCGAGCGGGTGGGGGTTGCGCAGCTTCTCGATGCCCTCGTAGATCGCGAAGAGGCCGCCGAGGGAGAACAGGATGATCGCGACGATGAACGCATACACGTAGCGCGAGCGCCCGTAGCCGAACGGGTGCTCCTCGTCGGCCTCCCGCATCGCGCGGCGCTTGCCGACGAGCAGCAGCACCTGGTTGGTGGTGTCCGCGACCGAGTGGATCGACTCCGCGAGCATCGAGCTCGCCCCGGAGAGGAGGAATGCGATGAACTTCGTGATCGCGATGCCCGCGTTCGCGCTCATCGCCGCCACGATTGCCTTCGTGCTGCCGTCGGCGCTCATGGCCCAATCCTAGGATGTGGGCATGTCTGCCGCGTCGAGCCCGCTGCCGCCCATCGCCTTCCTCGGGGCGGGCGCGATGGGGGGTGCCATCATCCGCGGGCTCGCCGTGGCGGGGGACGCCGGTTTCGTCGGCGGGCTCGAGCACGCCATTCGTGCCGTCAACCGGACGGAGTCCAAGGCCGCGGAGCTCCGCGAGCTCGGCGTCACCTCGCTCGCCTACGACACGCGCGACGACGCGACGCCGACCGCGCTCGCGGGGGCGAAGCTCGTCGTGCTCGGCGTGAAGCCCGCCGGGATCCCCGGGATCCTCGAGGAGATCCGTGACTGGCTCGAGCCCGACGCGGTCATCGTGTCGATCGCCGCCGGCGTCACCGTCGCGACGATGGAGGCGCTCGTGCCGCACGCCGTCGTCCGCACGATGCCGAACACCCCGTCGCTCGTGCGCCGCGGCGTCACCGGCATCGCGCCGGGTGGCCGGGCGAGCACCGAGGAGGTCGCGCTCGTCAGCCGGGTCTTCGAGGCGGTCGGCGAGGTGCTCGTGCTGCCCGAGTCGCAGATCGATGCGCTGAGCGCCATCTCCGGGTCCGGGCCTGCGTATGTGTATTTCCTCATCGAGCAGCTCACAGTGGCGGCGCGGCAGCTCGGCTTTGAGGATGCGGCCGCGCGGCGGCTCGCGGAGGGGACCTTCGTGGGCGCGGGCGCACTGCTCGAGGCCGGTGGGGAGGACCCCGCCGAGCTGCGTCGCCGGGTCACGAGCCCGAAGGGCACGACCGAGCGGGCGATCGCTGTGCTCGAGGACGCCGACCTCGCCGGGCTGTTTGCGCGGGCGGCCGCGGCCGCGATCGCCCGGGCCCGCGAGCTTGCCGCCGGGGGCTGAGCCGCGCTGGCGTGCGCCCGTCCGCCCCGCCCGCTCAACCTGCATCCCCCCCCGTTCAGTCCGCACGTTTTCACCCGGTGTGCCCGATTAATCGGGCACACGCGGTGAAAACGTGCACAGCGAGGGCGAGAGAGGGGGAGGAATGCGGTGGCGGGTCAGGTCGCGAGCGTCGCGAAGCGCTCGATCTCGCTCGCCAGGCCCGACACGATGATGAGGTCGTGGTCGGACACCACGGTCTCGGCCGTCGCGTGCGTGAAGCCCTCGCCGGGGGACTTCACGCCGACGACCGTGATGTGCCACTTCGAGCGCACCCCGGACTCGGACAGCGGCACCCCGCGGATGACCTTTGGCGGGTACATCTTGACGATCGCGTAGCCGTCGTCGAACTCGATGAAGTCGAGCATCCGACCCGACACGAGGTGGGCGACGCGCTCGCCGGCCTCCCGCTCGGGATAGACGACATGGTTCGCGCCGATGCGGCTGAGGATCTTGCCGTGGGAGGCGCTCACCGCCTTCGCCCAGATCTGCGGGATCTTGAGGTCGACGAGGTTGGCGACCGTGAGCACGGAGGCCTCGACGTCGCCGATGGCGACGACCGCGATCTGGAAGTCGGCGGCGCCGATCTGCTGCAGCGCCTCGAGGTTCGTCGAGTCCGCCTGCACCGCGTGGGTGACGCGCTCGGACCACTTCTGGACGAGCCGCATGTCGAGGTCGGTCGCGAGGACCTCGCGGTCGAGCCGCTGGAGCTGACCGGCGGCGCCCGCCCCGAACCGGCCCAGGCCGATGACGAGGACGGGGGCGTCTGGGGCGATCTTCTCAGCCAACGATGGGCCTCTCTTCCGGTTGCTTGAACAGTCGCACATGCTGCCGCGCCGCGAGGGCGGCGGCGAAGGTCGCGGTGCCGATTCGACCAAGGAACATGACGATGGCGATGATCGTCTGCGCGCTCTCGGGCGCGTCCGCGGTGAATCCGGTCGACAGCCCGCAGGTCGCGAAGGCGCTGATGACGTCGAACAGGATGTAGTGCACCGGGTCGTCCGTCATCCACAGCAGCACCGTCGTCGTGACGGCGACGAGCGTTGCGCCCCACAGCGTGACGGAGACGGCGAGGCGCAGGACGTCCGAGGGGATGAACTTGCCGAAGGCCTCGATGCCGGCCCGCCCGCGCGCCTCCGCGACGGCGGCGAGGAACAGGATGGCGAGGGTCGTGACTTTGATCCCCCCGGCCGTCGACGCGGAGCCGCCGCCGACGAACATGAGCATCGAGGTCACGAGGATGCTCGATTCTTCGAGCTGACTCGTGTCGAAGGTCGCGAAGCCGCCCGAGCGCGTCATGGTCGACAGGAATGCGGCCTGCAGCAGCCGCTGTCCGAAGTCGGTGTCGCCGCCGAAGCTCGCGGTGTTGTCCCACTCGAGCACGATGTAGACGATCCAGCCGCCGACCCACAGCAGCACGAACGCGCTGAGCGTCAGCTTGACGTGGAGCGACCAGCGCCGCGGTCGGAGCAGCGTGTGCCGGAGTGAGTAGATGACGGGGAACCCGATCGCCCCGAGCACGGTCGCGATCATGAGGACGATGAGCAGGTAGGGGTCGGCGGCGAAGGCCTGGATCCCGTCCGCGGAGACGGTGAACCCCGTGTTGGTGAATGCCATCGCGGCGAGGAATACCGACTGCCACACCGCCTCGCCCGCGTGCATCCCGGACAGCAGCAGCCGCGGCAGCAGGAGCACGGCGGTGGCGCCCTCGATGACGAGCATGCTCGTGGCGACGGTGACGAGCAGGCCCCGCGTGTCGGACAGCCGCACCGCCTGCGACTCGGAGATGGGGCCGGAGTGCACGCGCAGCGGGTTCGAGTCGCTCGCGGCGACGAGCTTTTGTCGCAGCCCCAAACGCCGCGTGATGACGAGCCCGAGGATCGAGGCCATCGTCAGGACGCCGATCCCGCCGATCTGCGTGCCGATGAGGATGAATGCGTGGCCCAGCGGCGACCAGTGCGTCCCCATGTCGACGGTCGACAGACCGGTGACACAGATCGTCGAGACCGCGGTGAAGAACGCATCGACGAGGTGCGTCCGCTGGCCGGCTGCGGTCGCCGCCGGCAGTGAGAACAGCGCTGTGAAGACCAAGATGAGCGTGCTGAAGACCGTGAGCGCGAATCGCGACGGGCTGCGGGTCATGAAGTCGCCGACCCAGACGCGCAGCTGCTCGAACGGGTTCGCCCGCATAGTCGGCCATGGTACTCGTGCAGGGGCACGGACTACCCTGCTGGTCATGACGGAGATCTTCGGGGTCATCGCGGATGCGACCCGCCGCGACCTGCTCGCGCACCTGCTTGCCGCCGAGGAGCTCTCGGTCGGCGCGCTCGTCGAGCAGACCGGACTCACCCAGCCGACCGTGTCGAAGCACCTCAAGGTGCTCCGCGATACCGGCCTCGTCACCGTGCGGGAGGAGGCGCAGCACCGGTTCTACCGGCTCGACCCGGCACCGCTGGACGCACTCGTGGACTGGCTTGCCCCATTCCTCCCGGATGACGATTCGGCGGACTACGACTGGTCGGCCGCCGACGGGGTGCCGCTCATCGCGTGGAGCGGGGCGGAGGCGGGCCAGCAGCTCGGCCGCGTCGCGGCGGAGACCGCGCACACCGCGCAGGCCGCACTCGACCGGCTCGAGCGCGTGACGGATCGCGCGCGCCACTACCTCGCCGACGTCGGCGCGGAGCTCCAGCGCCTCCTCGGCCGCGACTGAGTCGCCCGCACGCGCATTACCCGTTCGGCGCTCGACAGCGCACCGACCGGGCGCTAGCCTGGCTGCACAGTGTTCACACTGTTCACACGAGTCACATCGGAGGGCGACATGCAGGGCGATCTGTCGAATGTGCGCTTCCTGACCGTCGCCGAGGTGGCCGAGCTCATGCGCGTCTCTGCCATGACCGTGTACCGGATGGTGCAGGCCGGTGAGCTGCCGGCGATCCGTTTTGGCCGCTCGTATCGCATCCCCGAGGCCGCGGTCGTCGAGCTCGTCCAGGCCCCCGCGTCGGGGACGATCCGCAACGTCGGCTAGACTTCCGGGGTAGATTTCACGGGTTCTGAATGCGGAGCCTCGTTACGCAGCAACACTCGGAGGCTCCTATGGGCTCAGTCATCAAGAAGCGTCGCAAGCGCATGGCGAAGAAGAAGCATCGCAAGCTGCTGCGCAAGACGCGTCACCAGCGCCGCAACAAAAAGTAGCCCGTCGCAGGCGGGTCGTCGTGACGACGCTCACCTTCATTGACAAGCCCGGCTGCCACCTCTGCGAGGTGGCGAACGCCGTCGTTGACGCGGTGCTGACCGACTTTCCCGCGGTCGAGTTCGAGTCCCGCTCGATCCTGGACGACCCGGCACTGGCGGCGACGTATGCCGAGGAGATCCCGGTCGTCCTGATCGACGGACGCCAGCATTCGTACTGGCATGTCGATCCTGCGAAGCTCCGCGCCGCGCTCGAGGCTGCGCGCCCGAAGTACTGAGGTCGCGCCCAAGTACTCGAGTCTGGGTCGCGAATGTGAGTACTTCGCGCATTCCGCAGTACTTGGTGACGAATGCGTGGCCCGCGCCCGTCCCGCCCGCTACGGTGTGAGGCGCGTCGGACCGCGGAAGACGTACGTCGACTCGCGGATCGACGGCAGCTCGAGCAGGAGCATGAGCACGCGCGCGAGGCCCATGCCGAAGCCGCCGTGCGGCGGGACGCCGTAGCGGAAGAAGCCGAGGTACTCG
>DATMFQ010000035.1:0-42287 GCA_035556075.1 Microbacteriaceae bacterium | reverse complement strand
CCCGCGTTCGCCTGACCGCCACCGGGGTTCTGCGACTGGACGATGTCGTTGTCATCGAGCGTCGCACCGGGCACCGGGTTCTTCGGCCCCGGGCACTGCAGCTGCTGGATATTCGGGGTGAGCCCCGCCGAGCTGATGGTGGACTGCGCGCTTGCGGCACCCTGGCCGACCACGTTCGGGACGGGGACCTGGGTCGGCGCACACCCTGCCCCGGTCCCGAGGTTCACCGTCAGCGTCACGGCGCCGCCGGTGACAGCGAGCGTGCTGCCGCCGGGGGTCTGCGCGACGACGGTGAGGCCGTTGATGTTGCCGGGCGGGTTGCCGGTCGGCGTGTAGCCCGGATCGCAGACGTAGGCGGGGCTGACGACCGAGTTCGGCCAACCGGCGCTAGCGAGCGTGTTGCGCGCCTGCTGGTACGTCTGCCCGACGACATCCGGGATGACCGTCATGTTCTGCCTGCTGAGCAGCAGGTAGACCGTGCTGCCGGCCGCGACCGGGGTCCCGGCAGCGGGGTCCTGCGCGGCGACGGAGTTGAGCGGCTGGTCGGAGTCGTAGCCGCCACCGTCTGCCACCATGAAGCCAAGTGCCTCGAGCGCTCGTTTCGCCTGCTCGTAGGTGTACCCGAGCCCGCTCACATTCGGGACCGGCTTGTTCGCGCCGGTCAGGTACCGACCGCTTGGCTCCGGCCACGCGTCGCCGCCGTACCGCGCATTCAGCTCGGCGAGGAGCGTGCGCATGATCTCGTGTCGGACGTACTGGAGTGAGACGCCGTGGACCCAGAAGTCGCCCTGGCCGACCTGTCCGACGACGTTGCCGATCCAGACGACCGAGGCGTTCGTCGTCGTCGCTGCCGCGACCTCGGTGTCGACCGCGCCGTCGGTCGTGCCGGTCTTCGAGAGGAACGGGACCCCGTCATACGGGTTCGAGTCGGAGCCGGTGCCGTTGGAGGAGTTGCCGACGAGGACCTGGATCGCGGTGAGCGCGACATCCCGGTCGAGTACCTGCGTGCACTTCTGGGCCTGCCCCGGGCGATTCTCGCCCGCGGGGTCGGTGTAGCTGTCGACGATGATCGTGTCGCACTTCTTGCCGACCGCGGCGAGCGTCGCATACGCATTCGCCATCGAGAGGTTGGCCACCTCATTCGTGCCGAGAACCGAGGCCGGGTTGTTCTGCAGCGGGGTCTCGTCAGCGCGCTCGACGCCCATAGCGGCGGCGAGCTGGTTGATCTTGCACAGATCGAGCTTGGTCGCCATCCGGAGGAAGACGCCGTTGACGGACTGCCAGGTGCCGCGGGTCACCGTGTAGGCCCCGCGCTCGCCCGCGAAGTTGGCGATCCGGTAGTCGACGCCAGAGCCCGTGCAACTGTCTGTCCAGGCCGAGGCGGGGAGCGTGGCCGGATCGGCGGAGACGAGTTCGTTGACGCCGTGGCCCTGATTCATCCACTCGAGCAGCGTGAAGAGCTTGTACGTCGAGCCGGGCTGCTTGCCCGTCGATGACCCATAGCTCATCTTCGTGTTGAAGTTGACCGCCGTCGAGATCGCGGGATTGTCCGGCTCGGCCGCATCATCGAAGAGCTTGTTCTGCGCCATGATACGGATACGCCCGGTGCCGGGCTCGACTGTCGACAGCGCCGACCCCAGGTCCATGCCGCTGAAGTCATACGGGGTCCAGGTCCACAGCAGGTCCTGCGCGGTGACCTGCATGTCGTAGTCGATTGTGGTGTAGATCTTGTAGCCGCCGTGGGCCCAGTTCGCCTTGCGCTCCTCGACGGTCGCGCCGAGGAATTCGAAGTCCTTGACCGACTTGACGACGTAGTCGCAGACGAACCGCAGGTACACGTTGGCGGCACGGCACCCCTGCTGGCTCGGCGCTCCGTTCGCGACGAATGCCTCGTCGACCGGGACCGCCTGCGCCTCATCGCGCTCGGCCGCGGTGATGTACCCCTCGACCGCCATCATGTCGAGGATGTAGTCGCGTCGATCCTGGTTGGCCGCGAAGTTCTCCGGGTAGCCGAGATTGCGCTGCTCCGGGTATTGCACGATCGCGATGAGCGAGGCGGCCTGGGGGAGCGTGAGGTCGATCGCGTTGACCCCGAAGTAGCGCTGCGCCGCCGCCTGGATCCCATAGGTCTGCATGCCGAAGTAGGCGACGTTGAGGTAGCCGACGAGGATCTCTTTCTTCGTCCACTTCTTCTCGAGGCCGATCGCGATCTTCATCTCCTTGATCTTGCGATCGAAGGTCGTGTCGACGGCCGCCTCGTACGCGGCGCGGCGCTCCTCCTCGGTGGGGAGCTCGTACGCCTCTTGGACGAAGGTGTTCTTGACGAGCTGCTGCGTGAGGCTCGACGCGCCGGACTCGATGCCGCCCGACGTCAAGTTGTCGAAGACGGCCCGCATGATGCCCTGCGGGTCGATACCGCCGTGCTCATAGAAGCGGCGGTCCTCGCCGGCGACCGTCGCGTCGAGGACATACTGCGAGATCTCCTCGTACGGGACCTCTTCACGGTTCTGGTCGTACACCGTGGCGAAGTGCACCGGCCCATTGCTGGAGTGCGCGTAGATCTCGTTGCGCTCGGGGAGCTCGTCGAGGTTGAAGTACTCGGGGATGCTGTCGAAGATGCCGATTGCGCTCCGCGCCCCCATGCTTGCCAGCGCCACCGCTGGTGCGACGGTGATGGTCGCGAGGACACCGGCGATCGCACTGAACGCGATGAATCCGAGGAGGCCGAGCACCCAGTTCCGGCGCGGGGAGTTCTGGGCAGACATAGGATCAAGGGTAGGGGATTGGCGACCCGCCGTCCTGTGAATGCACCTGTAAGACGCGAGGTCTGATCATGCCTGCCTGGGAGTACGTGACCACCCCACTGCTGCTGCACCAGGAGGCGAAGATCCTCAACACCTGGGGCGCCGACGGTTGGGAGCTGGTCACCGTCCAGGCCGGACCGCAGGGCGGGCTCATCGCATTCCTCAAACGGCCGCTCGGCGGCGGGAGTGAGCAGTAGATGTCAGGTATCGAATCGCGGCTGACTGAGCTCGGTCTGGCACTCCCGGCGGTGGCGTTCCCCGTCGCGGCCTACGTCCCCGCGGTCGTCACTGGGAACCTCGTCTACACCTCCGGCCAGCTGCCCTTCCAGGGCGGCGAGCTGCCGGCGAAGGGCAAGGTCGGTGCCGAGGTGTCGCCGGAGGACGCGAAGGACCTCGCCCGGATCTGTGCGCTCAACGCGATCGCCGCGGTCGACGCGGCGATCGGCTCGCTCGACCGCGTCACGCGGGTGGTCAAGGTCGTCGGCTTCGTGTCAAGTGCGCCGGACTTCACCGGGCAGCCCGGTGTCGTCAACGGCGCGTCGGAGCTCCTCCAGGACGTCTTCGGCGAGCTCGGCCGCCACGCCCGCAGCGCCGTCGGCGTCGCGGTGCTCCCGCTCGACTCCCCGGTCGAGGTGGAGCTCGTCGTCGAGTTCGCCTGAGTCCCGCGCCCGCCCGATCCGGTCGGGTCAGCGGCGGCGGAGCTTCCGCATGACCTGGAGCGACTGTGTCGCCGGGGTGCCGGTCGTCTCCTCGATGAGGTGCATGACGGCGGGGTCCGCCAGCGTCGTCGTATCGCCGATCTCGCGGCCCTCGGCGACGTCGCGCAGCAGGCGGCGCATGATCTTGCCCGAGCGGGTCTTCGGCAGTTCGCTGACGATGTGCACCTGACGGGGCCGCGCGATCGCGCCGATCTCCGTGGCGACGTGGGCGCGCAGCAGCTCGGCGAACTCCTCCGGGGTGTGCTCGCTGCGCACCCGCTCCTTGACGATGACGAATGCGACGACCGCCTGCCCCGTGGTCGCATCCGACGCCCCGACCACGGCCGCCTCGGCGACGATCGGGTTCGACACGAGCGCCGACTCGATCTCAGTCGTCGACAGCCGGTGACCGGACACATTCATCACATCGTCGACGCGGCCCAGCAGCCAAATGTCGCCGTCCTCGTCGACGTGCGCACCGTCGCCCGCGAAATAGGCCCAGACGCCCTCGTCGGGCCGTGAGAATTTCGCCCAGTACGTGTCGAAGAACCGCTCGGGGTCCCCCCACACCCCGCGGAGCATCGCCGGCCAGGGCTCGGTGACGGCGAGCAGGCCGCCGTTGGGTGGATCGACCCGGTCGCCCTGCTCGTCGAGGATGTCGATCTTGACGCCCGGGATCGGCAGCTGCGCGCTGCCGGGCTTCAGGGTCGTGAGCCCCGGCATCGCGGAGATCATGATCGCGCCGGTCTCCGTCTGCCACCACGTGTCGACGATCGGGGTGCGGTCCTTGCCGATGACATCGCGGTACCACACCCACGCCTCGGGGTTGATCGGCTCGCCCACCGAGCCGAGGATCCGTAAAGAAGACAGGTCGAAGCTCTCCGGGATCTGCCGACCCGACTTCATGAAGGCGCGGATCGCCGTCGGGGCCGTGTACAGGATGGTGACCCCGTGCCGCTGGATGAGCTCCCACCACCGACCCGCGTGCGGCGTGTCCGGGGTGCCCTCGTAGATGAACTGTGTCGCGCCATTCGTCAACGGTCCGTAAACGACATACGAGTGTCCGGTGATCCAGCCGATATCGGCCGTGCACCAGTACACATCGGATTCCGGGCGGAGGTCGAAGACGTTGCGGTGGGTGAATGCCGTCTGCACGAGGTAGCCGCCGGCGGTGTGGAGGATGCCCTTCGGCCGACCCGTGGTGCCCGAGGTGTAGAGGATGAAGAGGGGGTGCTCCGCGTCGAAGGCCTGTGCCTCGTGGAAGGGACTGTGCTGCGGCACCGTCTCGTGCCACCACAGGTCGCGGGTGCCCCAGGCGACCTCGTTCTCACCGCGGCGCACGACGAGGACGTGCTCGACCGTATCCGCGCCCTCCGCCGCGAGTAGCTCGAGCGCCTCGTCGACGGCTGGCTTGAGTGGGAAGACCTTCCCCTTGCGCCAGCCGCCATCCGCGGTGATGACCAGTCGCGCATTCGCATCACGAATGCGGCTGCGCAGCGACTCGGCGGAGAAGCCGCCGAAGACGACGGAGTGGATCGCGCCGAGCCGCACGACCGCGAGCATCGCGATGATCGCCTCGGGGATGAGCGGCATATAGATGGCGACCCGGTCGCCGTTGCCGATGCCGAGCGCGGCGAGCGCATTCGCCGCGCGCTGGACTTCCTGACTCAGCTCGGCGTAGGTGATCGAGCGGGTGTCGCCGGGCTCGCCCTCCCAGTGGAACGCGACCCGGTCGCCGTTACCGGCTTCGACGTGGCGGTCGAGGCAGTTGACAGCGACATTGAGCCGCCCGTCAGCGAACCACTTTGCGACCGGCGCTGCCGACCAGTCGAGGGTCTGGGTGAATGGGGTTTCCCAGCTGACGTATTCCCGCGCGCGGTCAGCCCAGAACGCGAGCCGGTCGTCCCGGGCCTGCGTGTAGAGCCGCGGCTCGGCGACACTGCTGGCGGCACCTTCGGCGCTCGGTGGGTAGCGGCGCTCCTCGCGGAGCAGGGTCTCGATCTCGGCGCCCGGGTGGCGGTCATCGTTGACTGGCACCCCGTCATCCTACGGCGACGAATGCGCAGCGGACGGGGATTCGGTGAGGGCCCCAGGCGATCGTGGCGTCCTGTGGCCACCCTGCTCGTGGCGCCCTCGTCCCAGAACTCACAGTCGATACGAAGGCATGCACACTGCATTCTCAGGCCGCCTACCTCTACCATGGGTGCACCGATTCAATCGGCTCGCGGCACAAGGCATCCCCCCCCCGCCTTCTGTCGCGGTGGCGGCGCCTCCTACCCCCCCCTGGAGGCGCCGCCCCTCTTTTTGTCGGGCATTCCTCGCCCGCTGCCGGGGTATTGCGCCGCCCGCGTAGGCTGGGGTGTATGCCGCTTGAGGGGGAGTACGCGCCGAGCAAGAGTGAGTGGGCGCGCGTCCAGGCGGAGACCTATGAGGCCTCCGGCGGGACCGAGGCCGGGCAGCTGCAGGGTCGGCCGATCATCGTCCTCACGCACAAAGGCGCGAGGTCTGGCCGCCTCTACAAGACGGCGCTCATGCGGGTCGAGCACGGCGGGACCTACGCGGTCGTCGCCTCGCGGGGCGGCGCGCCGACCCACCCGCAGTGGTACTGGAATCTGGTGGCCAACCCTCTCGTCGAGCTCCAGGACGGCGCCGAGCGGCACGACTATCGGGCTCGCGAAGTCCACGGCGAGGAGCGGGCCGTCTGGTGGGCGCGCGCCGTCGAGACGTGGCCGCCCTACGACGATTACGCGATGAAGACCGAGCGGGTCATTCCGGTGTTCGTGCTCGAGCGCCTGCCGGGTGAATGACGACGCAACAGCGACCGTCGCAAGGGGCGAGCTCGGCCCGCTCGGGGTCCTCGCCGGTGCCGATGAGCGCGCCGCGAATGACGGCGTGATTGAGCGAGCACACCAGCTCCGTGTGCTCGGCGACGACGCGGTCGAAGGGACAGTTTCGCAGGAACAGGTCCCCGTCGTCCGTCGTCTCCGGCTCGTAGCCGGCGATGGTAAGCGCCTCGGGCAGCTGGTGGACCTGCTCGCCGAGCTCACTGCCGGCCCGCTCGGCGGCAGTCGTGAGCGCGGCGGACAGGGCGCCGTCGGCGGCATCCGCAGCGGCGCCCGCGAGGATGTGCGCGAGGAGCCGGTAGTTGCGCGGTGGCAGGCTGACGGCGAGCTCCTGCCGGGCGCGCGTGTACTGCTTCGCCGGGCGGCCTGAGCCGGGTCCGGTGCGCCCGTCCTTGCGGGCATAGCTGACGTCAAGCAGCCCGGCCTCGGCGAGCTTGTCGAGGTGATACGCGGCCAGGGTGCGACTCATGCCGGTCCCGCTCGCGGCCGTCTCCCGTGTGACCGGCTCGCGCTGCCCGGCCACGAATTCATACAGCCCGCGGCGGGCGGGGTCCGCCAGTGCCCCGAGGCCCTCGAGGTCATCGGGTGCTGCGCCGGTTCCCATGCTGCTCATTTTCTATCACCAATGCTATTTGACGAATGTGGTCCGCAGTGCCATTCTAAAACTAATTCGGATTGGTTATAGAAAGGATTGCGCCATGACGACAACGACGCGCGACAGTGAGGTCGCCTCGCAGCAGGGGTGGTGGGGGCAGATGCGGTCGGACCCGGCATTCGCCGCATTCTGGATCCTGCGGATCGGATTCGTGGTCCTGCCGCTGTGGCTGGGGATCGACAAGTTCTTCAATGTGCTCACCGATTGGCCCGACTATCTGGCACCGTGGATCGTCGAGCTGGCGCCATTCTCCGCGCAGACCGCCATGGTCGTCGTCGGCGTCGTCGAGATCGTCGCGGCGGTCGCGATCGCGATCAAGCCCCGGTATGCGAGCTACGTCGTCGCCATCTGGCTCGCCGGCATCATCGTGAATCTGCTCACCCTCTCGGGGTGTTACGACGTCGCGCTGCGCGACCTCGGGCTCCTCGTGGCGGCGCTGGCGCTGGCCTGCCTCGCCGCGAAGTACGACACGCCACTGCGTCGTGGTGGTCGCCGCGGCGGCTCGAGTCGATAGACCCGACGAGTCCCTCACAACCCTCGCCGCTGGCCGGCGCTCCACATTTGCCGCGGGCGCCGGCCCGGCGCGGTGCGTATCTCCGTAGCCTGCCTGCATGTCGCAGGGCACCCCATTCCTCCCGCGTGCGCCGGACGGCTCGGCGCCGACCCCGAGGCGGGTCGTGCCGGCGACGTTCGGGCCGCTCGCAGCGCTCGTCGGGGACGGCGCCGTGACCGACATCCTCGTCAACGGGACCGAGGTGTGGGCCGACCGCGGTGCAGGCACCGTGCGCCAGAGTGCGATCGAGCTGACGCCCGAGACATCGTGGGCGCTCGCGACCCGGCTCATCGGCCTCGCTGGGCGCCACGTCGATGAGGCGACGCCGTGCATGGACGCCCGGATCGGCGACGGCATCCGGGTCCACGTCGTCCTGCCGCCCGTCGCTGTCGGCGGCGTGCAGCTGTCGATCCGGCTGCCGTCGGTGCGCCCGCTCGGGATGGCCGAGCTCGACACGCTCGGCTGCTTCCCGGCGGGCGTGCGAGCTCGGCTCGAGGGGCTCGTCGCCGAGCGGGCGAATGTGCTCATCACCGGCGGCACCGGCACCGGCAAGACGACACTGCTCGCCGCGCTGCTCGGACTCGCCAGGCCGCGCGAGCGGATCGTGCTCATTGAGGACGTCGCCGAGGCGCGGATCGTGCATCCGCACGTCGTGTCGCTCGAGACCCGGCAGGCGAATCTTGAGGGCGCCGGCGCGATCGACCTCGCCCGGCTCGTCCGGGAGGCGCTGCGCATGCGACCGGATCGGATCGTCCTCGGCGAGTGCCGTGGGGCGGAGATTCGCGAGCTCCTCGCGGCGCTCAACACCGGGCACGATGGCGGCCTCGGCACCGTGCACGCGAACTCCCTCGAGGACGTCCCCGCCCGGCTTGAGGCGCTCGGCGCGCTCGCTGGCCTTTCGCCGACCGCGATCGCGCGGCAGGCAGTCAGCGCGATCGACGCCGTCGTCCACCTGGAGCGACACCGGGTGGGGCGCCGGGTCGCCGCGATTGGCGCGCTTCGGGTCGGGCCTGATGGGCGGCTGACGACGGAACCGACGGCGGAGGGGCCGACCATGCGGCTTGAGGGATGAATGCGCGGGACGCCGACTCGGCAGCGCTTCCGACGCTCGTGCGTCGCGTCGCGGTCCTCCTCGAGGCGGGGGTCGCGCCGCAGGCGGTGTGGCGGTTCGCGGGGCACGGGCTCGGCGCGGCCGGGGTGCGCTCGGAGGAGATCGCGGCCGCACCGCCGCACGAGCTCGCGGACGCCATCGCCCGCGCGGGCCGCGGCGACCCCACCTGGCTCGCGCTCGCGGCCGCCTGGGCGGTGGCGACCGCGTCGGGCGCACCGCTGGCCACCGCACTGCGCGCATTCGCGGAGCTGCTGCGTGGGTTCGCGGACGCTGCACGTCGGGCCGGGGTCGCGCTCGCGGGCCCGCGAGCGACTGCACGACTCGTCGTCGTCATGCCGCTCGTCGGCCTGGTATTCGGCGTGGCACTCGGTCAGGACTCGATCGGCGTGCTCATCGGGTCGCCGATCGGCTGGGTGTGTCTCGCGCTCGGCGGTGGGCTGCTGCTCGCCGCGCTCGCCTGGAACCGCGCGCTGCTGCGCGCCGCTGCGATCGGCGACCGCTGGCCGGGCCTGGCCCCCGAGCTCATCGCGACGGCGATGACCGGTGGTGCCAGTGTCGAGCGTGCGTGTGCGATTGTGCACACTGTCCTCACGCGGTACGGGATCACCCCCGACCTCGCGCGGGTGGAGGCGGCGCTCGCGGTCGCGACCGCGGCGGGTGCACCGGTCGCGGAGTTGCTGCGTGCCGAGGCGGACGAGGCCCGCCGCGCGGCCATCGCCGAGGCCGAGACGCGCGCCGAGCGGCTGTCCGTGACGCTCATGCTGCCGCTCGGGGTCTGCGTGCTGCCCGCATTCGTCCTGCTCGGCGTCGTCCCACTGCTGGTCGCCGTCGTCTCGTCCACAGTCGAGGTGATCGGCTGACACTCCACAGCTCGGCGCCAGTGCCGAGCGGGGGCCGGAGGAATGCGGGAGGATCGTCTCGCTCGTGCCCCTGAGCCCGCGATGACTGCCGACGCCCGTCGTGCCCCGTCATCGCAGAAAGGAGCACAGCATGTGGTGGAGCAAGTCGGCGACCGGGATCGTGCGGCCGAGATGGGGCGGCTGGCCGAGGTGGCGCGGCCGAGCCAGTTGGGGTGACGACCGCGGAGCGACGACTGCGGAGTTCGCGATCGTGACGATGGCGGCGGTCGGGTTCGCTGGGCTCCTCGTCGTCATCCTGCGCTCCGATCAGGTGCGGGCGATCCTCGAGGATCTCGTCCAGCGCGCGCTGAGCACCGGGGGCTGAGCAGTGCGCGAGCCGGTGCAGGTGTACGGGCCGGTGCGCGTGCAGCAGCTTGTGCAGCTGCGTGGTCGGACGCGGCCGGACCGGGGTGCCGTCACCGCCGAGCTCGCCGTCGCACTGCCCGCGGTCGTCGCACTGGTCGCCGCCCTCGTCTGGGGGCTGCAGCTCGCGGCGACGCACGTGCGGCTCCAGGACGCCGCCGCGCTCGCCGCACGGGCCGTCGCCCGCGGGGACGCGCTCCCGGCGGGGGTCATCGCCGCTGCCGCGCCCGGGGCGACCGCAGCGAGTCACTGGGAGGGCGAGCTCATCTGTGTGCGGGTGACGGCCGGGGCCGCCGGGCCGCTCGGGGTCGTCGTCGCGCTCGGCGCCGCCTCCTGCGCCCTCGGGGCAGGGCGGTGACCGATGCGGGCGCAGCTGCCGATGATCGCGGCGCGGGGGCCGTCACCGCGATCGGGATCCTCGCCCTGTGCCTGCTGCTGGCGACCGCGCTCGCCTCCGCGACGGCGATCGCGCCGGCCCGGCACCGGGCCGCGGCTGCCGCCGATGCGGCCGCACTCGCCGCCGCGGACACCCGCTCGGGCATCCACGCGGGGGATCCGTGCGAGCAAGCAGCACGGCTTGCGGCAGCGCACGGCGCGGAGCTCAGCGCCTGCGTGACCGACGGCGCGGTGGTGACGGTCGAGACGGCGGTGCGCACCGCATTCGTCACCGTGGTCGCCGCTGCGACCGCCGGGCCGCCACCGTGACAGTTCGGGGTTTTCCTGGAACCGTGTGTATGTTTCTCCACGCGGGGCTCAAGCGGCGCGCCGCCAAGAGCGGGATCCCACCCGGGAGCGTCACGGCATCGCCGAGCGAGGTCGGGCCGGCCGCAGGAAGTGAAGGAGTGTCGTGTCGGGGAAGAAGCTCGTCATCGTCGAGTCGCCGGCCAAGGCGAAGACGATTGGGCAGTATCTCGGCCCGGAGTTCGAGGTGCTCGCGTCCGTCGGGCACATTCGGGACATCCCCAAGCCGTCGGAGCTGCCCACCGACCTCAAGAAGGGACCGCTCAAGGAGTTCGCGGTCGACATCGAGGCGGGCTTCGTGCCGTACTACGCGATCTCGCCGTCCAGCTCGAAAACGGTCACTGAGCTGAAGCGCGCCCTCAAAGACGCCGACGAGCTCTATCTCGCCACGGATGAGGACCGGGAGGGCGAGGCGATCGCGTGGCACCTCCTCGAGGTGCTCAAGCCGAAGGTCCCCGTCAAGCGCATGGTGTTCCACGAGATCACCAAAGAGGCGATCGCGAAGGCGAAAGAGTCGACGCGGGAGCTCAACACCGCCCTCGTCGACGCACAGGAGACCCGGCGGATCATGGACCGGCTCTTCGGTTGGAAGGCCTCCGACGTCGTGCGGCGCAAGGTGGGTCAGGCCGCGCAGTCCGCTGGCCGCGTCCAGTCGCCCGCCGTTCGACTCGTCGTCGAGCGCGAACGGGAGCGCATGCGCTTCGTCAGCGCCGAGTACTGGGACCTCACCGCCACGATCGACCCCGGCTTCGAGGCGGGCCTCGCGCGCCTCGGCGGGGAGCGCATCGCCGGCGGCAACAAGGACTTCGACGACGAGGGCCGACTCACCGCGAAGGCCCGCGTGCTCGGTGAGGCCGAGGCGCAGCGACTGGCCGAAGTCCTCCGTGCCCCCGGCACCGAGTTCGAGGTGCTGAGCGTCGAGTCGAAGCCGTTCACGACCAAACCGGGTCGCCCATTCACGACCTCCTCACTGCAGCAGGAGGCGGGCCGCAAGCTTCGCTGGTCCAGCAAGCAGACAATGGATGTCGCGCAGTCGCTGTACCAGAACGGGTACATCACCTATATGCGCACCGACTCGGCGGCGCTGTCCGCCCAGGCCACCAGCGCTGCCCGGGCGCAGGCCACGGCGCTCTACGGCCCAGCGACCGTGCCGGACAAGCCACGCGCCTACGCCGCGGCGAGCAAGAACGCGCAGGAGGCGCACGAGGCCATCCGCCCCTCGGGCGAGACGTTCCGCACCCCCGCGAGTCTCCAGGGCGAGCTGCGCGGCGATGCGTTCAAGCTGTACGAGCTCATCTGGAAGCGCACCGTCGCCTCGCAGATGATCGACGCGACGAAGTCGACGACGACGATCACGCTCGGCGTCGACGCGAGCGGTGAGCACGCTGAATTCACCGCGAGTGGCACGACGGTGCTCGTCCCCGGATGGCTCGCAGCGTACGACGTCAAGGCCGAGCCGCGCGCCGACGACGAGACGCAGGACGATGAGGAGCACACACTGCCGAAGGTCGAGGTCGGTCAGCGCCTCGCGGTGCGCGAGATCGAGGCGAAGGGCCACGCGACGAAGCCGCCGGCCCGCTACACGGAGGCGTCCCTCGTCCAGAAGCTCGAAGAGCTCGGCATCGGCCGCCCCTCGACGTACGCGTCGACGATCCAGACGATCCTGAATCGCGCGTACGTGCGCAAGCAGGGCCAGGCGCTCGTGCCCGAGTGGGTCGCCTTCCCGGTCGTCGCGCTCCTCGAGGACGGCTTTGGCGACTTCGTCTCCTATCGATACACGGCGCAGCTCGAGGAGGACCTCGACCGCGTCGCCCGCGGTGAACTCGACCGCGTCGACTGGCTCCGCAAGTTCTATTTCGGTGCGGACGGTCAGGACGGCCTCCTCGATGCGATCAGCGAGGCGATCGAGACCGTCGACCCGCGGGTGCTCAACGGCATGCCGATCACGGACGCCATCACGGTGCGGGTCGGGCAGTACGGACCGTTCCTCGCCGTTGACGAGGGCGGCGAGAAGCCCCGCATCGTCAACATCCCCGAGGGTCTGCTGCCGGACCAGCTCACGGTCGACAAGGCGCTCGAGCTGGCGGCGGCCCCCGTCATCAGCGACCGCGTCCTCGGGGTCGACCCCGCGACCGGCTATGAGATCGTCGCGAAGGACGGCCGCTACGGGCCCTACGTGTCCGAGGTCATCCCGGCCCCGCCCGAGGAGCCGGTCGCCGAGGGAGAGAAGCCGAAGCGCAAGAAGAAGGCGGACCTCGTCAAGCCACGCACCGCCTCCCTGTTCAAGGACATGTCGGTCGACACGATCGACCTCGAGACCGCGCTCCGACTGCTCACCCTGCCGCGTGTGGTCGGCACCGACCCGGTCTCGGGCGAGGACGTGACCGCGCAAAACGGCCGCTACGGTCCGTACCTCAAGAAGGGCACCGACAGCCGCTCGCTCGAGACCGAGGCGCAGATCTTCGACATCACCCTTGACGAGGCGCTCGCCATCTACGCGCAACCGAAGACGTTCGGGCGCCGCGCCGCCGCGAGTGCACTCGCCGAATTCGGTCCGGACCCCGTCAGCGGCAAGCCGATCAAGATCAAGGACGGCCGCTTCGGCCCGTACGCGACGGACGGCGAGACGAATGCGACGATTCCGCGCGGCGAGGATGTCGCCGCTGTGACCTACGAGCGGGCCATCGAGCTGCTCCAGGCGAAACGGGACCGCGGTCCCGCGACGCCGCGCGCCAAGAAGCCGGCCGCCCGCAAGACGACCACGAAGGCGAAGGCCAAGAAGCCGTGACTCGGGGCCGCGGGCTGTTCATCACCTTCGAGGGCGGCGACGGTGCGGGCAAGTCGACGCAGTCCGCCCTGCTCGCCGCGTGGCTCGAGGCCGAGGGGCACACGGTGGTGCGCACGCGGGAGCCAGGCGGCACCGAACTCGGCGTCGAGATCCGTCACCTCGTGCAGCACCGTCGCGGCCATGTCGCCCCTCGCGCCGAGGCGCTGCTCTATGCCGCCGACCGGGCCCACCACGTCGCGACGCTCGTGCGTCCGGCGCTCGAGCGCGGTGACATGGTCGTGCAGGACCGCTACCTCGACTCTTCGGTCGCGTACCAGGGCGCCGGGCGCGAGCTCGACGCGGCGCAGGTCCGCGAGCTCTCCCGCTGGGCCGTCGAGGATCTGCTGCCCGACCTCACGGTGCTGCTCGACCTCGACCCGGCGGTCAGTCGCGATCGGATGAATGCGGCCCCCCGCGTCTACGACCGACTCGAGGAGGTCGGTGGTGACTTCCCGACCCGGGTGCGAGCGGCCTACCTCGAGCTTGCGGCCGCGGAGCCCGAGCGATTCCTCGTGCTCGATGCGGCGCAGCCTGCTGACGAACTCGCCTCCCGCATTCGTCGTAAAGTCGCCACGCTGCTCAACTGAATGACCACGGTGGCTACGCTGGGTCCCACACCATTCGTCAAGGGGGACCCATGAGCGATATCCAGCCCAGTGCTGCCAGCCCAGCGCCGCCCGCCGCGAGCTACGCCGCGCTCACCTCGTTCATCCTCGGGGTGGTGGGGCTCGTCGCGCTGGTCGTCTTCTTCGTCAGCGCAGCTGGCTCACTCGTGCTCGCGTTTGCCGGTGCCCTCGGCCTGGTCGCACTCGTGTTCGGCATCGTGGCGCTCCGCCGAGGCCAGTGGCGGGAGATGGCGCTGACCGGACTCATCGCGGGCGGGCTCACGGTGCTGGTGGTGCTCGCCACGGTCGTGTTCGCGCTGCTGTTCGTCGGCGCGTTCATCCTGCGGTAGGGCGGGCGAACGCGGGCGGTCACTGTCACCGCCGCCCGGTACCGTTGAGCCCGTGACCATCCGGGACGAGCTTGTCGGCCAGCGGGAGGCGATCGACGTCGTCGAGGCAGCCGCCGCTGACCCCGCGACGCTCGCTCACGCGTGGCTCATCACCGGCCCCCCGGGGTCGGGGCGTTCGACGCTGGCCTACGCCTTCGCGGGCGAGCTGCTCGCCCAGGGCGAGGCCGATGGGGGCGCCCACGCCCGCTCGCTCGTCGAAGCCCGCACCCACCCGGACCTCGCCGTCATCGCGACCGACCGGGTCGTCATCACGATGGAGGAAGTGCGTCGGCTCGTCGCGCAGAGCCAGTACTCGCCGTCGGTCGGGCGCTGGCGGGTCGTCGTCATCGAGGATGCCGACCGGATGGCCGAGCGCACATCGAACGTGCTGCTCAAGGCGCTCGAGGAGCCGCCGCCGCGGACCATCTGGATCCTCTGCGCGCCGAGCGCCGCGGATCTGCTGCCGACCATTCGGTCGCGGGTGCGCACCGTGCGGCTGCGGGTCCCGAGCACCGACGACGTCGCCCAGCTCCTCATCGACCGCGATGGGATCGAGCCGACCCTCGCGCGACGGGCAGCGCGGGAGGCACAGTCGCACATCGGCATGGCGCTCCGGCTCGCCAGTGACGAGGGGGCGCGGCAGCGCCGTGCCCGCACGATCGAGCTCGCGCTCGGCATTCGGACCACGAGCGACGCAGTCATGGCCGCCGCCGAGCTCGTCGACATCGCCAAGGCCGACGCGGAGGAGTACGGGCAGCAGCAGGCCGATGCCGAGCGGGCGGCGCTGCTGCGGAGCCTCGGCGTCGAGGCCGGGGCGACACTGCCGCCGGCGCTGCGGGCCGAGGTGCGGCGGCTCGAGGAGGACCAGAAGCGGCGCGCGACCCGGAGTCTGCGCGACGGGGTCGACCGGGTGCTCGTCGATCTACTCTCAGTGTGGCGCGACGTCGTGCTGCTCGGGCTTGGCGCCCCGCTCGAGCTCGTCAACGCCGAGTCCGCTGTCCCGCTCGGCGACGCCGCTCGGCGGCTCGGCCCGGCCCGTGCGCTCGCCGCGCTCGACGCGATCGCCCTCGCCCGGCGACGCATCGAATCGAACGTCCCGCCGCTGCTCGCCCTCGAGGCGATGGCGACGAGCTTTCGTGGGTAGCCGACACGTCAGCGCGCGACGGTAGGCTCACGCCATGCCACGCCGCCTCGCCCTCGCCGTTGTCGCGGGGCTCAGCCTGCTCGCCCTCCTGAGCGGGTGTGTGTCGATCGGGTTCCCGGGTTCGCCGCCGGATGGATTGCGGACCCCGATCTCGAGTACCGCGCCGACCGCGGCGCCGATCGAGGCGACACTCGAGGGGTATTACGGGCAGCGGGTCGACTGGTCAGCGTGCGGCGCCGGGATGGAATGCGCCAGCGTCACAGCCCCGCTGGACTGGGACCACCCCGAGGACGGCCGGTCGATCCAGCTCGCGGTGACGCGCCACCCGGCGACCGGCAAATCGATCGGGTCGCTCCTGATGAATCCGGGCGGGCCGGGAGCCTCCGGGTTCGAGTACGTCCACGACTACTGGAGCTTCCTCTTCACGCCGGCCGTCGCCGAGGCGTACGACCTCGTCGGCTGGGACCCCCGCGGTGTCGGCCGCAGTGCGCCCGTCGAGTGCTACACCGATCCCGCGGACGTCGAGTTCTGGCTGTACGGTGAGCTCGAGGCGGACCCGCGGACGGATGAGGCAGCGTACCTCGCCGAGTCGAGGACGGTCGCACGTGACTACATCGACGCGTGCGTCGCCGGGACCGGCGAGGTCCTCGGGTACATCGACACCGCGTCGACGGTGCGTGACCTCGATCTGCTCCGCGCCGTGCTCGGCGACGAGCGGCTCAACTACCTCGGCTTCTCCTACGGCACCGAGATCGGGCAGCAATACATCGACGCCTTCCCGGAGCACGTCGGCCGCATCGTGCTCGACGGCGTGACCGACCCGTCGCTCACCCTCACCGAGGTGGTGCTCGAGCAGCAGGCCGGGTTCGAGCTGGCGCTGACGAGCTTCCTCACCGAGTGCCCCGCGCGTCTCAGGTCCGACTGCGTATTCAGTGGCGATCCCGTCCAGGACAAGCAACGCATTCATGACCTCGTCCTGCGGCTCGGCGTGCAACCGTTGCCGTCGAGCGACCCCGGGGAGTCCCGCGTGCTCAATGCGGATGCGTTCAGTACCGCCGTCTCACAGGCGCTGTACAACGAGGGCTACTGGCCGTACCTCAACGCGATGTTCGCCGAGCTCTTCCGGGCGAGCCCGTCGACGCGCACCGCATTCCTCCTCGCCGACGACTACTACGGCTTCGACCCCAAGACCGGCTGGGCCAACAACATGATGGACGCCTTCACCGCCATCAACTGCCTCGACTACGTGGTCGAGCGGGACCTCGACGTCATCGCCGCGCAGGATGAGGCGATCCGGGCGGCGGCGCCGACGCTGAGCGACTGGTGGCCAGTCCAGGTCGACCCGGTCTGCGGGCAGTGGCCGTACTCGTACGACGGCCCCGAGCCGCACCTCGTCACCGGGGAGGGCGTCGATCACCCGATCCTCGTCGTCTCGACGAAGGGTGATCCGGCAACCCCGTACGAATGGGGTGTGCGCGTCGCGAATGCGCTCCAGACCGGCGCGCTGGTCACCTACCTCGGCGAGGGCCACACCGCCTACGGGGCCGACGGGCCGAGCTGTGTCATTGCGGCGGTCGACCACTTCCTCCTCACCGGGGAGGCGCCCGCGACCGACCCGCAGTGTCGGCCGGACTGAGTCGGGCTCCGGCCGGCGCGGGCTCGTGGTGCCCGCGACCGGGCTGTGCCGATCGGGCCCGCGTGGCTCGCCGCGTCCGTTAGACTGTTCCGCGGTCTACGCCCCGGTGTGGACCACGCCGCCCTAGCTCAGTCGGCAGAGCGATTCACTCGTAATGAATAGGTCGGGAGTTCGATTCTCCCGGGCGGCACCGTTTCCGGCTTCTCGTCTCGCGCTTCCGCTACGTGGATGCGTGCTCGCTGATCGCCGCCGACGAGTAAACCCGGATCAAACTCCCCCATGCCGCCAGGCTATCGGCACTCCGCCGAGGCGCCGCCGCTCGATGTGCACGTTTTCACCGGGTGAGCATGAATATTCATGCTCACCCGGTGAAAACGTGCACATCCAACGGGTCCGGGCTCAAGCCGCCTCGCGCCCTCCGAGCGCCTCGAGGCAGTAGTCCCAGAATGCGGCGGCGCGCCGAGTGAGCTGGGCCCCGCCGGGGTGGGCGACGACGATGACATCGGGGGCGATGAGGTCGGACACCGGCACGGCGACGACGCCGTCCGGGGCGACCCGGCCATCGAGGCGGCGCCCCTGCACGACGAGCGTATAGCCGAAGCCTCGGGCGACGAGCGCCCGGATGATCGTCATGTTGCGGCTGCGGAAGCGGACGTTCGGGGTGATGCCGATGGACCGCAGCGACTGCAGCACGAATTCGCGCCCCGGCTCGGCATCGATGAGCAGCAGCGGCTCCTCGGCGACTTCGTGCAGGCTCACGGGCGCCCGGCCGGCGAGCCGATGCCCGGCCGGGACGAGCAGGTGGGGCTCCGGGTGGGCCGCGACGGCGTAGCGCATCGCCGGGGTGACGGCGGCCTCGAACATGATGGCGAGCTCCGCCCGCCCGGTCTCGAGGGCGGCCGCGAGCTCCTGTCGGTTGCCGTCGATGAAGTCGATGTCGACGGTCGGGTACCGCTCGGTGAAGCCGCGCAGCAGTCGGGGGAGCAGCGCGGGGGCGAGCACGTCAAAGCAGGCGATCGTCAGGGGGCCCGCGAGCTCGCCCTGCAAGTGCTGGGCCGCGGTGCGGAGGTCCTCCGCGCCGGCGAGCAGCTCCCGGGCCATCGGCAGCAGGCTGCGTCCGGTGTCCGTGAGGCCGAGCCCTTTGCCGCGTCGCCGGACGAAGAGCTGCGTGCCGAGTGCGGCCTCGAGCTCGGCGAGTGCGGAGGACATGGCAGATTGGGAGACGAACATCTCCTCGGCCGCCGCCTGCGTTGTGCCGGCTGCGGCGGCCGCGACGAAGTACCGCAGCTGCCGGAGCGTGTACTCGCCCTGCATGCCGGCTCCTCGCTATCGGGTTTCTCGGTATCTGCGTCCGAACATATCAATTTTACAGGACCGGTCTCGCCCGCGAGAGTGGGAACCAACCGACTGAGGAGTCCGCATGGCCACTGACGCCCCCCTGGTCTTCACCGACGCGCACGAGCGCCTACGCGCCGAGGTGCGCGCCTGGGGCGACACCTACGCCGACGGGTACCTCGAGCGGGCAATGAGTCTCGACTTCTTCTGGGACCTGTACCGCGACACCGGCGCCCGCGGTTACCTCGGCATGACGGTCCCGACCGCAGAGGGCGGCCAGGGCGCGACCGCGGTCGAGGCCGGCATCGTCATCGAGGAGGTGAGCCGCGCCGACTTCAACCTCGGCTTCGCGTTGTTCGGCGCCTACTCGGCGAACCAACTCCTCGCGATGTTCGCGACCGACGCAGTGAAGGAGCGCTGGCTCGCCCCCGCGCTGCGTGGTGAGGAGGCGATCGGCTTCGCGCTCACCGAGCCAGGCGCCGGCTCTGACTCGCGCAATATCCAAACGAGGGCGGTCAAGGTCGACGGCGGTTGGCGGATCACGGGCCAGAAAGCGTCGTCCGGCTTCACCGTCGTCGCCGGCGCGACGATCGTGTGGACGCGCACCAGCGACGACCCGCGGCGCGGGATCACGCCCTTCCTCGTCCCACTCGATAGTGAGGGGGTCACACGCGAGCGCATCCCGAATTCCGGCTTCCGCCCGACCGGCCGCGGCATGATCGGCCTCGAGGACGTGTTCGTCACCGACGAGCAGCTGCTCGGCGAGGTCGGCGAGGGCTTCACCAAGATCGCGAGCTCCTTCGACTTCACCCGCGGCATGATCGCGCTCGAGGCGACGGGCGCCGCCGCCCGCGCGCTCGAGGCGACCATCGCATTCGTCGCCGAGCGGGAGACCTTCGGTGACGTCCTCGCCACTCGCCAGGGCGTCACCTTCCCCATCGCCGAGCACGCGACCCGCATCGAGGCGGCCCGCCTCCTCGCGTACAGCGTCCTCGCCAAGGCGGACGCCGGCCTCCCCTTCACGAAGGAGGCGTCGATGGCGAAATGGTTCGCGACCGAGACAGCGACGAATACGGTGCGCGACATGATCGTGCTGCACGGCTACCGCGGCTACTCCGACGAGCTCCCCCTCATGCAGCTCATGCGCGACCTGCAGGGGCTCGAGATCGCGGAGGGTGCGACGCAGATCCAGAAGCTCATCATCAGCCGCGAGATCTTCGGTCGCGCGAGCGGTGGACGGCGGTGAGCAGCGGTGACTGAGATGCGGGTGATCGACAACTTCGAGCGCGGGCTCGACACCGCGGGGCCCGACGCGCCCTTCCTCATCGACGCGGCGAGCGGGCAGGTCTGGAGCTACGGGACGGTCGACGCCTTCACCCACCGCTTCGCGCACGCGGCCGAGTCGCATGGGCTCGGCGACGGGGCCCGGATCGGGCTCATCTCGCGCAACAGCGTCCTCATGTACGAGGTCATGCTCGGCATCTACCGCTCGAACGCGGTCCTGGTGCCGATCAACTCCCGATCCGGCTCGGAAGAGGCGCTCGAGCTCGTCCGGCGCTTCGAGGTCGAGGTGTTGTTCTACGAGCCCGAGGAGCAGCACGAGGTCGCCGGACTCGTCGCCGCGGCCGAGGACCTCAACGTCGAGCTCGTCCCGCTCACGCGCGAGGCGGTCGATGCGTGGATCGGCCAGCAGCCGGACAGCGGCTTCGTGAACGCCGGGGACGCCGACACCTGGGTGGAGCTGCGGACGACGGGCGGGACGACGGGCCTGCCGAAGGGCATTCCATTCACGAACCGGACTGGGGACTACATCGCGAGCCAGCTCGGCGCCCTCGCGCCGTTCGCGCCGTCGAGCCGCTCCCCGCGGCCCATGTACCTCGCGACCGCGCCGCTCACCCACGCGGCCGGCCACGCGGCCTTCTACGCCCTCCGCGACGGCGCGACCATGGTCATCGTCGGTGCGGCGAGGCCCGCCGAGATCCTCGAGCTCATCGACCGCTACCAGGTGACGCTCATGTGGCTGCCACCGACCGTGGTGTACGGGCTCGTCGACGAGCCGACGCTCGGTGATTACGACTATTCGAGCCTCCAGCACATCATCTACGGTGCGTCCCCGATGTCGCCCGGCAAGCTGGCCCGGGCGATCGCCGCATTCGGCCCGGTCCTCTGTCAGATCTACGGGCAGAACGAGACGGGCTTCCCCAACCTCTTCATGTCTGCCGCCGATCACCTGCAGGACGGGGACCTCGACAAGGGGGTCGCGAGCGAGTTCCGGCTGTCGGCGGCCGGTCGGCGCACCCCCGGCACCGATCTCGTCATCCTCGACGAGGCGCACCAGCCCGTCGCGCTTGGGGAGACGGGGGAGATCGCGGTCGACTGCGCCGGGGTCATGCCCGGTTACTACGGCGACGACGCCGCGACCGCGGCCTCCCGGCACGGCCGCTACCAGCTCACGGGCGACATGGGCTTCGAGGACGCGGACGGCTTCGTCCACATCGTCGACCGCAAGAAGGACATGATCGTCACAGGCGGCTTCAACGTCTACTCGGCGGAGGTCGAGCGGCGCATCCTTGCCTTCCCCGGGGTGACCGAGTGCGCGGTGTTCGGCGTCCCTGACGACAAGTGGGGCGAGGCGGTGACTGCCGTCATCGAGCCGGCTCCCGGGGTCGAGGTCGATCTCGACGCGCTGCGGGAGTTCTGTCGACGCGGTCTCGGCGGCGTCAAGTCCCCGAAGCAGTTCCACGTCCGGGCGGAGCTGCCGCGCTCCGGCGCGGACAAAGTGCTCAAGCGCGAACTGCGGGCAGAGTTTTGGCAGCATCACGAAAGGCAGGTCGGCTGATGACCACGGAGATCACCACGACGCGCGATGGCGACGTCCTCACCATCACCCTCAACCGTCCGGAGGCGCTCAACGCGATCACCCCGGCGATGGTGGCCGGAATGGGGGCGCTGCTCGATACGGCCGAGGCCGACGGCACGCGAGTCATCGTCATCACGGGGGCGGGCCGGGGTTTCTGTGCGGGTGCAGACCTCCTCGCCGTCGGCGCGGACCCGGTCGGCTCGACGAGATTCCTCGCCGACCTGCAGGCGCTCCTCGTGCGCCTTGCCGGGTACCCGATGCCGGTCATTGCGGCGGTCAACGGCACCGCGATGGGTGGCGGCACCGAGCTCATCCTCGCCGCCGACTTCGCGATCGCGGCGGAGAGCGCGAGAGTCGGCGATGGACATACGAATGTGGGGGTCATCCCCGGCGGCGGCGGCGCGACGATCCTGTCGCAGCGGGTGCCCTTGGCGATTGCGAAGTACGTCGTCTACACGGGCGACCGCCTCACGGCGCAGCAGTGGCTGCAGTACGGCCTGTTCGCCGAGGTCGTCACTGACACGGAGTTGCTTGAGCGTGTCGCGGTCGTCGCTGAGCGTCTCGCGGCGAAGAGCCCGCTCGGCCTCCGCGAGATCAAGTCGCTCATGTCGCACGGCCCCCTCGACCACGCGACCGGGCTCGCCATGGAGCTCGAGGCGAGCCGTCGCTACTCGTCGAGCGAGGACATGGCGGAGGGGCTGGCGGCTTTCGCCGAGAAGCGTCCGCCGCGGTTCACGGGGCGCTGACGGGAGCCGGATGATGGGGGCGCCGATCGACTACATCGAGCGCATGCTCGAATTCCACCCCGAGGAGCCGCCGTATCGCTGGGCCGCGCCGGAGGAGCGCCCCGTGCCCGCGGGCCCACCCGTCGCCGCCACGGACACGGCGGTGGTCTTGGTGAGCCTCGCCGGGGTGCGGCAGCGTGACCAGGCGCCCTATGACCTCCGGGGTGACACGACGGTCCGCCGAGTCCCGCTCGGCACCGCGCGCGCGGACCTCGCCGTCGACCACTTCGGCTTCAAGATCGAGCGGGCCGCCGAGGACGTCGACACGGTCGCCCCCTTCGCGGCCCTACGCGCGCTTGCGGCCGAGGGCCGCATCGCCGCGGTCGCCGATCACGCGGTCTGCGCGATGGGCGCCACCTACTCGCAGCGCCGGGTCGTCACCGAGCTCGCACCCGCGGTCGTCGAGGCCGTGCGGGGGGAGCTCGAGGGGATGGGGGCGGGGGCCGCGGGTCCAGTGCCGCTCGCCGTCATCGTCCCCGCGTGCCCGCTCGACCACCAGACCGCCGGACTCCTCGCCCGCGCCGTTGAGGCCGCTGGGGTCCGGACCCTCGTGCTCTCGGGTGCCCGCGACGTGTCCCGCCGGGTGGCCGCGCCGCGGACGGTGTACCTGCACGCCCCGCTCGGGTGGCTCCTCGGCCTGCCGGGCGACACCGAGGGCCAGCGGGAGCGACTCGCCGCGGCGGTCGCGGCGGGCGCCGCGCTCCCCGGCACCGGCGAACTCATCGACCTCGACCCCGGCTATCCGACCGGCGCGTCGGGCACGCCGCATTCCTCCCGCTTCCCGGACCTCGCCGACTGGGAGTCCCGCGAGTTCATCCCCGGCTACGACACCGGCGCCACCCGCTAAGCGGTTGCCCGCCGCCCCCCGCGCCGCCGCAGCACCACCGCGACACCAAGCAACCCGAGCGTCACGACGGTCGCGATGACCTGGAGGAGCCCGAGGACGACGCCGTCGGCGCCGAACACCACCGCCACGATTCCCGCGATCGAGGCGGAGACGGCGAGCTGGGCAGCCCCGGCGATGGCCGCCGCCGTCCCGGCGCCCTTCGTGAAGGGCTCGAGGGCAAGCGCGATCGCGAGCGGCACCGCGGTCGAGGCGATGAAGACGGTGACCCAGACGCTGACCATGAAGGCCCACAGCGGCAGGTCGAGCGCCGAGCTCGTCAGGACGCCGGCGGCGGCTGCGAGGTTGACGACGAGGAGCACCGGGAGGACGCGGCGCCCACCGAGTCGTCGCTCGAAGATGGGGGCCGCGAAGCCGCCGAGGGCGACGCCGACGCAGTTGAGGAGGTAGAGGAGCGCGAAGCCGCCGTCGTCGACGCCGCGCTCGACCTTGAGCACGAAGGCGATGAAGGTGAGGTACGCGGTGAGCGAGGTGGCGGACCCGACGAGGACGAGCGTGTTGACGAGGAAGGCGCCGTTGCGCAGCGGTGCGATCCAGGCGGCGCGGCGCTCCGCGGAGCGGCCGTGGATGCGCAAGCCCTCCGGCAGGCTTTCCCGGAGACCGAGGGCGGATACCGCCAGCACGATCGTGCCCATGGTCGCGACCGCGAAGAAGGTCAGGCGCCAGTCACCGAGCTGGAGCATCGCGGTGCCGACGAGCGGGCCGACCATCGTCGTGAGCCCGAAGACGACCGCGAGATGCCCGTAGATGCGCGGCAGCTCATGGTCCGGGTAGAGGTCACGGGCGACCGAGCGGCCGAGGACGACCGCCGAGGACGCGGCGAAGCCGAGGAGGAGACGCCCCGCGAGAAGCACCCAGATGTTTGGCGCGAATCCCGCGATGATCGCCGCGACGACGAAGAGCCCGAGCCCGAGCATGAGCGGCGTGCGTCGGCCGATCCGGTCGCTGATGGGCCCCCAGATGAGCTGCCCGCCGCCGAGCCCGATCTGGAAGACCGTGATCGTCAGCTGCGTCAGTCCGACCTCGGCGCCGAGCCCCGCGGCGACGTTCGGCATCGCGGGGATGTAGGTGTCGTTGGCGAGCGGGCCGCCGGCGGTGAGCACACCGAGGAGGACGACGAGCCAGAACCGCCGCACGGGGGTCGCGGCGGCGCCGTTCCAGAACGTGATGAGCGGTCTCATGGCATCGGCCCGGTGACCGGCTCGCGCCGCGGTCGCCGCATCGGGCCGACGATGGCGATGACGAATGCGAGGGTGACGGCCGTCAGCAGCAGGGTCGCCATGACCTCGCCGTGCGAGCCGAAGACGGCGCTGACGATCGCGGTCGTGATCGACGCCCCAAGGAACTGCATACCCCCAAGGATCGCCGACGCCGTCCCCGCGCCGCGCGCGAAGGGCTCGATCGCGAGGGCGATCGCCGTCGGCTGGATCGTTGCGATCTGCAGGATCATGATCCACAGCGCCAGCAGCAGCGCCCAGTCGGGCCAGTCGAGCGCGACGGCGAGGAGGACGAATGCGGTCGCGATGATCGCGATCCCGTACGCGACGCGCACCACGGTGTGCCCGGGCACCCGGCGCGCGAGGAGGCCGGCGAGCTGGCCACCGACGAGCACGGCGATGGCGTTGAGCGCGAAGAGCCAGGCAAAGGACACGTCGTCGATGCCGCGCTCGACCTGCAGGACGAAGGGGACGTAGCTGACGTAGCCGAACATGACGACCGAGGAGGCCACGAGAAGCAGCGCGTTCGTCATGAAGACCCGGTGGCCAAGCGGCGCGAGCCACGCCTCCCAGCGGGACGCTGGCCGCCGGTGCGACTGACTGAGCGTCTCCGGGAGCAGCAGGAGGGTCATGACGAGGAAGATGACCCCGAATGCGGCGAGCGCCCAGAACGTGCCGCGCCAGCCTGCGAACTGCATGATGCCGGCCCCGATGAGCGGCCCGAGGATCGGGGCCATGCCGAAGATGATGGCGAGCAACCCGAAGATCCGGGTCAGCTCGCGCCCCTCGTACAGGTCGCGGACGATGGCCCGCGAGATGACGATGCCCGCCGATCCCGACAGTCCCTGCAGGAGTCGGGCGGTGAGCAGCACCTCGATGCTCGGCGTGATCGCGCAGATGATGCCCGAGACGATGAAGATCCCGAGGCCGAGCAGCAGCGGCCCGCGGCGGCCGAGCCGGTCGGCGACCGGGCCCCAGACGAACTGACCGACCCCGAGCCCGAGCAGGTAGCCGAGCAGCGTGAGCTGCGTCACCGAGTCGGTGGTGTCGAGGTCACCAGTGACCGCCGGCAGGCCCGGCAGGTACAAGTCAGTGCCGAGTGGGCCGAGCGCCGTCATGGCGCCGATCAGGACGAGGAGCGCGCCGCGATGCTGCTTCATTGACGCTGCCACCGCATATGTCTACTCCAGCACGCCCGGTGACGCGAATCGGCAGGTTTCCTGCGACTAGGCTCACGTGCATGACTTCGACGTCGCCGCGCACCGGGACGGCGACGGTGCTGGTGCTGGTCACGATCTTCCTCGTGTCGATGAATATGCGGGGCACGATCACCGCGGTCGGCCCCCTCATCGAGCAGATTGCGACCGATACCGGGTACTCGCTCACCCTGCTCGGCGTGCTCGCGAGCATCCCGATGTTCATGTGGGGCATCATCTCGCCGTTCGTCCACGCGCTGACCGTGCGGTTCGGGCTCAACGCGACGATGGGCTGGGCGCTGGCGGTGCTCGGCGCCGCGACGGTGCTGCGCTCGGTCGCCTTGCCGGGCGAGGTGGGGCTCTGGGTCGGCACCGTGCTCATCGGCGCGGCGCTTGCCGTCATCAACGTCCTCATGCCGGTGGCGACCCGACGGGACTTTGGCGCGAAGTCCTCGACGGTCATGTCGTTCAACACGAACATGCTCGTCATCATCGCCGCGGCCTCGAGCGGGCTCGTCGTGCCGCTGTCGTATCTGCCGCTCGGCGACGGCGTGCTCGGCTGGCGGCTCGCGCTCATGGCGACGGGCGTCCTCATCCCCTTCGGCCTCATCCTGTGGCTCACGACGCATCGTGCCCGCCGGGCCGGGCGCGAGCGCGTGGACGCCGCCGAGGCGACGGGACCGACGGCCAGCCCCGAGGTCCCGGCCGCCCCGCTCATGGCGGTCGCCCCCGCGTCGGTCGCGCGTGCCGTGTGGAAGGACCGACTCGCCTGGCTCATCGCCTGGTACATGGGGCTGCAGTCGATGCAGTTCTTCGTCTTCTCCTCGTGGTGGCCGAAGATCGAGATCGACCGTGGCCTCAGCGAGACCACCGGCGGGCTCGAGGTCATGACGATGCAGCTCGTCGGCATGATCGCGACGTACTGTCTCCCGCTCATCAACCGGACGGTGCTGCGCGACCGGCTCCCCGCATTCATCACCATCCCGGGGATCGTCGCCGCCATCGGCATGCTCGCCTGGCCCGAGCTCAACCTGCTCTGGGTCATGGTGCTCGGCCTGTCGTCGGGGCCGATGCTCGCGATCCCGCTCATCCTCATTGGCGACCGCTCGCGCGACACGTCTGCGGCGACCGCGGTCTCCGGGATGTCGCAGGCCTTCGGCTATCTCTTCTCGGGCTTCGGACCGATCATCTTCGGCTGGCTGCACACCGTCACCGGGGCCTGGCAGGTGCCGCTGGGGATGTACCTGGTCAACATGATCGCGATCGGCGTCGTCGGCTGGTTCATCCGGCCCGGCTGGTTCGTCTTCGACGGGAAGCGGCAGCCCGAGCTGCGCGTCCCGGCTCAGTCCTCGTGACGCAGTAGCGCCTTCTGCACCTTGCCGCTGGCGGTCCGGGGCAGCTCGTCGACGATCTCGAGCGTCTTCGGCACCTTGTAGCGCGCCAGTCGCGCGGAGCAGTGCTCGATGAGAGTCTCGACATCGAGGCTCGCGCCCGGCGCGAGGGTGACGATCGCGTGCGGCACCTCGCCCCAGCGATCGTGCGGCACGCCGATCACGGCGACACCGGTGACGCCGGGCAGTTGCGAGATGACGATCTCGACCTCGGCGGAGTACACGTTCTCCCCGCCCGAGATGATCATGTCCTTGACGCGATCGGCGATCGTGATGAAGCCGTCCGCGTCGCTGTAGCCGACGTCGCCCGTGCGCAGCCAGCCGTCCGCGGTGAAGGCTTCGGCGGTCGCGTCCGGGCGGCCCCAGTACTCGAGGAAGATGTTCGGCCCCGAGGCCTCGATCTCGCCGCGTGCGCCCGGCTCGGTGACGATCTCGCCGGTGTCGGTATCACGAATACGGTACTTCGTGAAGAAGTGGGCGAGCCCGGAGCTGCCGAGCTTCTCCATGCCGTACCTGGCGGGGAGTGCGGTGATGCCGGGGGAGGACTCGGTCATGCCGTAGCCGCCGGAGAACTTGAGACCGCGCTCGCCGTACGCCTCCAGGACCTTGAGCGGGACGGGCGAGCCGCCGCACGTCATCCGCTCGAGGCTCGAGATGTCAGTGGTGGCCCAGGCCGGGTCCTCCATCATGAGCTGGTAGGTCGTCGGCACCCCGGAGATGTAGGTCGCGCGATACCGCTGAATCGCGGCGAGCGCCTCGGCCGGCACGAAGCGCTCCTGCAGGAGCACGGTCCCGCCCTTGAGCAGGGTCGGCAGCAGCCCCATGCTGAACGCCGCGACGTGGAAGAGGGGCGAGATCATGAGCGCACGCTCGCCGTGGCCCTGCACGTCGTAGTCGATGAGGGCGTTGAACGAGTTCCACGTGAGGTTGCCGTGCGTGAGCACCGCGCCCTTCGGCCGCCCCGTCGTGCCGGAGGTGTAGATGATGACGGCACGGTCCTCGAGCGTGACCCGCGGCACCTCGCCGAGCGCGGGCGCGGAGACGAGCGCGTGCTCGTAGTCCTCCGCCTCCTCGGGCAGCGACTCGACGCGGGAGTCGTCCTCCTGGACGACGAGCCGACGCACCGGGAGCGACGCGCTGGCGCCCGCCGCCGAGGCCTCGAGCGCGGAGCTGCTGATGAGCAGTTCGACGCCCGCGTCACTGAGCTGGAACTCGAGCTCGGGGACCGACAGCCGCGTGTTGAGGGGGACGAAGACGGCGCCGAGGAGCGTCGTCGCAAACAGCGCCTCGATGAACGACGGGTGGTTGTTGCCGAGATACGCGACCCGGTCACCGCGGCTGATGGCGCGCTCGCGCAGCGCGGCGGCGAGGCGGTCGATCCGTGCGGCGAGCTGCTCGTAGCTGAGCTCCTCGTCGCGGAAGACGACCGCGGTGTGCCCCCGCGACTTCACCGTCCGACGGTGGATCCAGTCGCCGATGCCGTCCGGGACCATGCGCGCTCGTTCCCCTCCCCGCTCAGGCGTAGACGCGGGAGATCGACTCGACGACGACCGCGGGGCGCTCCTGGCCCTCGATCTCGATCGTGCCGTCGACGTGGAGCTGGTACCCGCCCTTGACCTCGGCGACGGTCTTGAGCACCGCGTTGAGGCGGATCTTCGAGCCGGCCGGGACGGGTGAGACGAAACGGACCTTGTCGGTGCCGTAGTTGACGAGCGTCGACGCGTCGGTCACCTCGAGGATCTCGGACCACATCGGGATGTAGAGCGAGAGGGTGAGGAAGCCGTGGGCGATGGTGCCACCGAAGGGGCCGTCCTTCGCGCGCACCGGGTCGACGTGGATGTACTGGTGGTCGTCGGTCGCGTCGGCGAAGGTGTTGATCCGCTCCTGCGTGACCTCGAGCCAGGAGGAGGTGCCGAGGTCCTTGCCCTCGAGGCTGGGGAGTTCGGCGACCGTGACGTTGTTGAGTGCCATTGCTGGGGTTCCTTTGCGATGTGTGCCGAGTCGGCTCGGCGGGTCGTCAAAGTCCGAGGAGTCGGACCGCGTTATCTTTGAGGATCTTGGAGCGGACGGTGTCCTTGAGCTCAAGCGTCTCGAAGTCGCTGAGCCACCGCTGGAGGGTGAGGGCGGGGAAGTCGGAGCCGAAGAGCACCTTGTCCTGCAGGTACGAGTTCGCCGCCCGGACCAGCTGTGGCGGGAAGTACTTCGGGCTCCAGCCGGACAGGTCGATCCACGAGTTCGCCTTGTGGGTCGCGACGGAGATCTGCTCGTCGACCCACGGCACGCTCGGGTGGGCCATGATGATTTGCAGGTCCGGGTGGTCGGCGAGCACCTCGTCGAGGAGCATCGGGTCCGAGTACCGGGTCTTCAGTCCCCGACCGCCGGGCTGTCCCGCGCCGACCCCGGTCTGGCCGGTGTGGACGAGCACGGGGACGCCGAGCTGCTCGAATGCGGCCCACAGCGGCCGGTAGGCCTCGTCGCTCGGGTCGAAGGCCTGGGCCGTCGGGTGCAGCTTGAACCCCCGGACGCCGTGGTCCGTCACGAGGGCGTGCGCGAGGTCGACGGCCGCCTCACCCTGCCGCGGGTCGACCGAGCCGAAGGGGATGAGGACGTCGGCGTGGTCGGCGGCCTGCTCGGCGATCTCGGCGCTCGAGATCGGCGGGTGCCCGAGGCCCGTGGTCGTGTCGACGGTGAAGACGACGGCGGCCATGCCGTGCTCGCGGTAGTAGGCGGCGACGCCCGGCAGGTCGGGGTTGGGTCCGTCCTGCTTGAAGTACTTCGCGAACGCCTCGACGATGTCCGCCGGCATCGAGCGGTGGCCATCCTGGCCGACCTCGATGTGGACGTGGATGTCAATCGCGGTGACCTTGGCGGGGTCGACCTCGCAGCGATACATGTCCGATGCCTCGTGTCGTCCGGCCGTCAGCCCTGCTGCGAGCGGTCGAGCTCCGCGGGCAGTGCCGGCCACGGCGGCTCGCCGACGGACTGCAGGCGCCCGGCGATCTCCCCGCCGAGCTCGGTCTCGATCGTGTCGGCCTGCCAGCCGCCCTCGTGGTACCAGGTCTCGATGGCCTCCGGGTGGCTCCAGAGGCGCAGGCGGTCACCGCCGGCCTCAAGGACCTGGCCGGTGACGGACTGGGCGGCGTCGGAGGCGAGCCACACGATGAGCCCGGCGACATCCTCCGGGGTGCCGAAGCCGAGGTCGTGGCGGAAGAACGGGTGCATTGCCTCGCCGCGCTCGGTCGCCTCGACGGCCGCCGCGAAGTAGGGGATCGTCTTGGTCATCGCGGTCGCCGCGACGGGGACGACGACGTTGGCCGTGACACCCGCCTTCTTCATCTCGATCGCCCAGGTGCGGGTCATGCCGACGATGCCGGACTTCGCGGCTGCGTAGTTCGTCTGGCCGAAGTTGCCGCGCTGGCCGGTCGGCGAGCCGATGCTGATGATGCGGCCGGCGACCTCGTGCTCCTTGAAGTACGCGAAGGCGGCGCGGGTCGCGGTGAAGGTGCCGCGAAGGTGCACGTTGATGACGAGGTCGAAGTCCTCGTCGGTCATCTTGAGGAGCGACTTGTCGCGGAGGATGCCCGCGTTGTTGACGAGGATGTCGAGCCGACCGAACTCCGTGACGGCGGTGTCGACGAGCTGCTGCGCGGCCTCGGCGGAGCCGACCGGGGCGATGACCGCGGTGGCGCGGCCACCCGCGGTCGTGATCTCGGCGACCACCGCATTCGCGGCGTCAGCGGACACATCGTTGACGATGACCGCGGCACCCGCGGCGGCGAGTGCCTTCGCGTAGGCGGCGCCGAGTCCCGCGCCGCTGCCCGTGACGATGGCGACCTTGCCCTGAAGGGAGATGCTCATGACTGCTCCTTTGCGTCCCGGGCCCGCGCGTCACGGTCCCATCGGGGAGAATGTGTTGGCAGATTATCAGGTTTCCTGGCATTCTGTCACCGTGGATGAGGAGCGTCAGGACGCGCGGGCATCGCTGCTCTACCTCATCAAGCGCGTCGAGCTCGCGGTGCGCAAACGGCTCGACGAGGTGCTGAGCGAGCACGGCCTCACGACGACGCAGTACACCGCGCTCACCGCGCTCGAGGGCAATCCGGCGATGACGGCCGCGGCGCTCGCACGGCACACCTTCGTCGCGGCGCAGACGATCGCGCAACTCGTCCGCACGCTCGAGGAACGCGGCTGGGTCGAGCGCCGCCCCGACCCGAGCTCGCGTCGCCAGGCGCTGCTCGCGCTCACCCCGGCGGGGGCACGGCTGCTCGCCGAGCTGCGCGGGCCCGTCGCCGCCGTCGAGCGTCGGATGACCGAGGGGCTCACCGCTGCCGAGGTGCGCGCGGTCGAGGGTCGCCTCCGGGCCTTCCGAGTGGCGCTTGAGCCCTGACGGCGCATGATTACGGCAGCGGCCACCCCGTGTACGCCTCCGCGAGGTAGGCGGCACCGCGCTGGCTCGATGCCACGCTGATGAGCTCGGCATGGCGCCGCTGCTCGTCGAAGGGCGTCGCCTCCGGCGCCGCGTGGAGCATCGAGGTCATCCACCACGAGAAGTGCTGCGCCTTCCAGATCCGGTCGAGCACGGTCGACTCGTAGGCGTCGAGCCCGGCCTCGGAGCCGGTCGTGAGCTGCTCGACGATCGCGCGGTGCATGACGACGATGTCGGCCATCGCGAGGTTCATGCCCTTGGCCCCGGTCGGCGGGACGGTGTGCGCGGCGTCGCCCGCGAGGAGGATGCGGCCCTTCCGGAGTCCCGCGGCGACGAAGGAGCGGAAGCGCAGGACGTCCCGCTGGAAGATCGGGCCCTCGGTGAGGCCGCCGCCGGTGCGCGCCTGGAGCTCGTCCCAGATGAAGTCGTCGGACCACGTGGCCGGGTCGAGCTCCGGGTCGCACTGCAGGTACATCCGCTGCACGGTGTCGGAGCGCTGTGAGATGAGCGCGAAGCCGCGGTCGGTCGTCGAGTAGATGAGCTCCTCGGAGCTCGGCGGCGCCTCGCAGAGGATGCCGTACCACGCGAAGGGGTACTCGCGGAAGTAGCCCGCGAAGGGGTCGCCCGTCACCGCGGCGCGGACGACGGAGCGGGAGCCGTCGGCGCCGATGAGATAGTCGGCGGCGATCTCCAGGGCCTGGCCGTCGGCGGTCTCCGCACGGACGATCGGCGCGTTCGGGTCCGAGCTGTCGACGTCGACCGCGTGCACGCCGAAGCGCACGTCGCCGCCGTCGGCGAGCCGCTTCGCAACGAGGTCGATGAGGACCTCGTGCTGCGGGTAGAGCCAGACGGAACGGCCGACGAGCCCCTGGAAGTCGATGCGGTGGCCGATACCCTCGGAGCGCAGCTCGACCCCGTCATGGCGGTGGCCGACGGTGTCGACGCGGGTGTCGCCGAGGTCGCGGAGCACCTCGACGGTGCCCTGCTCGAGGATGCCGGCGCGGATCGTCTGCTCGACCTCCTCACGGCTGCGCGACTCGATGACGATCGATTCGATGCCGTCCCGGTGGAGGAGGGCGGACAGCAACAGCCCGGCGGGGCCAGCGCCGACGATGGCGACGCGGGTGCGAATGGTCTCGGACATCCTGCTCCTTTGCGATGAATGCGCGGGGCGCGCACGTCGGCAGACTCCCGCATTCCTCCCCTCGTCCGCGACCGGACTCTCACTCAGTGGGAGCAGCGCGTCCGCCCGCGAGCTCGCGCGAGATCCCCGCGGCGGCGAGCCGGACCGCGAGCTCGTGCGCGGGGTCGAAGGGGCGATCGCTCGGCACGATGATCGATAGCGCCGCGACGACCGTGCCCGTGCCGTCCCGCAGCGGCGCCGCGATCGATGCCGAACCGGGGGTCATCTCATCGCGCGTGCGGACGATCCCCTCCCGGCGGATCGCCGCGAGCCTGGGCGTGAGCGCCGCAGCCGTCGCCGTCGTCGCCGGAAGGTAGCGGCGCGGCTCGGCGGCGAGCACCTGGCTCAGCAGCCCCGGGCCGCCAAAAGCCAGGAGCACGAGCCCGACGCCCGTCGCGTGCAGCGGCAGGCGGCGCCCGATGTCGGCGAGCACGACGACCGAGTCGCGGGCCATGAGCCGCTCGAGGTAGAGCGCCGCGAGGCCGTCGCGGACCGCGAGCTGCACGTTCTGCCGCGTCAGCTCGAGCAGGTCCTCGAGGTACGGCAGCGCGACCTGCCGCAGGGCGCGTGTCGTCGGCTGCCGGGTGCCGAGCCGCCACAGCTTCAGGCCGAGCCGGTAGCCGCCCGGTACCCGCTCGAGGCCGCCCCACTCGACGAGCCGGGCGATGAGCCGGTGTGCGGTCGACTCCGGCAGGTCCGCGCGCGCTGCGATCTCGGCGAGACCGAGCACGCCGTCGCCGCCCTGGTCGAAGGCATCGAGCACGGCGAGGAGCCGATCCGCGACCCCGCGCGCGTCGCGGGCTCCACCGGCCATCGTGCTCACCCCATTCCTGGCTGGTCAGTCGTCAGTGACTGAGGATCCCGTAGTCGGCGATCGACCCGGCGATGCTACGGGCCGCCGCGCGCAGGCCATCGAGCGTCTCCCGCTCGCGCCGCCAGCCGTGCGGCACGATGGCCGACAGTGCCGCAATCGTCGTGCCGGCGCGGTCGACCACCGGCACCGAGATGCCGGTCGCGACCGACTCGATCGAGCCGGCAAGGACCGCATAGCCGTCGCGGCGGACCGTCTCGAGGCGGCGCCGGAGCGTCGCGGGGTCGGTGATGGTCTTCGGTCCGACGGCGCGCAGCGTACCGCCGAGGATCCGGTCGCGCAGCTGCTGCCGACCGAAGGCGAGAAGCACGAGCCCGGAGGAGGAGGCGTGGAGCGGGAGCCGGCCCGCGACGGCCGCGACATTGGAGACGGCGGTCGTGTGGGAGAGCTGCTCGAGGAAGAGCACGTCGTTGCCGTCGACGACGCCGAGCTGGACGTGCTCGCGCAGCGTCGCCTGCACCCGCTCCATTTCCGGCAGCGCCGCCTGCCGGAGCGCGAGTGCCCGGGAGCCTCGCGTCGTGAGCTCCCACAGCCGCATCCCGATCCGGAGCCGGCCCGAGGCGTCCCGCTCGAGGAGGCCCTCGGTCGTGAGCTCCGTGGTGATGCGGTGCGCGGTCGACACCGGGAGCGCGGCCCGCCGGGCGAGCTCGGAGACGGTGAGATTGGTGTGCTCCGCGTCGAAGGCGCCGAGGATGCGCACGATCCGGACGACCATCGTGTCACCCGATGGGGAGTTCGCCATACGCGGCAGTATCTCATTCATCGGGAAGGAACGATCGACGCGGCGCGCGGGGTGGCACGATCAAGGGGCACCGCACGTCTGGGATGCGCGCCGTCGGCGCGGGACGGTGGTCGAAGGAGACACGGTATGGCCCAAGTGCAGGAGGCACGGAAGCCCGAGGACATGCTCGCCTCGGACGACTTCCCGCCCCAGAGTCAGATCAATGATGAGATCGCGGCGATTCATGCTGAGCGCCAGCGCGAGGTCGAGGCCGGGGCGAAGATCGACCTGCCGACGCTGTACGACTTCAAGCCGTACCGCTCGAGCATCCTGCGCCACCCGACCAAGAACCCGCGCCTCGTCGACCCCGAGTCGATCGAGCTGTGGAGCCCCGCCTACGGGCAGCGCGACGTCTCCGAGATCGAGGCCGACCTCACGCTGCAGCACCGCGGCGAGCCCATGGGGGAGCGGATCACCGTCACTGGTCGCGTGCTCGACGGCTGGGGCCGCCCGGTGACGAACCAGCTCGTCGAGGTGTGGCAGGCGAACGCCGCGGGGCGATACATCCACCAGCGCGACCAGCACCCCGCGCCGCTCGACCCGAACTTCACGGGTGCTGGGCGGACGATCACCGACGACCAGGGCTGGTACAAGTTCACGACCATCAAGCCCGGCCCGTACCCGTGGAAGAACCACATCAACGCGTGGCGCCCCGCGCACATCCACTTCTCGCTCTTCGGCTCGAAGTTCACGCAGCGCCTCGTCACCCAGTGCTACTTCCCCGGCGACCCGCTCTTCGCGCTCGACCCGATCTACCAGTCGATCCCCGAGCAGCGCGACCGCGACCGCCTCGTCGCGACCTACGACCACGACCTCACCGTGCCCGAGTTCTCGATGGGCTACCGCTGGGACATCGTGCTGACCGGCAAGCACGCCACCTGGTTCGAGACCGAGGAGGACCACTGATGATCATCGAAAAGCAGCTCCCGGTGGGAGACACGTACCTCCGCGGCACGCCCGGTCAGACGATCGGCCCGTTCTTCAAATTCGGCCTCGAGTACGACGACGGCCCGTACATCGTACCGCCGCACACGCCCGGCTCGCTCTTCCTCCGGGGCAACGTCTACGATGGCGCCGGCTACGCGATCCCCGACGCGCTCGTCGAGATCTTCGGCGCCGACACGGACGGCACGATCCCGCAGACGCGCGGCTCGTTGCACCGCGACGGCCACGCCTTCACCGGGTGGGGCCGCAGCGCGACGAATGACGAGGGGAAGTACTTCTTCTGGACGCGTGAGCCGGGAGCGACCGACGAGGGGCGCGCGCCGTTCTTCGCCGTCATGCTCTTCGCTCGGGGCCTGCCGCACAAGCTCCACACCCGGATCTACCTGCCGGACGACGAGGCCGCGCTCGCGGCGGACCCGCTGCTGAGCTCCCTGAGCCCGAGCGAGCGCGCTACGCTGATCGCGACCCGCGACGAGGACGGCTCGCTGCGGCACGACCTCTGGATGCAGGGGGAGAAGGAGACCGTCTTCTTTGCCTACTGACTCGGGCGCTGAGCCCGGCGGCGACGTCGGGCTCCTCAGTCCGGTCAGCGCTGGCCGGGATGCGCTCGTGTCCGATGCCGCATTCGTGCGGGCGCTCGTGCAGGCGGAGGTCGCGCTCGTCAAGGCGCTCGGGTCCGTCGGGGTCGCCCCACCGGCGACGATGAATGCGGTGCTCACCGTCATCGCGAAGGCCGAGATCGACCCGGCGGAGCTCGCGCGGGAGGCCGTCGCCGACGGCAACCCGGTCATCCCGCTCGTGGCGCGACTCCGCGCGCTCGTCGCCGACGTGCCCGACGGCGCCGGGTGGGTCCACCACGGCGCGACCTCGCAGGACATCGTCGACACGGCGCTCGCGATCCTCGCCCAGCAGGCGATGACACGAATCACGGCGCAGCTCGACCGCGTCGTCGGCGCACTCGCCGATCGCGCTGCGCGCTACCGGGATACGCCCGCCGCCGCGCGCACCCTCACGCAGCATGCGGTGCCGACGACGCTCGGGGCACGCTTCGCCGACTGGCTCGTGCAGGTCGCCGACGCCCGGGACGCGCTCGCCGCCGCGGGCTTGCCCGCGCAGCTCGGTGGCGCTGGCGGCACGCTCGCGGCGCTCGTCGAGGAGTTCGGCCCCGCCCGCACCGCGAAGATCGCCGTCGCGTACGCCGGCGCGGCGAAGCTCCCGCTCGCCGAGTTCCCCTGGCATGTGCGCCGTGATGCCGTGACGCGCCTGGGCGACGCGCTCGTGCGCACGCTCGACGCGCTCGGCCGGATCGGCGCCGATGTCGCGACACTGTCGCGCACCGAGATCGGGGAGCTCGCCGAGCCCTCCGGTGGCGGCTCCTCCGCCATGCCGCAGAAGCAGAATCCGGTCCGCTCCGTGCTGCTGCGCTCCGCGGCGCTCCGGGCACCGGGTCTCGGCTCCACCCTCCACCTCGCCGCGGCGGCCGCCGTCGACGAGCGTCCCGACGGCGCCTGGCACGCCGAGTGGCCGACGCTCCGGGAGCTGCTCCGGCTCGCGCTCGGCGCCTCGGCCGTCGCCGCGGAGCTTGCCGAGGGCCTCATCGTCGATGAGGCTGCCGTCGCCCGCAACCTCGCGCACGGCGGCGGCACCATCCTGTCGGAGCGGCTCATGCTCGTGCTCGGCCCGAAGCTCGGCCGCCCCGCGGTCCAGGTCATCGTCAACCAGGCGGGGGAGGGCAAGCCACTGTCCGACCTGCTCGCCGCCGAATCCGCACTCACCGCCGACGACGTCGCCGCGCTCCTCGACCCGGCGGGCTACCTTGGGATCGCGGGGGCGATCGTCGATCGTGCGCTCGCCCGCGTGCGACCCTGAACGGAGCCCACATGACCGTGCCCACCCTCGTCGCCACCGGCATCGAATCCAATCCGGACGGCCCGCTGCTCGTCCTCGGCCCCTCGCTCGGGACCGCGAGCGCGGTGCTCTGGGAGCCGGTCATCCCGGCGCTCGCCGATCGCTACCGCATCATCGCCTGGGACCTGCCCGGCCACGGCGCCTCGCCCGCGACGACACAGCCCTACACGATCGAGGAACTCGCCGACGGGGTCATCGCGATCCTCGATGAGCTCGGTGTGGCTTCTGCGCTCTACGCCGGCGTCTCGATCGGCGGCGCGACCGGGCTCGCGCTCGGGATCCGACACCCGGGCCGCTTCACCAAGCTCGCGATCCTCGCCTCCGCGGCCAAGATCGGCACCCCCGAGGGCTGGATCGAGCGCGCCGCACTGGTGCGCGCCCAGTCGACCTCGCCGCTCGTCGTCGGCTCGGCGCAGCGCTGGTTCGCCCCCGGGGTCATGGAGGAGCACCCGGTCATCGCCGGCCGGCTGCTCCACAACCTGCAGGACGCGGACGACGAGTCATACGCGCTCGCGTGCGAGGCGCTTCGCGACTTCGACGTCGTGGACCAGCTCGGCCGCATCGACGTCCCCGTCCTCGCCCTCTACGGCGACCACGACGAGACGACGCCGCAGGCCGCCGCGGAGCAGATCGCCGCCGGCGTGCAGGACGGCCGCGCGGCGCTCATCGCCGGCAGCGCGCATCTGCCACCGGCGAATCAGCCGGCGGCGACGACGCGCGAGCTCCTCGCATTCCTCGGCTGATCCGATCGGGAGCCCCCAGATGACTGACGCCCGCGCTGCGCACCTCATCACTCCGGCGGCGCTCGAGGCGCGGCTGCGCACCGGGGCGCCGACGAGCGTCATCGACGTGCGCTGGCGGCTCGACCTGCCGGACGGACGCGGCGAGTATCGGGCTGGCCACATCCCCGGTGCCGTGTATGCCGACATGGACACGCAGCTCAGCGAACACGGCGAGCCCGCCGACGGGCGCCATCCGCTGCCGAGCCGGGCCCGGCTTCAGGCGGCGCTCGTCGCCTGGGGCGTCAACGACGGGGATGAGATCGTCGTGGTCGACGACCACGGTGGCGTCGCTGCCGCGCGCCTCTGGTGGCTGCTGCGGTGGGCCGGGCTCACCCGCGTCCGGGTGCTCGACGGCGCTCTCGCCGCGTGGCGCGACGCAGGATTCGAGGTCGAGACCGGGGAGGTCATCCCCGCGCCGGGGACCGCGGTGATCGCCTCGCTCGGGCACCTGCCGACGGTCGACGGTGACGGTGCGGCGGCGCTCGCTGAGCGGGGCGTGCTCATCGACGCCCGCGCCGCCGCGCGATACCGCGGTGACCACGAGCCCATGGACCCGATCGGCGGGCACATCCCGGGCGCGGTCAACGTGCCGATCGCCGGGACCGTCGACGCCACCGGCCGGTATCTGCCGAGCGAGGAGCTCCGGGCGCGATTCGCCGCGGTCGGGGTCGTCGATGGCGTCGAGGTCGGGGTGTACTGCGGCTCGGGCGTCAGCGCGGCGACGAACGTGCTCGCCCTGGCCCTCGCCGGTCACCGTGCCGCGCTCTATCCGGGGTCGTGGTCATCCTGGTCGAACACCCCCGGCCGTCCGGTGGCGACCGGGCCCGAGCCGTAGGTCGGTGGGCCGACGCGGGGCCGGGTGCGGGATGATGGGTCGCATGACGAATTTGAGTGACGACGCACGTCGCGAGCAGGGCTTTGCGGTCCGCCGCGAGGTGCTGAGCGACGAGCACGTCGACCGTGCGATCGCCGGGACGACCGACTTCACGCGGGACTTCCAGGACTTCATCACGCGCACGGCGTGGGGCGACGTGTGGTCGCGACCGGGACTCGAGCGTCGCGGGCGGTCGATCGCGGTGCTTTCCGTGCTCATCGCGCTCGGGCACCATGAGGAGCTCGCGATGCACGTCAAGGCGGCGCTGCGCAACGGGCTCACCCCCGAGGAGATCAAGGAGGTCATCCTCCAGTCGGCGATCTACGCGGGCGTCCCCGCCGCGAACACCGCCTTCAAGATCGCCAACGAGATCCTCGCCGCCTGACCCCGCCGCGGTCGGGCTCGGCGCGGCGCGGCTTGGGGGTCCCGCCGCGCCCGTCTCCGCCCGACCGCATCAGGGCGTAGACTAGCGCCGTCATGCGAACGTGCGTTCGCAGAGCGAACAGGAGACTGGATGATCGACAAAGTCGTCCCGGACATCGCCACGGCGCTGTCGGGCATCGGAGACGGGTCCTGCATCATGATCGGCGGCTTCGGTCGCGCGGGACAGCCGGTCGATCTCATCGACGCGCTGATCGACAGCGGCGTCGGCGACCTCACGATCGTCAACAACAACGCGGGCAACGGAGATGTCGGCCTCGCCCGGCTCATCGGCCTCGGCCGGGTGCGGAAGATCATCTGCTCCTTCCCTCGGCAGTCCGACTCCTGGCACTTCGACGAGAAGTACCGCGCCGGTCAGATCGAGCTCGAGATCGTGCCGCAGGGCAACCTCGCTGAGCGGATCCGCGCCGCGGGCGCCGGCATCGGCGCCTTCTTCACCCCCACCGGTGTCGGCACCGAGATCGCCGCGGGCAAGGAGCAGCGCACGATCGACGGCAAGGAGTACATCCTTGAGTACCCGATCCACGCGGACTTCGCGCTCATCCAGGCCTTCCGCGGCGACCAGCTCGGCAACCTCGTCTACCGGCGAACGGCGCGCAATTTCGGCCCGATCATGGCGACCGCCGCGAAGGTGACGATCGCCCAGGTCGACGAGGTCGTCGAGGTCGGCGCACTCGACCCCGAGGCGATCGTGACACCGGGGCTCTTCGTCGACCGCGTCGTGCCGGTCGGCTACCGCCCCTGGCTCGACGAGACCGGCGCATTCATCGGCGGCGTCGATGTGAACGGCGAACCGCTGACCACCGAGGGAGAGGACGCCTGATGGCCACCAAGATCAGCCGGGTCGCGCTCGCCAAACGACTCGCCGCCGACATCCCCGAGGGCGCCTACGTGAACCTCGGCATCGGCGCGCCGACGCTCGTCGCCGACCACATCCCCGAGGGACGCCAGATCATCCTCCATACCGAAAACGGCATGCTCGGCATGGGCGAGGCGCCCGAGGCCGATCAGGTCGACCCCGATCTCATCAACGCGGGCAAGCAGGCGGTGACGGCGCAGCCGGGCGCCGCATTCTTCCACCACGCCGACTCGTTCGGCATGATGCGCGGCGGGCACCTCGACGTCTGCGTCCTCGGCGCCTTCGAGGTCTCGCAGGCCGGCGACCTCGCGAACTGGTCGACGGGCGCGCCCGGTGCGATCCCCGCGATCGGCGGCGCCATGGACCTCGCCATCGGCGCGAAGGACGTCTACGTCATGACCGACCTCCTCACGAAGGATGGCCAGCCGAAGCTCGTCGCCGAGTGCAGCTACCCGCTCACCGGGGTGCGCTGCGTGAGCCGGGTGTACACCGACCACGCGATCTTCCAGGTGACGCCCGAGGGCTTCGCCGTCACCGAGCGCTTCGGCGACACGACCCACGCGGAGCTCGAGTCGCTCACGGGGCTCACCCTCATCGACGCGACAGGAGCCGCGGCATGACCGCCTCATTCGTCTACGACGCCGTCCGCACCCCATTTGGCCGGGTCGGCGGCGCGCTGTCCGGCGTCCGACCCGACGACCTCGCCGCCGTCGCGATGCGCGCCCAGGTCGAGCGTCTCGACCTCGACCCCGCCCGCATCGCCGATGTCATCTGGGGCGACGCGAACCAGGCGGGTGAGGACAACCGCAACGTCGGCCGCTTCGGCGCCCTGCTCGCCGGCTTCCCGACGAGCGTCACGGGCGTCACGGTGAACCGACTCTGCGGCTCGAGCCTCGAGGCGCTCTTCCAGGGGTCACGGGCGATCGAGTCCGGTGACGCCGACCTCGTCCTGACCGGGGGCGTCGAATCGATGTCCCGCGCGCCATTCGTCGTCGAGAAGTCGCCGAAGGGCTGGCCTGCCGTCGGCAACCAGACGCTGTGGAACACGTCGATCGGCTGGCGGATGGTCAACCCCGCGCTGCCCAAGGGCTGGACCATCTCCAACGGCGAGTCCGCCGAGCTCATCGCCCGCGAATTCGGCCTGAGCCGCGAGGAGCAGGACGCGTTTGCCGTGCGGTCCCACGAGCTCGCGGCGAAGGCCTGGGCCGACGGCATCTACGACGGCGAGATCGTCCAGGTCCCGGGCGCCGAGCTCGCGCGTGACGAGGGCATCCGTGACGGCTCGACCGTCGAGAAGCTCGGCGGCCTCAAGGCGCTCTTCGCGAAGGACGGCAACGGCACGGTCACCGCCGGCAACTCCTCCTCGATCAACGACGGCGCCGCCGCGGTGCTCCTCGGCGCCGAGGGCGCCATCGATGCGGAGCCGCTGGCTCGGATCGCCGGGCGCGGCTGGTACGGCAACGACCCCGACCGCTTCCCGATCGCACCGGTCGAGGCGGCGAACCAGGCACTCGCGCGTGCGGGACGCACCTGGGCGGACGTCGATGTCGTCGAGCTCAACGAGGCCTTCGCCTCGCAGTCGCTCGCCTGCATCAAGCTCTGGCCCGATCTCGACCCGGAGCGGGTCAACATCCACGGCGGTGCGCTCGCCATGGGCCACCCCCTCGGTGCCTCCGGCGCGCGGGTCGTCGGCCACGCGGCGCACGAGCTGGGGCGTCGCGGCGGCGGCGTCGCGGTCGCGGCCCTGTGCATCGGCGTCGGCCAGGGCCTCGCCGTCGTCCTCGAGCGCTGACCCGGGCGCGCAGCTGAGGAATGCGGGTGAGCGACGAGCGGGTCGGTGCTGAGCGGGATTGGGTCGAGTCCTTCGCGCGGGGGCTCGCGGTCATTCGCGCCTTCGACGCGGAGCACCCGGCGCTGACCCTGTCGGAGGCGGCGACGCGCGCGGGCATCAGCCGCGCCTCGGCGCGCCGCCTGCTGCAGACGCTCGAAACGCTCGGGTATGTGCGGGCGGAGGGGCGCGCATTCGTCCTCACGCCGCGCGTGCTCGAGCTCGGCACCGCGTACCTGTCCGCCTCGAGCCTCGCTGAGTTCGTGCAGCCACACCTCGAGCGGCTGAGCCGCGACCTCGACGAATCCGTGTCGGCGGCGGTGCTCGACGGCGAGGACATCGTGTACATCGCGCGGGTCGCGACGCGGCGCATCATCTCGGTCGGCATCACGATCGGCACGCGGCTGCCCGCCGACCGGACCTCGATGGGCCA
>DATMFQ010000034.1:0-2122 GCA_035556075.1 Microbacteriaceae bacterium | reverse complement strand
ACCGATGACGTTGAAGAACTGCGGGAGCTCGTCGAGGGAGTAGCGGCGGATGAACTGGCCGAAGCGGGTGATCCGGGGGTCGCCGTCGATCTTGAACAGTGGGCGGTCGTCTTTGCCCTGCTGCCGGAGCAGGTCGGCGAGTTCCTCGTGCGCCCCGACTTTCATGGAGCGGAACTTCAGCATGTCGAACGGCCGCCCGCCGCGCCCGATCCGCGGGCTGCGGTAGAGCACCGGGCCAGGACTCGTGGCTTTGACGCCGATCGCGAGCACGAGGAAGGCCGGCGAGAGCACGATCACCGACAGGAGGCCGACGACGAGGTCGAAGGTCCGCTTCGTGAAGGCCTGCGCTCCCCGGTACCGCGGGGTCTCGACGTGGAGCAGCGGCAGGCCGGAGACCGGCCGCGAATGAATGCGGGGGCCGCCGACGTCGGTGAGGCTCGGTGCCATGACGAGGTGCTGCCGCCCTGCCTCAAGGCCCCAGGAGATGGCACGAATGCGGTCCGGTGACAGCCGGTCGCTGCTCGTGAGCACGAGCGTGTCGGCGCGATGCTCGGTCATGCGCTCTGGGATGGTGTCGAGGTCACTCGTCGTCGGCACCGCGAGGCCGGCATCCCCGGTAGGGGTGACCGCGGCGACGACGTGGTACCCGTTCTTGGGGTCGCGCTCGAGGTCGCGCGCGATCGCCGCGACCGAGGCGTCGGAGCCGGCGAGGAGCACGCGGTAGCTGTAGCGGCCGTGGCGCCGCTGCGCGACGAGCCACCGCCGCCAGAGGAAGCGGGACACCAGCAGCAGGATGAGGCCGGCGGGAAGCGCGATGAGGATGTACGTGCGCACCAGATCGAGCTTGATGAGGAACACCACGATGGCGACGAGGCCGAAGACGCGGAAGGTGGCGTCGACGATCCGCCGGTACTCGGTGGATCCCGTGCCGACGATGCGCGGGTCGCGGGTGCCGGTGATGCTCAGGGAGGCGAACCAAATGGCGGCCAGGAGCACCGACAGCAGGGTGTAGTTGAGACTCAGCTCGAAGCTATGCTCGATGCGCGCGGCGTCGACGGCATCGAGACCGAAGCGGAGCACCTGCGCCCCCGCGATCGAGGCAGCGACGACGACAAGATCGGTGATGGCGATGAGCACCGCGTAGCGCTGCGGCCAGGTCCACCGGCTCGTGTCGCGAGACGCGGGGACGGGCGGCATCGCCGCCGCCTGGTCACGGCCCTCCACGACGGTCACACCGCGCCTCCTCTTGACTGGGGGATTCTATCGGCCGAGACATGCGGGAGGGCCCAGCCTCGCGGCCGGGGGCTCGCTCGTGGTCTCGACGCGGCCCCGCGCATTCCTCCACACCTCGTCGACCCGGCGAGCTATCCACAGCCTGCGCGGCGACGCGGGCGCGGTGTCCGCGGCTGCTGGCAAGATCGCAGCATCAAGCCCACAATGGGAGGGTGACCATGTCCACCGAGACGATCGCGATCGTGATCAGCACAGCGGCGTTGCTGCTGAGCTTCTTCGGCGCGTTCGGGTGGATGGTGCATCGCATGGACTCGAAGGTCGATTCGCTCGAGGCCAAGCTCGGGGCTCGGATCGACCGGGTCGAGCAAGAGCTGGTGGAGGTCAAGGTCGCCATCGCACGCCTGGAGGGACCGCCGCACCGCCTGCTGACAGCGCGCTGATGCCGTCTCGACGTGCCGCGGGGACGCCACCCGCGCATTCCTCCCGAATGCGCGACTAGCGTTGACCGCATGACCTCCGCGAGCGGCGACGCACCCGAGACCACCGCTGCCGACGCGAGCGACGCGGACCGCACCGAGGAATCGGTCGGAGGCGGAGCGACCTTCGCCGAGCTCGGGCTGAGCGAGCCCGTGCTCAAGGCCATCAAAGACATCGGCTACGAGACGCCGTCGGCGATCCAGGTCGCGACCATCCCGGCGCTCCTGGCCGGCCGCGACGTCGTCGGGCTCGCGCAGACCGGGACGGGCAAGACCGCCGCGTTCGCGCTGCCGTTCCTCTCGCGGCTCGACGTCACGCAGAAGCTCCCGCAGGCGCTCGTCCTCTCCCCGACGCGCGAGCTCGCGCTGCAGGTGAGCGAAGCGTTCGAGGCGTACGCCGCCCACCTGCGCGG
>DATMFQ010000033.1:0-17062 GCA_035556075.1 Microbacteriaceae bacterium | reverse complement strand
GAAACACCTAAATCAATAGTGTTTCGGCGGCCATAGCGAGAGGGAAACGCCCGGTCACATTCCGAACCCGGAAGCTAAGGCTCTCAGCGCCGATGGTACTGCAGGGGGGACCCTGTGGGAGAGTAGGACACCGCCGGACTTCTTTCATGAAAGGCCGCCCCGATGACGGGGCGGCCTTTCATGGTTTTCCGGAGTTGTCTGGTACGCCGCGGGTAAGTGGTCGCGGCGCGGGATGGGAGGATGGTCGCCGTGAGTGATTCCCCAAGCGACCGACGGCCGGCCCGCCGCGACGGCGGCCGGCAGGGCGGCGGCTCCGCCGGCCCGCGGCAGCCCGGGCGGGATGGGCAGCGGTACTCCGGCCGACCGGATCGTGCTGGCAAGCCGCACCCGGCGTACGCTCCGCGGAAGGCGCCGCCCCGCCCCGACGATGCGCCCGATACTCGCTCGGTCCGGCCGCGCATTGTCGATCCGGTGGTGCCCGCTGAGGTGACCGGCAAAGAGCTGCCGAGGGAGGTGCTCGGGGAGCTGCGCCAGTTGAGCGAGGAGAATCAGGGCTTCGTCGCGCGTCACCTCGTCATGGCCGCTCGGCTCATCGATGAGGACCCCGACCTCGCGCATCAGCACGCGTTGAGCGCGAGCCGTAAGGGCGGTCGTCTTGCGGTGGTGCGGGAGACGTTGTCGGTGACCGCCTACCGCACCGGGGACTTTGCGCTCGCGCTGCGTGAGCTGCGCACCTTTCGGCGGATCTCGGGGAGCAACGACCACCTGGCGCTCATGGTCGACTGCGAGCGGGGGCTTGGTCGTCCCGAACGTGCGCTCGAGCTCGGTCGGTCCGTGCCGCGCGGCACGCTGCCGGAGGCCGCGCAGGTCGACCTCGCAATCGCGATGTCCGGCGCTCGGCTCGATCTCGGGCAGACCGACGCGGCCCTGCGTGAGCTTGAGATCCCGCAGCTCGACCCGGATACCGCCTATTCGTGGAGCCCGGCGCTGTTCAGCGCCTACGCAACGGTGCTCGAGGAGCTCGGCCGTCCGGCCGAGGCCGTCGAGTGGGCGCGTCGCGCCGAGATCGCCTCGACCGCGTTGCTTGGTGATGCCGCGGAGCCCGAGATCGTCGAGGTCCTCGAGTTGGAGCTCGAACTCGAGGACACCGGCGAGCCCAGCAGCGAGGTCCTGACCGAACGCCCCGCTGACCCCGACGCGGCACCGGACGAGAGGCAGGCGTGACCGGTTTCCCCGCCGGATCACCGCTCGCCGGTCGCGACGCGCTGCTCGTCGACCTCGATGGCGTCGTCTACGCGGCCGCGGAGCCCATCCCGTACGCAACGGCGTCGATCGCGGCGGCGCAGACGGCAGGCTTGCGCGTCGGTTATGTGACGAATAACGCGGCCCGGACGGACGAACAGGTCGCCGAGCAGCTGCGAGGTTTCGGGCTCGAGGCCCAGGCCCGCGACGTCATCACGAGCCCTCAGGCTGCGGTCGATCTCCTGCGAGAGCTCGTCCCAGCACCAGCGGTCGTGCTCGTCGTCGGCGGGGACGGGATCACGGTCGAGCTCGAGCGCGCTGGTTATCAGGTGACCAGCTCGGCCGACGATGCACCGGCGGCCGTCGTCCAGGGCTTCCACCCGAGTGTTGGCTGGGCGGAGCTCGCTGAGGCGAGTTTCGCGATCCAGCGCACGGGGGCGCACTGGATCGCGACGAACCAGGATTGGACGTTCCCGCATTCGCGCGGGGTCGCCCCGGGCAACGGCACGCTCGTGTCCGCGGTGCACCTGGCGACCGGCACGATGCCGCTCGTCGCGGGCAAGCCAGAGCGGCCGATTTTCGACGCCGCCGTCGCCCGCTTCGGCGCCTCCGCACCGCTCATGATCGGCGATCGCATCGACACCGACATTCTTGGCGCCAATCGCGCCGGTATCCCCTCGGCGCTCGTCCTGACGGGGATCGATGGGGCCAGGCAGCTGCTGCCCGCGCGCGAGGAGGAGCGCCCCGCATTCATCCTCGGTGATCTCCGGGATCTGGCTGCGCCGTACCCGGAGGCGACGGCGGAGCGGGTCGAGGGCGGGGCGATCGTTGCCGTCCGCGACGCGGCCGTCCGGCTCGACGGCGATCGGGTCCTCGTCGAGGCCTCCGGCGACCGCGTCGACCTCATTCGCGCCGCGTGCACCCTTATCTGGGGTATCGGTCGCCCCATCTATAGCCTCGACGTCGCCGAGGAGCTCCACGCCTGAGTCCGAGACCCGCGCTAGCCTTGGGCCATGAGCGAGAGACCCGAGCACGCGAGCATCGCCGAGCGGGTGGCGGCGCTGAGCGAGTTGCCGCTCGAGGCGCGCGCGCCCGGGTACGGCGAGTTGCTCGCCGAGCTCCAGGCGCGGCTCGAGTCGGCGGATGCCGCCGACTGACGCCGGCGGTCCGACGCGCCTCGACGTCGCGCTCGTCGCGCGCGGTCTGGCCCGTTCGCGCAGCCACGCCACGGAGCTGGTCCGCGACGGGCGGGTCACCGTGGGCGGCCGTGCCGCTAGAAAAGCCGCAGCGACGGTCGATGCCACCGCGGAGATCCGGGTTGAGGCGACGGATGCCTGGGTGAGCCGCGCGGCGGTGAAGCTGCTCGCCGCGCTCGACGCCTTCGAGATCGACCCCGCTGGTGCGACCGCACTCGACGTCGGCGCCTCGACGGGTGGCTTCAGTCAGGTGCTGCTCGCCCGAGGTGCCGCCCGGGTCGTCGCGCTCGACGTCGGGCACGGGCAGCTGTCGTCGGCGCTGACGCCGGAGATCGCGGCCGGCCGCCTCGTCAGCCTCGAGGGCAGGAATGCGCGGGAGCTGACCGCCGAGTCGCTCGCCCCGCATCACGCGGCACCGATCGGCCTGGTCGTCGCCGACCTGTCGTTCATCGGGTTACCGCTGGTCCTGCCGGCGCTTGTGGCGGCCACCCCCGGGGCGGAGTACGTCGTGCTGATCAAGCCCCAGTTCGAGGTCGGTCGCACCGGGGTGCGGGAAGGCATCGTGCGGGAGGTGGGGCTCAGGGCCGACGCGATCGAGGGCGTGCTGTGGGCGGCGCACGATCTCGGGCTCCGCACCGCGGGGCTGATCGCCTCGCCGATCACCGGCAGCCACGGCAACGCGGAGTACCTCGCCCACCTCAGTCGGCGCTCCGGCTCCGATCCGTCACAATGGAGGAGCACGATCACCTCACTGACGGGAGCCTGAATGACCGCCGCGAGCCCCGCCCCGCGACGCTTCCTCGTGCTCCCGCACACGGGACGCGATGCCTCGAAGCGTGCCGCCGCCGACGTCATCGGTGCGCTGCTGGAGGCGGACACGATTCCGGTGCTCACCGCGGCGGACGTCGACGACCTGGTCGCGGCCGATCCGGTCGCCGCCCGTGCGGAGGTGCTCGGCCAGGATGTCGCGATCGCCGGCGTCGAGCTCGCGATCGTGCTCGGCGGTGACGGCACGATTCTTCGGGCCGCGGAGACCGTCCGCGGCACCGGCATCCCGCTCATCGGAGTGAATCTCGGCCACGTGGGGTTCCTCGCCGAGGCGGAGCGCGAGGACCTCCACGAGGTGGTGCGGCGGGCGCTGGCGCGCGACTACGAGGTCGAGGAGCGGATGACGATCGATGCGCGGGTCCTGGCCCCCGACGGCACCGAGGTGTACCGGACCTGGGCGCTCAACGAGGCGACCGTGGAGAAGTCGTCGCCTGGCCACATGGTCGAGGTCGTCATCGAGGTGGACGGCCGACCGCTGTCGGCGTTTGGCTGTGACGGCCTCGTCATGTCGACCCCGACCGGCTCGACCGCCTACGCCTTCAGCGGCGGGGGACCGGTCGTCTGGCCGGAGGCGGAGGCGATCCTCGTCGTGCCGCTGGCCGCCCACGCGCTGTTCGCCCGGCCGCTCGTGCTCGCGCCGGGCACGCTGCTCGCCGTCGAGGTCGCCGAGCCGACGGCGTCGCCGGGGGTGCTGTGGTGCGATGGTCGTCGCTCGACCCCGCTTGAGCCCGGGTTCCGGGTCGAGGTGGCACGCGGCCGCGAGCCGGTGTACCTGGCCCGGCTCAACCGTGGCGAGTTCACCGACCGGCTTGTGCGGAAGTTCGACCTCCCGGTCTCGGGCTGGCGGGGCGCGAGTGCATGAGCAGCCATCAGGAGGAATGCTCGGGAGGCGCCCACCGCGATGATTGAGGAGCTCCGGATCCGCGACCTCGGCGTCATCGCCGATGCCACGCTGCCGCTCGGTCCCGGTCTCACCGCGGTGACCGGCGAGACCGGTGCGGGCAAGACGATGGTCGTGACGGCGCTCGGCCTGCTGCTCGGCGATCGTGCCGACACCGCGGCGGTCCGCGCTGGTGCTGACGCCGCCTCGGTGGAGGGCATCTGGCGGGCACCGGAGGACCCCGAGCTCACCGAGCGGGTCGCCGACGCCGGCGGGCTCATCGAGGAGGGCGAGCTAGTGCTCGCCCGGACGCTCGCGCGGGAAGGGCGGTCGAGGGCGGTCGTCGGTGGCCGGTCGACCCCCGTCGGGGTACTGCAGGAGCTCGGCGAGCGGCTCGTCGTCGTCCATGGGCAGTCCGAGCAGCTGCGGCTGCGGAGTCGGGCGGCCCAGCGGGACGCACTCGACCGCTATGCCGGGGCGGAGCTGGCGGACGTCGCCACCGCATTCCTCGCCGCGTACTCGCGCTGGCGCGACGCCGATGCCGAGCTGGCGCGATTGACCGAGGCGCGGGCATCCCGGACGGCGGAGGCCGCCGAGCTGCGGCTCGCGATCGAGCGCATCGAGGCGGTCGACCCGAGGCCCGGCGAGGACGCGGAGCTCGCCGCGGAGGCCGAGCGGCTGACGAACCTCGAGGCGCTCAGGCTCGCGGCCGCGGAGGCGCACGGCCTTGTGGCGGGCGCCGTCGACACCGCGGCCGAGGACACCCCCGATGCGACCTCGCTCCTGGATCGGGCTCGGCGGGCCGTCGAGCGGGTCGCCGAGCACGATAGGGCACTCCAGCCGGTCGCGGAGGCCCTTGGCGCGCTCGTGTATGCCGCGGGGGACGCGGCGGTGCAACTCGCCGGCTATCTCGACGGCCTCGATGCGGACGGTGGGAGTCGGCTCGACGCCGTGCACGAGCGTCGCGCGCTGCTTGCCGAGCTGACCCGAGCCCACGGTCCGGAGCTCGAGGACGTCATCCGGCTCCTCGACGATGGCAGTGCGCGGCTGCTCGAGCTCGACCGGACCGACACGCGGATCGTCGAGCTCGAGATGACGGTGACCGAGTCGCTCGCGGTGGCGGAGGGTCACGCGGCGACGCTCACTCGCCTCCGCAAGGATGCCGCCGAGCGTCTCGCCGCCGAGGTCACCGCGGAGCTCGCGGCCCTCGCGATGCCCGATGCTCGGCTCCACGTCGAGGTGACCGAGGCGGATCGGCTCGGTCCGCACGGCCGTGACGAGGTGGCGCTGCTGCTCGCCCCCCACCCCGGCGCCGAGCCGCGGCCGATCGGCCGGGGGGCCTCCGGCGGTGAGCTGAGCCGCATCATGCTCGCGATCGAGGTCGTCATCGGTGCGGTCGACCCCGTGCCGACCTTCGTGTTCGACGAGGTCGACGCCGGCGTCGGCGGGGCCGCGGCGATCGAGATCGGACGCCGCCTCGCGAGGCTCGCCACGCATTCGCAGGTCATCGTCGTCACGCACCTCGCGCAGGTCGCGGCCTTCGCGAGCAACCACCTGCGGGTCCAGAAGGACACCGCGGGGCAGTTCACCGCGAGCAGCGTCGCGCGGCTGACCGGGGCGGAGCGGGAGCGGGAGATGGCGCGGCTGCTGTCCGGGCTCGACGCCTCCGACTCGGCGCTCGCCCACGCGCGCGAACTGCTCGCGCTCGCCTGAGCGTGGGGGAGCACCCCGGACCTCGCCGGGGAGCAGCGCACCTGGCCCGCGCACTTCCGCAACTCGCCGTCCGGGGGCATCGCACCCCGGATCGGATATGCTGGAATCCCGTGGTGGACAGTGCGCGAGATGCAGCCGACAACGTCACGAGTCACATCTTCGTGACCGGGGGTGTCGTCTCCTCGCTCGGCAAGGGCCTCACTGCCGCCTCCCTCGGCAATCTGCTCACCGCTCGTGGCCTTCGCGTCGTCATGCAGAAGCTCGACCCGTACCTCAACGTCGACCCGGGGACGATGAACCCGTTCCAGCACGGCGAGGTCTTCGTCACCGATGACGGCGCCGAGACGGACCTGGACATCGGCCATTACGAGCGATTCCTCGACATCAACCTCTCGCAGGCTGCCAACGTGACGACCGGCCAGATCTACTCCGAGGTCATCGCGAAGGAGCGCCGCGGTGAGTACCTCGGCGACACCGTCCAGGTCATCCCGCACATCACGGACGAGATCCGTCGCCGCATGCGGCTGCAGGCGCAGCCGGGCCCGAATGGGGAGCCCGCCCCCGATGTCATCATCACCGAGGTCGGTGGCACTGTCGGCGACATCGAGTCGCAGCCCTTCCTCGAGGCGGCACGGCAGGTGCGGCACGAGCTCGGGCGCTCGAACGTGTTCTTCGTCCATGTCTCGCTCGTGCCCTTCATGGCGGCATCGGGGGAGCAGAAGACGAAGCCGACCCAGCACTCGGTCGCGGCCTTGCGCTCGATCGGTATCCAGCCGGACGCGCTCGTGCTGCGCAGTGATCGGCCGCTCACCGAGTCGAATCGCAAGAAGATCGCCCTCATGTGCGACGTCGACGAGGCCGCGGTCGTCAACGCGGTCGATGTGCCGAGCATCTACGACATCCCGACGATGCTCCACGACCAGGGCCTCGACGCCTACATCGTCCGGCAGCTCGGCCTCGACGCCCACGAAGTCCGGTGGGATGGCTGGGCTGAGCTGCTCCGTGCGGTGCACGAGCCGCAGCACGAGCTGACGATCGCGCTCGTCGGCAAGTACGTCGACCTGCCCGACGCGTACCTCAGCGTGACGGAGGCGCTGAAGGCCGGTGGCTTCGCGCACCAGGCGAAGGTGCAGGTCCGCTGGGTCGCGGCGGATGACTGCGCCACCCCGGAGGGGGCGGCCCGCGAGCTCGGCGAGGTCGACGGCGTCATCGTGCCGGGCGGCTTCGGCATTCGTGGCATCGAGGGCAAGATCGGTGCGTTGCGCTTCGCCCGGGAGAATCGGATCCCCGTCCTCGGGATCTGTCTCGGCCTGCAGAGCATGGTCATGGAGTATGCCCGCCACGTCGTCGGCCTCGAGGGGGCGTCGTCCTCCGAGTTCGACCCCGAGACGAGGCACCCGGTCGTCGCAACGATGGCCGAGCAGGTCGACATCCTCGACCGCGGCGACCTTGGCGGCACCATGCGGCTCGGGCTCTACCGGGCGTCGCTGCAGCCAGGCTCGATCGTCGCCGAGCTGTACGGGGCCGAGGAGGCGAGCGAGCGCCACCGGCACCGCTACGAGGTCAACAACGCGTACCGCGAGCAGCTCGCCGACGCCGGCCTGGTCTTCAGCGGCATCTCACCAGACCGCACGCTCGTCGAGTACGTCGAGCTGCCGCGCGAGGTCCACCCGTTCTATGTCGGCACGCAGGCCCACCCGGAGCTGCGCTCCCGGCCGAATCGCGCGCACCCGCTCTTCCGCGGGCTCATCGGCGCCGCCCTCGAGCGCCAGCGTGCCTCGAAGCTCTTCGACGTCGAGCAGACGGACGATGTGGACGCCCCGATCACGACGACGATCCCGGTGATCCCGGTCGAGGCCTAAGGCCTCGGCCACGGACACCGCGACGCCAGACAGCGAGGTGCCGTGGACACGTCGACCCTGATCGCCCGCTACCTGCGTCAGCTCACCGTCGAGCTCGGGCGCTCCCCGCACACCGTGGCGGCGTACCGTCGGGACCTCGGTGCGTACGCCCGGTGGCTTGGCGATCGCGGGATCGGCACGCTGACCGAGCCGGACGTCGAGGCCTTCGTCGTGGCCCTGCGGGATGGGACGGCGACGGGCGCGCCCCTGGCCGCAACGAGTGTGGGACGAATGCTGAGTGCGGTCCGCGGGCTGCATCGCTTCGCGCTCGAGGAGGGGCTGGTCGCGGAGGATGTGACGCGCGAGCTGCGGCCGCCGAAGCCGGCCGCCCGGCTCCCGAAGGCCCCGACGATCGAGCAGACGGTGGCGCTGTTGGAGGCCGCGGGCGGTGACGAGCCGCAGCGCCTCCGGGATCGCGCCCTGCTCGAGCTGCTGTATGCGACGGGCGCCCGCGTGTCGGAGGCGCTCGCACTCGACGTCGATGATCTCGCCCCGGTGCTCCACGATGACCCCGGGGTCATCCGGCTGACCGGCAAGGGCGCCAAGCAGCGTATCGTGCCGCTCGGTGGCTACGCGCGCGCCGCGATCGAGGAGTACCTCGTGCGGGTGCGTCCCGAGTTCGCGGCGGTCGCGCGCAAGGCGAGCCCCGCACTGTTCCTCGGGGTGCGCGGGGGTCGGCTCTCTCGGCAGCACGCGTGGCTCATCATCCGGGATGCGGGGACGCGGGCGGGACTGCCGTCGGGGCTGCTGTCACCGCATGCCTTGCGGCACGCATTCGCCACGCATCTCCTGCAGGGCGGCGCCGACGTGCGGGTCGTCCAGGAACTCCTCGGGCATGCGAGCGTCGCGACGACGCAGATCTACACGAGAGTGACCGCCGACCTCCTCCACGAGGCGTACTCGCAGGCGCATCCGCGTGCCCGGGGGTGACCTTCAAGCTCTAGTTGAAGGTCAGGCGAGCGCGCCGACGAGCCCGGGTGCCACCCGGCCGAGCGCGCCGCCCCCGCCTAAACTGCCTCGCATGGCGAAGCAGGAGACCGGACCGACGGGCAAACCGTTCCGAGTGTTCCCGAAGCCCCCCGCCCTCGCGCAGCACGGCCCGGCGCGCATCATCGCGATGTGCAACCAGAAGGGCGGCGTCGGCAAGACGACGACGACGATCAACCTCGCCGCGAGCCTCGCCGCCGACGGCCGCAAGGTGCTCGCGGTCGACTTCGACCCGCAGGGTGCGCTCAGTGCCGGTCTCGCCATCCCGACGCAGGACGCCCCGACCATCTACGACCTGCTCATCGGCAAGGTGAAGGACACGCGCTCGGCGATCGTCCCGTCGCGGGTCGAGGGCCTCGACGTGCTCCCGGCCAACATCGATCTGTCCGCCGCCGAGGTCAACCTCGTCACCGAGGTCGCCCGCGAGTCGATCCTCGCGGGCGTGCTTCGGCAGGTCAGCCGCGACTACGACGCGATCATCATCGATAGCCAGCCCTCGCTCGGCCTGCTGACCATCAACGCGCTCACCGCCGCGCACGGCGTCATCATCCCGCTCGCCTGCGAATTCTTTGCGCTGCGCGGCGTCGCGCTCCTCATCGACACGGTGAACAAAGTGCAGGACCGGCTCAACCCCTCGCTGCAGCTCGACGGCATCCTCGCCACGATGTACGACCCGCGGCTCCTCCACGACCGTGAGGTGCTCGAGCGCGTCGTCGAGACCTTCGGCGACAAGGTCTTCGAGACCGTCATCAAGCGCACCGTCAAGCTCCCCGACGCCCAGGTCGCCGGCGTACCGATCCTCGAGTATGCGCCGACGAACCCCGCCGCGGAGGCGTACCGCCAGGTCGCGAGGGAGCTCATCGCCCGCGGCGCGGTCGCCTGAGGCCGACGCCGTGACACGCACTGCCGGGACGGCGGCGCTCGAGGGGCCCGGGTCGCCCGAGCTCGGACCAGCCGCGATCGAGGGGGCGGACGCTTCCGGCTTCCAGCTCAGGCTCGACAACTTCGACGGGCCTTTCGATCTCCTGCTCTCGCTCATTGCCAAGCACGAGCTCGACATCACCGAGATCGCGCTCGCCGCGGTCACCGACGAGTTCATCGCGTACATCCGGACGGTCGAGGATGCCGATCAGCTCGACCGGGCGAGCGAATTCCTCGTCGTCGCCGCGACGCTGCTCGACCTCAAGGTCGCCCGGCTCCTGCCACAGGGCGAGCTCGTGGATGCGGAGGACGTCGCGGCGCTCGAGGCCCGGGACCTGCTCTTCGCCCGGCTCCTGCAGTATCGGGCGTTCAAGCTCGTGGCCGAGCACCTCGCCGAGCGGTTCGACGCCGAGTCGACGCGGCACGTGCGTCAGGTGCGGCTCGAGGACAAGTACCGACAGCAGCAGCCCGAGCTTGCCTGGAGCACCTCGCTCGAGGACTTTGCGGCGATCGCGCTCCTCGCATTCACCCCGAAGTCGATGCCGCTCGTCGGCGTCGACCACCTGCACGCGCCGCTCGTGTCGATCCGTGAGCAGGCGGCGCAGCTCGTCGCGATGCTGCGCGACGGTCGGCCGCGCAACTTCCGGGAGCTCATCGCCGGCGTCGAGCAGCGCGGGGTCATCGTGGCTCGCTTCCTCGCCGTCCTCGAGCTCTACCGCCGCGACGCCGTCACCTTCGACCAGCTCGAGCCGCTCGGCGACCTCACGATCCGGTGGGTCGCCACCGCCTGGACCGACGACTCGCTCGCCAACCTCGGAGCCGACTATGACCACTGACCCGGACCTGCTCGACCGGCGGATCGAGGCGATCCTCATGGTCGCCGACGAGCCGCAGCCGCTCGTGTCCCTCGCCGCGGCACTCGGCGCCCCGATCCCTGCCGTTCGGCAGACGATCGAGCGCCTCGTCGCCGACTATGACGGCGAGACCGGCGGGCCGCGGCGCGGCTTCGAGCTGCGGGAGGTCGGGGGTGGCTGGCGCATCTACGTGCGACCCGAGCACGACGCGGTCGTCACCGACTTCGTCCTCACCCAGGCGCCGACTCGGCTCTCGCAGGCCGCCCTCGAGACGCTCGCGGTCATCGCCTACAAGCAGCCGATCGCCCGCAGTCAGGTCGCGGCGATTCGCGCGGTCAACGTCGACACCGTCGTGCGCACCCTCCTGGGCCGAGGCCTCATCACCGAGGCGTACACGGACGCGGAGACCGGCGCGATCCACTACGAGACGACCCCGCTGCTGCTCACCCAGCTCGGCATCAACTCCCTCGAGGAGCTGCCGCAGCTCTCGCCGCTGCTCGATGACGGGCACGACGGCTTCGGCGGTGTGGGATGAATGCGTCTCCCGATCCCGGCGAGCGCCTGCAGAAGGTGCTTGCCGCCGCGGGCGTGGCCTCCCGCCGAGTCGTTGAAGGCTTCATCCAGGAGGGTCGCATCACGGTGAACGGCCGCCGCGCCGAGCTCGGGGACCGGGTGCGCGTGGGTGACCGGGTCGAGCTCGACGGTACGCCGATCCAGCTCGATGCCTCGAAACGCTATGTGCTCCTCAACAAGCCGCGCGGCGTCGTCTCGAGCATGGCGGACGATCGCGGCCGCCCGGACCTCCGGGCCTTCACCGAGGGCGTCCCAGAGCGGCTCTTCAACGTCGGGCGGCTCGACGTCGAGACGAGCGGGCTGCTGCTGCTGACGAATGACGGCGAGCTCGCGCACGTCCTCGCCCACCCGTCCTTCGGGGTGGAGAAGACCTACATCGCGAAGGTCCGTGGCAAGGTCGCCCCGGCGACGATGCGACGACTGCTCGAGGGGATCGAGCTCGAGGACGGCCCCATCCGGGCGGATGCCGCGCGCGTCATGAGCACGAGCGGCGGCACGAGCCTCGTCGAGCTGACGCTGCACTCGGGACGCAACCGCATCGTGCGGCGCATGCTCGACGCGGTCGACCACCCGGTCCTCGAGCTCGTGCGCCGCTCGTTCGGGCCGCTCCACCTCGGCAGCCTCGGCGCCGGGCGCACTCGCGAGGTGACGCCAGTAGAATTGGGTGCCCTCCTCAAGCTCGTGCGCAAGGCCGAGCGGCGGGAGCGCCACGAATCCCGGATCCACCGGTGATTCGGTCCCAACCGATCCCGGGGTGACGCGATGACCGCCAAGACGCCCGCGGCTGCCCGCCGCGCCGCCCGCACCGTCGGCCCCGTCCGCGTCGTCGGCGCGGGCCTGCTCGGCACTTCGATCGGCCACGGGCTGACCGCGCTCGGCGTCGAGGTCGTGCTGCACGATGTGTCCCGTGCGGCGCTGTCGCTCGCGGTCGACTACGGCGCGGGTCGGCGCGCGGCGGCCGGCGACCAGCCGAAGCTCGTCGTCGTCGCCGTCCCGCCGGATGTCATCGCCGACGTCGTCGAGGCCGAGCTCGCCGCCTACCCGGACGCGGTCATCACCGACGTCGCGAGCGTCAAGCTCGAGCCGCTCCACGAGCTGCAGCGTCGCGGCGTCGACATCGCCCGTTACATCGGCTCACACCCGATGGCCGGACGGGAGCGTGGCGGGGCGATCTCGGGCCGCGCGGACCTCTTCGTCGGTCGCCCGTGGATCGTGTGCCGCGATGCGGAGACCTCGCGGGAGGACCTCGCGGTCGTCGAGGCGCTCGCGCTCGACCTCGGCGCGCTCCCGCGGGAGATGGCGCCGGAGGACCACGACGCCGCGGTCGCGCTCGTCTCCCACGTCCCGCAGCTCGTCGCGAGCCTGCTCGCGAAGCGGCTCACGCCCGCGGCGGAGGAATCGCTCGCGCTCGCGGGGCAGGGGCTCCGTGACACCACCCGCATCGCCGCGAGCGACCCGGCCCTGTGGACGCAGATCCTCGCGGCGAATGCCGAGCCCATTGTCGAGCTGCTGCTCGCCTACCGCGACGACCTCGACGACGTCATCGACGCGCTCGCCGACCCGGATGCGCCCGGTGCACGGCGGGCGATCGCCGGATGCATCGCCGACGGCGGGGTGGGGGTCGCCCGCATTCCTGGCAAGCACGGCCAGTCGAAGCGCTTCGCCTCGGTCACGGTCATCATCGATGACAAGCCGGGTGAGATGGGCCGCCTCTTCACGTTCATGGGCGAGATCGGCATCAACCTCGAGGACCTGCAGCTCGAGCACTCGCCGGGTGCGCAGGTCGGCATGGCGGAGATCTCGGTCGTGCCGGAGGTCGAGGCTCGGTTCATCGAGGAGCTCGAGCGCGCTGGCTGGCGGATCGGCGGTTCTGAGTGAGCCCGATCGTCATCGCCGTCGACGGCCCGGCCGGCTCCGGCAAGTCCTCCGTCTCCCGCGCGCTCGCCGCGCGGCTCGGCTTCCGGCACCTCGACACGGGCGCGGCCTATCGGGCGGTCGCGTGGGAGGGCGATGCGCTTGGCGTTGACCTCGATGACGCGGCGGCCGTCGTCGACCTGGTGAGGAATGCGCGGGCGCAGCAGGCGCTCGACCCGGCGGAGCACTGGGTGCGCGTCGGTGACACGGATGTCACGGCGGCGATTCGCCAGCCGCGGATCTCCGCGATCGTGAGCCGGGTCGCCGGGCTGCAAGCCGCCCGTGACGTGCTCACCGAGCGCTTCCGCGCGCTCATCGCCGCGAGCGAGCCGGGCATCGTCGTCGAGGGGCGCGACATCACGACGGTCGTCGCCCCGGACGCGGACGTGCGGGTGCTGCTGACGGCAAGCCCCGAGGTGCGGGCGGAGCGCCGCGCGCGCGACCTCGCCGCGATAGGCGAGGCAGCCGCCACCGCAGAGGTCCTCCAGGCGATCACGGAGCGGGATGCGCGAGACTCACGGATGGTCGAGTTCCTCGCCGCCGCGCCCGGCGTGACGACGGTCGACTCGACCGAGCTGAGCTTCGACGAGACCGTCGACGCGATCGAGAGGCTGGTGCCGGGACGATGACCGATTCGCGTGACGCACAGGACAACGGCGGTGACGCATTCGATGAGGCTGCGGTCCCCGCGCTCGACGAGGTCGAGGCGGAGCGGCTGCGCTCCCTCGATGAGTCGCTCGCGGCGGCGCGCGCCGAGTCGCTGCGTGCCGGGCTGGCCGACTATGCGCTCGAGGACGGAGACCTCGAGCTGCTCGAGGGCGAGGAGTGGGGACTCGACACCGGTGCGCCGACACCGGCGCTTCCCGTCCTCGCGATCGTCGGACGCCCGAATGTCGGCAAGTCCGCGCTCGTCAATCGCATCATCGGCCGCCGCGAGGCCGTCGTCGAGGACACGCCCGGTGTGACCCGTGACCGCGTGAGCTACCAGGCCGAGTGGCTCGACCGGCGGTTCACCGTCGTCGACACCGGCGGTTGGGAGCCGGACGCGAAGGGCATCGACGCGGCGGTCGCGGCCCAGTCCGAGGTCGCGATCGACCTGTCCGACGCGATCCTCTTCGTCGTCGACGCCATGGTCGGCGCGACGACGACGGACGAGCAGGTCGTCAAGCTGCTGCGGCGAGCGGACAAGCCCGTCTTCCTCGTCGCGAACAAGATCGACGATGCGGTGCACGAGCCGGAGGCGGCCGCCCTGTGGAATCTCGGGCTCGGGCAGCCGTGGCCCGTCTCCGCGCTGCACGGGCGCGGGGTCGCCGACCTGCTCGACGCGGTGCTCGAGGCGCTGCCGGAGGAGTCCGCGGTCGCCAAGCCCGAGCCGGGCGGCCCGCGCCGAGTCGCGATCATCGGCCGTCCGAATGTCGGCAAGTCTTCGCTACTCAACAAGACGGCGGGGGAGGAGCGAGTCGTCGTCGACGACCTCGCTGGCACCACCCGCGACCCGGTCGATGAGCTCGTCGAGCTCGGCGGGCGCCCCTGGCGCTTCATCGACACGGCCGGCATCCGCCGCCGCGTGCACCTCCAACAAGGTGCCGACTTCTACGCGACGCTCAGGACCTCGGCGGCGCTCGAGCGCGCGGAGGTCGCCGTCGTCGTCATCGACGTGACCGAGCCGATCAGCGTGCAGGACCTCAAGATCATCGACCTCGTGCTCGAGTCGGGGCGGGCGCTCGTCCTCGCCTACAACAAGTGGGACCTGCTCGACAGCGAGGACGCGGTCGACCGCGAGCGGCGTTATTACCTCGAGCGGGAGATCGAGCAGCACCTCGGGCACGTCGCCTGGGCGCCGCGCGTCAACATCTCGGCGAAGACCGGCTGGCATCTCGGGAAACTCGTCCCAGCGCTCGAGCGCGCCCTGGAGTCGTGGGACACCCGCATTCCTACCGGGAAGTTCAACGCCTTCCTCGCGGAGCTCACCGCCGCCCACCCGCACCCGGTGCGCGGTGGGAAACAGCCACGCATCCTCTTCGGCACACAGGCGGCGACCCGGCCGCCGACCTTCGTGTGCTTCACGAGCGGCTTCCTCGACCCGCAGTACCGCCGGTTTATCCAGCGGCGGCTCCGCGAGGTGTTCAGCTTCGAGGGCAGTCCGATCCAGGTGAATGTGCGGGTGCGGGAGCGGCGGGCCCGCTAGCGCGGTGGAGCCCCGCCGATTCAGCTCGGCTGCTGCTCCCGCGCGGCCTTCGCGGCCTCGTACTTGACCCGGACATCGTCCATGTCGAGGGCCTTAACCTGCTCGATGAGCGACTCGAGGGCCTGGCTCGGCAGCGCGCCGGGCTGGCCGAAGACGGGGATGCCGTCACGGTAAACGACGAGCGTCGGGATCGAGCTGATGCCGTACTCGGCGGCGAGCTGCTGCTGGTCCTCGGTGTCGACCTTGGCGAAGGTGATGTCGGGGTGCGTCTCGCTCGACGCCTCGAAGATGGGGCCGAACTGGCGGCACGGGCCGCACCACGCGGCCCAGAAGTCGATGAGGACGATGCCGTCCTTGACCGTCTCGTCGTGGGTGTCCTTGGTCAGCTCGATGGTTGCCATGCTCCAGTCAACCACGAGGGTCTCTGACGCATTCCCGGGGGTCGCGGTCGCCGCCAGCAATCTCGCGCGATCGTGCGGTACACTGCAACGCTGTCCACGTACGGGTGTCGTATCTGTCGATCTCGTCGGTGGTCTTCCGCCCAGCTTCTGAGGAGACGTCATGACCACCACCCCCACCGCATCTGTGCCCACGGTGAAGGCAGCACCGCTGATCGCACCTTCGGATATGCGGGTCATCTGGCTGCTGCTCGTCGCCGCATTCGTCGCGATCCTCAACGAGACCACGATGGGCATCGCGATCCCGCATCTCAACGCGGACCTCGGCATCCCGCCCGAGCTCGGCCAGTGGCTGACGAGCGCATTCATGCTGACGATGGCGATCGTCATCCCGACCACCGGGTTCCTGCTGCAGCGGTTGACGACTCGCCAGATCTTCATCGCGGCGATGAGCTCCTTCACCCTCGGCACCCTGGTCTGCTTGCTGGCGCCCGGCTTCGAGGTGCTGCTCGCGGGCCGCGTGATCCAGGCCGGCGGCACCGGCATCATGATGCCGCTGCTGATGACCACGATGATGAATGTGGTGCCACCGGCCTCGCGCGGGCGCATGATGGGTCGTGTCGGACTCGTGATGTCCCTGGCGCCGGCCATCGGTCCGACGCTGGCCGGCGCGGTGCTGGAAGCCTTCAACTGGCGTGTGCTCTTCGCCATCATCCTGCCGATCGCGATCATCTCGCTCGCGATGGGGGCGAAGTGGATGACCAACCTCGGTGAGACGACCCGGACGCCGATCGATGTGGTCTCGATCATCCTCTCCGCGTTCGGCTTCGGCGGCATCGTCTACGGGCTCAGCCAGTTCGGTGGCGCGGCGGATTCGGGTGGGGCCACGATCGGCACCATTGCGCTGGCCGTCGGTGGCGTCGCGCTCGCGGTGTTCATCTGGCGCCAGCTCGTGCTGCAGCGCGCGGACCGGGCACTGCTCGACCTGCGCGTCTTCCGTGCCGGCAACTACACGATCGCGGTGATCGTGATGGGGATCGTCGCGCTGTCGATGTTCGGCACCCTCGTGCTGCTCCCGCAGTATCTGCAGAATGTCGTGGGCCTCGACGCGTTCCAATCCGGGCTCATCCTGCTGCCCGGGTCGGTGCTGATGGGACTGCTCGGTCCGGTGATGGGACGCATTTACGATGCGCGAGGCACCCGCACGCTGCTCATCCCCGGCACGATCCTGGTCTCCGCGGCTTTGTTCTTCTACTCGACGGTCGGTGAGCACACGGTCTGGTGGCTGCTGATGATCGCGCAGACGGCCATGTTCATCGGGCTCGCGATGTCGTTCACCCCGCTGTTCTCGGCCTCACTGGGATCGCTGCAACGCCGGCTGTACTCGCACGGGTCGGCTGTGCTCAACACGATTCAGCAGGTCGCCGGTGCCGCGGGTGTCGCGCTGCTGACGGTCATCTACGCGGC
>DATMFQ010000032.1:0-21509 GCA_035556075.1 Microbacteriaceae bacterium | reverse complement strand
TTTTTCGAGGAGACGGACGGCGGCCGCCGGGTGTTTGTCCACCACAGTGCCTACCCGAGTGGGGCGCCGCGACCGAGCGAGGGCGACGAGGTCGAGTTCGCGGTCGGGGTCGGCCGCAACGGGCGTCCCGAGGCGATCGATGTCCGCGTGCAGCGCTCGGCGCGAGCCGTGCAGGAGGCCGCGGCGCGGGCGGGCCGCCGGGGCCGCGTCGCCATTCTGCCGCTGCTCGTCGTGCCCCTGTTCATCATCTTGCTCGGACTCGTGCTCTCGCACTGGGAGGTGCCGCTGTGGGGGATCGTGATCTACCCGGCGATGAGCGTCGCGACGTTTCTGCTCTACCTCGCCGACAAGCGCGCGGCGCTCGACGGCACGTGGCGAGTGCGGGAGACGACCCTGCTCGTGGCCGGGCTCCTCGGTGGCTGGCCGGGCGGGGCGATCGCGCAGCAGGTGCTGCGCCACAAGAATCGCAAGCGTGAGTTCCAGGCGGCCTTCTGGTGTCTGGCCGTGCTCAACGTCGCGATCTTTGTCCTCCTCGTGTGGTACCAGGGCCCGATCGCTGCGCTGCTGCAAGGAAGATGAATCGAGCCAGCGGGCCGTCACGCGGATCGAGCGGATCGACAAAGTCTGAACTATCTAGCGAAACTTTACGGGTTGTGTCGTGTTTGACATTCGGTAGATTCGTTCTCACCGAAACGGCGAAACACCGGAAGCGATTGGGGAAACCCGGACGCGGAGGGTGGCTCCTGACGGCGGTGAAGCGAGTCCTCAATGATGAGTCGACGATGGGTGCGTGCACCCGGCACGGACGAGTCAGCGGGGCCGCGAACGGACTGCGAGTCCTCGAGTGCGAGCTCGGGGCGGTTTCAGCCCCGACGTGGATCGCGGCATGGCCAAGGTGACGGATCGAGGCTCCGGCCTGGACCGTGACAGCTGGGCGTCAGCCCGGCAGGAGCGTCATTTCGATCGGATTTGCCAAGCGGTTCACCGCTCGACAATGAAGTCGGACCGTAACGGACATTGAAGGCCCCGGGGCTTGATCCCCCCGGGGCCTTCGTCAATTGCGGTGCGTCTCAGTGCTGGTGGCCGCCCCTGGGGTCATACGTGTCGCTCATCCCGCGAGATCACGCGGGGTCCGTCATCACCGCTGGGCGCCCCCGTGACCAAGATCGCGGCGGCATCCCGATTGTCAGTGACTGCTGGGAGAATCAAAGCATGGCCAGTCGACCGCCCGTCCGTGCTCGGGTCGATGGATCCTCGGTGCGCCAGGTCCGCCCGCAGACGGAGGGGTGGGAGCAGGCGAAGGCGCCTGACGGCAAACCGCTGCTCCAGTTCGCCGCGCCCACGCGCGCGAAGATGCCGCCGCGACACCTCGCCGACCTCACCCCGGACGAGCGCAAGGCGCGGCTCATCGAGCTGGGACTCCCCGGGTATCGGGCCAAGCAGCTCGCGACCCACTGGTTCGTGCACGGCACCGACGACCCCGACGAGATGACCGACCTGCCGAAAGCACGGCGTGCAGAGCTCGTCGCCGAGCTGCTGCCGCCCCTGCTCACCCCGATCCGGCAGCTGCGCACCGACGATGGCGCGACCGTGAAGTTCCTGTGGCGCCTCCACGACGGCGCCCTCATCGAGTCGGTCCTCATGCGGTATCCCGGCCGGATCACGCTGTGCATCTCGAGCCAAGCCGGCTGCGGGATGAACTGCCCGTTCTGCGCGACCGGCCAGGCCGGGCTCACCCGCAATCTCTCGGCAGCCGAGATCGTCGCGCAGGTCGTCGCGGCCAATCGGTATATCCGCGATGGGGGACTGGGCACGACGGCGGCGAGCACCGCATTCGTCCCGGGCACCTCGCTACCGCCGAGCGCATTCGATGTCGAGCCGGAGACCGACCCCATGGAGGACGACGGTGTCCCCGCGCACCATCGCGTCAACAACATCGTCTTCATGGGGATGGGCGAGCCGCTCGCCAACTACAACCGGATGATCCACGCGATCCGCGTCATGCTCGCGCCGCAGCCCGACGGGCTCGGCATGTCGGCCCGCGGCATCACGGTGTCCTCTGTCGGCCTCGCCCCCGCGATCCGGCGGCTCGCCGACGAGGGACTCCCGCTCACCTTCGCGCTGTCGCTCCACGCGCCCGACGACGAGCTCCGCGACGAGCTCATCCCGATCAATGACCGATGGAAGGTCGACGAGGCGCTTGACGCGGCGCGCCACTACTTCGAGTCGACGGGGCGGCGCGTCTCGATCGAGTACGCGCTCATCCGCGACATGAACGACCACGGCTGGCGCGCCGACCTCCTCGCCGAGAAGCTCAACGCCCGCGGCCACGGCTGGGCGCACGTCAACCCCATCCCGCTCAACCCGACGCCCGGTTCAGTGTGGACGGCCTCGAGTGGCGCGACGACGCGCGAGTTCCTCGAGCGGCTCCAGCGCGTAGGTATCGCTGCGACGCTCCGCGACACCCGCGGCAAGGAGATCGACGGCGCGTGCGGGCAGCTCGCGGCAGCGGAGGACTGAGCGGCACCCGGACGGACGCGGGGCGCGGCTCGCTCAGGAGTCCTCGCGGAGCTCCGCCGCGAGCAGCCGGAGCGTCGACTCGCGCGACGGGACGCGGTCGAGCGGATCGGTGTCGCTCGCGCCGCCCGCGGGCGACACCATGATCTCGTCGACGCCGTACCGCCCGGCGAGCTCGCGGAGCTGCGCGGCGGCCGAGCCGGCGTCGCCAACGACCCAGCGCGCGAGGACCTCCTCGGTGATCGGGTCGAGCACGGGATCGGCGCCGGCGGCCCGCACCTGCTCGATCGTCTCCGCCGGGGTGTGCGGGCGATTCGTGCGGATCCGCGCGAACGAGCGCGCCTGCGGCAGCGCGAGCTCGCGGGCCCGGTCGGCGTCCTCGTCGACGGAGGCGTTCACCGTGAGGAAGGTCTGCGGCTCGGGGTAGGCCTCACTCGGGGTGTAGTGGTCGCGGTACAGATCGAGCGCCCGCTCGAGGCCGGCCCCGGAGAAGTGGTTCGCGAAGACGTAGGGCAGGCCGAGCTGCGCGGCGAGCCGGGCCGAGTAGTCGCTCGAGCCGAGGAGCCACAGGTCGGGAGCCGACACCGCGGCGGGCGTCGCGGCGATCGGGTACTCGCGACCGACGGTGAGGCGCAGCGTCGCACCACCCGGCCGCACGAGCGAGAGGATGTCGTTGATCTGGTCGGGGAACCGCTCGACGTCGCCGGCCATGCCACTTTGCCGGAGCAGCGCGGTGATGACGGGGTCACTGCCGGGCGCACGCCCGATGCCGAGGTCGATCCGTCCCGGGGCGATCGCCTCGAGCGCCGCGAACTGCTCTGCGACGATGAGTGGCGGGTGATTCGGCAGCATGACCCCGCCGGAGCCGAGCCGGATGCGCTCCGTGCTCGCGGCGGCGGCCGCCGCGAGCACCGGTGGGGAGGTCGAGGCGACCGCGGGCATGTTGTGGTGCTCGGCGAACCAGTACCGGTGGAGGCCCAGCTCCTCGGCGAGCCGCACGAGCGCGAGCGAGGCGGCGACCGCTTGCGGGCTCGACTGCCCGGTGCGCACGGGGACGAGGTCGAGGACAGAGAGCCGCATGGCTGGTCCAGCGCATTCGTCCTCGGCAGTATTCCCGCAGGGGGCCGATCACCATGCTCGTTGAGGAATACGGGTCCGCGGCCCGCCGTTGGAGTCGCCATGGCTGCAGCACACGAGATCAAGTTCGGCGTGGACACCTTCGGCGACGTGACCGTCGACCTCGACGGCACGGAGGTGAGCCAGGCGCAGGTCATCCGCAACGTCATCGCGGAGGGGCAGCTCGCCGACCGGGTCGGCATCGACGCATTCGGGCTCGGTGAGCATCACCGGCACGAATTCGCGGTCTCCTCACCCGAGACGGTGCTCGCCGGGCTTGCGACGACGACCGAGCGGATCACTCTCGGCTCCGCCGTGACGGTGCTGAGCTCCGACGACCCCGTGCGGGTCTGGCAGCGCTTCGCGACGCTCGACGCGATGTCGCACGGCCGGGCCGAAGTCATCCTCGGGCGCGGCTCATTCACCGAGTCCTTCCCACTCTTCGGTTACTCACTCGCCGACTACCAGGAGCTCTTCGAGCAGAAGCTCGACCTCTTCCGGGCGCTCCTCAGCGAAGGGCCGGTCACCTGGTCGGGCTCGATGCGGCCCGCGCTGACGGAGCAGGAGGTGTATCCGAAGACGGAGGGCGGTCGGATCACGACGTGGGTCGGCGTCGGCGGCTCACCCGAGTCGGTCATTCGTGCGGCGCGACACCATCTCCCCCTCACGCTCGCGATCATCGGTGGGCAGCCCGCCCGGTTCCGCCCCTTCGTCGAGCTCTTTCACAACGCGCTCGAGCAGCTCGAGCTGCCGGATCTGCCTGTCGCGGTCCACTCGCCCGGGTTCGTCGCGCGCACCGACGCGGAAGCCTTCGAGCGGTACGTCCCGCACTTCATGTCGCAGCGTGCCGTCATCGGTGCCGAGCGTGGCTGGCCGCCGCCGCGGCCCGACGAGGTGCGGCGCGAGATCGCCGACGGCGCGCTCCACCTCGGCAGCCCCGAGACCGTCGCGCGCAAGATCGCGGCGACGATCCAGGCGCTCGACATCCAACGGTTCGACCTCAAGTATTCGGCGCCCGTGCCGCACGAGCATGCGATGGAGTCGATTGAGCTCTTCGGCACCGAGGTGATCCCGATGGTGAAGGACATTCTGGCGTCCTGAGCGCGGGGGCGCGCGGTGGTCGGCGTCAGGCGTCCTCGCGCGGTGGCACGATCGGCCAGCCGCTCGGGGTCGTGGGCGTCGTGCTCGGGGCTGCGGCCGGGGAAACCTGGTCGGCCGGCGGCGTGGTGCCCGGACCCTCCGGCGTGGGCGCTGCTGACGCGGGCAGCGTCCCAGGCGCGGCGGGACGGCGCCGCCGCACCGCGCGGACGATGAGCCACACGACGAGGACGATGATGGCGATCGGCACGAGCCACGGCAGGAGCACGCCCGCGACGACGAGGAGCCCGCCGCCGAAGGCGACGAGGGCCTCCCAGCCGGCCACGATCCCCGCGAGGAAGTCGTCGGGCCCGGTCTTCGGCGCGGTCGGCTCAGTCTGGAAGTCGACCGTCAACGTCGACATCGACACTTGGTCGTCGAGCTGACGCTGCTGCGCACGGAGGGAGTCGAGCTCGGCCTGCCGGTCGGTCATCGCCGTCTCGATCTGGATGAGCGCGTCGGTGCTGTCTGCCTCGGCGAGGAGCTCGGTGAGCCGCTCGATCGCCGACTCGAGGGCGCCGATGCGCGCGTCGAGGTCGGCTACCTGCATCGTCACGTCGACGCTGTTCGTCGAGGAGGACTGGAGCTCGCCGAGTGCACCAATCTCCTCGAGCACCTGGGCGAGCGACGCCGCCGGGACCCGCAGCGTGACGGACGCGCTGCCACCGCTGTACTCGCTCGGCGCATTCGTGCTGCTCGACTCCACGTGGCCGCCGGCGCGCTCCGCGATCCGGGTCGCCTCGCCCGCGGCGACGACCGGCTCCTCAACGAGGACGGTCGCCCAACCGGTCGTGATGATCGACCGGTCCGTGCTCACCGGATCGACCATCGTGGCGCCGTCGCGGGCGCTCAGCTCGGTGACCGGGGAGACGGCGCTCGGGCTGGCGTTCATCGCGCCGGCGGAGCAGCCAGTGAGCGCGAGCGCGCCGACGAGTGCGAGGCCGCCGAGGGCGGGCCAGCGGCGGGTGAGCGGGCGGGAAGCGGTCATGGCGCCACCGTACTGAGCCGCGACTTGCTGCGGCAACTCGGCGCGGTGGCTTCACAGCCGACGGTGACCGAATCGTTGCCGAGGCAGGCGCCGCAACCGACCCACCACAGGGTCAGCGTGTCCTCAGAGCATCGCGATCGGCTGCGTGTCCGGGGCCGGCCCGACGTCCCGCCCGCGCAGGTCCGGCAGCCACCGCACGGTCGACACCGCGAGGGCGAGCGCGATCAGGATGAGCCCAACCGCGGCGAAGAAGCCGCCGATCGAGCCGATGCCGTCGATGAGGAAGCCAGCGACAGCTGAGCCGAGGGCGGCGCCGATGAGCTGGCCGGTGTTGACCCAGCCGAAGGACTCGGCGGTCTCCGAGAAGCGCACTGACGACGACACCTGCGCGCTCATCGCCGCCATGGCAGGAGCCAGGCCGAGTCCGGAGAGGAAGAGCGAGGCCGAGAGCCACCAGAAATCGAGCCACACCATCGCGAGCGCGCAGCCGACGAGGATGATGAAGAACCGCTGGGCGAGCGACCAGCGGGTGAGCGCCATGCGCCCGAGCAGCAGCCCACCGACCAGAGATCCGAGCGACCAGACCGCGATGATGATCCCTGACTCCGCACCGCTGTCCCCGTAGATCGAGACGACCGCGGCCTCGAGCGCGGCGCAGTTCGCGACGAGGAGGAAGCCGGCGACGGTCGCGATGAGCACGACCGGGTTCTTCAGGACCCCACCGATGCTGCCGCGCGGCCTCGGGATGCGGATGCGACCGAGCTCGGGGCTCACGATGAACCAGATGCCGCCGAGGAGCATGAGGCCCGCCGCGATGAGCAGCGCGATCACCGGTGAGATCTGCGTCGCCACGAAGATCGCGAGCACCGGCCCCATGACCCAGATGAGCTCCTGCGCCGCGGCATCGAGGGAGAAGAGCGGGGTGAGCTGCTGTGCGGGCACGATCTTCGGGTAAATGGTGCGGACCGCCGCCGACACGGGTGGCAGCGCGAGCCCGCCGACGAAACCGACGACCATCGCTGCCCAGATGCTGAGGTCGACGAGCGCGAGCACCGTGATGGCGCCGACGCACACGAGGGTCGTCAGCGCGAGCACCGGGCGCATATGCCAGCGCCCCATCCACCGCGTGGTGAGCGGCCCCGCGATCCCCTGACCGACGCTCATGGCGGCGAGCACGAGTCCGGCGGCCCCATAGGACCCGTGGAGCACCTCGATGTGGATGAGCAGGGTCAGCGACAGCATCCCCGCGGGCAGGCGGGCCGCGAGCTGCGCGGTAAGGATCCGCCCGACCCCGGGGGACCTGAGGAGTTCGCGGTACCCGGACATGAGCGATTCAGCCTATGTGCTCGGCGAGCGTCCGGCGGATGCGCTGCACGCTGACCGGCTCCGCGGTCGGGAGGTGCTGGGCGAAGCGGCTGAGTCGCAGCTCCTCCAGGAGCCAGCGCACCCTGACGAGCGCTGGGTCCAGGCCGGGCACGAGCGGGAGCGTGCCGCCTGCCTCGAGGTACAGGGCCGTCGCGGCCTCGACCTCGCCCTGCCACACGCGGTCGCGGCCCGACTGCTGGGCGAGCCGCTCGATGCGGTGGCGGAGGCCCGCGAGGTACGCGGGATAGCGCGTGAGCGCCGCCAGCCCGGCGATCGCCACGAACCCCGGGTGGATGAGCGCATCGAGCTGGGCGCGGGCGTCCCGCAGCGGCGCGACGAGCGCCAGGCTCGTGGTGTCGCGGATGAGGCGGTCGACCTCGCGCGCGGCCCCGAGGATGGCGGCGACGATTCCGACGGTGTGGAAGACCTCGTCCGGGCTCGGGTCGACGGCGGCGCTCGTGCGGCTGTGCCCGATCGCGTCGGGCGGCGGCACCGGTGCGCTGACCGCGACGCAGTCGGCGAGGAGCGCGGGGACGGAGCGGTACGGGCTCGTCGCGAGCTGGAGCCGCTCGGCGTCGGTCAGGTGGTCCATCGCGTATTTGATGAGCGCGCGGACCGCGGGGCTGGGCTCGCCCGCCCCCGCGCGATCCGCCGAGGGTGCGGCGACGTGCCGAGGCGGTGCCCCCGAGGTCGCCCCCTCGGCACCTGGACGCACCCTCGGCGGGTGCTGGGCGGCGCCGGGATGCGCGGCATCGGGCGGGTGAGGTGAATGCGGTGCCTGCGCAGGGTGGTCGGCCGCGGGTCGCAGCCGCGCGCGCAGGGCCGCGAGGTCGCGACCCGCCGCGAGGGTCTTGCCGCGCGCGTCGACGAGCCGCACATTCATCCGCAGATGCTCGGGGAGCCGCGCCAACTCGAAATCGTGCCGCGTCACGGGGGCGAACGTGAGCCGCTTGATCGTCGCGGCGAGGACGTCGCCGAAGCGCCCCTCTGGCTCGCCGGGGAGCTCGGGCACGATGCGCCGGGCCCAGTCACCGGCGGGGACCACTTCCCGCCGGAGGACCTTCGGCAGGGTCTTGATCCAGCCGGCGACGAGCTCCTCGCGCATTCCGGGCACGAGCCATTCGATCGCTGCCGCGTCGATCTGGTCGAGCGCCGCGCGCTGCGCCTCCTCGGTGTCCGGGTCGACCGGCACGATGAGCGTGACCCCATCATCGGGTGCGCCCGGCGCATGCAGGTAGTCGAGCTCGAAGTCGAGGCCGCAGTGCGTCCAGCGCTCGGGGTAGCCCTCGTCGAGCGAGGCGGCATGGACCGCGTCTGGGTCGAGGAAGTCCTCCTCGCGCATCGTGAGGAGGTCCGGCTGCGTCTCGTGCTCGCGCCGCCACCAGCGCTCGAACTCGCGGGTCGAGTCGACGCGCTCGGGCACCCTCGCGCGATACCAGGCGACGAGCGCCTCCTCGCCGAGGAGCAGGTCGCGGCGGCGCTCGCGATCCTGCAGGTCCTCGAGGCGCTCCCGGAGCTCCGCATTCCTCCGGTGGAATGTCGTGAGGTGCCGTGCGACGCGGGAGACGTCCCACTCGCCGGCGACGAGCGCGTGGCGGAGGAACAGCTCGTGCGCGTAGCCCGGGTCGATGCGGGCGAAGCGGATGCGGCGGCGTGGGATGATCGGGACCCCGTAGAGCAGGACCTTCTCATCCGCGACCGCCTCACCGCGGCGGGGGTCCCAGCGCGGTTCCGCGACCGAGCGGACGAGCAGGTCGCCTGCCCAGCGCTCCGCCCAGGCGGGGTCGATCGCCGCATTCATTCGGGCGAAGAGTCGGCTCGTCTCCACGAGCTCAGCGGACATGACCGCCTCGGGCGCGCGCCTCGCGAGTGCGCTCGCCGGGTGGATGGTGAAGCGGCTGCCGCGTGAGCCGAGGTACTCGGCGTGGCGTCGGCGGTCCTGGCCGGGACGTCGCGACCCGCGCCGGGCGCCGCCCGCGGGCGCCGGCTCGTCACGATCGTCGCGGATCCCGATGCGAGACAGGAGTCCCGCGAGGATCGCCTGATGCATGCGGTCGGCATCGACGGTCGGCGGTCCGTCGGACGTCGCGTTCCTCGGGAGGTCAAGTGCGAACCGCAGCTGCCGCACCACGTCCTGCCATTCGCGGATGCGGAGGTAGGAAAGATATTCCGTTTTGAGCATACGGCGGAAGGCACTGCCGGACAGCGCCGCTTGCTGCTCCTCGAGGTGTCGCCAGAGCCTGAGCAGCGTCATGAAGTCGCTCGTCGGGTCCACGTGCCGCCGGTGGACGAGGTCCGCCTGCTCGCGTGCCGCCTCAGGGCGCTCGCGCGGGTCCTGGACGGACAATCCTGCGACGATCGGCAGCACCGCCTCGATGACGTCGAGCTCGCGTGCGGCGAGCAGCATCCGGCCGAGACGCGGGTCGAGGGGGAGTCGGGACAGCTCGCGGCCGAGCCGCGTGACACTCCCGCTCGCATCGATCGCGCCGAGCTCGGCGAGGAGCGCGAGCCCGTCGCGGACGCCGCGCTTGTCCGGCGGGTCGATGAACGGGAACGCCTCGATGTCCCCGAGCCCGAGCACCGCCATCTGCAGGAGCACGGCGGCGAGGTCGGTGCGGAGGATCTCGGGCTCGGTGAACTCGGGGCGCTTCGCGAAGTCGGTCTCCGAGTAGAGCCTGATCGCGACGCCGGGCGCGACGCGGCCCGAGCGGCCCGCGCGCTGCGCCGCCGAGGCTTGCGACACCGGCTCGATCGGGAGCCGCTGCACCTTGGACCGCGCCGACCATCGGGAGATGCGCGCGGTGCCCTCGTCGATGACGTAGCGGATGCCGGGGACGGTGAGGGAGGTCTCCGCGACGTTGGTCGCGAGGATGACCCGGCGACGAATGCCCGGGGCGCGGCTGGTCTGGAACACCCGGTGCTGCTCCGCCGCCGAGAGTCGCCCGTATAGCGGGAGCACCTCGGTGCCGGGCAGCTGCGCGCCGACGACGGCGTCGAGCACGTCCCGGATCTCACCTTCGCCGCTCAAGAAGACGAGCACGTCCCCAGGGGACTCCCGCTCGAGCTCCGCGAGTGCATCGAGCACCCCCGTGACAGTATCCCGGGCCTCGCTGACCTCCTGGTGGTTGCCCACTTCTGCTGGTGGTCGCTGCGCTTCACCAGCAGAAGTGGGCAACCACCGGTCGTCGGGGGTGGGGTCCGGGGGTGAGTGGGGGGTGGTGTCGGGGACGAGCGGGCGGTAGCGGATCTCGACGGGGTAGGTGCGGCCGGAGACCTCGATGACGGGCGCAGGATCCGCATTCCTCGCAAAATGCCGGGCGAACGACTCCGGGTCGATCGTCGCGCTCGTCACGACGACCGTGAGGTCGGGTCGCCGCGGCAGCAGGCGGCGGAGGTAGCCGAGGAGGAAGTCGACGGTGAGCGAGCGCTCGTGCGCCTCGTCGATGATGATCGCGTCGTAGCGGCGGAGATCGGGGTCGCGGTGGATCTCGTTCAGGAGGATGCCGTCCGTCATGACGATGAGCCGGGAGTCCCGGCTCGCCTGGTCGGTGAACCGCACCCGGTAGCCGACGAGCCCGCCGAGCTCGGTGCCGAGCTCCTCCGCGACGCGCTCCGCGACCGCCCGGGCGGCGATGCGGCGCGGCTGGGTGTGGGCGATGCGGCGCTTGCCGAGCTCGAGGAGCATCTTGGGGAGCTGCGTCGTCTTGCCCGAGCCGGTCGCGCCCGCGACGATCACCACCTGGTGGTCGCGCAGCGCCGCGAGGATGTCGTCGCGCCGCCCGGAGACGGGGAGGTCCTCGGGGTAGCTGATCGTCAGCGGCACGGGCGGGCGGTGAGACATGGGGTGTCTATTCTCCCGTGCCGTTCACCGGCTCGCTCGCGGGATCAGCCGCGGAGGGCGGCGACCGACTCGGCGACGGCCGCCGCGACCGGGTCGAGCGGCGCGGTGAGCGAATGCGGGAGCGTGAAGCGCACCGAGGACTGCGCGACTTCGGGCGCGATCCCGAGTGCGAGGAGCACGTGCGAGGGGTCATCGCTGCCGGCCGCGCACGCCGAGCCGCTTGAGGAGACGACGCCGCGGCGCTCGAGCTCGAGGAGGATCGCCTCGCCGCTCACCCCCGCGAAGGTGAAGCTCGCCGTGCCGGGCAGTCGATGGATCGGGTCGCCGGTGAGCCGTGCCTCGGGCACGCGCCGGAGCACCTCCGCGACGAATGCGTCCCGCGCCGCCGCCACCGCGCTCGCGCTTGCCGGCCGCTCGGCTTCGGCGAGTTCGAGCGCGGTCGCGATGCCGACCGCGCTCGCGACCGACTCCGTGCCGCTGCGGCGTCCGCGTTCCTGGCCGCCGCCGTGCAGGAGCGGTTCGAGCGGGATGCGGCCGCGGATGCCGAGGACACCGGTGCCCATCGGCGCACCGACCTTGTGGCCGGCGATGGCGACCGAGTCGGCGCCGAGCGCCTTCACACTGAGCGGGAGCCAGCCGGCCGCCTGCACCCCGTCGACGTGGATCGGGACACGGGTGCCCAGTGCTCGTGCGGCCTCGCCGACTGCGGCGGAGATCGCTGGGAGGTCCTGCACCGTGCCGATCTCGTTGTTCGCGAGCCCGATGGCCAGCAGCGCGGTGTCGGCCCGGATCGCCGCGGCAGCGTCCGCTGGCTCGACCCGACCACCGCCGTCGACGGGGAGCACCGTCACCTCGACGCCGTGCACCCGGGTGAGGTACTCGGCGGAGGCGAGCACGGATTCATGCTCGATCGGCGTCGTCACGAGGTGTCGCGCGCCGCGCTCGAGCATGGCGGCGATGGTGACGCCTTTCACCGCGAGGTTATTGGCCTCGGTGCCGCCGGAGGTGAAGATCACGTCGCCGCGTCGCATGCCGAGCACCGCGGCGACCCGGCGCCGGGCGTCCTCGAGCGCGCTCGCCGCACGCTCGCCGACCTCGTGGTGGCTCGACGGGTTGCCGTACTCGGTCGTGAGGTACGGGAGCATCGCCTCGAGCACCTCGGGCCGCACCGGGGTCGTCGCGGCGTGGTCGAGGTAGCGCACGGCTCAGCCCGCCGTCACCCGGACGTCGAGCCCGAGGTCGAGGGCCCGCGCCGAATGCGTCAGCGCGCCGACCGACACGAGGTCGACGCCCGTCGCCGCGATCGCCCCGATCGTGTCGAGGCGGACGCCGCCGCTCGCCTCGACGAGTGCGCGGCCGGCCACCTGGGCGACGCCGGTGCGGAGGTCGGCGAGGCTGAAGTTGTCGAGCATGATCGTGTCGATGCCCGCGGCGAGCACCGCCTCGATCTGGTCGAGACGATCGACCTCGACCTCGAGGTGCGTCGTGTGGGGGAGTCGGGCGCGGGCGGCCAGCAGCGCCTCGGTGACGGACAGCCCCTGCGCCAGGAGCACGGCGAGGTGATTGTCCTTGACGAGCACCGCGTCGGACAGGCTGCGGCGGTGGTTGTGGCCGCCGCCGGCGAGGACCGCGTCGCGCTCGAGTGCCCTGAGGCCCGGGGTGGTCTTCCGGGTATCGGTGACCCGCGCGGTCGTCCCGGCGATGGCCGCGACGTACTCGGCGGTGAGGCTGGCGATGCCGCTCATGCGCTGCGCGAGGTTGAGCCCGACGCGCTCCGCGGTGAGCACCGCGCGGGCCGGGCCGCGGACCTCGCCGAGGTGCTGCCCCGCCGTGAAGCGGGTGCCGTCGGCGGCAAGCCCGTCGACCTCAATCGTGCTGTCGGTGAGGTGGAAGGCCGCGGCGAAGGCGGCGCCACCCGCGAAGACGCCCGGCTCGCGCGCGGTCAGCGTCGCGGTCGCGACCGCCTCGGCGGGCAGGAGCGCCTCGCTCGTGAGGTCACCCCAGGGGGCGTCCTCCTCGAGGGCGCCGCGGACGATGCGGTCGAGTTCGTGGCGGGGGATCATCGGGCGGGCTCCAGGTCTGCGCGGGTCGATGGGATCGCGGGGGCATTGGGTGTGGCGTTGGTCGCGGGCGCGGCAGGTGCGGTGCGTGGATCGGCGGGGGCGGGGCCCGCATGCTTCGAATCCGAGCGGTAGTGCGCCCCGATGGAGTCAGTGCGGCGCAGCGCGGCCGCGGCGAGTGCGCTGCCGATGAGCAGCAGGTTCGCATCCTCGTGTTCGCGTACCGTCCGTGGTGCCGGGAGGGCAGCCTGCCAGTCGGTGAGCTGCGCGGCCGCGTGCCGCAGACCGGCCTCGTCCCGGGTGAGGCCCGCGAGCTCCCACATGAGGTGCTGGAGGGTCGCTCGGTCGAAGCAAGGTGATTTCGCCGGAGCAAGGTGGAGCTGCGGAGCTTCCGCCTCGCGCCGCAGAATACGCCTTGGTCCAGCGTCGCCAGCAGCCAGCGGAGCGCCGCCGAGCACCTCCCGCGCCACCGCCTCCCCTGCCCGTGCGCCAAACACCGCGCCTTCGAGCAGGGAGTTCGAGGCGAGCCGGTTCGCGCCGTGCACGCCGGTGCGGGCGACCTCGCCGACCGCGAAGAGCCCGGGGATGGACGTGTGGCCGTCCAAGTCGGTGACGACGCCGCCCATCGCGTAGTGCGCGGCGGGCGTGACCGGGATCGGCTCCCGCGCCCAATCAAGGCCGCGCTCGCGGACCGCGGCGTCGATCGTCGGGAAGCGTGTGGCCAGGAATGCGCCGCCGAGTGCCGTCGCGTCGAGCCGCACCGGTCCGCCCTGCGCCACCATCCGGCTCGCAATGGCGCGGGCCAGGACGTCGCGGGGGGCGAGCTCGCCGTCGGGGTGGTGGTCGAAGGCGAAGCGGTGGCCCGTGTCGTCGACGAGGGTCGCACCCTCGCCGCGCACCGCCTCCGAGACGAGGAAGGCGCCGCCCGCCGCACCCGCCTCGAGCACGGTCGGGTGGAACTGCACGAATTCCAGGTCGGCGACTCGCGCGCCCGCCCGCAGCGCGACCGCGAGGCCATCGCCGGTGGCGACCACCGCATTCGTGCTGTGGGCGTAGAGCTGGCCGAACCCACCCGTCGCGAGCACGACCGCGTCGGCCTCGAGCACGTGGGTCGCGTCATCGCCGAGCAGCAGCTCGACACCGGCGACCCGGCCGTCATGCAGCACGAGGTCGACGAGGAAGGCGTGCTCGAGCACCTCGACGTCCTGACGCCGGAGCTCGGCCGCGAGCGCCGCCTCGATCGCGGCGCCGGTCGCGTCGCCGCCCGCGTGCAGGATGCGCGGATAGGAATGCGCGGCCTCGAGCCCTTGGGTCAGCTCGCCCCCCGCGCCGCGGTCGAAGGCGACGCCAAGGGCGATGAGCTCGCGGATGCGCTTCGGTCCCTCGGAGACGAGGAGCTGGACCGCCTCGGGGTCGTTCTGCCACGCGCCCGCGACCATCGTGTCGTGGTGGTGGTCCTCGGCTCGATCGTCGGCGAACATGACGCCGGCGATGCCGCCCTGTGCGGCGCGGGTGTTCGTGTGCTCGAGCACATCCTTCGTCACGAGCGTGATCCGCACACCGGCATGCCGCGCGGCGTGCAGCGCGGCGGTGAGGCCCGCGATGCCGCTGCCGGCGATGACGACGTGCGGCCGGCGATCACTCATGCGCTGACGGGTGGTTTGGCGGCGAGCATCCGCTCAAGGGCGACGCGGGCCGCCTCGGCATCCTCCTCGGGGACGGTGATGCGGTTGACGACCTCGCCAGCGACGAGCGACTCGAGCACCCAGGCGAGGTAGCCCGGGTGGATCCGGTACATCGTCGAGCAGGGGCAGATGACGGGGTCGAGGCAGACGATCTCGTGCTGCGGATTTTGGGCCGCGAGCCGTTGCACGAGGTTGATCTCGGTGCCGATCGCGAAGCTCGTCGGCTCGGTCGCCTCCTCGATCACCCGGCGAATGTACGCGGTCGAGCCGGATTCGTCGGCCGCGTCGACGACCGGCATCGGGCACTCCGGGTGGACGATGACGCGCACGTTCGGGTTCGCGGCGCGCGCCTGCTCGATCTGCTCGACGGTGAAGCGCTTGTGCACGCTGCAGAAGCCGGGCCACAGGATGACCCGCGCGACCTCGATCTCGGCGTCGGCGAGGGGGCGTCGCGGGTCCCACATCGGCATCTGGTCGAGGGGCACCCCCATCGCTTTCGCGGTGTTGCGGCCAAGGTGCTGGTCGGGGAAGAACAGGACGCGGCGGCCGCGGGCAAACGCCCACTCGAGGACCGTCACCGCGTTCGACGAGGTGCACACGATGCCGCCGTGGCGGCCGACGAAGGCTTTGAGCGCCGCCGAGGAGTTCATGTACGTGACGGGGACGACCTCGACGAGCCCGTCGGCGCCGGGGGTGTCGAGCGGGCCGAGCGCATCCTCGAGCGTCTCCCAGCATTCCTCGACGGTGTCGATGTCGGCCATGTCGGCCATGGAGCAGCCGGCGGCGAGGTTCGGCAGGATGACGGCCTGCTCGTCCCCGGAGAGCAGGTCGGCGGTCTCGGCCATGAAGTGCACCCCGCAGAAGACGATGGCCTCCGCTTCGGGGTGCGCCTTCGCGGCGTTGGCAAGCTGGAATGAGTCGCCGACATAGTCCGCGTGCCGCACGACTTCTTCGCGCTGGTAGAAGTGGCCGAGGACGACAACCCGGTCACCGAGGGTCGCCTTCGCGGCGGTGATGCGCTCGTGGAGCTCGGGCTCACTCGCCTCGCGGTACGCCGCGGGGAGCGCACCCTGGCGCGGCGCACCCGTCGGGATGACGTCGTCCATGGAGGAGCCGGGGCCGTAGCCGGGAGCCTGGTCGAAGTCCCACGGGTCCTCGGCGAGGTCGGGCGTGCAGGTGCTGCCCGGGGCGAGCCCGTTCGTGATGCGCTGGATCGTGAGATCGACGGAAGCGGTGAGGGTCATGGGGTCCTCGTCTCAGTGAGCGGCCCGCGGTCAGCGAGCTCGACGTCGGGGTTGGAGCGGTAGATGCGGGCCGGGCGGTGGCTGCCGGTGCGATAGCGGTCGGTCGGCAGGAGTGCCGAGGTTCCCTCGATCTGGCGGCGGAAGTTCGCGGGGTCGAGCGTGCGACCGAGCACCGCCTCGTAGGCCTCGCGGAGGTCGGCGACGGTGAATTCGTCGGCGACGAGCCCGTGCGCGATCTGGCTGTAGCCGACCTTGTTGCGCAGCCGCCAGAGGGCGTAGTCGATGATCGCATTGTGATCGAATGCGAGGGGCGGCAGGGCGGCGGCGTCCCGCCACGTCACATTCTCGACTTCGGCCGCGACGGCCGCCTCGTCGGCGCGGATGAGTGCCCAGTACACGATCGAGACGACCCGGGTCGGCGAGCGGTCGACCGCGCCGAATGCGTAGAGCTGCTCGAGGTAGCTCGGCTGAAGGCCGGTCGTCTCGGCAAGGGTGCGGGCGGCCGCGCTCGCGAGGTCTTCTCCGGCGTCGAGCCAGCCACCGGGGAGAGCGAGCTGCCCGTGGTGGGGGTCCCGGGTGCGTCGCACGAGGGGGAGGACGACGCTCGGGCGACCGCTGGCGCTATCGGGCCGGAGCGTGAAGATGACGGTCGACACGGCCACGCGGATGGGTGCACTCGCCGCGTCGAGCGTGGCGGTGTCGGGATGTGGTGTTTGTGTCGTCATGACTCTAAGTCCTTGTCACGATCTTAGAGTCATTTGGACCTCATGTCGAATCTCCTCCCGCCGGGTGTCGGAGGACCCCGTGACCTGGCAGACTCGCGACGTGGGAGATGCAGCACACACTCACGACTCGGGCGCCCCCGCGGAGGCCCCGACGCTGACGCAGCGCCTCGACGTCCTGCCGTTCACCCGCCGCCACCTCAAACTGCTGTTCGGCGCGGGAATCGGCTGGGCCCTTGACGCACTCGACGTCGGGCTCGTCTCCTTCGTCGTCGCGGCGCTCGTGGCGAACGGCTTCGCGACGACCGAGGAGCGCCCGCTCATCCTCTCGATCGGCTTCGCGGGCATGGCGATCGGTGCGGCCATCGGCGGGCTCCTCGCCGACCGCATCGGGCGTCGCGCCGTGTTCGCCGGCATGCTGCTCATCTTTGGGATCGCGACCGGCCTCACCGCCCTGGCCTGGTCGGTCGCTGCCTTCGTCGTCTTCCGGTTCGTCGCCGGGTTCGGCCTTGGCGCTGAGCTTCCGGTCGCCTCGACCTACATGAGTGAGTTCGCCCCCGCGAAGGTGCGGGGCCGCGTCATCGTCTTTCTTGAGGCGTTCTGGGCAGTCGGTTGGCTGCTGCAGGCGATCGTCGGCACGTTCGTCGTCCCGCTTGGCCCCGATGGCTGGCGCTGGGCCCTCCTCATCGGCGCCGCGCCGGCGGTCTACTCGGCGGTCGTCCGATTCGGGATGCCAGAATCCGTCCGCTACCTCATGCAGCGCGGCCGCCGTGACGAGGCCGAGGCGATCGTGCGGCGCTTCGAGGCCGATGCGATGCTCGCGCAGCTCGACGCGGCAAGCTCGGGCCGACCCGTGGCGGAGGTCGGTGCCGCGGGCCCGCGCGCACCTGCGACACCGATGACGCTCAGCCAGCGGCTGGCGGCACTCTGGCGGCCCGAGGTGCGCTCGTCGACGGCCGGACTCTGGCTCGTGTGGTTCTTCGTCAACTTCGCCTACTACGGCGCATTCCTCTGGATCCCCTCGATCCTCGTCGCCGACGGGTATCCGCTCGTCACCGCATTCTGGTTCACGCTCATCATCACGCTCGCCCAGCTGCCCGGGTACCTCGTCGCCGCGTGGCTCATCGAGGTGTGGGGGCGCCGGACCACGCTCGCCGTCTTCCTCACCGGGTCGGCGGTGTCCGCCGTCCTCTTCGGCACCGTGCCCGGTGAGCCCGCGATCATCGGCTTCGGGCTTGCCCTGTCGTTCTTCAACCTTGGGGCCTGGGGTGCGCTGTATGCGATCACCCCGGAGTCGTACCCGACCGCGACTCGCGGCACCGGCGCGGGCTGGGCGGCCGGCATCGGGCGAATCGCCTCCATCGTCGTGCCGTTCATCGTCGCGCCGCTGCTGGTCGCGGGCGGTCGGGCGCTGCTGTTCGTCGTCTTCACCGCAGCATTCCTCATCGCCGCGGGGTGCGCATTCCTCATCCGGGAGCGTGCTGGCCAAGCCCTGGAATGACCGCGATCCCGCGGCGTGGCGACCGCTGCCGCGAAGGTGGGAACTCCCGCAGAATGCGACACACCCTCTGCAGAGACTGGTCGATTGCGTTAGCCTGAATCAGGTATGTCTTTACTCCAACAAGTAAGCAAGACCACCCGTTCATCAAATCGAGAGATCAGAATCGCCTCTCCGGAGGTGTCTCACGGCGGCGATATCTGGCGGATCGCGAAGAGCACCACTGAGCTTGATCTGAATTCCTCGTATATGTACCTGCTGTTTGCGCGGGACTTCGCGGACTCGTCACGGGTCGCGCTCGTCGACGACGAAGTCGTCGGATTCGTCCTCGCCTATCGGCGCGTCGATGACCCCGACTGTCTCTTCGTCTGGCAGGTCGCGGTCGATGAGGACCACCGCGGCCAGGGGCTCGCGCAGCGCATGCTCCACGACCTCGTCAGCACCTCAGACGACGAGACACCAGTGCGCACCGTCGAGACGACCGTGACCGACGACAACGTCGCGTCCCGGCGCCTGTTTGCCAGCCTCGCCGAGCGCTGGGGCGCGGACCTGACCACGCGCACCCTCTTCGACGAGACCCACTTCCCTGACGACCACGACGCCGAGCGACTCCACGAGATCGGCCCGATCGACCCGAGCGTGCTCGACGAGCCCTGATCCACCCGTCGGGGTGTCGTCCCCCGCAATGACCGTCGGGAGTCCCTGCGGTCGACCATCTGCCCTAATCGGTGACCCACATGAGGAGGCATGAATGTCCACGGCAATTGCTGAGGATACTGACATTTTCACCGCACTCGAGTCCGGGGTGCGCAGCTATTCGCGATCGTGGCCGGTCGTCTTCGATCGCGCCGTCGGGAGCGTGATGGTTGATGAGTCGGGCAAGGAATACCTCGACTTCTTTTCGGGCGCCGGCGCGCTCAATTACGGGCACAACAATCCCATCCTCAAACAGGCGCTGCTCGACTACCTCACCGCCGACCGGGTGATCCACTCACTTGACATGTTCACGACGGCGCGTCGCGCATTCCTCGAGGCCTTCTCCCAGGTCATCCTCGAGCCGCGCGGGCTCGATTACAGAGTGATCTTCCCCGGCCCGGGCGGGACCAACGCCGTCGAGGCCGCACTCAAGCTCGCCCGCAAAGTGACCGGGCGGGAGTCGGTCATCAACTTCACGAATGCGTTCCACGGGATGACGCTCGGCGCACTGTCCGTCACGGGGAACGCGCTCAAGCGCGGCGGCGCCGGGGTGCCGCTCGTCCACGCGACGCCGATGCCCTACGACGACTACTTCGATCAGGAGTACCCCGACTTCTTCTACTTCAAGCGTCTCCTCGAGGACAGCGGCAGCGGGCTCAACCTGCCCGCGGCGGTCATCGTCGAGACGGTCCAGGGCGAGGGCGGCATCAATGCGGCTCGAGCGGACTGGCTGCGCGGCCTCGCCGAGCTCTGCCGCGAGTACGAGATCCTGCTCATCGTCGATGACGTGCAGATGGGCTGCGGCCGTACCGGTGAGTTCTTCAGCTTCGAGGAGGCCGGCATCGTCCCGGACATCGTGTGCCTGTCGAAGTCGATCAGCGCCTCGGGCCTGCCCCTCGCGCTGACGCTCATCCGCCCCGACCTCGATGTCTGGGAGCCGGGCGAGCACAACGGCACCTTCCGTGGCATCGCGCCGGCCTTCGAGACGGCGGCCGTCGCGATCAACACCTACTGGCGGGACGATGCGCTCACCCGCTCGACGATCGCGAAGGGCCTGCGGATCGAGCACCGCTTCAACGCGCTCGCCGCGCAGCACGCCACGATGCCCCTCGTCCCGAAGGGTCGTGGCCTCGCCCGCGGTCTGCAGTTCCCGAGCGGCGAGCTCGCCGAGGCGGTCTGCCATGCCGCCTTCGAGCGGGGGCTGCTCATGGAGACCTCGGGACCGGACGGTGAAGTCATGAAACTGCTCCCCGCGCTGACGATCACCGACGCCGAGCTCGACCGCGGCCTCGACATCATCGATGCCGCGGTCGCCGAGGTGCTGGGGGTGTCGGCATGATCGTGCGCACGATCGAGGAGATCACCGACACCGACGCGGACATCCGCACCGAGCACTGGCGGAGCAAGCGCATCATCCTCGCGCGCGACGGCGCGGGATTCTCCGTCCACGAGACGACGCTGTACGCGGGCACCGAGTCGGAATTCTGCTACCAGAACCACATCGAGGCCGTCTTCATCATCGAGGGGGAGGGCGAGATCGAGGACCTCGGCACCGGCGAGGTGCATCAGCTCGGCCCCGGCTCGCTCTACCTGCTCAACGACCACGACCGACATCGGGTGCGACCCCGCACCGACATCCGCACCGTCTGCGTCTTCAACCCGCCGGTCACCGGCAGGGAAGTCCACGACGAGCACGGGGTGTACCCGCTCCTCACCGAGCCGCAGGTCGGCTGAGGGGCGATACGCCCGCGGCCAGCCAGCGCCGTATACGCACAGGAAAGGAATCAGGATGACCACCGCGACAATGACGACCGGACAGGACCTCTACCCGACCCGACTCGCGGCAGCGCGAGCCCCGATGCAGCGACCCCACCCCACGGTGTGGGGCACCGCCGCTGACGGCCCGTTCACCCAGCCGGAGCTCGACGCGCACGAGCGGCGCGGCTACACCGTGATCGAGGACGCGATCACCCCCCACGAGGTGGCGACGTACTCGGCCGAGCTCGACCGGCTCGCCGCCGACCCCGCGCTGGCCGATGACGAGCGCGTCGTGCGGGAGCGGGCCACCGGCGCCGTGCGCTCGATCTTCGCCGTGCCGTCGCTGAGTCAGGCGCTCGATGCGCTGACGCGGGACCCGCGCATCCTCGACCGCGCGCGGCAGCTCCTTGGCAGCGAGGTGTACCTCCACCAGACCCGGATCAACTTCATGCCGGGCTTCCGTGGTACCGGCTTCTACTGGCACTCGGACTTCGAGACCTGGCACGCGGAGGACGGCATGCCGATCCCGCGCGCGGTGAGCTGCTCGATCGCGCTGACGGATAACTTCCCGTTCAACGGCGGGCTCATGGTCATGCCGGGTTCGCACCGCACATTCGTCTCCTCGGTTGGTGCGACGCCGGAGAACAACCACGCCTCCTCGCTGCAGGCGCAGGAGGTCGGCGTCCCGAGCGAGGACGACATCACGGCGCTCGCGGCCGAGTACGGGATCGACCAGTTCACCGGCAAGGCGGGCTCGGCCCTGTGGTTCGATTCGAACATCATGCATGGCTCCGGCAACAACATCACGCCGTACCCGCGCTCCAACGTGTTCATGGTGTTCAACAGCGTCGAGAACACCCTCGTCGAGCCGTATGCGGCCCC
>DATMFQ010000031.1:0-31721 GCA_035556075.1 Microbacteriaceae bacterium | reverse complement strand
ACGAATCGCATCGGCCGCGGTGATGGTGAGCACGATGGCAGCCGCAGCGAACAGTGCGACCGTGACGGCAGCAAACAACCACACCCCTCGCTTCCGCACCGGCTCATCGTATCCGCGCCGATCCCCGCCGCCCCCCAATGTCTACCCCCACCCCTATGCTGGCAGACCATCGCACGCCCCCGGCCCTCCACCCCGGGAAGGGAGGAATGCCGTGGACTCCTGTCGGTCACGAACAACTACGTCCGGGTGAGGGCCGCGTTGCAGCAGGCTAGGACGCGAAGCCGACTGAGCGAGCAACGCGAGCGCCCTGCTGCAACGCGGCCCACACCCGGACATCCCCCATCAACCACAGGCCGCATACCACCCCGAGCGAAGGTTTCACGTGAAACAATGGCACCGCCCATGACCACGAACTTCGACGCGACGACCCCCATCGCCAGCCAGCTCGCCAACTTGGCACAGCGTCGTGCGGTGCTGGCGGCCGACGTCGTCCCCCGCCCGGCCGAGACCCGCGTCATTGTGGTCGCCAATCAGAAGGGTGGGGTCGGTAAGACGACGACGACGGTCAACCTTGCCGCCGCGCTCGCCAAGACGGGCGCCAAGGTCCTCGTCATTGACCTTGATCCGCAGGGCAACGCCTCGACGGCACTTGGCGCCGAGCACCGGGTTGGTGACCCGGGCGTCTACGAAGTGCTCATCGGCGGCGAGCCGATTGAGAACGTCATGCAGCGCAGCCCTGAGGACGATCGCCTCCACGTCGTCTCCGCCAACATCGACTTGGCCGGCGCCGAATCGGAGCTATATCTCGCGGTCGCTCGGGAGACCCGGCTGCGAAAGGCGGTCGACGCATTCCTCGCGGTCGCGGGCCGTGACTTCGACTATGTCTTCGTGGACTGCCCGCCCTCGCTCGGGCTGCTCACGCTCAACGCGTTGACCGCGGGCCGTGAGGTACTCATCCCGGTGCAGTGCGAGTACTACGCGCTCGAGGGCCTCACGCTGCTGCTCAAGACGATCGATGACGTCGGCAAGTACCTCAACCCCGAGCTGCGGCTCTCCGCGATCCTGCTGACCATGTATGACCAGCGGACCAACCTCGCCCACGAGGTCGCCGCGAATGTCCGGGAGCACTTCCCCACGGAGACCCTCGACGCGGTCATCCCGCGATCAGTCCGCGTCTCGGAGGCGCCGAGCTACGGGCAGACGGTGATCGCGTATGACGGTGGCTCGGTCGGGGCGGTCGCCTATGCCGAGGCGGCGCACGAGTTCGCGAAACGTGGTGCGCGATGATGATGGGCACTGCGGCGTCGCCGCGGTCGACGGAGTGGCTGCCGGCTCGGTGCCCCGAAAGGAACGTGTGATGGCGGAGCGCAGACGAGGCGGGCTCGGTCGTGGGATCGGCGCGCTCATCCCGACGAGCAGTGCGACGAATGCGACGAATGCGTCTCCCACAGACGTGTTCTTCCCGGAGCGGGGTGCGTCAGTGCCGCAGGAGGAGCTGCTCGAGGTCGATGGCCTGCGACTCGGCACGCTGTCACCGGATGACATCGTCCCGAATCCGGTGCAGCCTCGGAAGGAGTTCCGCGAGGAGGAGCTCCAGGAGCTCATCGTCTCGGTGCGGGAGTTCGGCGTGCTGCAGCCAATCGTCGTGCGTCCGCGGGCGAGTGCGGCGCCGGGCGAGCCGCAGTTCGAGCTCGTCATGGGGGAGCGGCGACTCCGGGCGAGCAAGGCGGCCGGGCTCGCGACCATCCCGGCGATCATCCGGGACACCGCGGACGAGGACATGCTCCGCGACGCCCTACTGGAGAACCTGCACCGGGCAGAGCTCAATCCCATCGAGGAGGCGGAGGCGTACGCGCAGCTGCTCGAGGACTTCGGGGTGACCCAGGAACAGCTCGCGGCGCGCATTGGCCGGTCCCGCCCACAGGTCGCAAATACGATCCGTCTGCTCCGGCTGCCGACCGCGGTCCGGCAGCGGGTTGCAGCCGGGGTGCTGACGGCGGGGCACGCCCGCGCGATCCTCAGTGTCCCGGATGAGGCGGGCATGATCCGACTCGCCGACAAGGTGGTCAACGAGGGCTTGACCGTGCGGGACACGGAGGTGGCCGCGGGGCTTGCTGGCGCGAAGTCGAAGTCGATGTCGAAACGTCCGAAGGCGGGCGGTCGACAGGCGCACCTCGACGATCTCGCAACGCGGCTCGGAGATCAGCTCGACACGCGCGTGCGGATCTCCCTTGGTGCGTCGAAGGGCCGCATCGAGATCGATTTTGCGACCGTCGCCGACCTCAATCGTATTGCCGCGATCCTCGGGGTTGATCCGTCCTGACGCATGCCGATGTCGGAATGTAACTCCTGATCAGGGCTTTTCCTGTCATCGTTGCCGCGGTCCAACCGCTTGATCGCGGAATGCCGCCCTGCGAGGCTCGGTCAGAGTTGCGAGTGCGTGCCGAGCGCGTGCCAGGTGCGGTCGTGATACACGACCGGCGCGAGAAGCTCACCCGGGGCGCCCGTCTCGAGCACCATGCCGACGACGAGCGTCGACCCGCCGGCGAGCACCCGGTCGACGATGCGGCAGCGCAGCCAGTTGCCGACCCCGAGGTACATCGGCTCGCCGGTCGGCAGCCGGGTCCATTGCGCGGTGTCGGCGAAGCGGTCGATGCCGTGCGTCGCGGCGAGTTTCGCGACCTCGAGGCCCTCGACATCGATGAGGTGTACGACGATCGATTCCGCGCCGAGGATCGTCGGCGCGGCGGAGGAGAGCTCCGACACGGAGAAGACGATGAGCGGCGGCTCGGCGCTGACGGAGGCGACGGAGGTCACGGTGAGCGCGGCGGGGCCGTTCCCGTCGTCCGCGGTGACGACGGCGACGCCGCCGGGCTGACGACGAAACGCGTCCTTGAACGCCTCCGGCGAGATCGGTTGCCGCGGGACATCGACCGCGGCGGGGGACAGTGTCTCCTTTGGCATGCTGATCGTGCTCCTGGTGGTCAGAGGGTGGCGACGATGCCGGCCCGGATGAGTTCGTGGTCGATCGCGCGACCAAGCCCTGGTCCGGTCGGGGCGAGCACATTCCCACCGACGATCTCGAGCGGCTCGGCCAGTCCATAGCCGAAGTGCTCGAAGCCGTACACGCCGGTGTCCTGGATCGTGAGGATCTCGAAGTACTGCGCATTCGGGATCGCCATCGCCAGGTGCGCGCCCGCGACGTTCCCGGTCGCGTTGAAACCGTCGTGGATCTCGAAGCCAAGACGGAAGACCTCGGCGGTGTGCGCGATCTTCTGGATCGCGGTGATACCGCCCTTGAAGGCGACGTCGCCACGGAGGTAATCGGTCGCGCCGTGGAGGATCCATTGGGCGTTCGACCTCGCCGACGCTCGCCAGACCGAGGCGGCGTACCGGATTACCCGGACACTCATTCCGGAGCTCGCGGCGATGGGATACGGCGAATACCCGTCGCATCTCGATTACATGGATCTCGCCGCTGATCAGTTCGCCTTTAACGGGCATGCTCAGCGTCGGTTCAATGAGCGCCTCAAGGATGCGCTTGATCCGAACGGCATCCTTGCCCCCGGCAAGCAGGGACTTTGGCCCGCGCGGTTTCGCACCCGCACCTGATCGAGGAGGGCGCAGTCGCAGATCAGCCCACTACCCCCGCGCCGCCGACGCCAGCGCCGCATAGGCGAGCCCGACGTCGTACCCCGCCGCCTCGAGCGCGATCGGGTACACCGACGTCTCGGTGAGCCCCGGCATGACGTTCGCCTCGAGGAAGAATGGGGTCCCCGCGCCGTCGATGATGAAGTCGACGCGGGACAGGTGGCGGAGCCCGAGTGCCTGGTGCGCCTCGAGGGCATGCCCTGCGGCTCGCGCCGCGACCTCGTCCGAGATTCGGGCGGGCGTGTAGAAGTGGGTCTCACCCGCCGTGTACCGCGCCTCGTACGAGTACACGCCGTGGACGGGCTCGATCTCGACGGCGGGCAGCGCGACCGGGCCGTCACCGGTGTCGAGCACGCCGATCGAGATCTCGGTGCCCGAGATGCGCTGCTCGATGAGCACGACATCCCAGTAGGTGTAGGCATCGACCATCGCGCGCGGCAGCCCGGCACGGTCCTCGAGGATTGTCACGCCCTGGGAGGAGCCACCTTGGGCGGGCTTCACGACAAGCGGTCCCGCGAATTCATCCGAGATCTCCTCGAGGATGCCGATCGCGCCGAGCTCGCGGAACGCCTCGCGGGGCAGCGTGATCGATGCCGGAGTGGGCACCCCGGCGCGGCTCGCGACCGTCTTGGCGGTCGGCTTGTCCCACGCGAGGCGGGCGGCGTCCGCGCTCGCTCCGACGTACGGGACACCGAGGAAGTCGAGCAGTCCCCGCAGCGCGCCATCTTCCCCGCTCGCACCGTGGAGTGCGGGCCAGACCACGTCGGGCCGGTGCTCGCGGATGTAGCCGAGGAGGGTCGCGTCGGGGTCGCGAATCGTCACCGTCGCGCCGTGCGCGAGGAGGCCGTCGGCGAGGCGCCGGCCGCTGCGCAGCGAGATGTCGCGCTCGTGCGAGATGCCGCCGGCGAGGACGAGGATGTCGAGGCTCATTGGCTTAGCTCAGCTCAGGTCAGGTCAGCGAGGTCGGGGGGACGAAGACCGGCTCGGTCGTCGAGCGCACCGCCGGCAGCGGGCTGGTCTGTCCGAACTCGCCGAGGAGATCGAGCTCGCCATTGATGACGACCGACAGGCGTCGGACGCCTTCCCGGATGAATGCGGGGGTCGGGTAGCAAAACGACAGCCGGATCCGCGACCGCCCACTTCCGTCCGCGTAGAACGCGGTGCCGGGCGTGTAGGCGACGAGCTCCTTGACGGCGCGCGGCAACATCGCCTTCGAGTCGAGGAACTCGGGGAGCGTCAGCCACACATAGAACCCGCCGTTCGGCGTCGTCCAGCTCAGGTCCGGCAGGTAGTCGTGAAGCGCCGCGAGCATCGCGTCCCGGCGCTCCCGATAGACCCCGCGGAACGTGTCGATCTGACCGCGCCAGTCGGCTGAGCTCAGGTACTCGCTGATCGTGTACTGGGCGAAGGAGCTGGGACTCAGGATCGCCGCCTCGTTGGCAAGGATGAGTTTCTCGCGGATGGCGTGCGGCGCGAGTACCCAGCCGACGCGGAAGCCGGGGGCGAGCGTCTTCGAGAAGGTGCCGAGAAAGACGACGCCGTCCTCCTCGACGGAGCGCATCGCGTGTGGCGGCGGGGCGTCGAACCACAGCAGCCCGTACGGGTCGTCCTCGAGCACGAGGATGCCCTCGGTCCGGCAGATCTCGAGGATCTCGGTGCGCCGCTCCCACGGGATCGTCACGCCGGAGGGGTTCGAGAACGAGGGGATCGTGTAGAGGAATTTGATCCGGCGGCCCGCGGCCTTGAGCTCCGCGATGCGCTCGCGCAGGGCCTCGGGCACGAGCCCGTGCTCGTCGGTCATGACGTGCTGCACGTCGGCTTCGAAGGACTTGAAGACGACGAGCGCCGTCACGTACGTCGGCGCCTCGGCGAGGACGACGTCGCCCGGGTCGATGAAGAGCTTCGTGATGAGCTCGAGCCCATGCTGTGAGCCGGTCGTGACGACGAGGTCATCGACGCCCGCGCGGATGCCCTCGAGCGCCATGACCTCAAGGATCTGCTCCCGGAGGCGCGGCAGGCCCTGGCCCGAGCCGTACTGCATCGCCTGCGCGCCGTGCTCCGACAGCACACGGTCGAGCGCGCCCTGCACGAGGTCGCGCGGTAGCGCCGACACGTATGGCATGCCGCCGGCGAGGCTGACGACCTCGGGCCGCGAGGCGACGGCGAAGAGCGCGCGCACCTCGCTGGCGGCCAGCCCGGCCGCTCGCGCGGCGTAGCTGTCGTACCAGGGATCGAGGTTCGTGCCTCGCGTGTCGCTCATCTCGGGCCTCCTTGCGGAAAGGACCAGCCTACCGGCGCCAGCGACACGTCAGAGGAACTCGGCGAGCTCCTGCTCGAAGACGCGCTTCGGCATCGAGCCGATGATTTCCTTGACCTCGGCGCCGTCACGAAAGACCTTGAAGGCGGGGATGCCCGTGATGCCGTAGCGCATCGTCATATCCGGGTTGTCGTCGACGTTGAGCTTGACGACGCGGACCTTGCCCTCGTGCTCCGCGGCGATCTCGTCGAGGATCGGCGACATCTGCTTGCACGGCCCGCACCACTCGGCCCAGAAGTCGACGACGACCGGGAGGTCCGCGCCGAGCACCTCCGCATCAAAGTTCGCGTCCGTCACATCGGTGGCAGCCATGGTGGAGTCCTTTCGTCAGGAGCGAGGAATGCGCGCCCTCAGGCGGCCGTCGCGCTCGCCGTCGCGGCGGGTAGTGCCGCCAGATAGTGCTCGACGTCAATCGCCGCGACCGTGCCGGAGGCCGCCGCGGTCACCGCCTGCTTGTACGTCGGGTCGACGACGTCACCCGCGGCGAAGACCCCGGGGACGCTCGTGCGTGAGGACCGTCCTTCGACGGCGATCGTGCCCGCATCGGTTAGCTCGAGCTGCCCGTGCACGAGGTGCGTGCGCGGGTCGGCGCCGATCGCGACGAAGAGGCCGGTCACCTCGAGGGGGGACTCCTCGCCGGTCACCGTGTTGCGCACCGTCAGGCGCTCGACCGCATTCTCGCCGTGGATGCCGACGACCTCGTGGTCGAGCAGGAACTCGATCTTCGGGTCCGCCTTCGCCCGGTCGATCATGACCTGGGAGGCGCGCAGCTGCTGCGAGCGGTGGATGAGGATGACCTTGTCGGCGAACTTCGTGAGGAACGTCGCCTCTTCCATCGCCGAGTCGCCGCCGCCGACGACCGCGATGACCTGCTCGCGGAAGAAGAAGCCGTCACAGGTCGCGCACCACGACACCCCGTGCCCGGCGAGCCGCTCCTCGTCTGCGAGACCGAGCTTGCGGTAGGCGGAGCCGGTCGCAAAAATGATCGACTGTGCCTCGAGGACGGTCCCATCGCCGAGGGTCACCCGCTTGATGTCGCCGTCGAGGTCGAGTGCGGTCACATCGTCGTACACGACCTTCGTCCCGAAACGCTCCGCCTGTGCACGCATCTCCTCCATGAGGTCCGGGCCCATGATGCCCTTCGGGAAGCCAGGGAAGTTCTCCACATCGGTGGTCTTCGTCAGCTCACCGCCCGGCTCGATCGACGACGCGATCAGCACCGGCTCGAGACTCGCCCGACCCGTGTAGATGCCTGCCGTGTAGCCGGCCGGGCCACTGCCGATGATGACGACCTTGTGCACAGTCATGAATTCTTCAGTCTCTCCCGCTCGCGCATTCGTCATGCGAGTCCACCACTGGCAACCAGCGACGAGACAAGGCTATTCCGTCCGGCGGGAGAGCCGTCCCAGCAGCGGCCGGGTGACGGTGAGGATCTCTGGGTTGCGGCTCGCCATGAGCAGCGCGAAGTACACCAGGAGCATGACGATCCCGGCCGCGGCGGCCGTCACGAGCGCACTGACGATGTCGCCATCGGGGAATCGCGCGTACCCCGCCTCGTTGAGCACCCACTCGATGCCGTAGCCAGCGGCCGCGGCCGGCACCATCGCGAGCAGATACCAGAGCAGTCGGCCGAGCACCCGCCCGACCCGCAGTGTCGGCACCCGGCGGCGCATCCAGCCGAGGCTGATCGCCGCATTCACGATCATCGCCGCGGCGAGCGAGAGCGCGGCGAGCGGCGCGATGACGTCCCGAGGCGCCTGGACGATCGCCAGGAGCAGCCCGACATGGATGGTCACCTGGATGCACTGCAGGATGAATGCGGCGCGCGTGTCATCGAGTGCGTACCAGCCGCGCAGCAGCACCCCCGAGATGCTCGACGGGATGAGTCCGACGAGCGTGCAGGTCAGCACGAGCGCGACCGCGAGGCGGCCCTCCTGGCTGGTGGTGAATACGGTCGCGACCCAGGGGGCGAGGACGACGAGCCCGACCGTCGCGAAGACCTGCAGGACGAGCACGGTGAGGATCGCATTCGTCAGGTCCTGGCCGATCGCCTTCACGTCACCGTCGCGGGCATGCGTGCTCAGCCGCGTGAAGTAGGGGACGGCGATCGACATCGTGATGAGGGAGTACGGCAGCACCGCGATGAGGGAGGCGAGCGCGACGGTCGCGAGCGAGGCCTCCTCGCCGCTGGCGATCGACACGACGCGCGACTCGACGATGCCGCCGAGCTGGGCGACGAGCATCGCGCCGAAGGTCCAGGCGGCGAGCTTGCCGAACTTGCCGAGGCCCGCGTCCCGCCAGCGGAAGTCGGGGCGGAATCGGATGCCGGCTTGCCGCCACGCGAGCACGAGCACGAGCGCCTGGATCGCGATCCCGAGGGTCGCACCCCCCGCGAGCGTCGTCACCATCGCCGGTGACCAGTCGGTCGCGAGCAGTCCATCCGCGGAGCCGAATGCGAAGCGGAAGCCGAGCAGGACGCTGACGAAGACGAGGTTGTTGACGACCGGCGCCCAGGCGTAGGGCCAGAAGACGCCGCGCGCGTTGAGTACCTCGGAGAGGATCGCGAAGACGGCGTAGAAGAAGACCTGCGGCAGACAGAAATACGCGAATGCGTAGGCGAGCTGCAGCTGCGCCGCACTGAAGCCGCGGCCCGCCTCCCCCGCGGCCGGGTCGCCGCTCTGCGCGTAGATCTGGACGACGATCGGGGCCGCGATCGTCACGACGATGGTGACGACGAGGAAGATCGTCACGCCGAGTGTCACGAGCTTGCGGAGGAAGCGCTCGCCGCCGTCCGCGTGCCCCGTCGCCTTGACGATCGCCGGCACGATGACGGCGGTGAGGGTGCCGCCTGCGATGAGCGTGAAAATGTTGTTCGGCAGCTGATTTGCCAGCGCGAACGCATCGGCGCCCTGGCCCACCGTGCCGATCGTGTTGTACAGCAGGAGGGCATTGACGAAGCCCAGGACGCGCGAGACGAGGGTCCCCGACGCCAGCACGACGCCCGACCTGCCGATCGATGGCATGGGAGGCAGTCTACGGATGCGACGCCGGGGCCCCAGATCGGGGAGACTGGCACCGTGATCAACGTCGCCGACGGCATCTCACGACTCGACGCGCTCATCGAGTCGGGCCCCGTCGCGCGGCTCGCCACCGCCTTCGCCGCCGCCGGGCAGGAGCTCGCCCTCGTCGGCGGCCCCGTGCGCGACGCCTTCCTCGGCCGCGACACGGGCGACCTCGACTTCACCTCCTCCGCCCGCCCTGAGGAGCTGCTCGCGATCATGACGCCGCTGGCGAGTGCGGTCTGGGATGTCGGTCGGGACTTCGGCACGATCGCCGCGCGCATCGACGGCCACCACGTCGAGGTGACGACGTACCGGGCCGACGCCTACGACGGGGTGACGCGGAAGCCGATCGTCGCATTCGGCGACGAGCTCGAGGGCGACCTCGCGCGGCGTGACTTCACCGTGAACGCCATGGCGCTCCGACTCAGTGACCGGGTCCTCGTCGACCCGCGCGGCGGCCTCGAGGACCTCCTTGCCGGCGTCCTCGACACCCCCGTCGACCCGGCGGTGTCCTTCGGCGACGACCCGCTCCGGATGATGCGCGCTGCGCGGTTCACCGCGCAGCTCGGCTTCCGGGTCAGTGACCGCGTCGCTGCCGCGATGGCCGAACTCGCCGCCTCGCTCGAGATCGTGTCCGTCGAGCGCATCGCGGACGAGCTCGCCAAGCTCATGCGGGCCGATGATCCGGTCCCCGGCATTCGTCTCCTCGTCGACAGCGGGCTCGCCGACCGCGTCATCCCCGAGGTGCCCGCGCTCCGCCTCGAATCCGACGAGCACGCGCACCACAAGGACGTGTACGAGCACACGCTCACCGTCGTGCAGCAGGCGGTCGAGCTCGAGCGCTCGCGGGGCATCCTCGGCTCGCCCGACCTCGTCGTGCGGCTCGCGGCGCTGCTCCACGACATCGGCAAGCCGGCGACGAAGCGGGTGGAGGGCCGCACCGTCAGCTTCCACCACCACGACGTCGTCGGCGCGAAGCTCGCGGCCAAGCGCCTGAAGGCCTTGCGCTTCGACAATGACACCGTCAAGTCGGTGTCGCGGCTCGTCGAGCTCCACCTGCGTTTCTTCGGCTACTCCGAGCAGCAATGGACCGACTCGGCGGTGCGCCGCTACGTCCGCGATGCCGGGGACGAGCTCGAGCGGCTCCACATCCTCACGCGCGCCGACGTCACGACGCGCAATCGGCGCAAGGCCGAGCGACTCGAGTGGGCCTACGATGACCTCGAGGCGCGGATCGCGCAGCTGCAGGAGGCCGAGGATCTCGCCGCGGTGCGCCCCGACCTCGACGGCGAGGCGATCATGCGCATCCTCGGGATCCGGCCCGGCCGCGAGGTCGGCGAGGCGTACCGCCACCTCCTTGAGCTGCGGCTCGACGAGGGCCCGCTCGGGGAGGCGGAGGCCGAGCGCCGACTCCGCACCTGGTGGTCCGCCCGCGGCTGAGTGCCCGTGCGGACTCGCGGACGAGCGCGCAGCACGGGTGAGGAATGCGGGGGCCGGGCCCGCGCGCACGTCCGCTACACTGGGACGTCGCCTTTTACGAGGCGTGTGCAATAACCCTCCTGCTGTCGGCACCCGGTCGGCAGCCGTTCTAGTCCGAAGGAGGTGGGTTCATGACGCACCAGTACGAACTCATGGTCATCCTTGACCCGGAGCTCGATGAGCGCACTGTCGCCCCGAGCCTCGACAAGTTCCTCAATGTGATCCGCGCTGATGGCGGGTCCGTCGACAACGTCGACATCTGGGGCCGCCGTCGTCTGGCGTACCCGATCAACAAGAAGTCCGAGGGCATCTACGCCGTCATCGACTTCACGGCGACCTCGGAGGCCACCGTCGAGCTCGACCGGCAGCTGGGTCTCAACGAGGCGGTCATGCGCACGAAGGTGCTCCGCAAGGAGCACGCGGTCGCGGTCGCCTCGCACGCGAAGGCCACCGTGGCGCGTCGCGCGGCGCGTGCGGCGGCGAAGCCCGCTGACGCCGAGGCGAAGGCCGAGTAGCCCGATGGCTGGCGAGACGGTCATCACGGTCGTCGGGAACCTGACGGCGGACCCGGAGCTGCGCTACATCCAGTCCGGCCGCGCGGTGGCGAACTTCACCATCGCCTCGACGCCGCGCATCCTCGACCGCACCACGAACGAGTGGAAGGACGGCGAGGCGCTGTTCCTCCGCGCGTCCTGCTGGGCGGATTTCGCGGAGCACGTCGCCTCCTCGCTGACGAAGGGGATGCGGGTCATCGCCCAGGGTCGCCTCGTGCAGCGCAGCTACCAGGACAATCAGGGCAACAACCGCACCGCGTACGAGCTGCAGGTCGATGAGATCGGCCCGTCGCTGCGCTACGCGACCGCGAACGTGACCCGGACGAGCGGCGGTGGCCGCTCGCAGGGCGGCAACGACGCCTGGGGAGCCTCCGGCGGCCAGCAGAGTGGCCAGGGTGGTCAGCCCTCCGGTGGTCAGCCATCCGGCGGCGACGTGTGGGGCGCGCCCGGCGCCTACACGGGGGACGACACCCCGTTCTAGCTCCCGCGCGGCGACGCGTGGGACACCATTTGATGAGTTTGACGAGAGAGTGAAGTAAGGAAGCATCATGGCTGGAAAGTCGAGCGGCGGCGAGCGCCGCAAGCCTCGCAAGGGGCGTGACGGGAAGAATGCGGCCCCGCCGAAGTCGGTGACGGTCGGCACGATCGATTACAAGGACGTCGCGACGCTCCGCAAGTTCGTGTCCGAGCGCGGCAAGATCCGCTCGCGCCGCATCACCGGCGTCTCGGTCCAGGAGCAGCGTCTCATCGCGACCGCGGTGAAGAACGCGCGCGAGATGGCGCTGCTGCCGTACGCCGGCGCGGGCCGCTGACGGGAGGACGGACGATGTCGAAGATCATTCTGACGAACGAGGTGTCCGGCCTCGGCGCCGCCGGCGACGTGGTGGATGTCAAGCCGGGGTTCGCCCGGAACTACCTCATCCCGCAGGGCTTCGCCGTGGCGTGGACTCGTGGCGGGGAGAAGCAGGTCGAGCAGATCAAGTCGGCGCGCGCCGCGCGCGAGCACGCGACGCTCGAGGAGGCCCAGGCCCACAAGGACGCCCTCGAGGCGAACCGGGTCCGGCTCGTGGCGAAGGCCGGCCGGGAGGGGCGCCTCTTCGGCTCCGTGACCACGGCGGACATCGCCGAGGCGGTCGCGGCTGCCGGGCTTGGCGCCATCGACCGCCGGGTCATCGAGCTCGCGGCGCCGATCAAGACGGTCGGCGACCACGAGGCGACCGTGAAGCTCCGTGACGGGCTCACCGCGGTCATCAACCTGCAGGTCATCGCGGCCCGCTGACGTCGCACTCGAAACGGCCCGTTCTGCTTGGTGCGGAGCGGGCCGTTTCGCATGCCGGCACTCGCTCGCGACCTCGATCCTGACCCCGATCGTTAGCCCGAATGTCACGGATCTGTCAAGAAGTCTCTCCACAGCGGCCGCGATTCGCCTAACCCTCAACTCCCGCTTCAGACGACTTTCCACAATCGCGATGATTTTTACAAAACCCCTGATCAGAAGCATTATCTGACCAAGAAGCGCGGAGTTGTCCACAGTTATCCACACACTGCCCACACTGGTAGGCGGGAGTTGCTCGCAGGTCATCCACAGAGTTATCCACAGGCCGCTGGTGGCCGTGTTGCAGGCCTGGTCCGGCGTTCCTATGGTGGAGCGATCTCTCCGCACGGCGGCGCCGGACGCGGGACGAGACCGCACCGGAACTGGGGCGGACCGCCACGCGGAGTGCTGAATGTCTATGGCTCCGGCAATGGTGGCGGTGCCGCATTACCGCTGACCACCATGACCGCTAGGAGGCTCTGCATGTCGATCGCCCACCTCGGCCTCGCGGGGGAGACCCGAGCGGACTGGAGTGAGCCGAGGGCCGATCGGGTCCCGCCGCACGACCTCCTCGCCGAGCAGTCCGCGATCGGCGGCATGCTGCTGTCCAAGGATGCGGTCGCCGACGTGCTCGAGGCGGTCAAGGGCGTCGACTTCTACATTCCGAAGCACGAGCTCATCTTTGACGCGATCCTGTCGCTGTACTCCCGCGGGGAGCCTACCGATGCGATCGCGGTGACCGACGAGCTGACGAAGCTTGGTGAGCTGTCGCGGGCCGGCGGTCCCGAGTACCTGCACGAGCTCACGTCGATCGTGCCGACGGCGGCGAACGCGGGCTATTACGGCAGCATCGTCGCGGAGAAGGCCATCCTCCGGCGACTCGTCGAGGCCGGCACCCGGATCGTGCAGATGGGCTACGCGAGCCAGGGCGAGGTCACCGACCTGGTGAACGAAGCGCAGGCCGAGGTCTACGGCGTCACGGGCGGCAGCACGGCGGAGGACTTCGTGCCGCTGTCGCTCGCCCTCGACACCGCGCGCGAGGAGATCGACGCGGCGACGGGCCGCGGCGGCGCCATGACGGGGGTCCCGACCGGCTTCCGCCAGCTCGATGAGCTGACGAACGGCCTGCACGCGGGCCAGCTCATCGTCATTGCGGCGCGACCGGCGATCGGCAAGTCGACGCTCGGGCTCGACATCGCCCGCGCCGCGACGGTCAAGCACGAGCTGCCGAGCATCATCTTCAGCCTCGAGATGGGGCGCAGCGAGATCGCCATGCGCATGCTCGCCGCCGAGGCCAACGTGGCGATGCATCACATGCGCAAGGGCACGCTGCACCAGCACGACCACACCTCGATCGCCGCGACGCTCGGGCGGATCAACGAGGCGCCGCTGTACATCGACGACTCGCCGAACATGACGCTCGTCGAGATCCGCGCGAAGTGCCGTCGGCTCAAACAGCGCGCGGGTCTGAAGCTCGTCGTCATCGACTACCTGCAGCTCATGACGAGCGGCAAGCGCGTCGAGTCGCGGCAGCAGGAGGTCAGCGAGTTCTCGCGGTCGCTCAAGCTGCTCGCGAAAGAGCTCGAGGTGCCGGTGATCGCGATCTCGCAGCTGAACCGTGGGCCGGAGCAGCGCGCCGACAAGCGCCCGGCGCTGTCCGACCTCCGCGAGTCGGGTGCGATCGAGCAAGACGCCGACATGGTTATCCTGCTCCACCGCGACCCCTTCGACAAGGACGGGCCGCGCGCGGACGAGGCCGACTTTATCGTCGCCAAGCACCGCAACGGTCCCACCGCCGACATCCCCGTCGTCTTCCAAGGCCAGTTCTCCCGCTTTGTCGACCTGCCGCCCGACCATCTCTCGGGCCCGTGAGCTCGTCAACCCCGACGCCCCGCTCCCGACGTCTCGCCCAGGCGCCGAGGGGTAGCCTGATGGGGTGAGTTCCGTTCCCGCGCCGAGCGTGATCCGCTGGCCCGTCTTCGTGCTCCTTGCGATCCCCGCGATCGCCGCGGCGCTGGCCATCACCTTCGCCGCAGACCACTCCGTCCGCTTCGGGCTCATCGTCCTCGGCGCATTCGGCCTCGGTACCGCGGTCGCCGGGCTCATCACCGTGCGGTTCCTGTCGGAGCGGGGACTGCGCATTCGTGCCGTCATTCGGGCCACGGTCGCCGGGCTGCTCGGCATCGTGAGCCTGACTGCCCTCGGCTGGGCCGGGGGCCCCGGCGTCGAATCAGCCGTCGCCGCGAGCGAGCTCAGCTGGATTATCGCGGTCGGCCTCGCCGCGATCGCGATCGTGGATGCCTCGACCTGGCTGCGGCTGCGCGGCCGGGATCGTGCCGCCCGTGACTGGCTCGCCAGCGCCGTGCTCCACCTGGTCGGCGCGGTCGCTCCGCTGCTCGTGCCAGCTAATTTCCTCATGCCGTACGTCGTGCGCGATCGGGACGTCGTGCTGCCGCTCGAGCTCACGGCCTCGATCATCATCGTGGGCGTCACGGGCGCCGTCCTGGCCGTCCTTGGCGTCTACCTCGCGATCGCGGGCCTCTCACTGCTGCCCTCGCGACGCGGCGCGACCGAGGCGAGCGGGGCGGTCACCCTCGGCGGCACCTCGGACAAGGCGGTGAATGCGTGACCACGCCTGAGCGTCCGGCCGAGGCGCCGGAGCCGTTCCGCCCGAGCCTCAAGGACCGCTTGCGTCCGCTCGAGCTCCTTGGGCTCGCCGCGGCGTTTGCGGCATTCCTCGCCCTCGTCACCTTCATCTCCCTGCAGGAGTGGAAGGTGGACTGGGCCGAGCGCTGGCCCCTGTGGCCGATCGTCGGCGGCGTCGGCTTCATCGTCGGGCTCGTCGTCCTCGCGATGCTCGCCCTCGTCGGCTACGAGCCGCCGCCGGCCCCCAGTCAGCAGGGCGTGCTCGGCGAGAAGGACGAGCAGCGCCGCAGCGCCGGACACTGAGGCGAGCGGGCCGTCGCGCCCGAGCGACGATCGAGCTGACGCTCAGCGGACCAGCTGCGCAGCGAGGCCGGTGTACGTCGCGGGGGTGAGCGCGGTGAGCCGCGCCTTCGCCTCGGCACCGATGTCGAGTCCGTCGATGAATGCGCGGAGCTCGGCCCGCCCGATCCGGTGCCCCCGCGTCAGCTCCTTGAGCACGGCATAGGGGTCGGCGATCGAGGAGCGCCCCGCGACGGCCTCGGCGCGGATGACCGTCTGGATGGCCTCGGCAAGGACCTCCCAATTGTCGTCGAGGTCGGCGGTGAGCCGGTCGCGGTCGAGCGCGATCTCGCCGAGCCCACGCGTGACGTTGTCGAGCGCGAGGAGCGAGTGGCCGAGGGCGACGCCGATGTTGCGCTGCGTCGTCGAGTCGGTGAGGTCGCGCTGCAGCCGCGACTCAACGAGTGTCGCCGCGAGCGACTCGAGGAGGGCCGAGGCGAGCTCGAGGTTCGCCTCCGCATTCTCGAAGCGGATCGGGTTGATCTTGTGCGGCATCGTCGAAGAGCCGGTCGCCCCGGCGACGGGGATCTGCCGGAAGTAGCCGAGCGAGATGTACGTCCACACGTCGACGCAGAAGCCGTGGAGGATGCGACCCGCCAGCGACAGCGCCTGGTAGAGCTCCGCCTGCCAGTCGTGCGACTCGATCTGGGTGGTCAGCGGGTTCCACGTGAGGCCGAGCGAGGTGACGAAGCGCTCCGAGAGTGCCGGCCAGTCGACCTCGGGCGCCGCGGCGAGGTGGGCGGCGTAGGTGCCGGTCGCGCCGTTGAGCTTGCCGAGGTGGGGGATGGCGGCGATGCGCTTGCGCTGGCGGCTCAGCCGTGCGACCGTCACCGCGAGCTCCTTGCCCATGGTCGTCGGCGTGGCCGGCTGGCCGTGGGTGCGCGCGAGCATCGCGGCGTCCGCGGTCGAGACGGCAAGCGCCTGCAGCGCATCGATCAGGCCGTCGAACTTCGGCAGCCAGACCTCCCGCAGCGCATCCCGCACGGTGATCGCGTAGGCGAGGTTGTTGATGTCTTCGCTCGTGCAGGCGAAGTGCACGAGCTCGGCGACCCGGTCGAGCCCGAGCCGGGTGAGCTGGTCCCGGATGAGATACTCGACGGCCTTGACGTCGTGCCGCGTCTCGGCCTCCTTCGCGGCGAGCCAGTCGATCTCCGCCGCGCCGAAGCCGACTGCCCACGTGCGCAGCGCCGCACGCTCGCCGTCGCTGAGCGGGGCGACCCCAAACATTCGTGCCTCGGTCAGGAGGAGGAGCCACTCGACCTCGACATGGACGCGGGCGCGATTCAGGCCCGCCTCGGAGAGGTGCTGGCCGAGGGGGGCGACCGCCGCGCGGTAGCGGCCGTCAAGCGGGCTGAGCGGCTGGGGTGGGAGGCTCATCGGTGGTTCCGGCCCTCGCGCTTGGTGAGCGGCCGGAAGATGAGCCCGAGGATCCAGCTGATGATCCCGAGCACGAGTGCGCCGAGCACGCCCCACCAGAAGCCGCCCTCGATGACGAGGCCCCAGCCGAAGAGGCCGCTGAGCCAGTGGACGATCCAGAGCAGGAGCGCGTTGACGATGAGGGAGATGAGGCCGAGCGTCAGGATGTAGAGCGGGAATGCGACGACTCGGATGACGGTGCCGATGACGCTGTTGACGATGCCGAAGACGAGGGCGACCACGAGATAGCTGAGGACGACCTGCCACCCCTCCTCGCCGAACGGCTTGACGAGGATGTGCCCCGCGACGATGAGGGTCGTCAGCCAGAGCGCCACCGCGTTGAGGATGACCTTGACGAGGAATCGCATGCGACCATCCTCGCACTGTGCTGCCGCGCCGCGTCGATAGGCTGTGACGGTGAGTGCACCCCGAGTGAGAATGCGGCCGGATGTGGCCGCGATCCAGCCGTATCGGCAGGGCCGGATGGCGGACGCGGACGCGTTCAAGCTCTCCTCGAACGAAAATCCCTTCGAGCCGCTCCCCTCGGTCGTCGCGGCGGTCGCGGCTGCGCCGCTCAACCGCTATCCGGAGGGATCGGCACGGCTGCTCCGCGAGCGCATCGCTGAGCGCTGGGGCGTCACGCCCGAGCAGGTGTACGTCGGCCCGGGGTCCGTCTCGATCATCGGGCATCTCCTCACCGCGATGAGCGGTCCGGGTACCGAGATCGTCTTCGCCGAGCAGTCGTTCGAGGCATACGCGGGCCTCACCGCCTCGGTCGGCGCGACCGCGGTCAGGGTGCCGGCGACCGCGGATGGCCGCCACGACATTCCTGCGCTCATCGCTGCGGTGACCGACCGCACGCGCCTGCTCTTCCTCTGCTCGCCGAACAACCCGACCTCGACGATCATCACCCGCGCCGAATTCGATGAGGTCATGGCCGCGGTCCCGCGCGACCTGCTCGTCGTCCTCGACGAGGCCTACATCGAGTTCAACACCGATCCGAATGCGGTGGACGGCCGCGAGGTGCTCGCGCAGCATCCGAACCTCATCGCGCTGCGCACCTTCTCGAAGGCGTGGGGCCTGGCGGGCCTCCGCGTCGGCTACGGGGTCGCCGAGTCGTACATCATCGACGCGATCAACGCGATCCATGTCCCGCTCGCGATCACCGACCTCGCGCAGCGCGCGGCGGTGACGAGCCTCGAGCACGAGGACGAGCTCCTCGCCCGGGTCGCGATCATCGTCGAGCGGCGCGACCGCGTCCAGGCGGCCCTGCGGGCGCAGGGGTGGGACGTGCCGGCCGCGCAGGGCAACTTCGTCTGGCTGCCGATCGGGGAGCGCAACCGCGAGGCCGGCGAGTACTTCGAGCGCCACGGGCTCGTCGTGCGGGCCGTGTACGACGGGGTGCGCGTGTCGATCGGCGAGGAGGAATCTGTGGCGCCTCTACTGCGATCTGCGGAGAACGTTATCGCTGCCCTACGATCCGGCGCGCCGCTCGCCGGATAGGTTGGACGAATGGCGACCGCGAGCGAGACCATCTGTCTGCTCTCGCCGGAAGGTGTCCTCGTCGAGTCAGAGATGACCGAGCGGCTGCTGCCGCTCATCGAGGCCCTGCCGGAGGAGCGACTGCTTGACTTCCACCGGCAGATGGCCGTCACCCGGCGGCTCGACGTCGAAGCGAGCCACCTGCAGCGGCAGGGCCAGCTCGCGCTGTGGATCCCCTCCATCGGGCAGGAGGGGGCGCAGGTCGGCTCCGGCTATGCGGCCAGGCAGCAGGACCACATCTTCCCGGCGTACCGTGAGCACGCCGTCGCCCGCATTCGTGGTGTCGACCTCATGCGACTCATCGAGTTGCTGCGCGGCCTCGACCACGGCGGATGGGACCCGGCGGCGCACGGCAACTTCCACCTCTACACGCTCGTCATCGGCTCGCAGACGCTCCACGCGACCGGGTACGCGATGGGCATCGGGCTCGACGGCGCGAGCGGCACGGGTGATCCGGAGCGCGACGAGGCCGTCATGGTCTACTTCGGCGACGGCGCCACGAGCCAGGGCGATGTGAGCGAGGCGCTCGTCTTCGCCGCCTCCTACCAGACCCCGCAGGTCTTCTTCCTGCAGAACAACCACTGGGCAATCTCCGTGCCGGTCAGTCGACAGTCCCGCACGCCGCTCGTGCGCCGCGCGAGCGGATTCGGCATCCCCGGGCTGCAGATCGATGGCAACGACGTGCTCGCCGCCTACGCGGTCACCCGGGTCGCCCTCGACGACGCCCGCGCCGGCAAGGGACCGCGCTTCATTGAAGCGCTCACCTACCGGATCGGCGCGCACACCACGAGCGACGACCCCTCGAAGTACCGGGATGAGGCGGAACTCGCTTACTGGCAGGCCCGCGACCCGATCGCCCGCTACGAGACGTACCTGCGCGGGCGCGGCGTCGCGGACGCATTCTTCGCGGAGGTCGCCGAGGAGGGCGAGGCGCTCGCGGCGGACATGCGCCGCCGCACGCTCGCCCTCGGTCCGCCACCGCAGTCCAAGGTCTTCGCCCACGTCTACACCGATCCGCACCCGCTCATCGCCGAGCAGCAGACCTGGCTCGAGCACTACGAGCGCTCCTTCGGAGGCGAGGCATGACCGAGACCTGGACGATGACGAAGGCGCTCAACGAGGGGCTGCGCCGGTCGATGCGCGACGACGAGCGGGTCCTGCTCATGGGCGAGGACATCGGTCGGCTCGGCGGGGTCTTCCGTGTCACCGAGGGGCTGCAGGCCGAGTTCGGCGAGCAGCGGGTCATGGACACGCCGCTGGCGGAGTCCGGCATCGTCGGCAGCGCGATCGGCCTCGCGATGCGCGGCTGGCGACCCGTCTGCGAGATCCAGTTCGACGGCTTTGTCTACCCCGCATTCGACCAGATCACCTCGCAGCTGGCGAAACAGACCTACCGGCACGCGGGCAGCCAGTCTTTCCCCGTCGTCATCCGCATCCCCTACGGCGGGCACATCGGCGCGGTCGAGCACCACCAGGAGTCGCCGGAGACGTACTTCGCGCACACGCCGGGCCTGCGCGTCATCAGCCCCGCGACGCCGCACGACGCGTACTGGATGATCCAGGAGGCGATCGCCGGCAACGACCCCGTCATCTTCCTCGAGCCGAAGTCCCGCTACTGGCCTCGCGGCGAGGTCGACCTCGCCGCGAGCGGCATCGGGGTGCACGCCTCCCGCATCGTGCGGCGCGGCACGGACGTGACGCTCATCGGTCACGGCGCGATGGTGGCCACGCTGCTGGCCGCCGCCGAGATCGCCGAGCAGGAGGGCACCTCCGCCGAGGTCGTCGACCTCCGCTCGCTCTCCCCGATCGACTACGGCCCGCTCATCGACTCGGTGCGCCGCACCGGCCGCGCCGTCGTCGCGCAGGAGGCCCCGCAGCACGTCTCGGTCGGCTCGGAGATCGCCGCGACGATCGCGGAGCGCGCGTTCTACTCGCTGCAGGCTCCGGTGTTGCGCGTGTCCGGCTTCGACACGCCCTTCCCGCCCGCGAAGCTCGAGGGCGTGTACCTGCCGGACGCGGACCGCGTGCTGGAGGCGGTGGACCGTGCGCTTGCATACTGAGGTTCGGGAGGAATGCGCGGCGAGCGTCCGCCGCATTCGTCCATCGAGTGATGAGGTGACCAGATGACGATCGCGCGTTTCCCCCTCCCTGACGTCGGCGAGGGCCTGACCGAGGCCGAGATCGTCAGCTGGCGGGTCGCCCCCGGCGACCGGGTCGAGCTGAATCAGGCCATCTGCGAGATCGAGACGGCGAAGTCGCTCGTCGAGCTGCCGTCGCCGTTTGCCGGCATCGTCGTCGAGCTGCTCGCCGCCGAGGGCGACACGGTCGACGTCGGCGCGCCGATCATCGCGGTCGACACCGAGGAGGCGTCCGAGGCACCCGCCGAGCCGAGCCCCGCCGACGTCGCGGCGGAGACGGCGACCGATGCGGCGGCGACGGTCGCGGAGGAGGACGAGGGCTCCGGCGCCGTCCTCGTCGGCTATGGCACGACCGGCAACGTTCAGTCGCGCCGCCACCGACTCGCGCGGGCCGTCCCGGCGACCGCCGCGGCCTCCGTCATTGCGAAGCCGCCGATCCGCAACCTTGCGCGGGAGCTCGGTGTCGACCTCGCGGTCGTCATGCCGACGGGCCTCGCCGGGGAGATTCTCCGCGAGGACGTCATCCGGCACGCGGAGCAGGCGAAGGTCTTCCACAACCTCGAGACGCCGGAGGCGCCCGTCGACCGCGAGGAGCGCATCCCGGTCAAGGGGATGCGCAAGGCGATCGCGACCGCCATGGTGCGCTCCAAGTTCACGGCGCCGCACGTCTCGGAGTTCACCGAGGTGAATGCGACGCGCACGATGGAGCTCGTCAAGCGCCTCAAGGCATCCCCGGACTTCGCCGGCGTCAGGGTGAGCCCGCTGCTCATCATGGCGAAGGCCGTCATCTGGGCGATTCGGCGCAACCCCATGGTCAACTCGACGTGGACCGACGAGGAGATCATCGTCCACCACTACGTCAACCTCGGCATCGCCGCCGCGACCCCCCGCGGCCTCATCGTGCCGAACATCAAGGACGCGCAGGATCTGTCGATGCGCGAGCTCGCGGAGGCACTCGAGCAGCTGACGCTCACGGCCCGCGAGGGGCGCACGACGCCGCAGGACATGCAGGGCGGGACGGTGACGATCACGAATGTCGGGTCCTTCGGCGTCGACACCGGCACAGCGATCCTCAACCCCGGCGAGGTCTCGATCATGGTGCTCGGGGCGATCCGGCAGAAGCCGTGGGTCGTCGACGGCGAGGTCCGTCCCGCGTATGTCACGACGGTGAGCGGCGCCTTCGACCACCGCGTCGTCGACGGCGACGTCATCTCGCGCTTCATCTCCGACGTCGCCTCGGTCATCGAGGAGCCGGCGCTGCTGCTCGACTGAGGCGCCCACCGCATTCCTCGTCGAGCGTCCGAGACGGCGCACGCCTGCCTCGCCCGCCGCATTCCTCCGTGTGCACGTTTTCACCGCGTGTGCCCGAAAAATCGGGCACAGCGGGTGAAAACGTGCACATCGAGCGGGGTGGGGGCGCGGCCGATCTCCGGCCGACTTGCAGATGAGAATGAGTCTCATTAGCATCATCGCGTGACGATGAATGCGCGACTCGCGATCCCTGCACTCCTCGCCGCCGCGGCGCTCGCGCTGGGCGGGTGTGCGGCCGCACCGGCACCGGGTGACGGGGACTCGGACGATGGCCGGATCGCCGTCGTGGCGGTCACCGATGCCTACGGCTCGATCGCCGAGGCAATCGGTGGCGGCGCCGTCGAGGTGACCTCGATCATCTCGGGGCCCGCGCAGGACCCGCACGAGTACGAGGCGAGCGCGCGGGACCAGCTCGCCGTGAGTCAGGCTCAGCTCGTCATCGTCAACGGCGGGGGCTACGACGACTTCATGACCCGGCTGCTGCAGTCTTCGGACGCGGTCGTCGTCAGTGCGAGTGAGGCATCAGGGCTCATGCCGCAAGCGGCACCCGGGCGCAGCGACCAGGAGGCCGCCGCCGACGCGGACGCGGACGATCACGCCGACACCGAAGATCACGCCGACCACGCCCACGCCGCCGAGGACAGCCACGACGGCCACAATCACATCGAGGGCTTCAACGAGCACGTCTGGTACTCCATTCACGCTGTCGAGCACATCGCCGAGGCGATCACGACGCAGCTGCTCGCGCTCGTCCCGGACCAGGCCGACCTGATTGAGTCGAACTCCAGCGCATTCCTCGCCGAGCTGGACCGGCTCCACGACCGCGTCCACGCACTCGAGCACGAGCTCGGTGGTGGGGACATCATCTCGACCGAGCCGGTCGCCGCGTATCTCCTCGAGGACTTGGGCTTCCACGACGCGACCCCAGCCGCATTCCTCACCGCGATCGAGTCCGGCTCCGGCGTGAGCGCGCGTATCCTCGACGACGTGCTGCGCAGCGTCGAGGGTGGCGGGATCCGCTTCCTCGCCGTGAATCCGCAGTCAGCGGGCCCCGAGGCGGAGCGGGTGCGCGCGGCCGCGGAGGGTGCGGGCGTGCCCGTCATCGAGTTCGCCGAGACGCTGCCGGCGGGCCTCGACTACCTCGGGTGGATGGCATCGAATCTGGACGCCGTGGAGCACGCACTCCAGTGAGCACCGCCGCCGCAGGCCCCGAACCCGCCGCCACCGCGGACCCCGTCATCCGTACCCGCGGCCTGAGCCTGCGCGCCGGCGGCCGCCGACTGTTTCACGGCCTCGACCTCGATGTGCGCCCAGGCGAGCTCGTCGCGATCCTCGGGCGCAACGGCTCCGGCAAGACGACGCTCTTCCGGGCGATCCTCGGCCTTGAACCGGTCGCCACGGGCTCGATCACGGTCCTCGGCGCCGCCCCCCGCCGCGGCAACCCGCGGATCGGTTACGTCCCCCAGCAGCGCATCGTGCAGCGCCACGCGCCGCTGCTCGGCCGCGACCTCGTCATGCTCGGCCGCACCGGCACGCGCTTCGGGCTCCCCGTCACGCGCGCCGCGGACCGCCACGCCGTCGCGGCGGCGATCGACGCGGTGCACGGCCACGACCTCGCCAGTCGGCCGCTCGGGGAGCTCTCCGGTGGCCAGCAGCAGCGCCTGCGCATCGCCCAGGCGATCGTCCACGAGCCGCCGATCCTTCTCCTCGACGAGCCGCTGTCGAGCCTCGACCCCGCCGCGCGCGCCGAGATCACCGCGCTCGCGGCGGCGCAGCGTGGTCGCGGCGTCGCGGTCGTCGTCATCACGCACGACGTCGATGACGAGCTCCGCCGGGCGGATCGGATCGTCGAGCTGTCCGAGCACGGCTGCTGGGTCGGCACGCCCGCGGAGGCGCGGGCGCGGGGCATCCACGACCACCCGCACCACCCGGATGAGCATGACCACCCCGAGGTGCCTGATTACCTCGACCCGCCGGGTGTGGTGACCTGATGCCCGCGATCTTCGACTTCAGCGACTACGGCGCGCTGCTTGGCGTCGTCGGCAACAGCATTCTCGCCGCGGCGATCCTCGGCCTCGTCGGCGGGCTGCTCGGCGTCTTCGTCATGCAGCGCGACATGGCCTTCGCCGTGCACGGCATCAGTGAGATGTCGTTCGCGGGCGCGGCCGGGGCACTGCTCATCGGTGTCGACGTGCTCGGCGGCTCGGTCGCCGGCGCGCTCATCGCCGCCGCGATCATCGGGCTGCTCGGCACGCGGGCGCGGGACCGCAATTCGATCGTCGGCGTCCTCATGCCCTTCGGCCTCGGCCTTGGCATCCTGTTTCTCTCGCTGTATCCGGGGCGCAGCGCCAACAAGTTCGGGCTCCTGACCGGGCAGGTCATCGCGGTGGATTTCGAGCAGCTCGGCCTGCTCATCGGTGGCTCCGTCGCGGTCCTCGTCGCGCTCCTCGTCATCTGGCGACCATTGTCGTTCGACTCGCTCGATCCCGAGGTCGCGGTCGCGCGGGGCGTGCCAAACCGGGCGCTGTCACTGGCATTCATGCTCATCCTCGGGGTCACGATCGCCATCGCCGTCCAGGTGATCGGCGCGCTCCTCGTGCTCGCGCTGCTGGTCACCCCGGCCGCCGCGGCACTGCGGGTGTCCCGGTCGACGGTGCTCGTGCCGATCCTCGCGATGGCCTTCGGTCTCGCCTCGGCGCTCGGCGGGATCCTGCTGGCGGTCGGCTCGACGCTGCCGGTGAGTCCCTTCATCACGACGATCTCGTTCGCGATCTACCTGGTGTGCGTCGGTGTGGAATGGTTGCAAGGGCGGGGACGAATGCGCGGAGGTGCGACATGACGAGGCGGCAGACCTGGCAGCGGGTCGCGGTGCGCGAGGCGCTCGAGGAGTCGCCGGGCTTCGTCTCGGCGCAGACGCTCCACCAGACGATGCGGACGGAGGGGTCGCCGATCGGGCTCGCAACCGTGTACCGGGCCCTCGCGGATCTCGCCAGCGACGGCGTCGCCGACCACCTGCAGCAGGGCGGGGAGTCGCTCTACCGCGCCTGCTCGAGTCAGAAGCACCATCACCACCTCATTTGCCGAGAATGCGGTGCCACCGTCGAGATCAGTGCGGCCCCGGTCGAGGCGTGGGCGCGCGCGACCGCGGCGGAGCACGGCTACACCGAGCCCGAGCATGTCGTCGACGTCTTCGGCCGCTGCCCGGACTGTGGCTGAGGACTCGACGGCCCCGAGAGGATCTGACCACCGTGTCGCAGCTCACCGCCCAGTTCGAGAACTACCTCAAGGCGCTGTGGTCGGCCGAGGAATGGGGGCGCGTCGCGACGAACGGCTCGCTCGCGCAGGCGCTCGGCCTCGCGCCGTCGAGCGTCACCGAGTCGGTGCGCAAGCTCGTCGCCGCCGGGCTCCTCACGCACCAGCCGTACGGGGAGGTGACGCTCACCGACGAGGGACGCCGGGTGGCGGCCGGCGTCGTCCGCAAGCACCGCCTCGTCGAGACCTTCCTCGTCGAGTGGCTCGGCTACGGCTGGGACGAGGTGCACGAGGAGGCGGAGGTGCTCGAGCACGCGGTGTCGGACGCCTTCGCCGAGCGGCTCTCCGAGCGCCTCGGCCGCCCCGAGCGCGACCCGCACGGCGACCCGATCCCGCGCGCCGACGGCAGCGTCCCGATCGGCGACGAGGTGCCGCTTGAGGAGGTCGACGCCGGGACCCGGGTGCGCATCGTCCGCGTCTCCGACTCCTCGCCGGGACTGCTCGCCGAGCTCGACGCGGCCGGACTGCGCGTCGGGGACGAGCTCGTCGTGGGCGAGCGCGCATTCGTCCCGGGTATCCGCGTGCTCCCCGTCTGATCATCCGGTACACTTGATCGGTCGCTCCGCCGGAGCGGCATTCTTGCGGGGCCCGCACACCCAGGTGGGCGAGGTCCTGTGGACAAGTGATCTTGGGTCCGGAAGTCCGTCAGTCCCGCCAGGGACGGGGCACCGGGCGGTACTAGAAAGCAGGGCACCATGGCAGCCGTATGCCAGGTGACCGGGGCCGTACCCGGCTTCGGGCACAACATCTCGCACTCGCACCGCCGCACGAAGCGGCGGTTCGACCCGAACATCCAGAAGAAGAGCTACTACGTCCCGTCGCTGGGCCGGAAGGTCACGCTGACGCTGTCCGCCAAGGGCATCAAGGTGATCGACGCGCGCGGCATCGACGCGGTCGTGGCTGAGCTCATCAAGCGTGGGGAGAAGATCTGATGGCCAAGAAGGGTCAGGACATCCGTCCCATCATCAAGATGCGCTCCACCGCCGGCACGGGGTACACCTACGTGACCAAGAAGAACCGGCGCAACAATCCCGACCGCCTCGTGCTCAAGAAGTACGACCCGGTGGTCCGCAAGCACGTCGAATTCCGCGAGGAGCGCTGAACCATGGCCAAGAAGTCCAAGATTGCGCGGAACGAGCAGCGCAAGATCGTCGTCGCCCGCTACGCCGAGCGTCGCGCCGAGCTCAAGAAGGCGCTCGTCGACCCGAACGGGACCGACGAGTCCCGCGAGGCCGCCCGCGTCGGCCTGCAGAAGCTGCCGCGCAACGCCTCCCCGGTGCGCGTGCGCAGCCGTGACTCGATCGATGGCCGCCCCCGCGGCGTCCTGTCGAAGTACGGCATCTCCCGTGTGCGCTTCCGCGACATGGCGCACCGCGGGGAGCTGCCCGGCATCACGAAGTCGAGCTGGTAGTCACCAGACGCCTAGCCACGTTGACGGGGCCTGCACCAGCACGGTGTGGGCCCCTTCGCATTCAACCTGCACTTGAACCTTGATTGTGAAACTTCCTTGCAAATACGGGGATGTTGGCCGCACAAGGGGTAGTGTCGCGTGCGATTCCGGCTCGCCGGATTTTGCAAGTACCGCTCCAACATCACCGACGTCCGAGGAGGACAACATGGCCGAGAGCCTGAACAAGGGCGACCTGGTCGCCGCCATCGCCGCGGAGGCTGGTCTCACCCAGAAGGACGCCGGCGCCGCGCTCGACGCGTTCTTCGCCGTCGTCTCGCAGGCCGTCGCCAAGGGCACCAAGGTCTCCATCCCGGGCTGGGTCTCCTTCGAGCGCACCAACCGCGCCGCGCGCACTGGCCGCAACCCCGCCACCGGCGCGACCATCCAGATCCCCGCCTCGAAGGGCGTCAAGGTCTCGGCCGGCAGCAAGCTCAAGGCCGCGGTCAAGTAGCACCCCTCGCCTCGAAGGCGTCGGGCCCCGGTCGGGGTCCGGCGCCTTCTCGCATCCGGCGCTCCTAGGCTTGAGGAGTGCGAACCCGGCTCCCGCTCCTGGTGCTCGGCATCTCCGCCCTCGTCGCGCTCGTCATCGGGCTGGTCATCGGCGGCTCCCCGACCGCGCCGCTGCTCGCGGATGCCGGTCCATTCGTCCGCTGGGCGAGCCCCATCGCGAGCGGCCTCTCCTACCTCGCGGCGGCCGCGACGCTCGGTCCGCTCGTGTTCGCCTGCTTCGCCGTGCCCCGCGAGTCGAAGGACTTCGAGCGGGTCGTGACGCTCGCCGCGACCGGGGCCGTCGTCTGGACCATCCTGTCGGTCGCCGCCGCCGTGCTCGCCTTCGCGCAGGCGATTTCCTCCGAGCTGCGCGCGGACACCGCATTCACGAATGCGCTGTGGACGTACCTGACCGACACCGGCGCTGGTCAGGCGCGCGTCTGGGGCATCGCATTCGTCGCCGTCGTCGCGGTGATCCTCGCCGTCGTGCGGTCGTACTGGGGGATCGCGGTCGCGGCCATCCTCGCCGCGTGCGCGCTCGTGCCGATCGCGGACCTCGCGCACGCGGGCGGCAGCGACCACAACGTCGCGTGGGCGGCCATGTTCCTCCACGTCCTCTTCGCCTCGGTGTGGGTGGGTGGGCTGCTCGCGCTGGCCGTGTGCGGAAGGTCGAGAGTGCTCGCGGAGCGGTTCTCGACCATCGCGCTGCTGTCCTTCGTCTTCGTCGGCGCGGCGGGCGTCGTCTCGGCGGTGCTCCGGCTCGACGAGCTCTCCGACCTCACGACCCCCTACGGGACACTGCTCCTCATCAAGACGGTGGCGTTGATCGCGCTCGGCGTCGTGGGCGCGGTGCACCGGCGCCACGCGATCCAGCGACTGCCGAGCGGCGTCGCATTCGTCCGACTCCTGCTCGCCGAGCTCGTGGTCATGGGGGTCGCGATGGGGATGGCATCGGCGCTCGGTGACACCGCGCCGCCCCGCGGCCCCGGCCTGATCGGCACCACGCCGTCCGAGATCCTCGCCAAGACGGTGCTGCCTCCCGACCCGACCGCGTGGCGATACCTCTTCGGTCCGCCGGACCCCGACGTCATGTGGCTGGCGATCTGCGCGGTCATGGCCGGCTTCTACCTCGCGGGAGTGCGACGCCTCCACCGCCGCGGTGATCGGTGGCCGGTGCTGCGCACGGTGTCCTGGCTCGCGGGCGTCGTTGGGCTCGCCTGGGTGACCTCCGGCGGCATCAACGCGTACCACGAGCTGCTCTTCTCCGCCCACATGCTCGGGCACATGGTGCTCGGCATGGTCATCCCGGTGCTCCTCGTGCCGGGTGCACCGATCACGCTCGCGCTGCGGACGATCGCCCCGCGCCACGACGGCTCTCGGGGTCCCCGCGAGTGGCTGCTTGGGCTCGTCCACTCGAGATATTTCCAGGTGCTCGGGAACCCGTACGTCGCGGCGGGCATCTTCGTTGGCGGCCTGTGGATCTTCTATTACACGCCGCTGTTCCGCTGGGCGAATATGACCCACCTCGGGCACCAGTGGATGATCCTCCACTTCCTGCTCAGCGGCTATCTCTTCGTCCAGGCGCTCATCGGCACCGACCCCTCGCCGAAGCGACCACCCTGGGCGATTCGGCTCGTCATCCTCCTCGTCACCATGGCGGGGCACGCATTCTTCGGCCTCGCCATCATGACGAGCACGACGCTGCTGCTCGCCGACTGGTACGGCGCGATGGGCTGGGACATCGGGGTGACGGCGCTCGAGGACCAGCAGCGCGCCGGCGGGATCGCGTGGTCGGTCGGCGAGTTGCCGACGCTCGCGCTCGCGATCCTCGTCGCCGTGCAGTGGGTGCGTTCCGACGAGCGCGAGCAGCGCCGCGTGGATCGGAAGGCGGATCGGGACCACGACGCGGACCTCGCCGCGTACAACGCGATGCTCGCGGAGCGGGCCGAGCAGGATCGCCGGACCGCGAGCCCGTTCGACTAGGGGTGGGCGCGGCCGGTGGGCGCGCGTGCGCCGGGCCGTCAGCCGAGCCGCGGCGTGACGATGATCTCCTCGCCGACGAGCGTCACGACGTAGCCGATGCGGTACTCGACGGCCGCGGTGAACGGGGTGACGGAGCCGTCGTAGATCGAGCGCACCTCGGCGTCGACCTCCGCGACGCCCTCGCCGACGGGGACGGTCCATTCGCCGAGGGTCGTGGTCGGCAGCAGGGTGGTGGGTGGGTAGGCAAGGATCGTCCAGCTCGGCGGGCTCGCGAGGCGGTCGGCGAGGTCCTGGCCGAAGGGACAGCCGACCGGGTACAGCACTTGTTGCTCTGCGCAGGCATCGAGGAATGCGTGGGCCTGCGACCGGACCGCTTCGGTGAAGGTGTCGTTCGGCAGTGGGTTGATCGTCACCGCGACCGGCCGCGTGGGGCTGCCAAAGACGACGGCGCGGTCCGGTGCGGTCAGCAGCGTCGACTCGTGGCCGAAGGTGATGGCGCCGGGGGTGAAGGCGAGGTACGTGCGTGCGGCGTTCGGGGCGGGGGCCACCCGGCGCACCCCGTTCGCGGTGAACTCACTCGCGTGCAGGACCTGCAGGTCGAGCTGCACGAGCGGGGTGCGGGCGAACCCCCACTGCGGGAAGAGGCCGAGGATGCTCCCGGTCTCCTCGAGCTCGAACTCCGCGGTCGTCGGCTGTCCCGCGACGACCGCGCGGACCTCGACCCGGTGGCGGCTGCCGGTCGACTTGAGCTCGGTGATCTCGGTCACCTCGAGATCGGGCATGACGTCCTCGGTGAGCAGGTCGTCGAGCGCGCTCGAGGACGGCAGCGGGCCGGCGAGCCCGAGCGCGGCGCCCGGGTCCTTGCGGACGAGCGCGTCGACGTACGTCTGCACGTAGCCAGCTGGACTGTAGATCGTCGTGTTGAGGATGGCGACGGCACCGAGGAAGGCGCCGATGAGCGCCGCGACCGCGATCCCCAATCGGATGACCGCGCCCCTCATGCACACAGTCTAGGTTTGCAGGCGTGGCGGGCTCCGCCGTGCGGCAGGATGGGGGCGTGTCTGACGTCGCCCCCGCCCTGAGTCAGGAGCAGCGGCAGGTCGCGGAGCGCATCGAGGACTCGATGGCGCACATCTTCGTCACGGGACGTGCGGGCACCGGCAAGTCGACACTGCTCCAGCACATTGCCCAGCACACCTCGAAGTCGATGGCGATCTGCGCGCCGACCGGGGTCGCGGCGCTCAACGTCGGCGGGCAGACCGTGCACTCCCTCTTCCAGCTGCCAATCGGTGTCATCGCCAGCCAGCGCCTGTACCGGCGCGAGGAGGTCCGGGCGGTGCTGCGGAGCATCGAGACGCTCGTCATCGACGAGGTGTCGATGGTGAATGCGGATCTCATGGATGCGATCGACCGCACGCTCCGCGAGGCGCGCCGCCGCCAGCTGCCGTTCGGCGGGGTCCAGGTCGTCCTCTTCGGCGACCCGTACCAGCTTGCCCCGGTGCCGCCGCGGGAGGCCGAGGAGCGCGCCTACTTCCGCGACCAGTACCGCTCGCCGTGGTTCTTCGACGCGCACGTGTGGGAGCAGACCGACCTCGATGCCGTCGAGCTGCGCACCATGCACCGCCAGCGCGACCCCGCATTCGCCGACATGCTGACGGCGGTGCGCCACGGCGAGGTGACGCCGGAGATCGGTCGGGCACTCAACGAGGCGGGCGAGCGGCCCGTCCCGCCGGGCGAGGAGGCCATCACCCTCGCGACGACGAATGCGACGGTCGCCCGCATCAACGCGCAAGGCCTCGCGGCGCTCCCCGGTCGCGCACAGACCGCGGTCGCCGAGATCGACGGCGAATTCGGGGCCTCGTACTACCCGGCGGAGCCGTCGCTCGACCTGAAGGACCGTGCCCGCGTCATGTTCCTCCGCAACGACGTGTCCGGCGACGCGCGGTGGGTGAACGGAACGACCGGCACGGTCGTCGACATCTCGCGCGGCACGGTGCGCGTCGAGACGGATGAGGGCGAGACGCACGAGGTGGAGCCGGCCACCTGGGAGCGCTTCCGGTACCAGTACGACCCGGTCACCCGCGCACTGTCGAAAGAGGTCGTCGCCGAGTTCACGCAGTTCCCGCTCCGGCTCGCCTGGGCGGTCACGATCCACAAGTCGCAGGGGCAGACGTACGATCGCGCGCTCATCGACCTCGGCGCCCGCGCCTTCGCGCCGGGGCAGACCTACGTCGCGCTCTCACGGCTGCGCACTCTGGAGGGGCTGCACCTGGTCCGCGGCATCCGGCCGAGCGACGTCATCGTCGACCCGTTCGTGCGGGAGTTCATGACGCGCGCGGCGTGACTCGCGCCGCGTGACTGGCGCCGCGCGGGAAATCCTGCGGAAACGCGCCAACGCCGCGTATCGTGATGCCACCGAGCACGTCACCGTCGACGATTGGAGCTTCCCATGGGATTCTTCGCCTTCCTCATCCTCGGATTGATCGCGGGCGCGATCGCCAAGCTCATCCTCCCCGGCAAGCAGGGCGGCGGCTGGTTCGTCACCCTGCTCCTCGGCATCGTCGGGGCATTCCTCGGCGGCTGGATCGGCAGTCTCGTCACGGGCGCGAACCTCGGCGGGTTCTTCGAGTGGCACACCTGGTTCTGGGCGATCGCCGGCTCGATCATCGTGCTGCTCCTGTGGGGCCTCATCTTCGGCCGGAAGCGGGCCTGAGCCG